>CANFVE010000027.1 GCA_947450365.1 Cytophagaceae bacterium
GAATAGTCGATCGAATAGGGAAAAGGCTGTGTGGGTTTCCCATTCCTAGAGATATGGCCACATACTTGATTTTTCCCATTGTAATGAGGCAAGGAAATAAACAAGCCATATTGCCTTTTGCCGCCGTCTTGGTATTCATTCCACATGCCGCCCACAAAACCGGTTTGTTCGCCCGACCATTTTACCCAAGCCATGACGGTTACGCCTTGATTAGCCCCATAGATATTTAACCCCCCCGTTTTTTCATTGGCTAAAGAAAGGTATGCCCCCGCTCCGAATTGGGCAGAAAATCCACTTAAAGGTCCTTCAGAAATCCGCGGAACAGGTCCATTTGTTTCGGCTAGGTCAAATTTCCCCTGAAGGGATGCGCGAGGTAGACCTTCGGCTTCCTTAAAATCCCAAAGGGCAACGAGGTTTTTGGTCTTTAAAAGCTTCTTTGATAATGCAGATGCTTGGGTTAAACCCGTCAACGGAAACCCAAACAAAGCCGCAAGCCATACATAAACAATATACTTCATTTTCATACCTTACTTAATGAGCTGATTCGTATACCATGACTTTTCGATGCATCGTATAAAAACGAAACCCGCGACCTTTTTTTAACACGATTCCGCTGGATTGATTAAGACCAAGAATGGGATTTTGGTCATATTTTTTCCAATGAATTAGGTCGGCGGAAACGGCCACATTCGTCGACCATTCATGCCAATCCGCATAGGCCGACGCATGATAAAACCCATAATACATTCCCTTATACCGAATCACCTGATTCATGGCCACCGCATGCGCATCATAGGCCGCGGGTCCCATCGCAATCACGGGTTCGTCTTGCACATTTGTCCATGATTTTAAATCCGTGGAGGTCGCTAGCCAAATTCCGCGATCATCCCGTTCATAAAATAAGTGCCAAAGCCCTTTGGCGCGAATCACGGTCGGCGTGCCATAAGGCCCCAGTTTGATCGGACTGCCGTCGTGCATACGAATATCTAGATTTCCTTGTTCTTCCCAATGCACTCGGTCCTTGGAAATCAGCCAATGAGCGATATCGCCCTCGCCTTCGGCAAACATGTAATAGGTCCCTTGCCATTTGAGGACACACATATCCTCGACCCATTTTCCAGGATGTATGCTTTCGGAAGAATATCGCTGCCATGCCAGTCCATCCCTCGAGGTGGCATAGCCAAGAAATTTCAAGGGCGATGCGGGAGAATAGCCGGTATACCAAAGGTGGTATTTTCCTGCTTCTTCTAGAATAAATCCGCGTTCTCGAATTTGTTTGTCCCAGGTATCTTGACCCGTTCCAGTAAAAATTGGCGTCTCCCTAATCGCTTTAAAATGAACTAATTCCTGTGGGAATTTAGCCGATTCAAGAGGTCTTCCCCGGTGACAGGAAAAAAGGCTGACCGTAATAAAAAGCACAAAAAGTAATCGAATCTGATTCATTTGACTGGTCAACCCGCGATTGATTTACGTTAAAAAATTCAATTTAATTCCCTATTTATAAAAGGCCAAAACCCTTTCACTACCTACGACAAAAGTAATTTTGTGGAAGTCGAAATTATGCAAATTCCCGCAGACTATGTGAGTTATGGAAAAGCAATTTAACAAATTATCAAGTAGTTGATTTTCTATTTTTTTAAACTGATTTATCCAATCTTTTCAAAACCAAATCCCCATAAAAATACTAATTTCGAGGGCTAAAAAATTCGCATGAGTCATCGCAATTCAAAAATACATTTCTTGCTATTCCTATTTTTTGGGCTTTGGATAAGACCCGCTGCCGCAGGTCAAAACCTAGGTCGAGGAATTAATTTAGGAAATATGTTTGAGGCGCCTTCTGAAACGGCTTGGGGGAATCCGTTTAAGGAAGAATACATATCTCAAATAGCGAGTTTGGGTTTTACGCACATTCGGATGCCAATTCGCTGGGACGTTCCTGAAAGAGCCCAATTAACCGAACCCTACACGATTAATCCTGTATTTTTGGCGCGTGTAAAATCTGTGGTCGACCTTGCCATAAGCAAGAATTTATATGTCATAATCAACATGCATCATCACGATGAAATGTTCACCAATCCGGCCGCCTCGAAAGCTCGATTCTTAAAACAATGGGCACAAATTTCAGCCTATTTTAAGGGCTATAATGACCGACTATTATTCGAAGTACTCAATGAACCCCATGATGCATTGACGCCTGCCTTATGGAATGTGTATTTCGCTGATGCCTTGACGGAAATACGAAAGACAAATCCGGATCGAAAGGTGTTGTTGGGCACCGCTTCCTATGGGGGTTTGGGCGGGGTTAAAGAGTTAAATCCACCGAATGACCCTAATTTAATCTTAAGCATTCATTATTACAATCCCTTTAATTTCACGCACCAAGGGGCCGATTGGGCCGGTCTAAAAGATAAATATATCGGCACCAAATGGGAGGATTTGCCATGGGAGCGCAACCAGGTGATTTCAGAATTTGACTTTGCCATTCAGTGGGCCAAACAGAAAAAAATGCCTTTGCATGTGGGGGAATTTGGGTCTTATGAATTGGCTGATATGGAAAGTCGGGCACGATGGACCACGTATTTGGCGCGCTATTTTGAGTCCCAAGGGTTAAGTTGGGCCTACTGGGAATATTCGGCAGGTTTTGGCATTTATACCCCAGCGAGTGCGACATTTAAACAGCCTTTGGTCGATGCCTTAGTCAAAAACCCCATGCCCGCGGTGCGGACTTTGCCCACCAAAAATATCTATGATATGCAAGGTGCGGGAGGCTGGAACTTAAATTTGAATTCAGGGGCATTGGGAACTTTACTCGGGGCGGGAAATGGGTTCAAAGTAACCATGTCAAATGTCACGGGAACGGCTTGGCATATTCAGGCGAGTCGGGCAGGATTTCCCCTGACTTATAAAAAAAGGTATGTTGTCAAGCTTAAGGCGCAGGCCGACAAAACCCTGTCCATGACCGCCTACATGGGTCGTTCGTCGAATCCCTATAATGCCTACAGTGCCTACAATGGACTAACCATTGAACCTAACGAAAAAGAATTTAGCTTCTTATTTACGATGAATGATCCTTATGACGCGAATGCCCGACTAAGTCTTGACATGGGCTCTGCCACCGGAACCCTTCAAATCAATTCGATTCAAGTCGATGAGATTGTTGAGGAGGTTCCCTTAGCTACCCAAGAATCTCCTAAGTCGGCCCAAGTATACCCAAATCCCTTTCAAGATCAATTATTTTTCAAAAGCCCGGAAAGCCAAGAGGTTCGGCTAATCGATTTACATGGAAAAATTCGCCAACTAACTACCCATAGCATCGAAGGCAACTGGGACACCGCCACCCTGCCCGAAGGATCTTACTTGGTCCAATTTATTTCCGACAAAACAGGACAAAGCGAAAGCCATTTAGTACATAAACAGGGAGATAAATAAATTTTTTATTTTCTTTGTCTGGTCAAATTTAACTTATGCATTTAATTTCCGTAGAAACACACATCCAATCCCCTGTATCTTCCGTTTGGTCTGTTTGGACACAGGCTGAACACGTCCAACATTGGAACTTCGCTAGTCCCGATTGGCATTGTCCGTCCGCAAGCAATGACCTGCGTATCGGCGGAGAATTTCATTATACCATGGCTGCGAAAGACGGATCCATGAAATTTGATTTTTGGGGAACCTACAAACAAATCATTTCCGAAAAACAAATCGACATCGTCATTGGCGACGGACGCCACATGTTTGTGTATTTTGAGTCGACTCCTGATGGGACTTTGGTACGAGAGGAATTTGAGCCCGAAAAAATGAATCCCGAGGATATGCAGCAAATGGGTTGGCAACTAATTTTAAACAATTTTAAGTCTTACGCGGAAGGTCTAGCCGAATAATCTTTCCCTTTTTCCATCAAAATCGCGTACGCCTCCTCCCAAGTAGGGATCCCTTCCGACTCGAACCCATAGGTACGGCCCGTGGCAATTTTTGGAAAGGCTTTCATCGCCTGAAGGTGAACCCCGTTTCGCATAAATTCCAGCATGACCTCCCTATTTTCCCAGGCCGTTATCGTGCATTGAAATCCATGCATTTTTTTAACCTCAGCATATAAATTGCCTTTGGCAGATTTCGCTTGCGCAAAAGACGGGACCGCAAGGGTCCAAAATCGAAGAATACTTAAGAAGCCCTTAGGCTTAAGACCTGTGAGAGAAATATACATGTGGCAAAAATAAAATTTTGTCCTCGCTTTTGATGACGTTTATTTGTTTTATTTGTAGCAATTTACGTAAAACTAAACCTAAATCTCATGCAAAGACGTTCTGCCCTTGCCTACCTTCTTGCTAGTCCAGTCCTGACCGCCAATCCGAAGCTACACTTGGCTTCCGCGACTGGCAAGCGGCTCAAAATCAGCCTAAACGCCTATTCATTTAATGCGCCTTTGATGGCACATACGGTTTCGGTGGAACAAATGATGGATTTTTGTGTCCATAATGGCTTTGAAGGGCTCGACCTCACCTGTTATTATTTACCCGGATATCCACAAGTGCCATCAGATGATTATTTGTTTTCATTGAAACGAAAAATGCATGAAATCGGATTGGAATTAAGCGGAACGGGCTGTCGGAACGACTTTGTTTTCGCCAACAAATCTGACCGAGAACGAGAAATCCAACTCGTCAAAAATTGGGTCGATGCCACCGCAAAATTAGGCGCTCCCGTCCTACGTGTATTTGCCGGGAAAAGCGAATTGCCGGGATATACCTGGGGACAAATTTCCAATTGGGTCGTCGATGCGCTCAAAGAATGCACCGACTATGCATCCAAAAAAGGAATCATCATCGGCATTCAAAACCACAACGATTTTATCAAAACAGCAGACCAAGTCATTGACATTCTTCAACGCGTGAATAGCCCCTGGTGTGGGCTCATCTTAGATGTGGGCAGTTTCCGCGAAAAAGAGGTTTATGCTGAAATCGAAAAAACCATTCCCTATGCGGTCAATTGGCAATTAAAAGAAACCATATTCGCTGGGAAAACCGAAATCCCCATCGACCTTAAAAAGACCTTCGACCTCATTCGCGCGTCCAATTACCGCGGCTATATCCCTATCGAAACACTTCGCAAAGGGGATCCCAATAGCATTGTTCCCGAATTTTTGGCCCAAGTCAAGCCCTATCTTTTTTAAACACCAAAAAAAATGAATACCTTTTCGAAACTTATTTTTTTATGAAAAAAACGAATCTCTACCTCGCAATCATTTCCTTGCTAATTTTTTCGTGTAAAAAGGATGCCCCAAAAGGAAGTGCGGAACACATCGAATCGGTCACCTCGCTCGTCGATGACCAAAAATTATCCAACCCCCAGGATTCGCCAAACGACTGGATGAGCTATGGCCTAAACTATTCGGAGGATCGCTTTAGTCCTTTGGAACAAATTAATTCTAGCAATGTAAACCAATTAGGCCTGGCATGGTCCACGGATTTAGGGACGAGTCGGGGCATCGAAGCCACCCCTCTCGTCGTGGACGGCATCATGTTCATCAGCGGCCCTTGGAGTGTCGTGTATGCGATGGATACTCGGACCGGTAAAATTTTATGGACTTATGATCCACAAGTTCCCAAGCAAACCGCTATTAAAGTGTGCTGTGACGTGGTGAACCGAGGTGTAGCGATGTACAAAGGCAATATTTTCGTGGGTACCCTCGACGGCCGATTGATTTCCATCAAGGCCAGCACGGGAAAAGAAAATTGGTCCGTCATCACCGTGGACACCTCCAAAGCCTATACCATTACGGGAGCCCCTCGCGTATATGACGGTAAGGTCATCATTGGAAATTCAGGAGCCGATTTAGGTGTTCGCGGATACGTGACCGCATACAATGCAGAGGATGGAAAAGAAGTTTGGCGTTTTTATACAGTTCCGGGCGATCCTTCGAAGCCATTTGAATCCAAAGCCATGGAAAATGCGGCTAAAACCTGGAAGGGGGAATGGTGGAAATTAGGCGGAGGCGGTACGGCTTGGGATGGATTTGCCTACGACAAAGACCTGGGGTATGTCTACATTGGAACCGGAAACGGATCCCCTTGGAACCGCGAAGTGCGAAGTCCTGGCGGAGGGGATAATTTATACCTATCGTCCATTGTGGCGGTCGACGTAAAAACCGGGGAATACAAATGGCATTACCAAACAACACCGGGCGAGACCTGGGATTATACGGCGGTCCAACAATTGATTTTGGCCGACATCAACATCGCCGGAAAAGACCGAAAGGTCATCATGCAAGCCCCTAAAAACGGATTTTTTTATGTCTTAGATCGCAAAAGCGGCGAATTATTAAACGCAAATCCATATACCTATGTCAACTGGGCCACGCATGTGGACATGAAAACAGGCCGACCGGTAGAAACGCCGTTTAGCCGCTATGAGAATTTCAATAAACGCGTGGCTCCATCGCCCATCGGCGGGCACAACTGGCAAGCCATGGCCTATAACCCGGTGACAAAATTGGTTTATATCCCCTCTCGGGAAATGTCTTACCTCTATGGAAATCGGAAAGATTTTAAATACGATCCAAAAACCTGGAATACCGCTTCTGGCATCGACGAGAAAAAGGAGACCAAGGAAGACGTGAAGGCACAAAAGGCCTTAGGCCGACTCATCGCTTGGGATCCTGCTTTAGGCAAAGAAGTCTGGCGTTCCGAAGGCGCATCCTTTTGGGATGCGGGGGTTTTAACCACCAAAGAACTCGTTTTCCAAGGAAATGCCATGGGTATTTTCAGCGCTTACGAAGCGAAGACCGGGAAAAAAGTATGGTCTTATGATTTAAAATCGGGCATCGTGGCACCGCCAATGACCTATGTGGTGGATGGAGAACAATACATCACGGTAGCAGTCGGCTGGGGTGGTGTCATGGGCCAATACAGCAAATTCACAGAAAGCATTCAACCCGGAAGAATTTTTACATTTAAAATCAATGGCAAGGCCAAAATGCCTGCATTGATTCAAGAGGAAAAGAAAAGCTTGTTGGACATTCCAGTGACCGGCAGCGCAAGCCAAGTGGCCCATGGCCAGCAATTATTTATGAAATTGTGTGACGCTTGCCATAATTTAGCTGGCGGAGGAACCATCCCGAATTTGACTTATTCGAAACCTGAAATAATCGGAATGATGGAAGACATCGTCAAAAAAGGCATTTTTGTACCTAAAGGCATGCCTTCCTTTGGTGACCGCGTCAGCAGTCAGGATGTGAAAGATATCCAACAGTACATTTATTCCGAAGCTGCCAAAAAGAGAAAATAAGGGTATCAAGCTATTGCCATCCCATTTTTTGAAAAGGCATTTTCAGTCGTATGTTCATACAAAAAGAGGTCGAAAAGGACCTCTTTTTGTAAAATATATGAAAAAGAAAAGAGTCAATAATTGAAATTAAATCAAATCATTGCCCCGTCCTTAAAGAATCGATATATTCGAACACATATTGGCAAGTTCACTCCTGCTAATGCTCTAAACCAATTTACACCATGAAGTACCTCCTAAGCGTCCTTAGTTTGACGGTTTGGCTTGGGTTTCAGTCAAAGGCCGATGATTATAAAGCCTCCATGTTTGGAATTAAGTCCAATGGCACGACCTTAAATACCCACTCCATCCAAAAAGCGATTGATTTCATCCACGAAAAAGGCGGCGGCCGACTCGTTTTTTATGTAGGACGATACCTAACTGGAACGATTCAGCTTAAATCCAACGTCACCATCCACCTCGAAGAAGGTGCCACCCTCGTGGGATCGACCAACATCTACGACTATAACCTCAGCGTCCGTTTTCCCGCCCTAATTACCGCCTATTCCGCCGATCACATCGCCATTACGGGCAAAGGGGTCATCGACGGACAAGGCCGCGAATTAGCCAATAACGTGACAGATCAAGTACAAAAAGGCATTTTAAAAGACGATTTGGCGAACGACCGCTCTGCACGTTGGCGGCCCAAAGGCATTTATCTGCGCGAATGCAAGAATGTCGAACTCTCAGGTATCGTGGTCAAAAACGCCGCCGAATGGGTGGTGGTTTGTGATCAAATAGACCAACTGAAAATCGACAAAATCACCGTCGACAGCAAAGCCTTTTGGAACAACGACGGCATCGACATCGTCGATTGTAAAAATGTCCTGATATCCAATTCCTACATCGATTCCAGCGACGACGCCATCTGCTTTAAATCCCACGACGCCACAAAAATGTGCGAAAATGTAGAAGTACGAAATTGTGTGGCAAGGTCGAGTGCCAATGGCATCAAGTTCGGAACCGTAAGCTCAGGCGGATATAAAAATTTCAAAATTATCAACAATAAAATTTTCGACACCTATCGCTCCGCCATCACCATCGCTACCCCTGACGGAGGCCTCGTGGAAAACATTTTCGTCGATAGTCTTTTTGCCTATAATACTGGAAACGCCATTTATTTACGGATCGGTGCGCGCTGGAACAAAGGTCGGACCGGCAGCATGAAGGGCATCACCATTCAAAACATGTATTGTGAAATCGCCGAAGGGAAAGCAGATGCCGGTCGGGAATATGAAGGGCCTGTGGAGGATTTACCCCGCAACATCTCCCCCGCTAGCATCGTCGGACTCCCAGGACAATACATCACGGATGTCACCTTGAAAAACATCGAAATCATCTATCCTGGAAACGCCAATCCGAATTATGCGTTTCGCGGCATCAGCCCAGCGGACCTAGACAGTATTCCCGAAATGCCTGCCGCTTATCCGGAATATTCTCAATTTAAGGAATTGCCCGCTTGGGGTTTTTACCTGCGCCATGCGAAACAAGTGACCATGGACCATGTCATTCTTCGCGCGAAAGGAAAGGACTATCGGCCCGCCATCGTTTTAGATGATGTGCAAGGGGCACTATTTAGCGCGATGACCTTGGCTGACCCAAGCAAGAAAAAGAAACAAATACATGTGTATAATTCCACCGACATTTTCCTTCCAAAATAAACCATGAAACAGATCCATCCTACATTGCTCCGATTGCTCCTTTTCTTGGTTAGTTTTCAAGCCTTCACGAAAGATTACATCGTTTCGGATTTCGGTGCTAAAAACGACGGCATCACCTTGAACACCTGCTCCATCCAAAAGGCAATTGATTTTATCCATGAACATGGCGGCGGCCGACTGGTTTTCGAATCCGGCAACTACGTCACGGGTAGCATCTATTTAAAATCAAATGTGACCCTGCAGCTGGATTATGGTGCAACGATTTTGGGCTCAACAAATCCTTTTGATTATGTCAAAGACAAAAAAATCGGTTGGATGTCCATGATTTTTGCGGTGAATCAAGAAAACATTGGCATCACGGGAAAAGGCACGATTAATGGCCGTGGATTTATTACGGCGAACAATATGGTGAATTATATTCATCGGGGGGTCTACACGGATCCGTTGAAATATGATCGCCCGAATGAAACCAATCGCCCACAAAACATCTATTTCCGCGAATGCAAAAACATCGTCATTACGGATATCACCTTGCGCGATCCAGCGAGCTGGAACCAGACCTATGATCAATGTAAAAATGTATATGTGAATCACATAACCGTGGACAGTAAATCCTATTGGAACAACGACGGAATCGATATCGTGGACTGCGACGGAGTCGTGATCAAAAACTCCTATTTTGATGCGGCGGACGATGTGATTTGTTTTAAGTCACATTCACCGGATTTTTTCTGTCAAAATGTGGTGGTGGATAGTTGCGTGGGGAGGTCGAGTGCCAACGGCCTGAAGTTTGGCACCGTATCTCGCGGTGGATTTAAGAATTTCAAAGTAACCAATTTGACCATTTTTGATACCTTTCGTTCCGCGATAACCTTTGCCGCTGTGGATGGCGCAGAAATCGAAAACATTGTTGTGGATGGCGTGAGGTCCATCAATACGGGTAATGTCATCTATCTCCGCATCGGGGATCGCTGGGGAAAAGGGAAAAAGCCCTATATGAAAAACATTACAATATCGAATGTATATGCGGAAATCCCGTTGGGGAAACCGGATGCTGGTTATAATTTTGAAGGTCCGATTGAGGATTTACCTCGCAATATTTCGCCAGCGAGCATTGTCGGTTTGCTCGAAAATAAGATCCAAAATGTAACCTTAAAAAATATCCACTTGGTGTATCCGGGCGGTGGAAATCCTTTGTATGCCAAACGCGGGTTAAGCCCGGCGGAATTAGATGGGGTTCCACAAATGCGCGATGCCTATCCGGAGTTTTCGCAGTTCAAAGAATTACCTGCGTGGGCTTTTTACGTTCGGCATGCCGAAGGCGTTCACTTTGAGAATGTTACTTTTACAGCGAACAAAAAAGATTATCGGCCGGCCGTCGTGCTAGATGATGTGCAAAACGCAAGCTTTAAACGCTTCGTGGTAGAGGAGCCGGAAAGTGCAGGGAAACAACAGGTTTTTCCTTATAAATCGAGTGCCATTCAACTCAATTGATTTTAGCCCTTATGAAAAATTTATTTGCTCACATATCCTTATTTTTTTTCCTTAGCCCGCTTGCCCTATGTGCGAAGGATTACAATGCATCTCTATTTGGCATCAAATCCGATGGGGTCACGCTGAATACCCAATCGATTCAAAAGGCGATCGATTTCATCCATGAAAAAGGGGGTGGAAAATTAGATTTTTATGTAGGTCGTTATTTAACCGGGTCGATTCGCTTGAAATCGAACGTGCAGATTGAATTAAAAGAAGGTGCGGTGCTCGTAGGGACAACGTCCATTCATGATTATTTGGCGGTGGAGGGAAAGAGGGGATTGATTGTGGCGGAGGGACAAGAGCACATTGCGGTGTTTGGGAAAGGGGTCATTGAAGGCCAGGGCGCTGGACTTTTTGATGCCCTACAAAAACAAATTCAAAAGGGTTATTTAACCGAAAATGCGCAGGAGGCGAGTCCCGCGATTGTCTCATTGAGCCATTGTAAAGACATCCGAATCGAAGGGCTTCACCTGCAAAATGCCTGTGGAAACGCGCTCATTTTTTCGCATAGTCAAGCGATTCACATGAAGGATGTAGCTATTAAAAATAGGGCGCTTCCCTTATTAAATGGAATCGTTTTTATGGCTTGTGAAGGCGTGCTTTGTCAAAAGCTTTTTATTGAAAGTTCGGGGAAGGAATTAAGTACGTCAGCGGATTGTAAGTCATTCACACTCGAGGGTTGTAAAAATGCGGCCGGGAAATTGTTGGTCTTTGGGAAATAATTAGTCCAACAACGCCTTCATATCCTCTATGCATTGGTCGGCCTCCAAAGGCAGTGTACCATTATAAATCCCGCGGATTCGCCCTTTTTGATCCACCAAAATCAGATGTTCGGTGTGCAAAAACTCTTTGCTGTCTTTGTTGTAGCCGATCGATTCCTCCGCGAAAAATGATCTTCGGGCAAGGGAATATATCGCATCTTTTTTGCCTGTTAAAAGGGACCATTGGCCCGAGGAAATCCCGTATTTAGTTCCAAATTTTTGGAGCGTTTTTACGTCGTCGATCCATGGGGTAACACTAAAGGAAAGGAGTGCAACGTGTGGGTTTCCGCGAAATGCGTTGGCGATGCGTTTCATTTGGGCGGTCATGTCGGGGCAAATATTGCTGCAGCGCGTAAAAATAAAATTGGCCACATATCCTTTTCCTTGGAGTGTTTTGCTTTCGAATAAGGTGCTGTCTTGCTTATAAAAAGCAAAGGGCTTAATGCGGTGGGTGATTTGTTGGGCTGCGTCAGCTTCAGACAAAAAATGAGGGGTAAAATCGGGCTCGTTGTAAAAGGGAATTTTGGATACATTGGTATCTGAGCAGGCAAAACAGAAGGAGATAAGACTAATTAGCCAGTAATTTTTCATCAATATTCTTGCAGTTTTTGGTGCCTAATAATCCGTAGCGACGGCCGTGGATCAACACAAAGTTCGACCGAATTTTTCCATTCGCATGCCACATTTTTTGTATGCCGTCTTCTTGGCCATTTTTATAATGAGCGAGGTGAAATAATTGACCATTTTCTGCCCATTCTTTAAGTTCGCCTTCGCAGGCATCGTTGACCGCCACATACTCAAATCGCTTATTTCCATTCTCCCAATACGCCGTTTGCAATCCATGTTTTACCCCCTTCCTCATGTGCCGAATTTCCATGATTTTGCCGGAGGGGAAATACTTCTTTTCCACCTGAGGGATGGCTGCAGATTCTGGGTTTGAACAACTCGCCAGCAAAAGAAAAATGAACACGTATTTCATCAGGGAGCTAGGGAACCAGGGCTTCCATAAAAGCCATTTCCATTTAAGTAGGGTGCTTCGCCCGTCAGGTGGTAATGGTAGATGCCCGCGGGAAAATCCACAGTCGCATGCGTATGACCATGGTAGACGTCCAGGTTTGCATTCGTTACGGCGGCGCCTGTTTCTTCTTGGGGGCCATAGACCGGAAATCCGTCGAGCAGAAATCCCATCAGGCCGGATTTTGTAGATTTAACGGTGGTTAATTGCAGGGGTTCGACGTGGTAATGGTATACCCCGGACTGCTGGGGATGACCATAAAACTGATCAAAACTTGCCATTTCCCCTTTTAATTCTTGGTTGTTAGGGCCCGCATATTGATTAAAAAAAGGTACGCCATTCAATGCAATTCCGATGGGGCCGAGGGGTGTCGCGGCATGGTTCGTCGCGACTTTGGGATTTAATGGGATTTTAATCGTGGCGGATTGTTCGACGATGGAATTCGGATTTTTTGTAAAATTCAGGCCACCAAAGGTCGTCCCGGAATAGCTTTGAAATAGTGCATTGGTTGAGGGGTAGTAGGGGCTTTTGTGGTCGGGTAAGCCGTTGCTTTTGATGATGATATAGGTTCCGTCGCTGGTGATGCTGGAGGCGCCATATATTTTTTTATAGACGGCGGGGACGTTTGTATCGGTGGGGGTACTTGGGCTGATGGCTGTTTCTTCTTTAGAACATGCAAAAATGGTCGATACGAATAATAAATAGATAAGGCGAATGTGCATAGCTTGATTTTGATGAAAAGAAGAAATTGGTTAGATATATAACGATGTGAATTTATAAAAAAATATCTTTGGCCTATGAAAAATGTGGCGATAATAAAAATACGTTTGGGAGAGGAGAAAAAATTACAGAAAATAAGTCGGCAGACGTTTCATGAAACGTTTGCGGATCAGAATTCTGTGGAGAATATGATGAGGTATTTGGAGGAGGGATTTTCGTTGGAAAAATTACGAGACGAAATTCAGGATCCTCGTTCGGCCTTTTATTTCGTGACGGACGGAAATGAGCCCATGGGATATTTAAAACTAAATTTGGCGAACGCCCAAACGGAATTACAGGAGCTTGGTGGAATGGAAATCGAGCGCATTTATGTCTTAAAATCTGAACAAGGAAAAGGGTTTGGGAATCTTCTTTTTAACAAAGCTTTGGAAATCGCGGTGGCAAATGGGGCAACATATATTTGGTTAGGCGTATGGGAGAAAAATCTGCCTGCAATTGAATTTTATAAGAAAAAGGGAATGGAAGTTTTTGATTCGCATGTGTTTCCGTTGGGAGATGAGGAGCAGTTGGATTACCTCATGCGCCGACCGGTTCGGCTTCCTATTGAGTCATAAAATGTCTAATTGCCGAAGACGGAAATACTCAAAAAATAAATATTTTTGTTTTAAAAAATCTGCATATGTCATTTGAAGCATACCTAACAAACATCGAAACGAAGACGGGAAAGAGCCCAGGGGATCTCGTCAAATTGGCCGAAGGAAAAGGGTTTTTCCAACAGGGAGAATTAGTAAAATCTGTCAAAGCAAATGACGTAACGAATTGGTTAAAAGAGGAATATGAGTTAGGCCACGGCCATTGCATGGCCGTTTGGGCTTATTTTAAAGGGAAACGAGATTAGAGAAACGAAAAAAGAGGCCGAGAATGGCCTCTTTTTTCGTTTTACAGGGGAAAAATCCTCTTGCTTATTGAACTAACCAATCGGTATATCCACCGGATAAAGTACCTAATTTGGCAAATTCATCATTCACTGGCTTCATTTTCGCTTCAGCTGCTTTCCCGCCTGCATTTAATTTCCCGTCTGCGCCATAATATTTATTCCGAGTCGCTTCGTTTTTGTAAATAACGATCATGCCCAATTTACTCTTGCCAGCTTCTCCACGAACGAATTTCATCATGTGGGCTTCGCAAGTATAGGCCGCATTGGAGGCTGGAATCCATTTGCTATTAATAAAGTCTTCCACTTGTTTTTGGGTGGTATTGCCGTTTAATTTCACGGTAAATGTGTGTACACCGACTAAGGCTCCTTTAGGAATTGATTGACTGATGGCTGCATGGCTAATCATCACAAAAGCCGCCAATAATAAGTTTTTCATATGAATAATGTTTAGAATGAAAACAAATATAAATCTCTTTTCGAAACTACAAGTGAATTTTTTATAAATTTTTAATGAAATGCGATAAGCAAAACCCACAAAAAAACCTCTTATTGGTTGACAGAAGAGGTCTTCAAAATGGCTCCAAAATAATATTATATGACGATATTTCGGCGAAATTGTTTGTAGTTAAAAATGATTTCGTTCATGTAATTTTCCTTATCATTTTTCATGCGCGTTTTCACGTCTTTAGTATAGGTGCTGCCTAAATGATCGTAATAAAACTTTGTGGTAAAGACCATTAATTCCACCATAAAAGGGAGCGTTTCCATTCCTTTTTTTTCTAAAAAATAATAGACGCTTTTTTTGTTATGTACTCCTTTGTGTCGACTAATAAAACCCAAGGCTTCCAATTTTTTCAACCGATTGGAAAGCATTTTGCTGGGCATGGCTTCTGGAGATTCTTTGAATTCGTTGAAAAGCGTTTTAAAACCAAAAAGCATGTCCCTCATGATCAGCAAAGACCACTTATCCCCAAGCACGTCTAAGCCCGTGGCCATGGGACATAACGACCGAAACGTAACGGTTAATTCTTTTTCCATCCTACTTATCAAGTACGTAAATATACGCCCTTAAGCGATTTAATAAAAATTTATATCTTTGACCACATCATTTTCAATTCACATGTCTAGAGGTAAATCCCATGATGAGCGCTTTGCGGAAATGACATTCGCATCTGTTTATCCGCTTTATTTGGCCAAAGTCGAGCGCAAAGGTCGAACTCAATCCGAATTAAATCAAGTAATCCAATGGCTTACGGGCTTTTCCGAGCAAGAAATGGATGATTTGATTGCGGAAAAATCAAACTTTGCGATCTTTTTCAAAAAAGCAAAACTTCACCCGAATGCATCAAAAATCACTGGCCTGATTTGTGGGTACCGGGTAGAGGAGATCAAAAATCCACTGACGCAAAAAGTGCGGTATCTTGACAAAATAGTGGATGAATTAGCTCAAGGGAAAAAAATGGAGAAAATTTTACGCTAGCTTACCTTTGGCAAACCGGGGAGGATTGCCAAAGGTAGAGGAGAAATGGGACATTTTTTTAGGTTGAAATCAGAAAATCAACTCATTGATCAAACTCATGCCAAATAACTGCTTAACGGATGCTGCCACTTTTTAATCCGCCCCAATCGCAACAAACCCATTGGAAATACTTCCCACTTTGCCAAAAGAGCCCCCAATCTATTTCTTTCTATTTCGAGATCCAACCATCGAATATCCCAGATTTAATATCCGAATACCCATTGATTAACTCGATCACAATGGCGATAAGTAAAATAACCTTCCAATGCTTTTGAACCAATAATTTAAGGTCTGTAACAAAGTCTTTCATATCCTTGATTTTAACGTATTACTAAATCTAACCCTATTTACCCCACTAAATAAATTCATTTCGTCGAAATCTTACCCATAAAACCGAAAAAATAGTTTTTCAATTTTTTAGTTTCAAAAAGATATTTAAATTTGCCTATCAAGAAACCACTTACCTTATGAAAAAAATTGTATTCCTTCTGATTTTCCTACTAAGTTTTCAACTCGATTCGGTTGCGCAAGAACTAAAAAGTAAATTGCTTTTTGAGGTGACGTTTAATCTAAAGCCCGGCGTCGAAATCGGTCAAACCCTAACAGGCAAAAGAACGATTTATCCCGTTTTAGATGGATTTTTCGAGGGCCCAAATCTAAAAGGAAAAGTGTTGCCCAATGGAGGCGATTGGCTTCTTCAAACCGATGAGACAACACATAAATTGGATGTAAGAGCTTCCTTACAAACCAACGAAGGCGAAAATATTTATGTAAGCTACCAAGGATATTTAAAGTTAAACGCAGATGGAACGTATTATTTTAGAACCACCCCCTATTTTGAAACGAGTTCTAAAAAACTTTCCTATCTAAATCACACCGTTTGTGTAGGCGTAGGGACCATCGTAAAACCTGGCGAAACCGTTTCCTATAAAGTATACCAAATTCTGTAAGTATTGTATTACTTGTTCTAAATACTAAAAGGGAGCCCATGGGCTCCCTTTTTTCATGCAACAATCGAATGATAATCTAAATCTTCGGTCCAAAGGGTTGATCATAAAAACGCTTGCCTGTTGCCTTATAAAGCGCATTCGCCACAGCCCCGAAAATCGGTGGGAATGGAGGTTCGCCAAGGCCCGTCGGATCGACCTCGCTCTTCACAAAATGCACCTCGATTTTCTTAGGTGCCTCCGCATGACGAATCATTCGATAACTATCAAAATTCGTTTGTTCCGTACGGCCATCCACAATGGTCAATTGCCCAAATAATGCATTCCCAATCCCGTCAATCGCCGCACCCTCTGCCATATTTTTCGCCCCCTCCGGATTGACCACCACACCACAATCAATCGCAGATGTTACCTGATCCACTCGCACTTGTCTATCCTTCACCTGCAAATCAATCACCTGCGCCGCATAGGAATTATGACAAAAATAGGCCGACACCCCTCGCTTTTTATTCGCATGTTCCGGTTTTCCCCAGCCCGATTTTTCACGAACTAATTCCAACACCCCCATGTAGTGACTCGCATCATAATCATTAATTTTCCCTACCGGATTGCTCTTCGCCCGCTGCAATAAATCCAAGCGAAACGCAATCGGATCCTTACCCATATATTCTGCCACTTCATCCAAAAACGATTGCTCTGCCGCCGCATTGAAATTCGACCGCGGCCCTCGGAAAGCCCCAATCGTGATGTTCGTAGGTATAGACCAACTCTCCGCCAGATAATTGTCAATCGCCCCTGCCGGGAACCGATTCGCATGTAAGGGAGATTCTGGAACCCCACCGCCTTTGGCATGAAAAGCAGTCAATTGTTTGTTCTCATCAAAGGCCGCACGGTAAGTCAACGTATATGTAGGTCGGTAAATCCCCCCACTCACATCATCTTCGCGCTTGTAAATCAGTTTCACCGGCGCATTCGCCTGCTTTGAAATCAACGCCGCCTCCACCATGTAATGGCCATAGGCCCGACGACCAAATCCTCCCCCCATTCGCGCTAAATTAATCTCAATGTTTTCTTTCGGAATACCCAATCGAGTGGCAATCGTCGACGCAATAAAATCCGGCCCCTGAATCGGTGCAACAAAACGAACCTTATCTCCTTTCACATGCGCAAAGGTGCTCGTCGGCTCCATAATATTATGCGCCAAAAACGGCGCCGTATAGGTACGCTCCAAAACAAATTTCGCCTCGGCAAACGCTTTGTCAGGGTCTCCGTCTTTCCGCTCAATCCGGCCGGGTAATTTGCCCTTAGCCAGCATCTCTGCCTGATGTTGTTTCGTACTTTCCAAACCAGCAGGAACAATCGTATCCCGGTTATTCATGCCCAATTCTTTGGTCTCCGGCGAAACTTCCCAGACAGCCTTCAACTTCTTCCGCGCATTCATCACCTCCCACGTCGTTTTCCCCACCACCGCGATCACCTCATTAAAGGAACGCGTATCAAACATGGCCAATTTCTGTGTAGGCTCATAGACCTGAATCGGAAAAATATCCACAATGCCCGGCATTTTTTTTGCCTCTATCGCATCAAATGATTTTAATCGCATCCCAAAAGCCGGCGGCCGCTCCGTCATCGCAATCAACATCCCCGATTCCCGATAATCCATCGTAAACAAAGATTTACCATGCACGATTTTGGCTCCTTCGACATTTTTTTGAGGGGTGCCCAACAAACGAAACGACGAATTCCCTTTTAACTCAATTCCCTTCGGAACCGGTAATTTAGTCGCCGCCGTGGCAAATGATCCATAGGTCACTGATTTCCCTGAAGCCGCATGCATCACCTTCCCTAAGGACGTCGTTAATTCTGTCACAGGAACTGCCCACGCCTCGCTCGCCGCAGTCAAAATCATCTGTCGCGCCGAAGCCCCCGCCGTCCGTAAAATTTTCCATGCCGAACGAATCGACTGGCTTCCTCCCGTAAATTGACGATTAAATAAAGCCGTATTAAACGGCGCTTGTTCTACCTCCAATGATTTCCAATCCACATCCAATTCCTCGGCAATCAACATCGGCATTGACGTCATCACATTTTGACCAAATTCCGGATTTGGACAGAAAATTTTCACCGCATTATCTGGGGTGATTTTAATGTAACTGGTCAGCTCCTGCCAGGTCGCTTCCATCTGCAATGCCTCCAAAGAAGCCTCCGGTTTCGCCGTAGCAAACCAGGAAATCCCCAACATAAAGCCCCCGCCAGAAAGCGAAGAAACTTTTAAAAAGGAACGTCTGCTATAATTTGTGTCTGTCTTTTTCATCTTATTTTGAGGCGGCTAGTTGGATGGCTTTTTTAATACGGGTATAGGTTCCGCACCGACAAATATTTCCCGTCATATAATTCTCAATATCCTCTTCCGTGGGATTCGGGTTATTTTTCAACAAAGCCGCGGCGCTCATAATTTGGCCAGATTGACAATACCCGCATTGTGCCACGTCTACATCTAACCACGCTTTTTGAACCGGGTGGTCGCCCTTCGCAGCCAATCCTTCAATCGTCGTGATTTCCTGCCCGGCTAAGGCCGAAACGGGTAATTGGCACGAACGCACCGCTTGGCCATTCAAATGCACCGTGCAAGCTCCACAAGAACCTACGCCACAGCCATATTTGGTTCCTGGCATTTCCAAAACATCCCGAAGCACCCACAAAAGGGGCATGTTTTCGTCCACTTGAACGTTTTGAACTTTTTTGTTAATCTTTAACGAAAATTTCTTGATCATAGTCGTGTTATTTTCAGCAAATTAGTTTACAAAAATAGGTGGTTTTTTGACCCAAAAATTATACAAATCAAACATCGTCCAAGCAAACTCCTACAATTAATCAGAATCAATTGCCTACATTATATATATTAGGAGAAAAAATAACCCCTAGAATTAAAGAAATAATCAGAATTTCGAAGAAATTTGTTTACAATAGCGATAGGACCCCAAAAATTGTTGAAGCAATGATGACCCCTCAACCCACCATGGCACCCAACATGCCGAAAAACGAACATGTTGACATCCCCGGAAATCCATCTACCGCCAAAAGCAGCGCGGAAAAATTAAATGATCGGTCGAACGGCCTGCCGCTTCGCGTGTTAAGCGAGGAAGATTGGGCATTTTGGATTCACAATGGCTATGTGGTCATCAAGCAGGCTGTCCCGCGGGAACAAGCGATGGCGACGGGCCAATTCCTTTGGGAATTCGAAGAAAAAGATCCGAATAACAAAGATACCTGGTACACCGCTCCGCGCGCAGAAATGAAGATGAAGGAGCTGGCGAATACGGGCATGGTGGAATGTTACAATCACCAGCATTTGTGGAATAATCGGCAAATGCCGCGCGTTTACGACGCCTTTGTGGATATCTGGGGAACGGAGAAATTGTGGGTGACAATCGATCGGGCCAATTTAAATTTCCCCATCCGACCTGGACACGAATACAAAGCCTTTATCCATTGGGATTATGATCCAGAAACGCGACCAGTGAATGTACAAGGCGTGCTGGCGCTGGCGGATCAGACCGACGAACACATGGGCGGCTTCCAATGCATCCCCGAGTTATTCCGAAACTATGATACCTGGAAACTGTCCCAGCCCGAAGATCGGGATCGATTCAAACCTGACATGACTGGTTTTACGCCGACCAAAGTAAAATTAGAAGCCGGCGACCTATTAATTTTCAATTCCACCCAGCCCCATGGCATCCGAGCGAATACCAGCGAGGACAAAGTTCGCATGGCCCAATACATTTCCATGATGCCAGCAGAAGAGAACAATAAATCGCTCAAAGCTTGGCGGATTAATTCATGGAAAAACCGCATCGCTCCGGAAGGATATGCTTTTCCGGGCGACCCGAGGAATTGGGAAAAAACTAAATACAATACAGCTGAATTGAGTGAATTAGGTGAAAAATTATTGGGTTCAAGGACATGGTAAGCTGTAAGGAAAATTAAAAATTGGGCAAATTTGCCATTTCGCTATTTGAAGAAAATTACTACCTTTAAATTACCATTTTGTAATTGATGCCAGATGAACGCTCATCGGCGAACACTTGATTACCTTGCCACATTAAACGCATGCTATTAAACGTCTCTATTTTAGGGTTTATATTAGCTGGGATTATACTCCTGTTTTCTTCTTACCGAAAAAGTAAGAACGCGTATTTGGCGGCCTATTTGTTAGGATCTAATTTATTTTCCTTAATCTATTATGTGATTTTTGAATCGCAAAGCGTGAACTTGGCAGCCCTTTTTGCCATTAATTTTACCCCCTTTTACCTATTAAATCAGCCCTTTTTGCATTTGTATGTGCTCAGCCAACAAAAAGAGTTCACCTTTAAACCCATGTATTTCCTCTTTTTTGTTCCCTTTGCGCTTATTTTATTGAATGTTTCCCCCTATGTTTTCATCCCGTTTTCGCAAAAGGTGGAGTTCGCCAAGAAATTTTTAAACAACGCGGAACTTCTTTACCAAGCCAAGCTCTTGTTTCTACCTTATTACTATCAGTCCCTTTTCAGGCCTGCGTTTAATTTGATTTTCCTCGTCTTCACCTGCCTAACCTATTATAAATTAAGGCATTCCTTTGATTACCCCAAATCGAAGTTTAATGAGCGAAATTTTGTCTTTGCGATTCTCCTCATTTCCGCTTCATTGAATGGCCTTTCCTTTTTGTTTATTTTCAATAAGCTGCTCATTCAAAGTTTTGATATGACGCTTTTTTCAGGCGTATCGTTTGCAACCATCAATTCCATGGTTAGTTATTTGTATGTAGGTCAAAATTTATTGCTCCTCTTTTTTCCCCAAATTTTGTTTCAAGAACAATTTCATTCGGCGTCATCCGAACGACAGAAAAAGGATCTTACCCCGAAGACCGATTCCTCGATTTCGCAAGAAAGGTTTTTGGAAATCGAAGAAATAATTCAGGCATATATACTCGAAAAACCCTATTTATCACAAGGGTTTACGCTGACGAGTATATCCCAACAAACAGGCCTTCCAGCACATCAGCTCTCCACGTATTTCAATGAATATGTTCATTCTCCTTTCAACGATTGGAAAAATAAATTACGTATTGAATATATAGTCTCGGAAATAAATGATGGCAAATTAGAATTTTTAACCATTGAAGGCCTTGCCACGTCTTCCGGCTTCGCCTCTCGTTCGAATTTCAATAGGGCCTTTTTCACGATTATGAACCAGACGCCTACTGAATACATCAAGGGTTTGAAAAAATAAGGTTTTCTAGAGCAAGGCCTCCACGAGTTGTTCCCATTCTTCGTCCAACGAACACGTCGGCCTCGTTTGCTTCGCCCGCGCATACCAATAATCCGCATTCCACATATCCCCTTCCTTCCGATGCAAATACGCATGTACCCATGCCGCATCCCGGCCACCTAAATGATCCAATTGCGCATGTGCCTGATCCCAATTGCCTTTCCCATCATACCAAAGACTTGTCATCACAGGCGAAAGTTCCTTTGCAGGCGAAGGATTTTGTAAGGATTCTTTAAATGATTGTACGCGATCCATGAAGACAAAAAGGTTCATTTGAATTTTCGAAATTTATACATTTTATTTTCATGCAGCAACCCGCCGACCAAATCCAAGAATTCCGTGCGCCTTTATCCCACTGAAACTCAATTTAAATATCCTAAACACCGATACAGAAAGGGATAAAGTTCGATCTAAATTTTCATTACATTTAGGCTTTAAAAACGAAAATCCCGGTTGACATGCACTTGACCCTCTCCAGACTTTTACCGCGCGCTTTACGTGTGAACCCGGTTTTGATATTAATTTTATTTCTTCTTATGCTTTCGTCGGCACATGGCCAAATGCCCTCATCCGACAAGGTTCGACAAGATTTCAAAGACTTATTACAAAGACCCTCCACATCCCTGCGACCTTCATTTGAGTCTATAAAGACCGATTCTGTCCTCATCGAAAAGGGGTTTTTCTATTCCGAAGCCACGGAAAAAGTGCCTGTCTTGATCTACAAACCCTTGGCCGCGGGTCAAAAAAAACTACCCGTGGTCATTTGTCTCCACGGGACCGGAGGCACTAAAGAGGTCATGCAAGGGATTCTGTATCGCTTGTCCAAAGCTGGGTTTATGGCAGTGGCCATGGATGGTCGCTACGTAGGCGAGCGGGAGAAGGCCGTGAAAGGGCAAAATTCCTATGTGGAAGCCATTTCGAAGGCCTGGAAAAATACGGATAAAGCACATCAAGAACATCCCTTTTTCTATGATACGGTGTACGATTCTTGGAAGTTGATCGATTATTTAACTACTCGCTCCGATATCGACCCGCATCGCATCGGCATGATGGGTATTTCCAAAGGCGGCATCGAAACGATTTTGGCGGCTTCAGTAGATACGCGGGTAAAAGTCGCTGTGCCGATAATTGCATTACAGAGTTTTCGGTGGTCCTTAGAAAATGAGCGTTGGGATGGCCGCGCCAAAACCATTTGGAACGCGCATCTGCAGGCAGCTAAGGACCTGGGTGATTCGGAGGTAAATAAGAAAAATGTAGAGATATTCTGGAATAAATTGATTCCTGGCATCACGGACGCCTATGATTTTCCATCGATGATCCGGCTTTTTTCACCGCGGCCATTGTTGTTGTTGAATACGGAATTGGACCAAAATTGCCCGCTTCCCGGCGCAAAAATTGCCTTTGCCTCCGCAGCCAAAGCCTATGAGGCGGATCACGCGATGGATAAATTAGGCTTTGACGTGGAGCCGAACGAGCCACATCGGGCGACGCCCAGGCATCTGGACATGATGATTGCCTGGTTTACGCGGTGGCTTTAATTCAGGCTATCCCGGAATTTAAGCGCATTAAATTTGGCTAGGTCGAGGTGCATGATGCCCCATAGATTTCCATCTAGGTCTTGGATGCTTCGCAAATACATGAACTCCTCCGTTAAGGCAGGAACAGGTTCTAAACCCCCGGCGAGTAGGGCGTTTTCGAGAATTTCATCGACTTGTTCTGCATTTTCCACGGGCAAGGTATGCGAAACCATAGATTCTGTAGGGACTTCTTTCCCCGACTTTTTCATATAGGAAGAAGCGAAAGCTTTGGACTGCAACATCACATAAATCGCATCAGACCACACCAGGCATTTTTGTTCCTCATCTGTAAACAAAGGATTTAAGGTAAAACCACAAGCTAGATAAAATCGCATGGATTTTTCCAGATCATGAACAGGAAGATTGATAAAAATTTGTTTCATTTTTCATTTCTGTTTTTGATTTTTCCCGATCAATCATCCGTCCGAAACGGTGACGCCGGCAAGCCCTCCAAGTTCATTAGATTAGCCCCCTCCGGATTGTCCGCCCAGGCATACCGCACGTACATCGGTTCCGAAATTTCATCACTCCATACGAGCACCGAATTCCCTTCGATCTTCGCCTTCGCCCACACGAATTTTTTGTCCTTTCCCGCAATCGCAAAATACATCAGTTCGTCTTCATCTGTTTGATTAATCGCCAAGCCACCGCCTGTTTCTCGAAAACGAATACGAATCTGCTGGCCTTCGATTTGCGCAGCATCATACAGGGGTCCTGAAGCGACGATGGCTTCGCCATAGGCGATTTTCCGAGCGGCGAGAGCGAGTCGTTCCCCAATAGGTTTTTTGCTCAAGGGATGAATATCATTCCATTCCCCCAAATCCAACGTGACGACCATCGCGCTTTTGGGGATCGAAAGGCTTTTCAATTGCCCCTCGCGCAACACCGCCATTGCACTTTCAGTTGGCAAGAAAGTTCGATCCTGAAAACCGGGCAATTGTACATATAAAAACGGTAAATCGGGCTGCTTGAATTGTTCGCGCCAGTCGGTTGCTAGGGCGGGCAACAAGCGTTCGTATACCTCCGGTTTCCCCACGTTCGATTCCCCTTGGTACCAGATAATTCCCTTCAAAGCATACGAAATAAAGGGTGCAATCATGGCATTATACAATGCGGTGGGCGTATATTGGGCGGGAGCGGGTGTCTCGATTTGTGGCGGAAAAACTTCGCCCACTTTATACATCCAGTCGCCCTGAAGATCTATGTGATGATTCCCAATCAGCATTTCGTAGCGCTTATCCGGAACAAATCCCCCCTTTCCCGCCGTATTGGTGACCCGGATGACGAGGATATTTTTTCCTGCTTTCAACATGCCTGGTTTGATCACGTATCGACGAGGGGGATATTGGTAGGTGATATTTCCGACGGAGACACCATTGACATACGCCTGATCCGCATCCACAATTCGGCCTAAAAATAAATTCGCCGACAAGCCCGCGAGCGCCGCAGGAACATCGATTTCCCTCCTAAACCAGACCACCCCATTTAAATCCTTTACGCCTTGATCTTCCCAAAAACCCGGAATGGCAAAGCGTTTCCAACCCTTGGGGGTATACGAAGGGTCCGCCCATTTTTCGGTAAGACCACGGTCGGTCGATTTTCTAGGTGCGGGGATGATCGGCTTTACATGGCTCGTGTCTTTGGGGTAATTGGGAAAGGCTTTTAAACCGGCCTCGCTGATCCAAGATTCAATCGGTGTGCCGCCCACGCTAGCATTGATGATGCCGATGGGCACGTGGTATTTCGCGTATATATCGCGGGCAAAGAAATAGCTCACGGCGCCCATTTTTAATACGTTTTCTGGGTTGACGGGAAGCCAGGAGCTTGGAGGCAATTGGTCTTCCACATGAACTTTCGAAACAGCGGTGGGAATGAAGAAATTTCGGATGAGGGGATAATGGGCCGAGGCGATATCAGCGGGATATTTTTCTTTGACGCGTTCCATGTTGATGACCATGTTCGACTGGCCGGCACAAAGCCACACATCGCCGAAAAGGACGTCTTTTACATGAACTTCGTTGATCTGAATTTCATAGGGTCCGCCGGCAGGCGTGGCGGGAAGCGTGCTGGACCAATGACCTTGTGGATCCGTAAGGGTTTTTATTTTTTTGCCTTTGAACAGGATATTAACTTTTTCTCCTGGACTGGCCCAGCCCCAGATATGGACGGAAACATCGCGCTGTAGCACCATGCCGTCGCTGATGAGAGAAGGAAGTTTTATATTTGAAAAAGCCGTGAAACTAATGAATAGGAATAGGTATTTTTTCATTGCTAGAAAGATCGAAAAGCGAAGATAATGAATTATCCATTGGAGGAGATCGTAGGAGCAAATGGGAGGAAAATAATGACTGGTATGGGGCGGTAAAAATAAACAAGGAGGTCGAAATGGACCTCCTTGTTATTCAAACCTTACCTAGGGAATTTAATTATTTAGCTTGTGAGGCTTCAATTTCTGCTTTCAAAGGCCCTGCATCGAACATGCGATACAGCTGAACAATTTTATCTCCTTTCCAAACGAACATCAGGTGGACAGGAATAACATTTTTGGCTTTGGTATATTTTCCCATGCCAACTAACGTGCCCCAATACGCCGTCACAACTCTTCCATCAGCAAATACAAATGTTTTAATGTCATTCTCATCTGTCGTAGCTGTAATCGATGTGTTCAAGGTATGTACATACGTGTCGCCTTGTAATAAAGCTGCGCGACCTCCGGGATTCACTTTCGTTGTGTTGTGTTTAAATAGAATGTGATTTTTTTTGGATGCCCCTACCGTTCTTTTTGCTTTAGGCAACATAAAAAGGCCCCTTTGCTGAGGCCTTTCGGGGTAGAATTATTTTTTTTGTGAAGCCGCTACTTCCGCATATAAGGTAGTTGGGTCAAAAAACCGATATTCGCGCACGACTTTATCTCCTTCCCAAATAAATACAAGATGGACCGGAACGGTAATGGATTGATTCGTGTATTTTCCTTTTCCAGACCACATGGCCCAAACACCTGAATGTACTCGTCCATCCGCAAATACGAAGGTTTTAATATTATCCGTCGTTATTTTGATATCTGAAAAATACGCGTGATTTGCTCTTTCGTTTGCAGCAAAACCCGCTTTTCCTCCTGGGTTAGGAACGGTCTTCCCCCCTTCTTGGTGATTCGCCATTTGATCATACACCTTGACCGTGTCTGCATAATGTGCATAAATCTGCGTCGAGTCATTATTCATGTAGGCTTCTAAAAGCTGTTTCACTATGGCCGACTTCTCGTCTAAGGAAGTGAATGTTCCCGTCTGTTTATCTACAGACGCATCAGCTTTTTCAGCTGTCTTTTTTTCGGGTGATTGACAGGCAAACATCGTTGCCATCAGCATCATGGGTAAGAGTAATTTTTTCATAGTACGTGTACGTTTAGATAATTTTTATTTTCAAATATAAGTATCATTTTGAAACTATAAATAAAAACCAAACATATTTTTAGGCACAAGGAATTATTCGCGGAAAGAAGCCGCGTGACTGAAACGCAAGATTTATGAGTAAAAGCGCTGACTGATGCGTTTTTGCGGGAGTACGCGCGAAATTTGTAGAAAGACGAAGGTTCTTAACAACCGCCTTTCGAAACGTATTTATAAAGTAGTTTCTGTTCTCGCTGGACAAATTCGGCCCCAACAATCGGAAAGGCATACTTGGGCGCCTTCGAAATCGTACGACTTTTTAGCATGATTTTGTCATTCACTTTCAAGCTGCGCAAATGCGCAAATTCATTCGCAGATTCATCACCAAAGGCCAAAATAAACTCATCTCCATCAATTCTGACCATGAGCCCGAACCCTACTTTTGCCTCTTTGGGAAGTGTAAGTGACGTGACAACTCCTTCGATTGGAGCATTCTGCCGCATGTATTTTTTTATTTTCGAGACACTGGCCTGAACCTTTACTCCAGCAGGAGATGCTTGCCATTTTTTATACCTGATCCCATCCGGACTCGCCTCCCAATTTTTTTTTGCCTCCTGACGTTCCGTCGCCGAAAGAGGTTTTGAAATTGACTTAGTTGATGGCGTTTCACGATTGGCAAACAAGATTCCGCTAACGACAAAAGACAGTAAAATCAGCGAATAAACGAATTTTTTCTGGATCGACATAGGGATGAAATTACATGAAACCCATAACCTATCCAAGCGTCCCACCACTTTTCTTTTGGTGGAAAACGATCAAATCGATGTGCCCATTGAAAACCGTTCTAAGCATTTAGTTTGTAAGGCCTTTGAATTCTGTGAAAGGATTTTTTAATTTGTGACATCTCGAATCAATAAGAAAAACCTCTTAAACCAAAAACATGATACAAAAACTCACTACCATGGGCCTTGTGCTTTTCCTACAATGCTTTGCGTTACATGTCTTCGCGCAGGATGGAACGATTTATCCGTTGGAAACCCCCAAAGAACCGAATGCCATTCCCTTGGGGACGGGTTCTGTGAAGGACCAGCCAGCTCCAGAAACGTGGTTTCGCCAATGGGGCGACCCGATGGCCCGCAATATTTCCAAGGCCACATTAACTCCTTTCTTGCCCGAAAAAGGGAAAGCCACAGGCGCTGCGGTGATTGTTGCTCCCGGCGGAGGGTACCGTTGGCTTTCGATGGGAAATGAAGGCTGGGAAGTCGCGGAGTCGCTTGCCAAAAAAGGAATTGCAGCCTTTGTGTTAAAATATCGTTTATTCCCGACGGCCGAGAAATTGGAGGATTTCACCGCCTGGATGAACCGACCTCGTCCCGCCCCACAAAAAACGGATGATGCAGCTAAAACCATTACGCCAGCGCCGATGGCTCAAATGGACTTATCGAATCAATTGGCGGACGCAGAAGCCGCCTATGCGATGATTCTTAAAAATGCGAAGGAATGGGGTGTGGATACCCAGCGAATCGGTATGATCGGCTTTTCAGCAGGCGCGGGACTAACCATGCACGCGACGCTACATTCACAAACCATGAAACTGGCCTTCATTGGCCCCATCTATGGGGGAATGGGTCCCGTAAAAGTACCGGCAAACGCGCCACCCATGTTCAATGTGATTGCCTCGGATGATTTTTTATTTAATGGGCAATTTGGGGTGATTGATTCTTGGTTTAAAGCGGGTCGGCCTGTCGAATTTCATTTATACCAAAACGGTGGGCATGGATTTGGCTTGGGGAATCCAAATCGAACGAGTAATCGCTGGTTCGAAGCCTTTACCCATTGGTTAGATGTGAATAAATTTCTGGTGGCGAAATAAGTTCAAAAAAGCTGATAATGTAGAAACAGAAAAGAGGTCTAATGGACCTCTTTTTGTTTTGCTTTTAATGTTTGTAATAATCCTTGTAAAGCCATTTTTTGTTCGACGAGTTTGGCGCCTTGAATGTGCGCTTTTTTAGCATGCCAAACCTTGGGGATTGACCATTTCCCTTGAGAAAGGGAATACATCCACCACAAATCGATGAAATTCAGGAAGAGATTGATTCGGTAAAAAAGAGAGGCTTTTTCGAGTTGGAAACCTAATTTTTGTAAGGTTCGATCATTGAAAAAATAGGATGTTCCCACGATATTTACCGATTCCTGCATGTGCTTATGCTCGATGCGGGAAATGATTTGTAATAGACCTTCCAAATGATACATGAGTAAACGATTTCGAAATTCAATGCCTGGGCTATATGTTCGCATGACACATAAATAGTCAAAGCTCGTTCCACTGTGTAAATCGATTTGTTGGTTATTCGCCATATACCCAAGCAGCATCGGCGAATAATAGGTATATCCTCCCGTCAATTTAAATAAAGGCGTATACAGAAATTGGCTGATGGGAACGTAAAGAATGAACGCCGAATAAAAGAGGGGTTGGGCATCCCCTTTTTCGATGATAAAAATCGCTAATCCGACGCCTAATAGAAAAAATAAAATGGATTCAAGCCAAATTAACCCCTTAGGCTGTTGGTAGAATTTATTCATCCTACAAAAACAAATGAAACATTTCAATCCCCATTAATCCAAACACAATGGCTAGGTGAATGACTAAGACAAATTTTTGCCAGGTCGGTCGGTCTTTCCAGGTTTCCTCCGGATTAAAGGGGTCGAAGGCGAGGGCAATTCCGAGATAAATTAAGGCGGATCCGACTGATTTTTGGATGAGATAAAAAATACCAACAAGCATGAAACCAAGGTAGATGTATTTGCTAAATTTTGACATCATAGGAGTAAAACGAGATATATATTTTTGAGCAATTTTTATCGCTGAAATGATCTATAAAAATACGAATTAATTTTTTTGCCCAACAAATCGAATCACCGAACCCGTGCCATTGTGATATAGCCCTTCGTGCAATTCGATTTCTTGCTCCACTAATTCGAGGAAGGTATAATTCGGAAAATCGGCTTTAATTTCCTCGATGGAAAATAAACTATCGATGTCTTTGGGGCCCCCCACCTGTTCATTAGCGTTTACATAGTCTATGTGTTTTTTACTAAAAGATTCAAAAATGAGGGTTCCCTTTTTCTTCAAAAACCGATCGAATTGTTTATGATATTCCGATTTAATCTTGGCCGGGAAATGGGCATAAATTAAGGCAATGGCATCAAATTGGCCCTCCTTAAATTTCAACTCCTCTAATGACCCCACCTGGTAATCGATTGTTACCTTATTTTTTCCGGCCAACAACATGGCTTTATTTTTCCCTTCCTGGCTGATGTCAAACGCGGAAACATTCCAGCCCAAGGTCGCGGCGAAAACGGCATTTCGGCCTTCGCCCTCGGCAGGAAACAGGATGGTTCCAATGGGCAATTTGACTAATTGATCTTTTAAATACGAATTCGGCTCTTCACCATAGGCAAATGCCTCGTCGCGATATCGTTCGTTCCACCGAGAAGTCCATTGATCATTTAGTTTTTTTTGTTCGTCCATGCGTCTGTTTGTTGATGTGGCGAAGGTATGTCCTTTTTACCAAGAAAGCTTACACAATCGGATGAATGGTGGCGCGCATTCGAGCCAAACGAAGGTGGAGTGAGGAAAAGCGGTTTTGGCTGCCTCCGATAAATTAGTTTTAATAGACTTTTGTTCTATCCTCTATTTGATGTAAAAAAATGATAATTTGGCAGTATGCAGGATCAAGCCTTATATCATGAATTGGCCCTTTACACGTTGGCCCATCCGAGTCCTCGATTTATTCACCAACATGTCGTGGATGCATGTAGCGCTCAACAGGCGGATGAACACACCAAATGGATTACACTCTATTTTGCGCTGGTGGGTTTATTCCTGTTCGTTGAGAAACACTATACCGGCAAACAAATTCAAAATGAACACATCCGTTTATCCAATTGCCCAAAAGAATTTATCCCCTTCCCACTACCGCTTTTCAGGGGCCATATAACGATCCAGGACGTCTTAGCCCAGGACCCTGGGGCGGAAAGAGATCAGGCGATCGACGATTGGTGCGACTCCGTATGGCAGGCATATGGCGCAGCGAGGTATTTGATCGTGGAATATGTGGACAATAGTTATTAATAAGCCATAGCCTATAATTGTTTCCCGTGCATTCTTCTTGGCTAAAAACCCCGTGTTTGAGACGCTTTTTTACAAGCGTCCCACCTCCCGCCAAACGTTCAATTCCTCTTTAAATCGATCATTCAAAACCTCCAAGGTAGTATCTATGCGCATCGTTGGGCGCGCTTGAAGATTATAGGCTTTCCATTCCGGGGCATCTTTGGCAAATGGCTTACCGGTCTTGGCAAAGTTGGTCCATAATTCAGCAAAATGATGGGACGCTACGGCTTTCTCAGGTCGCGCACCGCCGAAGAAACTCGGTTTATTCGCCGCCTCATTATTAAATTTAAAGGAGATATCCATCGCATGCGGCGTGCCCATGGGGAAATCCGTCCCTGGAATTTTCACCTCTGATTTATAGCCGAAATTGTACAGATATACGGGCGCTCCCCCTTGTTTTACTTTTTTCTCCGCGATATCGACAGAGCCTAAACCCATCATGGTGATGGATGAAATCGCGATGTAAATCTGCGCGGGCGTTGCCGAGGGGCGCGCTTTTCGATAGGTATCAATGATTTTCTTTGTGTTTTCACCATACGTCGGCTCAAACTTTTTATAAAGCGCCTCAAAATCATAGGTAGCGAATTCCGTTTCCTTTCGCTCCCAGGCGAAAAATGCCCATTCGTCTTCGTTCCAACCCACAAGCAAGGGTTTATTTTTGGAAATATTCGGCGCACCTGGATCAAATGGATGATACAGAAGCGCTCCCCCGTCCACTACCGGACCAAAACCCCCATAATTTCTTCGCATGAAACCTTGGTTTTTGTTTTTCTCGACAAAAGGCGGAACCATGGGAAGTTTCGCTTGCATCGCCAACAAATCCGCCGCGGGTACATCCAAAATCTTTTTCCAATCCTTCGGGTCGATGTTCAACTCTTTTAATAACATCAAGGTCGTTTCTGCCGCCACTTCTTTGGGCGTCATCCGAACACCGGGTCCACTTTCGATGGAGGCTTTGTTGAAATACGGCGCCGCGGCCGGCATGGCATATAAACAAGAGGTTTTGGCCCCGCCCCCAGATTCTCCCCAAATCATGACGTTGTTTGGGTCCCCGCCAAAATTGGCTATGTTTTTATTCACCCATTTCAAGCCATCCACGATATCCAACATCCCATTATTCCCAGAGCCTGCATATTCCGCTCCGCCCAATTCCTCCAAATACAAGAAACCAAAAAGTCCCAAGCGGTGGTTAGTTTCTACCACGACCACATCGAAATTCCGCGCCAAATTGGCCCCATCTTGTCCCTGGGACCCCCCGGAACCAATCACAAAACCGCCTCCATGGCTATAAAACATCACGGGGCGCTTTTTGCCATCATTGGCTGGCGTCCACACATTTAAAAATAGGCAATCCTCGGAAGGCGCGGGTTCGTTTCTTCGTGGGTTTTGAATGGCGGGCGCCCCTAAGGTAAGCGTGTCCTTCACGCCATCCCAGGCCTCGAGTGGCGCGGGTCTGCGAAACCGTCTTTCGCCGGATATTTTCCCGGCATAGGGAATGCCTTTAAATATATTGACCCCATTTTCACGGTAACCTTTTATTTTGCCCACATGGGTATCCGTTAACACAAATTCCTCATAGGGGGTGTTCGGGAAAGCAACATGCGCGAAGGATACGGCTCCGACTGAAAGGCCTGCAGTGTTTAAAAATTCTCTTCTTTTCATAGCGAATCGGGAAAAATAAAGTTTTTGAAATGTAGGCAGATTCCCTAACAGTATCTCCTTGAATGGTATATTTTTTTAGGTAAATGTTTTGTAACACGAATTAGCCACCATAAGTCCGCATGGGCCTTTAATCTATGCTCCCCCTTTAAACAAGCTAATTGTATAGTCCAATAACTCCAGCCCGCCCGGTTTCCCATGGCCAGGAATAACCTGTTGAACCTTTGGAAATTGCCGCTTCACCTGCTCAACCGTCTTTGACCACTCCCGCAAATTTGCATCCCCTAAAAAGCCTTTGGTGGCTTGAAGTTCTTTGATTAAACAGCCCCCAAATAACACCCGTTCTCGGGGGAAATAAGCGACTACGTTATCTTTTGTATGGCCTTCCCCTAGATACTTGATCGTCGCAAACGTATTTCCCACGTCTAGTCTTAGTGAATCGCGAAAGCCATATTGCGGTGAAATTAGGTTGTTTGCCTTGGTTAATTCAAGCGTTCGAACCTGTCCATAGGAAGGAATCGCATGGGCGTGAAATGCCGCTAAACCGCCGAGGCAATCCTCATGAAAATGGGTGGGTACAATCGCCTTGATCTTGCCATGCAGTATTTCATTGATATACCTAATCAATTCTTCCGCGCTTTTATTTGAGGTAGGGGTATCAAAAACCAGGGCTTCGTTGCCTTGTCGAACAAGCATTCCATTGCACGCAACTTTCCCAAAATCCATTGTTTGTAAATAGGAAATATGCACAAAAACGTTTTTCGAAATTTGACGAATAACTAGGTTTTCCGTCTGGTAAATGGTTTTGGGCTCCCTGGTTGGGGCCAGCCGTGGGGCTTGACCATGTACATATGAAACAAGGAAAAGACTCAAGCAAAAAAGGATTGATTTCATGTGTAGGTGAGCGGTCTTTGGGTACATGATCAAAAATAGACATACTTCACGAACAATAAAAATCAACCTCCTCTTAAGCCCAAAGGCTTGGACGATCTCGCATATTTAGCTATCATTGAGTCATGATTCATCGTCTATTTTCCGAACCCTTACGCGCTAACACACAGGTTGCACTCGACCTAAGTGCCACAAATGAGGAATTAAATGCCGCCATTTATGGGAATTACGAAGCCTTCAACGCATACATCACGAAGAAAATTGGCCATAAAATCGGTTTTGGTGGCTATTTGGAACATCGGGTCATTTATGAAAGCTATGAGAATTTCGCCACGGAATCTGCGGATTTTCGGAATATTCATTTAGGCATCGATTTTTGGACAAAAGTCGGTACTCCTGTTTATGCGCCCATCGAAGGGGTGATCCATCGTTTTCAGGATAATCCGGGCCCGGGGAATTATGGCCCTACTTTGATTTTATATCACCCTGAGGAAAACATATACAGTTTGTATGGGCATGTATCGGGGGAAGATCTTGCTCATTTGGAAGTTGGGGCGCCGATTTCCGCTGGCCAAGTCCTTTGTCACCTGGGAAAACCCACTGAAAACGGGGGCTGGCCTCCGCATCTGCATTTCCAATTAATCCGTGACATGCAGGGATTTCAGGGAGATTATCCGGGGGTTTGCTCCCAAAGAGATCTCGATTTTTATGCCCATAATTGTCCGGATCCACAATCATTTTTTAAAAATCGGCCGGCTTAAACCATGATAAACGATATAATCAAAAAATGTAGGTTTAAGGACAGCGGCGTAGTGCTTCATGCCTCGGATGAATGGGAGGCTGCGTTCGTAACTATGGGGTTTAAAACTTTTTTGGATCAACCCAGCAAAAACACCCTCGTGTTTATCCGCGAAAAGCAAGATTTTCTCGACTTTCTAATGAATCAAATCGGGAATATCGTACCTGATGGCGTATTATGGTTTGCCTATCCTAAAGGAACCTCAAAAATAAAAACGGATATAAACCGAGATATCCTTCGTGTCCTGGGCGAATCGGTTCGGTTCACAACTGTAAGTGCCATTTCCATCGATGAAACGTGGAGCGCTTTACGCTTTCGGCCGATCGAACAGGTGGGGAAATAAAAAAGAGTTCGAAATGACCTCTATTTGATTTGTGTTCCCCTTTTCTTAGAAGGATGTAATTATATGGCGATGACTGAGTATATCCCAATCAGAAAATTAAAGGGTTAATCAACGGGTGTACAGATTTCAATTAAAAATCCGTCTAAATCCCGGATATAACTTACCATTTGACCCCAAGGTTTTTCTTTGGGTTCGGCATATAATTTGGCCCCTGCTTCAATTGCTTTATTGATGGTGCCATTAACGTCGTCCGTTGTAAATCCAATTTCTATTCCAAATGGCTTTTCGTTTAAATTACTCTCGGTAAAACCATCTTTTAAATTAGAAAGTGCTAGGGTTTTAGATGCAAAAGAAAGAGTTGTTTCCCCTGAAATAACCTCTCCATAGGAAAGATCGGGTGTTATAAATTTTTTAGTGAACCCAAAGGCTTGTTCATAAAAATGGATTGTTTTGACTACATCTTCAACATAGAGGATGGTATAGGCAAATTTTATCATAGCTTGAATTTTGAATCAAAGTAAATAAAAAAGATGCTACACCCCAAACTCATTTATGGACTAAGAAAAAGCCATCATTGCTGATCGCTTGTCCAGTTTCGCTCCCTTACTAGCTGGTCTATTGCAGCGAGAACTCCCAAATTTTAAGATTTAGGAACGATTGTAAGCCAGTATCCTTTTGATTTGCCCCTCTGTAAAACCCCAGCTCGCTTCTATTTTTTTTGCTTGAGCTAACAATTGATAGTCCACAAGATGTTTCTGAAGGAAAGGGATTAGTCGATGATATTTTATGATTGACCTTTCCCCCAACCTATTCCAAATGTGTACAAGTTCGTCTAAATCTCGCTTTTTGAGAAGCGTTTTTTGCGAGTAAGCAAGCATTAAATCAGATTTTGTGTGATTTCCAAATCCCTGCCAAATGTTAAATTGTCCTTTTCGTAAGGGACGAATAAGAGATAATTTTAACGTTTTATTTTTATAAAGTAATTGGATCATAAAAAGAAGATTCACGAAACAAAATAAATCATAGTCAAACCATAAAAAAACTTCGGTGTGATTTGGGATACATCTAATCTTTTCAAATTCTGAAACAGATTTTCTTTGATATTCATCGAAAGGAATAGCATACGTTTTTTCTAAATACGTGGCCCTGGCTCGCAATAAGGCATCAAAAGAATCAGCCTTAATAGGCCCCTCAACAAACATTTCCCGTACAATAATGGCATTTTCTGCCTGTAAAATATCTTGCAGATAATCCCCATTTAAAATATGTATTTTCATTTAAATTTCTCCCATTTCAAAAACAAATCTACTGAAAAAGATACAAGCTGAAAGAAATGCTAGCTTAAGAAACTATATGAGGTTTTTAAACAAAAAAAGAGGTCGAAATGACCTCTTTTTGATTACCGCTCCCTCTCTTGTCGGAAGTTGCAAACAATTTTTACAATTTAGAAAGATTTTCCAAGTCATTTAAATCCTTGGCTCTACCACTTATTTCCTTATTTCTTTTAAGGTCATTGATATGAATTACTTTCATTGGGATTTCTTCAAAAACAATATCCAATGCATTATTATAAATTTCTTGAAAAGTAAATCCAGAAATTTCTTTCAAAATTTCAATACATACAGGAGGTCTTCCAAAGGTATAAACATTTATATGAGCTTGGCGAAGAAAGGACTCTTCAGTCATATCAAACAGGGGCATTTGAAATTGCTCAAAGGCTTGAGTCAATTTATCATAATTGTTTTTTGAAACTTCCACAAATATATCAATGTCTCCTGTAGTTCTGGGGAATCCATGATAGATAACAGAATATCCTCCAACTAAGACATAATTGACTTCGTTTTTATTTAAAGCCAATAAAAATTCTTGAAAATCTGAGTTAAAAATATCCCCCATGACTAATTCTTGCGCATTGAAAAAATTGATTTGTCCATTTTAGGAGGATGCCCTAAAGTATAATTAAAAGAAACACTATTTAAATAGGCAAAAACCTTAGCAATTTCTTCCTTTCTCATTCCTAAATAAGGTATAACCTCTTCCTTCATTTCAAAAAGGTTTCCAGAAGTGCTATATGTCCTATCTAATTTTAGCATAATCAAATATACTATGAATTTTTAAACCTTCAATCAAATAGAAATACAACGAAAAAGCCGATCATTACTGATCGGCTTTTCTTTTGGCTCCCTCTCTTGTCGGATGTTGCAACCATAAATCGATGATTGAGCTCGCCAGAATCAAAAGACTAAAGGGTTGTACATCTAAACAAATTACAAAACGAGAAATTTTTATTGAAAAAATACAGCATTCGCACTTCTCTTGCGGAAGATGAATGCAAAAACCAAAATGAATAAAAATAAATGCAAGAATGTAATTAGAAAATAGATAAAATAAGAAACCTGAATTTGAGGAACTGGTAATTTTTGAACAAATAAACCGGAACCTATATTCCCTGCAGAAAAAACAAATGA
>CANFVE010000028.1 GCA_947450365.1 Cytophagaceae bacterium
GGTTGGATTTCGTTCACCAAAGATATTTTGCGTGTTTTGCAAAGCGAAAAGGAACATGTAGTTGTATTGCTCTGGGGAAATCATGCGGCTTCTTTTGCGCCTTTATTTGATATGAATAGGCATTTTGTAATTAAAAGTGCGCATCCATCTCCTTTGTCGGCGAATCGGGGAGGATGGTTCGGTAAAAAGCCATTTTCAAGGACGAATACGATTTTAAAGGAATTAGGTCTAGAACCCATTCAATGGGTTTAGCATTTTTTTAATTGGCTTGGGAAATAGACAAATTGATTGGCGAATTCTTTTTGGAAAAATTCACTAATAATTGATTCAATCGCGGTTCCATGGCTATCATCAAAATCGCTGATGAGGCATTGAACGGAATATCCTTTTGAATCCGGTTCTTGGTGGGAAGTGATTTCAAATAAATGCACTTGATCGATAAATGTCCATGCAGCCATTTCTGGCAAAATGATTTTTTGTAGTGCCATTTGGGCCTTGGCTTCGATGGAATTTTCGAAAAAGAGGGAAATGTTGTATTGAATCATAATTTGAATGTTTGGGTTGACAGGGCATCATACAAAATTTCAGCTGTATGAAAACCTTGTTTTTCGATTCCGTCTTTGAGTTGATGCCGACAGGAAGTTCCATTACTCGCCACGGTTACTTTATCGTTCGTCTGTAGAATTCGTGGAAAAAGGACGAGGTTGGCAATTTTTTGAGACATAGCATAATGTTTCTTTTCATAGCCAAAGGATCCGGCCATTCCGCAACAACCCGTGGGTAATAATTCCACTTCAAAATTTTCAGGAAAAGAGAGGGCTTTTCGTGTAGCAACTAATCCTGCAATGGCTTTTTGATGGCAATGCCCATGCAATAGGATTTTTTGAGGCATGCCGGTAAAGGATTCCTTTAAAATTACTTTTTGATCGATTTTTTTTGCAATGAATTCATCAATCAATAGGCAATTGGGTTTCAAAATTTCTGCCAAATCACGATGGGAAACGCCCACTAAATCTGGGATTTCATCTCGGAAGGTTAATATGGCGCTTGGTTCAATTCCGATCAGGGGATGTTCGTCTGTGATTAAATCTTGTAAAATGCTCAGGTTATTGAGAGCGATTTGTTTGGCTTCAATCAGCATTCCTTTTGACAAATAACTGCGACCAGAACTTAATCCTGAAGGTATTTTTACACCAAAACCGAGTTCGTTTAACAGTCCGATGGCCTTTTTTCCTAATTCAACCTCATTGTGATTTGTAAATTCATCTGCAAAGAAGTAGATAAATCCGTTTTTAAAATGATCCTGAGGAATTCTTTTTTGATACCGTTGAAACCATGATTCGAGGCTAGTAAAATGAACCGCGGGCAATGATCTTTGTTGGGCAAAACCCATGAAAGATTTGATAAAAAAGCTGCTTAGCGGAAATTCAATCAGGAAATTATAGAATGGAGCAATAAAACTTGCCCATTTCTGGGTTTTTGAAAAATGACCTATTAGTTGGGTACGCAAGGGAATACCCTTTTCCAGGTACTTTTGTTGGAGTGTTTCTGCCTTTAATTTGCTAATATCAACGCCAGAAGGACATTCGGTTTGACAACCTTTGCACGAAAGGCATAGATCAAGAATATCGTTTAATTCAGGATTAGAAAAGGGCTGTTTTTCGTCGCTGGAAAGGATTTGCCGGAGTAAATTTGCCCTTGCTCGTGTGCTATCTTTTTCTTCATGACTGGCCATGAAACTTGGACACATGGTTCCGCCACTTAATGCTGATTTTTTGCAATCTCCTGAACCCGAACACTTTTCGGCTAATCGTAAAGGTGTTTCTACATTGCCATAATCGAAGAAATAACTATGTTCATGCGGTTTGGTTTCCATAAAACGAAATGCCTCGTCCATAGGAGGGGTATGAACGATTTTTCCAGGATTTAGGATATTATGTGGGTCAAAAAGGGTTTTTATTTCCTCAAATAATTGAAGCATTTGGTTTCCCATGACTTCTTTGATGAATTCACCGCGGAGTCGACCGTCGCCGTGTTCTCCACTTAAGGAACCTTGGTATTTTTTAAGAATTTGAACCGTTTCGGTCAAAATTTCTCGAAATAATCGTTTACCATCCTTGGTTTTTAAGTTCAAAAAGGGTTCGATGTGTAATTCACCTGCCCCAGCATGCGCATAATAAGCGGCTTTTACAGCTTTTCTGGCTAATAATTCTTGGATATCGGCCACGTAAGCGGGTAGGTCTTGGGGCGCCACGGCGCAATCTTCGATAAGATTAACAGCCTGCTCATCACCTACTAAATTGCGAATTAAACCAAGTCCTGCTTTACGTATATCCCAGCCTTTATACATTTGTTCTGCATCTAAAACTGGATAGGCGTATCCGATGTTGGCTTTTTGTAAGGTTTGGATGCAGGTTTGGATTTTTTGGTTTACCTCGGAGGCTTGTTGGCCTCGAAACTCAACCATTAAGATAGCCGCAGGATTTCCTTCAATAAAATCGCGTAAGGGTTCGAAATTCGGATGATGAATTGTGAAGGACAAAATAAAATCGTCAACTAATTCTGAGGCCGTGGGTTCGAAAGCCAAGGCAATCAAATTTGCTTGTAAGGCATCTTGAATCGATGGACAGTGAATACATAGAAGATTTACATGCGGGTCAGGCAAATCAAGCAATTGCACTTTCATTGCATGCACTACTGCAAGCGTACCTTCAGATCCAGCGAGTAATGCGGATAAATTGAAAGGTTTTCCTTTGGGATTAAACGGTTGCATGTCAGCCAATGCGTCTAAGGCATATCCGCTATTTCTACGTTTTATTTCGGGTTTTGGGAAGGATTTTTTGATGTTATCTTGGACATTGGGATTGTTTAAAATCCGATGCAATTCCTTGTATATTTGTCCCTCTAGATTATGTAAGGTGGTTTTTTTGTAAAATTCTTCGTTGCTTAGGGTATGGGTATGAATTTCGGATCCGTCGGCTAGAATTGCCCGAGTTTCCAACAAATGATCCCGCACATTTCCCCAAACAATTGAATGCAAGCCACATGAATTATTTCCGAGCATGCCACCGAGCAGTGCACGATTTGCGGTCGAAGTCTCGGGGCCAAAAAATAAACCCGCACTCGTCAATTCTTTGTTTAAATCATCCCGAATGATTCCAGGTTCGATCCAAGCTGTTTTTTCTTTTTTATTCAGCAAAATTATTTTACTCATCTTGGGGCCAATTTCCATGGAAATTCCGTCACCAACTACCTGACCTGCCAAGGAGGTTCCTGCGCCTCGCGGAATTAGGCTAGTATGTTGGTTTAACGCAAAATGAACAAGTCGCTTGATGTCTTTGGACGAATTTGGAATGGCAACGGCCTTAGGTTTTACCTGGTAAACGGAGGCGTCCGTGCTGTATATTTTCCGAGCGATTTCTGAGCTTTGGGATTGATCAAAGAACAATTTGCCTTCAAAATGAATGCTTAATTTTTCAATATCCTCTTTGCTCCAATGCATGTTTGATTTCTTACAAAAGTTAAATTTACGAAATCCAATCTTACGTTCATATTGCCATTCAAAGTTTATACATTCAATTCATCCACTATTGTATTTGGATTGGCTCATAAATTGTAATTTTGGGAAGAATCGAAATGTATGAAATTTATTAGACAAGTTTGGGAGAGTTTATTGTTCGCGTATCAGGCCTTGCGCTCGAATGTATTACGTACAACTTTATCCCTGTTAGGTGTTAGTATTGGGATTTTTGCCATTGTCGCTGTATTCACGGCGGTGGATTCCTTAAAACAAAATATTCGATCTGAGATTGACTCGTTTTCGAGTGGGGGAGTAATCTATGTTGGTAAATGGCCCTGGTTGATGCAAAATAATTACCCATGGTGGAAATATTTGAATCGTCCTGAGATGAAATATACGGAGTACAAATATTTAAAAGAGCATCTTAAATCGGCGCAAGCGGTTGTCATTATCGATAATGGGCGTACCGCTTCAGCGACCAATGGGAGTAGTAGTATGGATGTGAATATGAGCGGGGCAAGTTATGAATACAATCAAATCGCGAGTGTGCCCATTGGGGAAGGGCGTTATTTCTTACCCATCGAATCTGAGAATGGAATGAATGTGTGTATCATTGGGGCTTTGGTGGCTGAAAATTTAAGTCCGGGTCGTTCTGCAGTAGGTCAAATCATTAAATTGAATGGGATTAAATTCTCAGTGATTGGGGTTATTGAAAAGAAAGGAACCGATATGTTGAGTTTTGGTGGTACGCCTGATGAAAAGGTTTTTGTGCCTTACAATACGTATTCAGCTGTATTTCAAAAAGATAAGCCAGCGCCCGATATTGCCATTAAAGCCTTGGAATCCGATGCGGGTCAGGTGGTTTTGGAAGGTGAGATTACGGGTATTATGCGAAGTTTACGTTCGATTAAGCCGAAGCAAGAGGATAATTTCTCGATTAATCGGTTGGATGGCTTGAATCAATTTTTTGATGGAATATTTTCAGTATTGAATATTGCGGGTTCACTGATCGCTGGTTTTTCTTTATTGGTAGGCGGTTTTGGAATCGCAAATATCATGTTTGTTTCGGTGAAGGAACGGACTAATATTATTGGTATTCAAAAATCCTTAGGGGCAAAGAATTATTTTATTTTATTTCAGTTTTTATTTGAGGCTGTTTTCTTGAGTTTGATTGGTGGATTGGTGGGAATAGGGCTAGTCGTCTTAATTACTCTTATTCCCCAAGAAGCATTGCCTTTGCATTTATCTGTGGCGAATGTGGCCAAAGGTTTGATGATATCCAGTTTTATTGGGATTCTTTCGGGGATTATCCCTGCTTGGGTGGCGGCTAAGATGGATCCAGTGATTGCGATTCGATCAAAATAGACTAATTTCTGGTCGAATTGAAATGATTTGAGATTTATTCTGATAGGATGAAACCTTTGTAAAATGCTAAGATCAGGGAACATAAAAAGACCGAAGAAAATGAATTCTTCGGTCTTTTTTAATGCCTATACGCTCATCGCGTATGAGTTAATTAAATGGAAAGTGTCGCTAACACACCATTCATATTACGAACAGCGTCGGCTGATTTATTGAAGGCAGCTTGTTCGTCGGCTGTTAATTGATAGTCGACAATTTTCTCCCAACCGTTTTTTCCCAAAACTACTGGAACCCCTAAGCAAATATCGCTTTGGCCATACTCGCCATTCAAAGGCACGCAACAAGCCATAATTTTTTTCTCATCCCGAACAATGGCTTCTACCAAAGCTGCACCAGCAGCGCCTGGTGCATACCATGCGGAGGTACCTAATAAACCGGTAAGCGTTGCGCCACCCACCATCGTGTCAGCTGCTACCTTATCCAATGTATCTGAATCCAAAAATTGACTTACAGGTACTCCATTATATGTCGCTAAGCGCTTTAATGGAATCATGGTCGTATCTCCATGACCACCGATAACCGTTCCGGAAATATCATTGATAGACACATCCATGGCTTTCGCTAAATAACATTTGAAACGTGCTGAATCCAAGGTTCCACCCATTCCGATGATGCGGTGTTTATCCAATCCAGCGATTGAATTAGCTAAATAAGTCATCGTATCCATTGGGTTAGAAATGATCACGATGATTGGGTTTTTTGAAAATTTCAAGATATTCTCAACCACACTTTTTACAATACCTGCGTTTACGCCGATTAATTCTTCACGCGTCATACCTGGCTTACGAGGTAATCCTGATGTAATAACTACGACGTCTGAATTGGCCGTTTTTGAATAATCGTTGGTCGAACCGATTAGGGTCGTATCAAATCCCAATAAGCTGGCTGTTTGATACATATCTAAGGTTTTACCCTCTGCGATACCTTCTTTGATATCTAATAAAACTAATTCGTCAGCTAATTCTTTTCTGGCGATGTTGTCTGCACAAGTGGCGCCCACGGCACCTGCTCCTACTACTGTGATTTTCATTGTAAAAATGTTAGGAATGAAATGATTCAAAAAAACGTTACGAAATTACGACAAATACAGCAATTATTGAATCATTTTTTCGTTCGAATAAGAGGTTTTTCTTATATTTAAGGATTAAATAAGTTAAATGGGAAAAGGAACAAGTTTTATTAACCGCATTTTAGACTCACGTTTTTTCAAAGAAGCCATGGTTCAGGGAGAAGCTATGGTTGCGAAGGACAAATTGGGTTTATTGCGATTAATTAAAACGGCATTGCAAAAAGTTTCTGAAATGGCGGAAAAGAGTAATTTGACTGTTGTTAAATTGCTCAATCATTACATTATTTTATTTAGTCAATTGATTAAGGCATATGTGCAAGGAACCTACCGAAAATTGCCTACGATTGCTTTGGTAAAAATGGCCGCCGTGATTGTTTATTTTATTTCTCCTTTTGATTTTATTCCGGATGTTTTGCCCTTAATTGGTTTTACAGATGACTTAGCTTTGGTGTTATGGGTGGGGAAATCGATCAAAGCGGAATTGGACGAATTTGAAAAACAATTGTGATCTTTCAAATCGGATAGCGAGGAAATTTAGTTAGGATTGAATATATTTACATAATTTAAAAAATAGAAAAGATGAACATAGCAAGTATATTGTTGTTTTTGAACGGATTAGGTGGCGGAGAATTGTTATTGATCGGTTTAGCCATTTTGTTATTTTTTGGTGGTAAAAAATTGCCGGAATTAATGAAGGGCCTTGGAAAAGGCATCCGTGAGTTTCAGGATGCGAAAAACGAGGTGAAAGATCAGATCAATAAAGAATTGGACGAAACTAAAAAATAAGGTTTCTTATTTTTGTTGTCATTGCATAGTTGGGGTATCCCAACTATGCTTTTGTGTTTAAATGAATCCCCATTTTTAATGGAAAATAAACCACTGCCTTATGCGGAAATAAGGCGTCAATTAATCGAAGGTAGACAATCTTGTCTTAGTTTGGTTCAGCAGTATTTGAAGCAAATTGATGCCTTTAACGCAGAATATAACGTATTTTTAGAAGTATATCGGGAAGAAGCTTTGGTTCAAGCCAAACAAATCGATGAGAAATTAAAGTCGGGTCATGCAGGTAAATTAGCCGGGATGGTCATCGGGATTAAAGACCTGCTTACCTATGAAAATCATGGATCTCAAGCAGGGAGTCAAATTCTGAATGGGTTCACATCTACGTTTACGGGTACTGCGGTTCAACGATTATTGGACGAAGATGCGATTGTGATTGGTCGTCAAAATTGTGATGAATTCGGAATGGGTTCTACGAATGAAAATTCTTCCTTTGGCCCGGTTTTAAATTTTGCCAATAAAATACATGTAGCAGGGGGTAGTTCGGGAGGTTCGGCGGTGGCGGTTCAAGCGGGCATGTGTCATTTGTCCATCGGTACCGATACGGGGGGGTCGATTCGGATGCCCGCAGCTTTTTGTGGGATTTCGGGTTTGAAGCCAACCTATGGATTGGTTTCGCGATGGGGTTTAATCGCCTATGCTTCTTCGTTTGATACTATTGGCCCGATGGGCCATTTTGTCGAGGATTTAGCCTTGGCAATGTCCATTATGGCCGGTCCAGATGAGCAGGATAGCACGGTGGTTTCTGCTCCCGATTTGGTAAAATCATCTACACGAAAACTTGCCTATATTAAAGAAATTGTGGAACATCCAAGTTTGCAACCCGAGATTCGGGATGCGTTTTTTATGCAAGTAGATTCGTTGAAAAAAGCTGGATATGAGGTAGAATCGGTGGATTTTCCATATATCGATCAAATGTTGCCTACCTATTATGTATTAACTACAGCTGAAGCAAGTTCAAATTTATCTCGTTTTGATGGTGTGAAATATGGACATCGGACGGAAAATCCACATGATTTAATGGATTTGTATAAAAAGACAAGGGACGAGGGATTTGGTGAAGAGGTAAAACGACGAATTATGTTAGGTACTTTCGTATTAAGTGCGGATTATTATGATGCTTATTATACGAAGGCACAAAAGGTTCGTCGGCTTATTCAGGAATATACGAATCGAATTCTTGCGGATTTTGATTTTATTATTTCGCCTACGACGTCTTCGACTGCCTATGCGATTGGTGAGAAGACGGCAGATCCTTTGCAAATGTATTTAGGAGATTTGTTTACCGTGCAAGCGAATGTAACAGGATTGCCTGCCATTTCCGTCCCAATGGGTGTGGATACGAATCATTTGCCAATGGGATTCCAATTTATGGGATCCTCTTTTTCTGAAAATGCGCTTATTGAAATAGCTAAATTGATTTAATATTTTGAAGTATATACGGATTTGTTTTTCTCTGTTATTCATCATTTCCTTGGGAGCCCAAGGGCAGGAAAAACGTATTTATATGCCGTCAGATGATCAATCGGCCATTGATTCCTTGGCTCGGATCGAACAGGGAATTCCTACCGCTTTGATGATTGACCCTTCCTTGATTCAGCAGCGGCTTAAATCCATTGAAGGGCGAATTCCATTGGTTTATAATGTTCACTCACATCAATTTGTGGAATATTTTGCGTTTAAAAAGGCGGCGTTTACCCAGCGCATGTTGGAAAAGCGAGATCTCTATTTTCCCTTATATGAGAAATATTTGAAGCTCTATAATTTACCAGATGAACTGAAATACTTGTCTTTGATTGAATCCGGTTTAGAAACCAAGGCTCTTTCGAACAAAGGGGCGGGTGGATTGTGGCAATTTATGCCTTATACAGCGCGTGGGGATTTTGGTTTGCGCGTGGATTCTTTTGTGGATGAGCGCTTTGATCCTGAACGTGCGACGGAGGCGGCCTGTAAATATATGCGACAATTGTACCGCATTTTCGGAGATTGGCACATGGTGTTAGCAGCCTATAATACGGGTCCAGGTAATGTAAAACGAGCAATTCGGAAATGTGGGGCCAATAATTTTTGGGGCATATACAATTGTTTACCCTCGCAGACAAGGAATTATGTGCCTCAATACATCGCGATTACCTACATGATGAATTTTCATTGGGATCATCAGATTCAAGCACAGGAATGGGCCCAAAACATGCCTTCGGATACCGTGCATGTGAATGGCTATTTAAATTTGAATGTGTTATCCAATCTGTCTGGATTTTCGATAGATACGTTTCGTGTGTTAAATCCACATATCTTATCGAATACCATTCCTGCGAGTCACCAGCGCATTATTATGCGGATACCGAGTCAGAAATATGCATTTTTTAAGGGAAACAGGCATAAGATTTTGGATTCTGCAGCCTATTTTGGTCCTAGGGCGATAGGACAGGATTCCAGTATGTTAGTCCAACCGGTAGAAGAGTGGGTCAAAAAAAAGCATGTCGTTCGCAAAGGAGAGAATATTTATGAGGTGGCCCGCCGGGTTGATGTCTCCGTTTTTGAATTAAAACGAATTAATCGCTTACGTTCCAATCGGATTCGGAAAGGAAAGATTCTCTATTATTTTGTCAAAGAATGGGTAATGCCGAAAATAGAGGTGGCAAAATTGGATTTGTTGACAAATGAAGGAGAAATTCCAACCGCAAAAATGGTGGAAAATACCTCGAAAAAATCAGTCAAGGTTTCCAAGAAAACCCAATATTATAAAGTTAGGTCCGGTGATACTTTATCAGAAATTGCTGATAAACATCCTGGATTAACTGTAGAAAAAATTAAAAAGTTAAACCGACTGCGTTCCAAGCCTATACAACCTGGAATGCGGCTAAGAATTTCATAAGATGATCGCATATTTACAAGGAAAATTGGCTTATAAAGACCGAGCACATGTTATCATCGATGTGCAAGGTGTAGGCTATGAAGTGAAAATTTCATTGCAGACCTATGATGCACTTTCGGGTGGGGAAGAAAACTGCAAATTGTTTACGCATTTGCAAATAAAAGAGGATGCCCATACGTTAGTAGGTTTTTATGAAATGGACGAAAAGTTACTCTTTTTGGATCTGATTAGTGTTTCCGGGGTAGGTGTATCGACGGCCTTGGTCATGCTTTCTTCCTTTTCATCTGGGGAAATTCGGGCGGCGATTATGAATGAAAATATCGCGTTGATTCAGTCGATAAAAGGGATAGGATCGAAAACGGCCCAACGCGTTATCTTAGAATTAAAGGATAAATGTAAAAAAGATACTTTGTTCGTTGAGGCAGGAAAAGCGTCGCCTGATAAATCTTATGGGGTGAAGCAAGAGGCTTTGGCCGCATTGGTCACACTAGGAATTCCTCGAGTAGCAGCTGAAAAAAGTTTGGATTCTTTGTTGAAAGCGAACCCAGAGGCGAGTATTGAACAATTGATCAAATTAGCATTGCGTTAATATTTTTATTTTGCGAACAAATTTGTCTAAAAAGTATATGGATTATTCTCTAAAATCTCTCATATGGGTGATTTTAGGTCTGTTTGTATCTTTTTATGGCTTGTCGCAGGATACAACTTCTTTGGCCAAAAGTGGTCGTCGGCCAAGGTATGTTGTCAAACCTTTTTCAGGATTTACTAAACCTAGTTTTTCGAAATCACCATTTTCAATTTATACATTGCCCGGTGAAAAAGCAGAATTTTCGTTGCAGGATAATCAACTGATTCGTTCCCAGCAATTAGGTAATCTCTCTGTTTCGCCGGTACAAGCATTTGATTTTAAGCAATATGGTGTTCAACAAGATAAGTCCTTGCAACAAAGTTATTGGCGAGCGTATTCCAAAAGTTTAGATGGGGTTAATTCGATCCAGTCGCGAGGTTTATTTCCTAAAATTGAATTACCTCCGGCCATTGATCGGATTTTTGGGGGAAGTGAAATTTCGTTTAAGCCGAATGGAAGTTTATTGTTGGATATCGGTTACATGGGTCAATTTGTGGATAATCCTGCCATTCCGGTTCAATTGCGTTACATTGGTAATCTCTTTTTTAATGAACAGGCTCAATTAAATTTTCAGGGAAAAATTGGAGATAAATTGAACTTGAATGCCAATTTTGATACCAAGGCCAGTTTTAATTTTCAAAATCAATTGAAATTAAATTGGAAAACCCAAGAAGAAGATATCCTTCAAAATATTGAGGTAGGAAATACCTCTTGGACATTGAATTCTCAATTGATTCCTGGCGTTCAAAATTTATTTGGTTTAAAGACTTTGCTGCGTTTTGGGAACTTGGATGTGACGGTGGTGGCGGCTCAGCAACGATCCAAGCAAGATTGCATCACCCTGAAAGGAGGATCTCAGGGTCGTTCATTTGAGATTCGCGCGGATCAATATGATGAAAATAGACACTTTTTTCTATCCACCTATTTCAGAGAAAATTACGAGCGTTCGCTTCGAAATTTGCCTGTGATTACGAGTGGAATTACCATTACCCGGGTGGAGGTGTATGTGACGAATCGGACGCAAAGCACGGAAACCCTGCGGAATTTAGTTGCACTTTCAGATTTAGGGGAATCGAATCCATATAGTCGGTCAAAAGCTGTTTTACAGCCTATAAAACCGAATAATCCGGTCGATAATGCGAATAATGGCCTATATGATAAATTGGTAAATGATGCTTTGATTCGTAAATCGGATCAATCATCGTATCAATTAGAATCTGCCTATAGCCTTCAGCGAGGCACGGATTTTGATGTACTAAAAGGAGCCAAGCGCCTAAATGAACGTGAATTTAAATTTAATTCACAATTGGGATATATTTCATTGGTTGCCCCATTACGAAATGATGAAGTTTTGGCCGTAGCGTATGAATATACGTTTAATGGTCGGCGGTTTAAGGTGGGAGAGTTAACAGAAGATTATCAGGCGCGTCAGGATAATGAGGTGTTGGTATTGAAGATGCTGAAATCGTCTACGGTTCGCAATCATTTGGATCATCCGATGTGGGATTTGATGATGAAGAATGTGTATTCATTGAATACGAATTCCTTAGCGAAGCAGAATTTCCAATTGCGCATTGTGTACAAAGATGATGCGACAGGAATTGATAATTCCAATTTGATTGAGGGGGAAAAATTGAAAGATATTCCCTTGGTCAAGGTTTTGGGATTAGATAAATTGAATTTTGCGGGGGATGCCCAACCTGATGGAAATTTTGATTTTATCGATGACATCACAGTGGATGCAAAGAATGGAAAAATCATTTTCCCTGTTTTAGAGCCATTTGGGAAAAGTTTAAAGGCCAAGTTTACGCCTTCAGAAGGGACTTTGGCTGATAAATATGTGTTTGAAAAATTATATACGACGACACAGACGGACGCGCAGCAACAGGCGAGTAAGAATAAATTTTTCCTCAAAGGTTCCTTTCAATCAGGTGTGGGTGGAGATATAGCCTTGCCTTTTGGAGTAGAACCGAAATCGGTAACGGTTTCCGCGGGTGGTCAAATGCTTTCTGCGGGAAGTGATTTTATCGTCGAGGGTCAATCCGGAAAAGTGAAAATCATTAATGAGGGCGTGTTTAATTCAGGTAGGGAAATCAAGGTTTGTTATGAAAAGCCGGATTTGTTTTCCAATCAAGTGCGGACCTTATTGGGTACGCGTTTGGATTATAATCTAGGCTCAGATGTCCATTTGGGCGCCACCTTTCAAAATATGAGTGAGACTCCGCCTGCATTTTTTAGGCGTGTGGCAATCGGGAATGAGCCGGTGGATAATACATTGATTGGTTTTGATGCGAGTTTGTTGAAAAAATCAAATTTCCTAACTCGGGCCCTGGATGCCCTGCCCATCGTTTCTACGAAAGAAAGTTCGGTGATTGATTTTCAAGGAGAATTTGCCAAATTAATTCCGAATGTAAACGAGCGAGTTCAAGGAAATGCGTTTATTGATGATTTTGAGGCGGCGCGGGTCGTGTATAATTTAAATTCCCAACCTACGCTTTGGAAACCTGGTGCCACGCCTCGCGCTTTCGTGTTAGATAATCCTCGCGTATTGGCATCTAATTTTAGGCGTGCAAAAATTTCAGCTTACACCGTGGATGCGAGTATTTATGGCCAAGGAGGTTTCGCTTTGGAAGTTCCAGGATTAGATGCCGCGGAGGTGAATCAATATGCCTATGAGCGAATCGTCACGCCGAAAGGCCTTTTCCCGAATAAAGATTTTGCGAATAATATCACGAATTTACCACTTGGTGTTTTGGATGTTTCTTACTTTCCGTCGGAAAGGGGTTTATACAATTTTAACCTTTCCTTAACGAATCAGGGCCTATTGCCTAATCCAAAGGCCAATTTTGGGGCCATTACGCGGGCGATTTCTTCGGATACGGATTTTGACAATGCGAATGTTGAGCAAATCGAATTTTGGTTGATGGATCCATTCGTAGGCGGCCCAGGAGGGGTCATTCGAGATGGGGTGTTTAATAAAAATAATACCACAGGCGGGACGCTTAAATTTCATTTAGGAGATATTTCTGAGGATTTTATCCCGGATGGATTTTCGAATTTCGAGAATGGAATTCCGGTAGGAGATAAAATAACGAATGGAACTACCCAAAATGTAGAAAAAACAGCTTGGGGATTAGCGCCAAAGCGTCAGTTTGTCATTAACGCCTTTGATAATCAAGGGGGAAGAGCCCAACAGGATTTAGGATTGGATGGGTTGTTAAATACGAGTACGGATGCCAACGGATTGAGTGAACAAACTTATTTTAAAGAATATGTGGCCCAGGTTTCAGGAAAAGTTACAGATAGTAAAGCCTTAACGGCGATTAAAAATGACCCGGCAGGTGATGATTTTGTTCATTATTTGAGCGACAAATTTAATCAAACGAAAAGTGTCGTGGAACGTTATAAGAATTTCATGGGCCTGGAAAATAACTCGCCGACTACAGAAAATCCAACCAATACCACGATTACAGAAGCAAATAGCATGATGCCTGATCGGGAAGATTTGAATAATGATAATACGATCAATGAGGTTGAGGCATATTATGAATATAAGGTGGATTTAAAGCCTGGGCAATTAGCGGTAGGTCAAGGATTTGTCGTGGATAAAGTGAATGAGGGAGGGGTCGATTGGTATTTGTTCCGAATTCCGATAAAGGATAAAAAGAATTTTACAACCCAAGGTGAAATCAATAGCTTTAAATCGATTCGTTTTTTCAGGATGTTATTGCAGGATTTTGCGGATCCAGTGGTGTTACGTTTTGCTCAATTGCAATTGTCGGGCTATTCCTACCGGAAATTCATCGGTGATTTAGATAAGAAAAGTGGTCAGGATTTTCCGGAACCTTATGATGCCAAATTTCGGGTTTCGAGTGTGAACATCGAGGAGAATGGTCCTGCAACCAAAGGAGCCAATGCGATTCCATATGTCGTTCCTCCGGGTTTTGTTCGGGATCAGGATATTACAACGATCAATAATGCGCGTTTGAATGAACAATCCATGAGCCTCTGTGTTGACGATTTACGACCTGGAGATGCGCGTGGGGTGTTTAAAAATACGATGTTTGATTTTATCAATTACAAGCGATTGCGCATGTTTGTGTCCTTACAAAGTGCAGAACAGGTATCCGGGAAGGTTTCGGCCTTTTTGCGTCTGGGGACGGATTTGACTGATAATTATTATGAGGTGGAAAATGTGGGATTGATTCAGACGCAAAAAGGACAGAGTTTAGACACGGAAATTTGGCCCTTGGATAATGAATTTGATGTGGAATTTGATTTATTGAAACAAGCCAAAATAGAACGTGACAAACAAAATCGATCCCTAAATGAACGATTTACGATCCTATTAACTAGTTCCTCAGGCAAGCAATATCGCGTTACGGTTATGGGTCGGCCGGATCAAAGTGCCACGATGACGATGATGATTGGAGTTCGAAACCGAGATGTGGTGAATCATTCGTTTTGTGTGTGGGTTAATGAGTTACGTGCTTCTGGATTTGATCAAACATCTGGCGAGGCGGCTGTAGGTAAATTGGGAATTAAGTTAGCTGATTTGGGCCAAGTGACCATGAATGGTAGTTTTAAAAACTATGGTTTTGGTGGGGTTCAATCCAAGATTTCTGAGCGTTCACGTGATAATATGTACGAGTTTGCGATGACGGCAAATTTGAATTTGGAGAAGTTTTTGCCGGCGAATTGGAATTTCCGTATACCGTTTTATATTTCGTATGATCGACGGAATATTAGTCCTCAATTTGATCCCCTAGATCCTGATATTTTCTTGACGAATTCCCATCGATTAATGGGTTCGGAAGCTGAAAAACAAGCCTATTTGAATTTGGTTCAGGATAATACCGAGCGAAGAGGATTTAATTTTACGAATGTTCGAAAGATTCGAAGTGCCCTAGCCAAGCATGCTTACGTGTGGGATTTATCTAATTTTTCATTCTCCTATGCGTATTCTGAGATGATTCGGTCGAGTACCTTGATTCAAAGTTTTGCTCAGTTAAGCCAGCGCGGTAGTATTCTGTATTCTTATTCAGCCAATTCTATTTTTTGGGAACCATTTGCAAAGGCCGGAATGAATACGCCATGGTTGGGTTTATTAAAGGATTTCAATATTAATTTGATCCCTACATCGATCACTGTTCGCGCAGAAATGGATCGTAGTTTTGTGAAGACGCAGTTAAGAAATGGGGAATTAACGACCGCTGGCGTGGCGCCACAGTTTGAGAAGTATTGGTTTTTTAATCGACAATATGCGTTGAATTGGAATTTGACGAAATCGGTGTTGTTGAACTATAATACGTTGGTCAATTCGATTATCGATGAACCATTTGGGGATTTGGATACCCAGGCAAAGAAGGATTCGGTTATGCGGAATATTCGGTCCTTGGGAAGAGCGAAGAATTTTGACCAACAAGCCGGATTGATTTGGCGTTTACCTCTTCAAAAATTGCCTTTAACCGATTGGGTCAATGCGGATTACACGCATCGAATAGGCTATACGTATTTTGCGAATTCATTTGATATTCGGGATTCCTTGGATTTGCCTTTTGGGAATATTATTAAAAATACACGGGAGAGGGGTTTGAATGGAAAAGTAGACTTTGTGGCCTTGTATAATCGGATTAAGGCTTTGCGTTGGGCGAATTCAGCAACTCCTCAGGGGAAAAATGTCGCGCGAAATCCAGGCGATGAAGAGGAGATTTTGATTGCGCCAAAATCGGCGCTGAAGTCATTGACTCGCTTGTTGCTGACCTTGCGGGGGATTCAAGTGAATTATTCGTTAAATGAATCCACAACGCTTCCAGGTTTTTTACCTAATCCGGGCTTGCTGGGGATGAATGCAAATTCTGGAGCACCAGGATTTGATTTTATATCGGGGGGACAATCAGATCAGGTTCGTTTTACGGCGGCGCAAAATGGGTGGCTATCAAAAAGTATTGTTCAAAACATACCGTTTACGCAGATTAAACAGGAGAAGTTTTCGTATATCACACAGTTGGAGCCCAACAAAGATTTGCGAATTCAGGTCGAAGGCAATTATAACAAAGGCGATAATTATCAAGAGTTTTTCCGGCCTTCTGTGACCAATGGACCTTTTAAATCGCAAAGCCCATTGCGTTCAGGTAATTATTCGATGTCCTTTTTATCCTTTATGACCGCATTTAAGGATCCTGCGGTGGTGTTTGAAGAGTTTCGGTCGAATCGCGATGTATTATTAAAACGTCTAAATAAAACGCAAACCGGGGAGGGAGGATTGTATAATCAAAACTCGCAGGATGTGTTGATTCCATCCTTTTTTGCAGCTTATTCGGGTGTTTCTGCGGCGGATGTGAAGTATTCACCTTTTTATTCGATTCCTTTGCCTAATTGGAAGGTGGATTATAATGGGATGAATTTGATGCCTTGGATTGGGAAGAAGTTTTCTTCGTTTACGATTAATCATATGTATTCGAGTACGTATTCGGTGGGTAATTTTGTGTCTTCGTTGGAGTATGGCCAATTGGAAAATGATTATCTGAATTTGACATTGAATAGTTTGTTGTATCCTTTATCGAGTCGTTTTGATGAGAAAACCCATGCATTGATTCCAGTATATGTGATGAGTACGATTTCATTTTCGGAGCGTTTTTCTCCCTTGATTGGAATTAATGCGATCACGAAAAGTCGGGTTTCTTTGCGGTTGGAATATAACCAGGATCGAAATGTGGGGTTAAATTTATCGAATTCGCAAGTGGCTGAATTATCGAATAAGGATTTGACCTTTTCGATTGGGTTTACGAAGGCGAATATGTTGATTCCATTTAAGATTAATGGTCGGCGAGTTCGATTACCGAATGATTTTAGGTTTAATTGTAATTTGACGATTCGGGATACACAGACCCTTCAGCGAAAATTGGATGCAGAAACAGTGGTGACACAAGGATTTTATAATTTCCAATTTAGGCCACAAGTTTCGTATGCAGTGAGTGATAAATTGTCGGTGACAGCCTATTTTGACAAAATGTTTAATAATCCATTGGTTTCCAATTCCTTTTATCGATCCACGGTGGCGGGTGGATTCCAAATTCGCTATAGTTTGACTGAATAAATCAATTAATTGATGAAAATAGTTTGCAATAAATCATGAATTTCGTGACCTTTGCATGCAAAAAAGAACTGATATGAATTTTCCAGCAGAATTAAAATATACACAGGAGCACGAATGGATTAAGGTGGAAGGCGATTTAGCCGTGGTTGGAATTACGGATTTTGCGCAGAGTGAATTGGGGGATATTGTGTTTGTGGAGGTAGAATCATTAGGAAAAAATATTGCTAAGGATGGTGTTTTTGGAACGGTGGAAGCTGTAAAAACGGTATCAGATTTGTTTATTCCGGTGGGAGCAGAGGTAGTAGAATTTAATACGGCTTTGAATAACAGTCCAGAATTGATTAATACGGATCCTTATGGAGAAGGTTGGATTGTAAAGCTAAAACTGAATGATGTGGCTGATTTAGGCCAATTGATGGATGTAACAACCTATCAATCATTTGTCGGACATTGATTTATAAACCCTGTTAATCAGGGTTTTTTTTTAGGATAGAAAAAGCATGCGAATCTTATTAAAGTCAGTTCTTATACAGGATAGCCAATCTGAGTTTCATAATCAGCGGGTGGATATGTTAGCCGATGCCGGTCGATGGATTCAAATCGCCCCTACCATCAAGGAAAAAGCGGATATTTGCATCGAGCAATCGGGTTTATCATGGGTTCCTTCGGTTGTAGATGTAAGGGTTCATCATACATTGCCAGGTGGGGAATATCGGGAAGATTGGAATTCATTGGCATCTGCGGCGAAAAAAGGTGGGGTGTTAGATATGATGTTGTTGCCCACGGGCAATCCTGTACCCCAACAACCGGAGGCTATTCAATTAATTCAATCTAAATCTTCTGAATTCGGAATTCATTTTCACCCCATGGCACCGGTATCGATTGATAATCAAGGGGAGAATTTTAGTGATTTGTTTGATTTGAATCGGGCTGGGGCGAACTGGTTTTCTCATGGGGATGGAAGTCTACAATCCGTCGATTTGATGGCGAAAAGTCTTCAATACCTTCAAACCTTGCCTGTAACCTTGGTTTCAAGGCCTGATACCTCTGGTTTGTCTATGTATGGGCAGATTCATGAGGGATTACAAAGTACTTTGTTAGGTTTAAAGGGAATCCCTGTATTATCTGAGACATTGAGTATTCAGCGGGATTTGGATTTGCTAGCCTACGTGCTGGGAAATTCGTTTGGACATACGCATGCAAATTTTCGACTTCATTTTTCATGCCTTTCTTCGAGTGATTCGGTGGATTTGATACGACAAGCTAAGAAAAAGGGTCTTCCTGTTAGTGCAGATGTTGCCATACATTCGTTGGTTTATACAGAGGATGCTGTGTCTAGTTTTGATACTTTGAAAAAAGTGAACCCTCCGTTTCGGTCGGAAAAGGACCTGACAGCTTTATGGAAGGGGATTTCGGATGGGACGATTGATGCCGTCGTTTCGGATCATTGTCCGCATGAGCAGGAAGCCAAGGAATTGGAATTTGATCATGCGGCTTTTGGGTCGATCGGTTTGGAAACCTTGTTTTTGATGTGGAAGAAACAAGCTCAAGCGAGAAAAATTCCAAATTGGGATCGTTTGATTGCTGCTAATCCTGCCGCATTGGTGGGTATTCAGTCGGAAGGTGTGGCCGTTGGGCAGGTAGTCAAAGGGTTTGTATCTCAGGAAGTGGATTCCTACGTATATCAGTCAACTGACATTGTGGGGAAATCCAAGAATTCAGCATTCATAGGAGAGACATTTAATGACCGAATTCTACATGTCATGCATGGAGAAAATATACTTTATTCAATCTAATTTTCATGAAGGAATTATTGGCAAAATGGCCTATTTGGTTCGGTGCAAGTGTGTTAGTCGTTTTGTTGATGGCCGTTTATTGTTATTTGCTTTATGTGGGCGGAATCATTCCTTTGGGGGGTAAAAAAGCTCCGAGCTACGTGATTGTCCTTATTTTTCAGTATTTATTGGTTAAGAAATTGAACGCCTCGCGTTCGGTTCATTTTTTGAAATTATTTTTGTTTCAATACATCTTTGTGTTATCTGTGGCCCTTATTGGTGGTGTTGCCTTGTATTATTTTTATCAAATGGATCTGGGTCAAGGCGTATTAACGGAGTATATTCAGCTTAGCGTCAGCGAATTACAGGTCTATAAGAGTAAAATTATTGAGCAAGAGGGGATTGAATATTATAAAAATTTATTGGAAGGGATAAATGGGATTTCACCGGGAAGTATTGCCAAAGATGAGATTTCTCAAAAAATCGCCTTAGCCTTTTTACCTAATCTATTGATTTCATTATACTTTAAACAATAAAACGATGGGAATTTCAGAGGAAAACCGATTGTCTCCTACGGTCATTGCCCTTAAATGGGGTATTATTGGGGGTGTGTCTAGTTTTTTGTTAACGATTATTACCAAATACTCGGGCTTGGAAGAGGCATTTACGGAGAGTTTAGGTTGGGTTTCGTTTTTAGCCACTTTATTAATTAATACAACGATTCTTTATTTGGCTTTAAAAGAAGTTCGGGAGAATCAAGATGATGTCTTAAGTTATGGACAAGGATTGGGGAATTCTACTTTGCTTGGAGCGATTTGGGGGGTGGCCAGTGGCGGATTTAATTACATTTATTTGAATTTTATTGATCAAGGGGTAATCCAAAAGCAAATGGATTTAGCGCGTGAAAAACTAGAAAGTCAGGGTTTGAGTGAAAGTCAGATTGAGGAAGCGGAAAAGATGACCAAATTAATGATGGGCCCTGGAATTCAATTTTTGATGATTGTTGTCGTGACGATTATTTTCATGTTTTTATTGGGGCTCGTGGTGTCAGCTATTGTGAAACGCGAGAAATCCATTTTTGACGAATAGGGATGTGGGCGATTGTTCGAAAAGAACTTAATTCTTTTTTTAGTAGCTATATCGGTCTGGGGCTGATGGTGACTTTTTATGTGTTAATGGGTCTATATACCTGGTTTTTACAGGGAAATACCTTGGAATATGGCTTTGCAGAATTAAGTGTATTTTTTGATCTAAGTCCCTGGTTTTTCCTTTTCTTTCTTCCTGCGATTTGCATGCGTTTGTTTGCTGAGGAATTTGAATTTAAGACATTTCAATTATTGCGAGGGCTACCCATCCGTTTAGAGGGTATTTTAGTGGGGAAGTGGATCAGTATGTTGATCGTATTGATTTGTTTGTTGGCGCCTACTTGCTTATTTGTGTATTCGGTGGGCCAATTAGGATCGCCTGAAAATAACCTAGATTTTGCCGTTGTTGTCGGAGGATATATAGCCTTATTTTTGGTAGCTATGTCTTTTATTTCATTAAGTGCTTTGGCCTCTTCCTTGACCCGCAAACAAGCGTTGGCTTTTGTCATGGGCGTTGTATTTAATTTTATATGCTGGCAAGGGCCTCAGGAATTAGCTAGTTTTTTGGGGTTGAATTGGCAATTTAACAGTCTGCATTATTACTATCAAAACATGTCTCGTGGAGTTTTGCCATTAAGTGCTTTCGCGTATTTTTTCGGATTTAATAGTTTCGTGCTGGGGCTGATTTGGATTCGGTTGAAACGAATCGCCTGATTATTTATAATCTAAAATGGACAATGTATGGGTACATTGTTTTATTTCCTCTGGCTCATTGGAGGCTAGGATGATTAATTTTTCTCCTTGGGTTTTCAACGTTTTTTCAAACCATGCCTTCGCCTTTTCATCTAAATTGGACGTGGGTTCATCTAAGAACAAAATAGGTCTTTGAGAAGCCATGGCTAAACTTAATTTAACCTTCTGACGCATGCCTGATGAAAAGTTTTTGATGATTTTGCTCCGAGAAGTGCGCAACTCAGAAAATTCTTCAAAGGCTTCTATGGTAAAATGATTAGGTAAAAAAGTTGATTTTCTTAGAAATTCAATGAGGTCCGATGGGCTAAATTCTTCGATTAATTCGGTATATGGCGCTACGAAGGCTACATATTGAAAGGCATCATCTGATGAAATGGGTACATCCAGGTGATGGTAATGAATATGGCCACTTGTGGGCAATGAAAATTGTGACAAAAGTTTGAGTAGTGTCGATTTACCGGAGCCATTAGGACCAGTTAAGGCATATGAGTTACCTGAATGAAACGTATAATTGAATTGCTTGATGACTAATTCTTGTCGGAATTTTTTCGCTACGTGTTCGGCAAGAATTTTCATGGCTGGGTTGATTAACCTTTCATGATGCCCCTTTCGGAGTTTTTAATGAAAGCAATGATTTCATCGCGTTCAGGCGAGGCTTGAATATTCGCTTCGATTTGAGTTAAGGCATCTTGGTTATTAAGGCCTTTCAAATATACGTAGCGATAAACATCCTGGATTTCAGCAATTAGTTCATCCGTAAATCCTCGTCTTTTGAGGCCAATGGAATTAATACCCGCGTAGCTAAGGGGCTCTCTTCCCGATTTTGTAAAAGGAGGGACGTCTTTTCGGACCAAAGAGCCACCTGAAATCATCACGTGACGACCGATATTGGCGAATTGATGTACGGCAGATGAACCACCAATGATCGCATAATCACCTAAATTTACATGGCCTGCCATTTGTACGGAATTGGCTAAGATACAATGATCTCCAATGACACAATCATGGGCTACGTGTACATAGGCCATGATAAGGCAATGTTGGCCTATCACCGTTTTCATTCGGTCTGATGTACCCCGATTAATTGTAACGCATTCCCGAATGGTGGTATGATCGCCAATGACAGCCGTTGTAACCTCTCCACCAAATTTCAAATCTTGAGGAATCGCTGAAATAACTGCGCCTGGAAAAATACGTACATTTTTGCCTATTCGCGCACCTGGAAATATGGTTACATTTGACCCTATCCAAGTGCCTTCGCCGATTTCAACATCCTCATGAATCACCGTAAATGGATCAATGGTGACATTGGATCCAATAATAGCAGCAGGATGTATGGAAGTTAACGCGTGGCTCATAGGATCAACTTAGGATTTTCGTACTAAACTTGCAGTCATTTCTGCTTCACAAACTACCTGACCTGATACATAAGCTTTTCCAATCATCTTGGCAATACCTCTCCGAATCGGTGCTAATAATTCGCATTTAAAGATAACAGTATCCCCTGGAATTACACTTCTCCGAAAGCGACAATTTTCGATACCTACTAAATAGGGCCAATAATTTTCAGGATCTGGTACCGAACTTAATACCAAAATACCACCCGTCTGCGCCATCGCTTCCACTTGCATAACTCCTGGCATCACGGGGTTATTTGGAAAATGTCCCATGAAATAGTTTTCATTCATCGTGACATTTTTTACCCCCACAACACTATTATCATCCAAATAAATGATTTTATCAATCATTTGGAACGGATAGCGGTGTGGCAATAATTCATAGATTCGTTCGTGTGAACAAATTGGCGGTTGCTTCGGATCATAGATAGGAACATTGTTCTTCTCCGTTTCAAGCATCAATTTCTTGATTTTCTTCGCCAATTCCACGTTTGAAGCATGGCCAGGACGTGAGGCTAAAATTTGTGCTTTGATCGGACGACCTACTAAAGCCAAATCCCCCATTAAATCCAATAATTTATGGCGTGCCATCTCATTTGGAAAATGGAGATGGGTATTATTCAAAATACCTACTTCCTTCGAAACGCTCACTTTTGGTTTTCCTAATACCTCCGATAAATGGGCTAATTCCGCTTCCGAATAATCCCGATCCGCGATCACAATGGCGTTATTTAAATCGCCCCCTTTGATCAAACCCGCTTTATATAATACTTCTAATTCATGTACAAAACAAAAGGTTCGGCACATCGCAAATCCACGTTCGAATTGTGAAACATGGCTTAAATTTGCGTGCTGGCTCGATAAAAATTTTGAATTATAATCCACCATCACCGCCATTCGATAATCATTTAATGGTAATGCGGCTAATTCGATATCTTTTTCTGGATCTTTAAATCTAACTTCTTCTGTCACTTCGAAAAACTTCCGATGCGCTTCTTGTTCTACGGGTTCTGCATCCTTAATCGCCTCTACAAATTTGATGGAACTGCCGTCCATGATGGGAGGCTCTGGTCCGTCTAATTGGATGAGGATATTGTCAATTTCCATGCCGACTAAAGCAGCCAATACGTGTTCAACCGTGTTTATTCGAGCACCATTATGTTCAATGGTCGTACCACGAGATGTATCTACAACATAATCGACATCCGCATCCGCAATGGGTTGGCCGGGTAAATCTACTCGTTGAAATTTTATTCCATGATTCGCAGGTGCTGGTAAAAACGTCATATTCGCCGTAACACCTGTATGTAATCCTACGCCACTGAGGGTAACTGATTTGGAAATGCTATGTTGCTTATTATTCATAAGAAGGGTAAGTCAACTAAAATTACTTATTTTTTTGGTTAAATTTTTCTAAAATCTCAGGTAATTGCCTGATTAATGCATTTCTCTTAAGGAAATCCACATTGTTGGACGCCGGAGTTCCTCCCAAGGTTTGTCCTGCCACTTTCACTGTTTTTGTTACCCCAGATTGGCCTGTAACAATGGTTCTTGGGGCAATCGTAATATGTCCCGCCACACCAACTTGCCCCGCAATTAGACAATTTTCGCCCACTTTGGTAGAACCTGAAATCCCTGTTTGGGCCGCTATTGCGGTATGTTGGCCAATCTCCACATTATGTGCAATCTGCACTAAATTATCAATTTTTACGCCTGTACGGATAATCGTCGAACCCATTGTAGCCCGATCAATGGTCGTATTAGATCCAATGGACACATGGTCTTCGATGACCACATTCCCTAATTGAGGAATCGCTTTAAAGGTGCCATCCGCTTGTGGCGCATGGCCAAACCCATCAGAACCGATCACGGAATTCGCATGAATGACAACGTCATTCCCGATGATGCAATCAGAATAGATGACCACACCTGGGAAAATAGAGCAATTCGAACCAATTTTTACATTTTTTCCAATACTTACCCGATCATAAATTTGGGTGTTATTTCCGATCTGTACATTGGATTCGATGTTGGTAAATCGCCCAATAAAGGTTGAATCACCTATTTTAGCCGATCTATCTATGTACGAAGGTTCTTGAATTCCTGTCGGCTTAACCGCCATGATTTCCTGATACTTCTGGAGTAAAATTGTGAAAGCAATGTAGGGGTCATTGACGCGGATAAGAGCGGATTGTACGGGCTTTTTTAGTTCCAATTGATTAGAAACTATGACCGCAGTAGCTGCTGTTTCGTATAAATAAGATTCGTATTTAGGATTGGCTAAAAAGGAAATACTGCCTTTTTTGCCTTCTTCGATTTTGTCGAAACCTGATATAATCTGATCGCCGTCTCCATTTACTGTACCTTGTATTAATTCAGCTATTTGGTTAACAGTAAATTTCATGCTTTAATTTCTCCTGAGTCTTTAAAAAAAGTTCTAATCAGCTCAATTCGCCTTGCAAATATACGCTCTTTGGGCAACAAAAATAGTATTTTTTTACAATCTTACTGAGGGCCTGAATAGTGGGTAGATCGGAGGCCAACATTAACTCGACCACCTGACCTTGTTTATCGACCATTTTGATTGTATTGTCGCCCTGCACATAGGCGGCATTGCTCGTTGAACCTTCGACCACAAAATAGCTTAATTCTTCTTGAGTGATACCAAGAGAACCTTTTATCTGTTGTTCGATCTCTGTTTTTTTCGCTTTCGGCAAGGGTTGCGTGCCTAATTTACAGGTAAAAAGTTTCCGACCTAAAAACTGTTGGCATAAATGTCTCAAAATTTTATCTTCCTCATTTTTCCAAGCTTTAATGGCTGCCCAAATATCATGGTCGTCCAAATCGGTAAAGGCAATCAATAAATTGGGGTTTGATGAAAATTCAGACCAAGTATAGGATTTTTCTAAAAATGTAAGCAAGGGCTTAGAAACTGGTAATTGATATCCAGTACGCATCAAATCTTTGGCTCTTCGTAGGATTTGAATCAACATGGTTTCGGCAGCTATGGCCGTTTTGTGAAGATACACTTGCCAATACATGAGTCGGCGAGCCATTAGGAAATTCTCAATCGAATAAATGCCTTTTTCCTCAAGGACTAATTGTTCGTTCTTCAGATCCAACATACTCAAAAGGCGTTCAGAACCTATAAATCCTTCCCGAACTCCGGTGTAAAAGGAATCCCGACTGAGGTAATCGAGGCGGTCAACATCCAATTGGCTCGAAATCAATTGATGAAAAAATTTACGTTCATATCGGTCGCCAAACATATCGATGGCAAGACTTAATTGGCCCCCGAAATGTTCATTTAATTTTTGCATCAGCAGATGTGACACTTGCTCATGGTGGATTTCATTTAATAAGGTAAATTCCAACACATGAGAGAATGGACCATGGCCAATATCGTGTAATAAAATGGCAATTTCAGCAGCTTCTTGTTCTTTTTCGGTGATGGTATAGCCTTTTGCTTTCAGGTTGTTCAGGGCTTGGTCCATGAGGTGCATGGCGCCGAGGGCATGGTGAAAGCGAGTATGATGCGCGCCAGGATAGACAAATTCGGCGAGGCCAAGTTGTTTAATGCGCTTAAGACGTTGGAAATAAGGATGATCGATCAATTGAAGGATCAATGGATTATTGATTTTAATAAATCCGTAAATCGGATCATTGATGATTTTAGTCGGAAACATAGGTCGTCCTTTTCGAAGCATAAAGATACGATTTTATTAAATGTTAGGCTAAATTAGTTAGAAAGGCAATAATTAATTATTTTTGCGGCATGTTAGCGTAAGCTGACGGGGACTTGTAGCTCAGTTGGTTAGAGCATCTGACTCATAATCAGGGGGTCCATGGTTCGAGCCCATGCTGGTCCACGAAAACCTCTTAATTTCATTAAGGGGTTTTTTTATTTGAAAAATGGTTCAATTCTGTACAATTCTATTCAGAATAAATTGGCTATAAAGCAGAAATCATTTATTGAATAGTTCCTATATTTAGCAAATATTTTATTTTAGAATCTGTTAAATTTTATTTTAAATAAACTCAATGAACGATGGCAACTTACGAATGTAAATCTTGTGGAATGGCAGTAAATGCTTCCTGCGCAAAATGCGACCAAGCTTTGGAAAATGATATCCTAGTTTTACCTGATGGAAGAGAAGTGCAAATTTCTATTTGTCGTTCATGTGAAGGCAAAATTAAATCGCCTCAATGTTGCGGCGTGGATATGACTTGCGCAGTATAACGCAGGTTCAGACATAAAAAAACCTCCTCTAGAATTAGGGGAGGTTTTTTTTAATCTATTTGCTTATTGCATTTGCATGCCTTCCATGTTGTTGTTATTATTTTTCTTCATGGCATTCATATCCATTTTACCGAATCGGTAGGAAAGGGTTAGTCGAATTTGTTGGGGATTTGCGATCCGGTAATACGATTGATAAAAACCTTCCCCATATGAAATTCGGGTATTTCCTCGAGTTTTGAAAAGGTCATTAAATGAAAGGGTCACAGAAGCCATATCATTTTTTAAGAATGATTTTTTAATTGCCATGTCGATTCCATAAAATGGTTCGATGTATCCTTGTGAAGAACTTTGTGCCTGCATACCTGGAGGGCCACCTTGCATACCTTGGTTTTGAGTAACCGGCATATTTGTTTTGCCTTGGAAATCACCGGATAATTGGATTACCCATTTTTTGGGCAAGATAAAACTGTTGTTTATTTTACCAAAGGCTGACCACATGGCGTCATTCACTTGATTTATATCCACATTAGATGCGTTGATTTTCGAATTATATAAATTAAGGTTCGCCGTGAAATCCCACCAATTTAAAAACTTGTTCATATAGGTAATTTCCGCACCATAATTGATGCTTGAATTCGCATTTACGAACGTATTAATCAGGTCTAATTTACCTGAAATCGGATTGATTTCTTGCTTTAAAAACCGGGTGATTAAGTTGTCCGTGTATTTGTAATAGCCTGAAATCAACAAAGTCCCTGACCCTTTCGTTTTACTATATGAAAGTTCACCGGAGGTGGTGAATTCTGGAACGAGGTTTGCATTTCCTCGTTGGATATTTAAGCTATCACTATAATCCACAAATGGAATGATTTGGAAGAAATTAGGGCGATTTACCCGGCGCGTAATACTTAATTGCAATTGGTCTGTTTTCGATAAATCCTTCTTCAAAAAGATGGATGGGAATAAGCTCAGGGGGTATTTATTGCTAAATGCTTGTCCTGTACTGAGTAATTTTCCATCGTAATTTGAGCTTTCGCCACGCAATCCGATTTTGTAACTAAGTGTTTTATTTGCCTTTCCTGAAATTGAAAAATAGGCCGCATACACATTGTTTGTACTTTCATAATTCGTAGAAGCTGATGGAATTGGACGATAAATTTCACTACCTATGTATTTGATGGAATTATTGTTTTCGTTGGCTAATTCGTTGATTTGTGCACGTAAACCTGTTTCGATATTGCCATCATTTTTCAAAGGTTTTACATAATCCACTTGAATGGTCATGAATTTATTATTTCCAGAACCTAAATTCTTTTGAATTTGAGTGCCTGTGATGGCATTGTTTTTCAAATAATTCGTTGTGAAAGTCCCATCATTTTTATTCGTACCCCCGAAAAAGTTAAAATCTGCGGTTAATTCTTCGCCTGCTTTGGGATAGGTGTGTTTAAAACCAGCTTGAAAACCTTGAGGTTTGAATTCCCGGTAACTTTCACTGACCCGATGACTCAATGTCGTCACATAGTTTACGATACTAGTAATTCGAGTATCTTCATTGGGTCTAAACTGACCTCCACCGCCAAAAAATGTGCCTAAGCTGAGCGTTGTCCGATTGCTCGCTGCATAATCCGCTGAAAATCTAGGGAATAGCATTGATCCAGAGGTTTGATTGTCCAATACTTGACTAACGCTGGAATTGATTCCACCTAAATCGCTCGTTCGTACGCTATTTCCTTGTGAATTATTGCGATTACGCATGTTCATTAGGGTGGCGGTTAGGTTCCATTTATTTTGTTGGTACGTGAAATTTCCCATGATATTAGATCCTCCGTAGCGATCCGCACCCACATTCACCATGCCATTATACCCGTTCTTTTTATTCTTTTTTAGGACGATGTTGATTATGCCGGCCATACTTCCTGAGGCATCATATTTAGCGGAAGGATTGGTAATGACCTCCACTTTGTCAATGATATCAGCGGGTATTTGATCCATAGATAAACTGGTGGGTCTTCCATCGATGAATAATGTAGGATTTGCATTTCGTACTTTAACGTTACCGTCGATGTCCACTTGGACCGAGGGAATGTTTCGCATGACGTCGATGGCAGTTCCACCTGTGGTGACTAAATTTTGAGACACATTAAATGATTTTTTGTCGATGTCCATTTCGACTAACGATTTAGTCCCTTGAACGGTCACATTGGCTAATTCCATATTTTCGGAGGCCAGTTTAATATTCCCTAAATCTTTTTCAAATGCAGCCATCATTTTAGCCATCATCGCAGGATCAGGTATTTGACCTGCTGCAGGCTTAGGTCCATCACCCATGGTAGGAGGGGCAAATGAAATGGGGCTTTCGTAGTTTTTAAAACCCACAAAACTGATTTTGATTTTTAGTTTAATATTGACAGGGATTTCCTTGAAATTGAAATCACCATTTAACTCCGCTGATTGGGCTTTTACCAGGATATCTTTGCTTTGTTTGCTTGCTGGATCGATGACCGTTTTTAAAAGAACAACATTCGCGAATTCAACGGGTTTTCCAGCTTCATCCACAACCTTTCCAAATACATGGCCTTTATTCATGTCTTGCATTTTGTTTTGACTTGCGCCGGCCGGAATTTGAGAAAATAAGGTAAATGAAAGGAATATGCTCAAAAGAGCTGTTTGAAAATACTGCATAGGTGGATTGAAAAATTGATTCACAAAGATACTATAATCGATCCGAATGCAGGAATAAATCTTCCCTGGGTTTGTTTTTATCGATGAAATTGGATAATTATGATTCTTTATTCTAAACCATTCATATGAAAAGTAATCGACGAAATTTTATTCAGTCCCTCGGATTAGGTGCGGCTTCTTTATCTCTTAATCCAATTCACAATCAAGAATCAGCAAATCCGCCATCTAATCCTGATGGGCAGGTATTATTTGTTGGGGATTCCATCGCAGTTGCCAAAACGGAATTTGGTCCAATTCGAGGTTTTGTGCTTCGGGATATATTTCAATTTTTAGGTGTTCCTTATGGTGCAGATACATCGGGTAAAAATCGTTTTATGCCTCCGCAAAAACCCGCTGCTTGGTCAGAAATAAAGCCATGCGTGTGGTGGGGTAATACAGCACCACAAATTATGGAGAAACGATATTCGAATCAATACGCTTCGTTTGTGGATCACTGGAACTATGATGATGTATCGGAGGATTGTTTAAAACTTAATGTGTGGACTCCTGCATTAGATACAAAAAAGCGACCTGTCATTGTTTGGTTGCACGGAGGTGGATTTACGAATGGAAATGCCATTGAACAAGACGGCTATAATGGCGAAAATTTGGCCCGAATGGGAAATATAGTTTTTGTGTCGATTAATCATCGCTTAGGACCTTTTGGCTATTCGCATTTGAAATCAGCTGGGGGACATGCTTTGTCGGGCAATGTGGGTAATTTGGATATGGTTGCTGCCTTGGAATGGGTAAAACAAAATATTTCAAATTTTGGGGGTGATCCTGGAAATGTGACGATCATTGGTCAATCGGGTGGCGGGGCTAAGGTAACCTGTTTAATGAATATGCCATCGGCTAAGGCATTATTTCATAAGGCCGTGGCGCTAAGTGGAAGTTCTTTAGGAGGAGTTAATAAGGAATACGCGGAGAAATTGGGCATTAAAATTTTGGAAGAGGCTGGTTTGAAGATGGGTGAATTTGAAAAGTTACAAGGGATTCCTTGGCGTGAATACATTGATATTGCGAATCGGGCTGTTGATAAAATGGCTGAAGAAGCGAAAAAAATGAAAATTATGCGCGGAGGTTTTTCTCCGGTGGCCGATGGTGTTAGTATGTTGGATCAACCATTTTTTAGTGATTCATCTCATTTTTCAGCGGATATTCCATTGATGATTAATACGAATTTCCATGAACAGAGTCCTAGCAGAACAGATGCCTCATTGGAATTAATTACTTTCGAAGTGGTCGTGGATAAAATCAAAGGTCGATTCGGAGATGATTCGGCTAAAATTGTAGCCGCATTCCAAAAGAATTTCCCTAAAGCTAAACCTATCGAAGTTTGGGCGCTCATTCTTTCCAATCGAAAAGGGGCGGTGGCCACTGCTGATGCAAAAGTTACGCAAGGCAAAGCTTCGGTATTTTTATCGTGGTTCGGCTGGCAGCCTCCTTTGTTTGACGGTCGTATGAGAGCTTTTCATTGTGATGATATTTGTTTTTGGTTTTATAATACGGATTTGATGTTGACCCATACGGGTGGAGGGAAAAGACCCAAAGCTTTATCGACTAAAATGGCTACCTATTTCTTGAATTTTGCTCGCACCGGAAATCCGAATGGAGCTGGATTGCCGAAATGGAATGCCTATACTAAAGAAAAAGGGGAGACGATGCTTTTGGATGATGTTTGTCAAATGGCCAATCATCCTGATGGTGAGGCTCGACAAGCCTTGGGTTAGCAAGATTAAATCGCCGGCTAATTGTATTTACTCTAATCGATTTTTATTATAGAAAATTGAGATAGTTAACAAAAAAAATGGGACCCTTTCGAGTCCCATTTTTTTTGTTTAAACCCATTAATGTCTTATAATGGATTTTGAATAATTTGACTATTTGCATTGATTTCACGTCGAGGGATTAAGAATTCCCAACGAACATCACCAGGTGCTACATCATATAACAATACAACAGATGCAATGTGGTTCGCTCCATTCCGATTCAATGGGGCATTCAATCGCTTTAAATCAAAGAATCTAAATCCTTCACCCCATAACTCAATGCGGCGATTGAACATAATCTCATCGATTAACGCTGTTCCCGTTTTGGTTGATTGTGTAGCTGCCGCATCCCGAGTTTTTACGAGTGCAAATAATGCTGCTTGTGCACCCGCATTGTCATTTAAACGAGCTTTTGCTTCCGCTTCGATTAAATACATTTCAGCAGCCCGCATGTAAGGGACATCGCCCATAGCACTTGTTGATGGAACACCCGGTAGTCTGAATTTTTGATTCAAGTAAGGTACGCGGACACCCCCTGGAGGAGTTACTGAATTCGCAGTAGTAGGCGCTTTTACCCACATTTTCGACCGTACATCTGTTGCAGAAATTTGGTTGTATAACAAACTATTGATTGCCTTTGGATAGGTACGAATTACCGTTGAATTGTAGTTACATGAAATATAGGAGTGGTATCCACCGAAATACTCCGTTTGATCTTCTAAGTGATCAAATCCCCACATCCACTCAGGATTTGATATATCTTGGAACCCATCTTGATACTGAACATCGCTCATTAAAGCAAAACCTGCGCGAGCTTCTGAAGCAAATTTAGCTGCATCTGCATAATTTTGTTGAGTTAATGCTACGCGTGCCATTAATCCCTTGGCAACATTCACGTTGATGTGTGATTTGTTCGCTCGTGCAGGTGCGGTCGATAACAAGGCGATAGCATCTGTTAAGTCTTTCTTGATTTGTGTGTACACATCCTCAACGGTTGAACGCGCTTTCGCCTCAGTAGTAGGTTCTAGTACCAAGGGTACTCCTAATTGTGTATTTGGTTTAGCTGCAGCATCATAGCGTTTACCGTACAATTGTACCAAGTGTAAATAACTGAATGCACGTAGGGCTAATGCTTCTCCTTTCAATTGGTTTTTGTCCGCTTGCGGACCCACCGATTTATCGATATTTGCAATTCCAATATTCGCATTTCCGATGAAGCGATAATACATTTCATACGGGAATTGAGACATAACGTTTACGTCTGAACGGTGAGCAGTCCAACGGGTTTCACCCACGTGCCATGACGCCGCTGTCGTTCCGATAACCAAATCCTCACCTAAGTGATCCATAATAATCATCATGGCTGGATGCCCCGAATGACCTTGTGAACTTAAATAACGGACAACAAACGAACGATAAATACCGTTAATCGCAGCAGCCGCATTTTTAGTAGTTGAATAGGCTGCCGATGCATCGATACTCGCCGTAGGAGCGGTATCCAAATACGTTGTCTCACATGAAAACGAGATCATGCTGAAGACAAAAGCTGTTAAAATTAATTTTATGTTTTTCATGATTGCTAGCTATTAAAGTGAGAATGAAATACCTAATACCAACGATTTAGCAGGACTATACACGTTGCTCGTAGTACCTCCAAAGTTTTGCTGAACGTTCATTCCGCTTCTTCTTGAAAGCATTAAGAAGTTTTCTCCACTGACATAAATATTGGCATTGTCAATTTTGTACTTGCTCAAAAAGGATCTTGGAATTTGGTACGAGAGTGTCACGGTACGAATGTTTAAATAACTTCCGTCGATTAACCAGCGATCAGATGCTGCATCAAAATCTGCAGTACGGCCATTATCCATACGAGGAATATTCGTTACATCTCCTGGATTCACCCAACGCTTTAAGATATCAGTCGATTTAGCACTGTGATATCCAGCACTCATTAAACTAGCATAAGCAGCATCATAAATTTTTCCACCTAATTGGAAAACGGCTAATGCCGATAAAGAGAATCCCTTGTAACGAATCGTATTTGTTACAGATCCCGTTAAATCAGCAATGGATGTTCCATTATACCAATACCGCGCATTGGCGATATTGTTCGTTAATGTATCACCTGAGGCAGTAATACGTGAGTTTGAGGCCACATAACTGACTGCCCGGTACTCGGCAACACCAGTTTCTGGATTTACACCTTTGTATTCACGCAACCAATAATCATATAAAGAACTTCCTTCTTTTAACTTCTTCGTTCCATCAATGATTTCCTTACTTTCTGCTGGCATCTTTGTGATTTTATTTTCGAATTTCGTCGCGTTCAAATCGATGTTCCAAGAGAATCCATTCTTGCGAATTACATCAGCGGCTAATTGAAGCTCTAAACCGCGGTTATACATCGAACCAATGTTTCTCGTTTCAGAGGAAATACCTACCGATAATGGAAGTGGTACCGCAAAAATCAAATTCGTTGATTGACGATCAAAATATTCAATTGTACCATTGATGCGGTTTTTAAATAAACCAAACTCAACAGCCACATCAAATGCATTGTTCGTTTCCCACTCTAAGGTTTTACTTCCTAAGCTCGATTGTAAAATTCCTGGCTCTGTGGCATTATTCCAACCCAAACCATACAATGGTTGCCAAGCATAATAACTAATTCCCCCATCATTACCCGTTTGACCGAAAGAACTTCTCAATTTCAAATTGCTAATGAATGGCAATTCTTTGATGAAATCTTCTTGATCTAAACGCCATGCCGCACTTACAGAATAGAAATTACCCCAACGCTTATCTGTATAAAACTTACTCGAACCATCACGACGGGCAGATAGAGATAAGAAATATTTTGAATCATAATCATAATTTAAACGAGAGAAGAAACCTTCTACGCGACGAATGTCATATTGAGAGGATAAATTCGTTGTTGTAGTAAAGTTTACTAACTCATAATTTCCGTCCAAAATTTGTTGTGATCGAGAACCATCTAAATTGTTACTTACTAAATTGTAATTTTCATGACCGATTAAGGCGTCCACATTGTGGTTGCCAAACGAATGATTATAGGTCAACAATTGTGATAAGTTATAATTAGCAATGTTTTCAAATGTGTTTTGTGCACGACCAGCTGGCGCACCATCACCAATCTCAGGATTTCCAAAAACGATTGAATTCGTATTTGTTATATCCACACCCACATTCGATGTAAATTTAAAATCTTTTAAGAATTTAATTTCTGCGAATGTACGACCTCCAAGCATATTGCGCTTAAAGAAGTTTTCATTTAAAATGGTCTCTGCTACGACGTGACGCCCTCCATAAACAGGACGACTTGAAAGGCCTAATGCACTTAAGTTACCATAATCATAGCGATTATTTCCATTTTCTAATTTTAGGAATGCACCAGGGCTATTTGGGTCATATGCATAAACAGGGTATATCGGTGCCATACCGCGTGTAAAGAAGAAAGGATTGACAAATGAAGTACCTCCATCTGCCGTGGATTGATTCGAGGTAGTGACAGTGGTTGACATATTAGCACCCACTTTAAACCACGAATTCATTTGGCTATTCACATTTAAACGTGCTGTGAAACGATCATAATCTGATTTGATTTGATATCCTTGATCTTTTAAATAAGAAACCGAGAAGAAATAATCAGATTTTCCGTTGGTCCCATTAAAGTTAGCACTCACCTCATCACGTACACCTTGACGCATGATCGCTTTTTCCCAGTTTAAATCATCTGCGGAATAGATCATTTGCGCACTCGGATTTAATTTACCATCTGTGCCAACTAATGAGGCGAATGGTACATTATAAGTATTATACCCAGTTCCCACGATAGCTCCTAAACCTGCTGAGGCAGTTGCATTGGCAGTAGCTAATGCAACAGGACTCGCTGCACGGTAAGCTAAATTGTTACGATTAGCTTCCCACATTAATACATAATAGTCACCTGGGCCTACGCGGTCATACTCCGGTAATGCACGCGTATTAAAACCTTTGGTGTATTTTAAATTGATGGAGTTTTTGCCAACAGCCCCTTTTTTGGTCGTAATCATCACCACACCATTCGCAGCACGTGCTCCATAAAGAGCGGTTGAAGCCGCATCTTTTAAAACCGTGATGGATTCAATGTCGTCATTGTTTAAGTTTGCAATACTCGAGCTGTAAGGAACACCATCTACAACATATAGAGGATCATTGGATGAGGAAATTGATCCAAAACCCCGTATACGAACGGATGGTGAAGAACCCGGTTGACCCGATGTTGAGGTAGTAGTTACCCCAGCTGAGATACCTTCAAGGGCTTGTCCTACGTTGGTAATTGGCCGAACGGCTAATTTCTCAGCACTTACTTTGGCGGATGAACCTGTAAAACTTGCTTTTTTAGCCGTACCGAAGGTCGTAATCACAACTTCATCCAAGGTTTCGATTTTTGAAACCAATTGGATATTAATCACATTTTGTGAACCAACCTTGATTTCTTGATTCACATAGCCAATCGATGTAACGATTAAACTACTCGAATTGGCTGCTGAAATTTTGTAATTCCCAGTGGCATCAGAGCTTGTGCCTCGGCTTGTTCCTTTGATGGCAATGTTTACGCCTGCAAGGCCAATTCCATCTTCATTCGTTACCTTTCCGGTAACCGTTCGATCTTGGGCAAGGGCTGGAACAGCCGCAATAATCCATAGAACGAACATTTGTCGTACGAATTTTTTCATAAAGTTTGAGTTTGTTAATGAGTTAAAATCAAAACAAAAAAAAGCAACAAATTATAAAAAGCCAAATAATAATTGGTTTTTAAATTTATTTCAAAGGTTAACTTGATTAGAATATAAATTGTTTTAGGTCTTTCATAATA
>CANFVE010000029.1 GCA_947450365.1 Cytophagaceae bacterium
CACCGGTCGATTCTCATCACGACGATTCGATTAATTAAACCTTTACGGCAATCATCCAATAATTTGGCACCGGCAGGTCTCAGTTTGAAATCCAATCTACCGGATACTCCTTCATCTTTATATATCTTCCACCCTGGTTCTATTTTGTCTTCCTGAGTGCCGATACTTTGAAGGTAATGTGAAGTTCTTAGGTAATATGCTGTTTTCTTTTCCATGTTTGTTATCTGTTAAGGGGTTGATAAATGAATACATCAAATATCCTAGACAGATATGGATTTCCGGAATAAAATCGTTTCTATTTTATATTATGGCCTAAATCTTATTCATTTTAAAATTCATGGCTATAGAAATCATAAAAAGAACTATTTGATGCGAAAGAGAATACACTGATTGAATAATCCCGGTAGTTTTTATACACAATGGGTTCACTGGACATCAAGTCATGAAACTGTTCCTGTTATAATTAGGAAGGTGAATTGATTACACCATCTGCCGGTATATATTCTTCTGATGAGATGTCTTATTCTGTCATTTTATAATAAATGGTCTGAGTTTCACGAATGGGTCAATTCCCACGATGCCGAATTACGGCGAAATCTGTTCTATTTTAGACCCTAAATTGTTGCTGGTGATACAAATATCCCAAGTATTATATTTTTTATCTATAGGAAGTTACACCTACATCCTTTACGACAAAATACCTCTTTAAATTACAGGAAGTGGGATTTTTTTTCTTAGCAATTTCTTAACATTGACTAGGTTGACTATCCCAATTATTTTCCGTCTATTTTATAAATCACAGATTGGAAAGTAAAGGGTTCAATCTTTATAATATACAAAATCACTTTTTTATCCCCTCCTTGTTCGTTGTCCTTTACCAACGAGCCGGTGAGGGATTCTTATTTATCATGAAAGAACAATATTTAAACATCACCCAAAGTATCAAGTATCACCCATCTCTCAATAGTGATGAAAAATTTATTCTTGCGGAAATAATAGCACTTTCTGAACTTCCAAATGGATGTATTGCTAGTGATAAACATTTTGCAAGGATTATTAACAAAACAAGACAGACTGCAAACGGAATTGTCAAGAAGTTTGAGAAAATAGGATATATAACTATTACAGTTATTCTTGGAAAAGGAAAGATTACAAAGTTGGCGGATAATTTTTGGCAATTAATTAGGACACCTGTCAAAATTGAGGACAGCTCTGAGCTCTTTCAAGAGTCGGGTGATGTCGAATTGTTAGACATCTCGTGTCGAGATACTTTACAGGTAGGTGTCGAGAATGAAGACACCACGTGTCGGGAGACTGACACAATTATTACACCTATTATTACAGGTTTATTATTACAAGAAGAACTACAATATACTGGGACAACCGGTGATTCTTCTATTGAAAATATTGATAACCGGTACCAAGATGCTTGTTCAAGATTAATTGAATTAATTAATACGGACCCGGCCCAATTGATTAATACCTTTATTAAGGAATTTCAAGAATGCTTGGTAATTCTTGAACATAGATTTGGTGCCAGTATCTTTGATGAGTGTCATATTTTTAAAAGTAACAATGAACTATATAAAATATATGGATTCTCAAATTTTTCAGAAGTCCGCGAGGACTTAATGTTCGTTAAGGATAATATGGATAAATTTCTCCGGCAAAAGACTTTCATATAATAACTCCTCAACGGATGCCGGGAGTGTAACGACCGCTTTATTATAAGTCCTTCGGACTTTCAAGCCCCACCCCATTGCGCTCACCCCTCCCCAAATTATTTGTTTCAAATAAAAGTCTGGACATCTTTTTGATTAAAGAAAAAAATATTTTTAAAAATTTCGTAAATCAGTATATCAATTATTTGGATATACAAATTATTGTATTACCTTTGTGTCGTTGAGGAGACAAACAATGAAAAAGAACCAACTTAAAGGGATATTCACTGAGTTAATTGAAACATCGACTCGTAAGAGCGCGTTTACTTCGTTCATCGAAACAGAAGATATTTCGAGTGATGTAACTTTGGAGAAATCAGAGATTGGTCTCAAACGTAAAAGAATATTTGAAGAACTTCAGAAACTTAAAGCTGACTATGTCAATATTATTGAGGACTATAAGACCTTGCAAATTTTTGCAAGACTTGCAAGACTAGAGACAGCTATCGTCCAACATAGAAGCATGTTGGATACTGAGGTGAAGTTGACTTTGCTAAATCAAAAGCGAGGTGGAAGTGAAACAAGTTATGTTGTGGCACGTGCATCGTTCTACAACCCCAATAATGTAAAGGCGGAAATTAGGGCATACTTGGGTAAATCAGAAGATTTGGGTAATGATTTAGTGGAATTATCTAACGACCCGGAGTTCATGAAGATGGCAGAGCTAGCGTTGGTATCATCAATGGAGAAGGATATGATAATCATGGATACTTTACCGGTTAGAACGAAGGAAAAGGTAATGTCGGCCGTAAAGGTCCCGGTCAAGATACTTCAAGTCGAGAGTGAAGATATTCATATTCAACATGAAGATGAGCTAAATAAAAAAAAGGTGAAAAAGAAAACCCCATTTCGACCAGGACCAGCAGTCAATCCAAAGCCTAAAACTTTGGGACTATTTTTACCAAATACTAAAAAGGACTAAGTCCTTTTTTTAAAGACCAAACAGTAAGAGAGAATATCAGATTTACAGATATATAATCCAAGTGGAGTCCAGAACCCACTCTAAAAAACGGGGCGTATCTGAAAAGCCTTAAGAGTAAGGAAATAATTAAATTATAATAGAATGGCAAATTTTAACACAAAAGAGATTGTTGTGGAAGTAGTAATGGAAGTAATAGTTACCCAACGATTTGAGGTAGCAGCAGACTATCAATTTGATGATAGTGAACATCTTAAAGCATACCACAAACTTATGGATGATTACGGTTCAGATAAGCTGAACCTTACAGGAAGTGTATATTTTGATGAAATTGATTCAGATGAGGTTCTTGATGTGTGCTTTGTAGGTATTGGGGATGTAAATGTTGAGGAATGTGTTGATAATCCTGTTGAGTTACTATCGTACCCCTTATAGTTCTTATAGTTCATATTATTTTTTAGTGTTAGTTTATTTAGAGGCGGGGCATTGCTCCGCCATCTATCTTACTTCCAATTCAAAAACTACAAGAGTAACCCACATCGATTGGGGTCGTAAAGATATATAAAATACGAGTGAGGTGGAGCCAGAACCCACTTTAAAAAACGGGAGCAACCGAAAAGCCACAAGAGTAGGGAATCAATTAAATAATTTATCCTATGGAAGCAACTTCCAAAACCAAAACGATTTCAGTAGACATCTTTTTGTCTGTTATGACGTATCAAAATTTCGTAGTCCCAATTGGTTATAAAATCAAAGGTTCAACTCCTGAAGAAGCCTATGAGAATTTAACTATAGACTTTGAAGACCAAAACCCTAATGCCATTGAAAGGCCCGAATATGTAGAATTAGGCGAATTTGGTACTGACTTCCTTGGGTTACGAGATAAATTTTATGTTGACAACAATCTCACAGGTAAAAGAAGTATAAAACACTTCAAAAGCAAAAAAAGTAAGTAACCAATTGGGCCTGGTGTAATACTGGGCCCACCAATCAAATTAAACAAGAAACAATATGCACGATTTTAAATACAAAAAAGAAACGCTCTGCAAAGAGCTTGCAGGATGCATAGTTCAGTATCCGTGGGGACCAATAATTAAGCATCATTTTATTCACCAATCCTATAGGTCTGAACCTCATTTAAAGGATAAAGAAAATGGAAAGATGAATGAGATTTTGAAGATTAGGAAAGCTAATCAACGTAAGTTCATTTTAAAAAATGACTTTGACTCAGCCGCTTGGTCAATAGAAAAGCCATGGAGGATTAAGTGGCTAAATGAAAATAAGGAGCTGATAGTTCGAAAAGTTGGAATGTCAATATACTATCAGATTGTCAGTGATGTATTTGTAGGATTTGATAATCCCCACCGTGACAAAAATGAAATTCTTGAACTTGCTTATTTCGGAGGTAATCCTCGACTGATGATGAATGAAGAGGAAGTAACTGAATTTGAAAAATTACCTCATAGTATAAAGGTTTGGAGGGGTGTTATGGCAGATAGGTCTCGTAATGAATTTGAGTTTTTAGGAAATTCTTGGACTTTGGATTATGAGCAAGCATTTTGGTTTACAAATAGAAGTGAATTTGGTGACAACGAATATCCATTAGTCTATGGTTTGACAATAAATAAGGAGGATGTACTGTCTTATTTTTCTCGGTGTAACGAAAGTGAAATTTTGATTGACTACACAAAAATTGACTTAGATATGGTCGAATTTTTTTATCCCAAAGACACAGAAACTAATCAGACAAACGAAGTAGATGTGTCACGATTCCAAATTGAAAAAGTGAGTTAAATAATTGGGCTCAGTGTATAACTAGGCCCCTAAATTCTAAAGTTATTATGTACAAAGAAAGAACAATTTTACAAATGGATGCTTATCAACTAATGATATCATTTGAAGCGATTTTCAACAAAAAGGTTGATAAAATGATGAAAAAGAGGAAGAAACATTAGATGAGAATGACTCACTATTCACTGAAATATATAATCCAATAAGTTCATGATGGAAAATACAGGGTGTGCCGTTATTCTGGTTAGGGTAAGTACCGTTATTCAAGATTACTTACCACAAGTTGGAGACTTGATAGATTACGCGAAAAAACTAGGATATACTAAATTTCACAAAATTGAAACCAAGGAGTCTGGTCTTGCAGATTTAAAAGACAAGGAGGGGCTAGAAAAACTGAAATCATTTATTCAGGATAACAAAGATTATAAGACAATTTTTGCCACAGAATTATCTCGAGTAGGAAGAAGACAGTCAATCTTGCACCAAATTAAGGAATGGTTAGTTGCCAATAAAATTCAACTGTGCTTGAAGGATACTGGATATACTCTTTTTGATTCTTCAGGAAATATTAGTGCGGCAGGAGAAATCATGTTCACATTATATGGATTTTTTGCAGAAAGTGAAGTTAAAGCCAAAAAAGACCGTTTTCAACGTGCTAAAAAACATCTAATGAAAATGGGACTATCAATTTCTGGCAAGACATTATTTGGTTATAAAAAACAGACATTAGAAAAACAGAAGAGTACCTTGATATTAGATGAAAAAAACAGTGATATAGTTAAACAAATATTCAATTGGTATCTTAATGGATATGAAAATAAGGAGAGTCCGTCAATACGTGATATTTCCCTTAAATGTTTGAAAGAAAATTTCCCAAGTTATACTCACAGTAAAAGGAATGTAAACAAACTACTAAAAGAAGAGGGTTATACTGGATTTAAAGTCACAAATAATAAAAGGAAAAATCCGAATTATGTAGAATTTACTAACGAAGAAAAATATATAATAACTCAAAACGAAATAAAATATCCTGAAATAATTGATAGAGAATTATATGATGCTGTACAGACAAAACTTAAAACAAATAATACAACTGCAGATAAGGCTAACAAACACATAACATTGCTATCTCGTATGGTTGTCTGCCCTAATTGCGGGAACTATTATACTGGTGACTATAGAACTGTAAAGAATATCGTAAAGAATAGTTTGAGGTGCGGAGGTAGAAGTAAAACAGTCCCATGTATGAACAAACAAGTAATTAGCATGAGCATGCTAGATTCTGCAATATGGTCGTTAATTAAAACCGATTTAAGTTTATTATCAGAAACCATAAATAAATTAAACCCGGACGAAAACATTGAAATACTTAAAACAAACAAGTTAAGTATTGAAAACAAGCTTAAATCTATTGAATCGGAAAAAATACAGTTAGAGAACGGATTAATCACATCTATGGTACACAGAAATATTAACTTGAGTAACCTTATTGTTACATTCGAATCAAGAATAAAAAAACTTAGTAAGGATAAGAGTATTTTACAAAAAGAGTTAGTAAAAGTTCAAAATCAATTATTAATCTCAGAAAAAAAACTATTGAATATTGAGGACATAATTGTTAAGAATATTGACTCCATAGAAAATAATCCTACACTTCTAAGACGATACATCTCTTACTTTATTAGTCGCATTGAAATACTTTCACACGATAAAAAATTCACTGTTTTAAAAATCACTTTTAAAGCCTACGGGAAAGAAAAAAGAATTGTTGACTTTAATGGTAGATTAGATTACGTTGACCCAGATTACAGTATTTTCACTCATATTATATTGGATAAAAGGAAAACTCTCAATATAAAAGCAGTTAAGGTAACTAAATCAAATTTGATAATTGAAAATAATGAAATCAAATTCAGTCAAATGATTCCGATTGAAAGATTATTTGATATACCACCTTTTGATATTGGGAATAAACTTATATCGCAAGATGTGAAACGATTTAACCTTACAAAATTAAATCTAGTTCAATAGATTAAACGGACTCATTTCATTTTCAAACATAGTATGAATAATTCTTTCAATGTGATTAAACGGGCAAAAATATGATAGTGTATAATATATACCCATTTCTATGATGATAGGACCACCGGGGGCGGGCAAGACCATGATGGCCAAACGCCTACCGAGTATTCTTCCGCCGATGAGCTTAAAGGAAGCACTGGAAACAACCAAAATTCATTCCGTGGCGGGAAAACTCATGGGAAAAGTGTCACTGATTTCCCAGAGACCCTTTCGGGCACCCCATCATTCGGTTTCTTCCGTGGCTTTGCTGGGTGGCGGGGCGGTTCCCCAACCGGGTGAAATTAGTTTAGCGCACAATGGGGTTTTGTTTTTGGATGAATTGCCTGAATTTCCCAGACATGTCGTGGAAGCGATGCGCCAACCCCTCGAAGATCGCCAAATCCATATTGCACGTGCTAAATTTTCGGTCGAATTTCCGGCCAATTTTATGTTGGTCGCCAGCATGAACCCATGCCCCTGTGGATTTTATACCCATCCGGAAAAAGATTGCACCTGTGGAACGGAATTGGTCGAAAAATACCTGAATAAAATTTCAGGCCCCTTATTAGATCGAATGGATTTACATGTGGAGGTGAGTCCGATGCGATTTGAGCAAATGACTTCGAATCAAAGCCAAGAAGGGAGTTGGGCTATTCGTGAACGAGTTATTCGAGGTCGTAAAATGCAGGAAAAACGGTTTGAGAAATTTCCGCAATTTCATGCGAATGCCAGTATGCCTTCCCCGATGGTTAAACGCTTTTGCTCCTTGGATACCTCCTCACAGCACTTGTTGAAAAAAGCGATGGATCATTTGAAGTTATCTGCGCGTGCCTATGACCGTATTTTAAAGGTAGCGCGGACGATTGCGGATTTGGATTCGGCTTCGGAAATTGCAAGCCAACATGTGGCTGAGGCGATTACCTATCGAAGTTTAGATAGGGAAAATTGGGCCGGATAATGTATTTTTGAAAAAATTATCCATCGAATGGTCAAAAAAATAGGTTTAGTCGGCTTTCTTTTCGTTGCCTGCTTGGGTCAATTAATGGCCCAGGAAAAAACAAATAATCCCTCGTTTCGGACTTTGATTCCGTTTGAGGAAATTTTCAAACTTGCCGCCAAAGAGAAAAAGCCCATTTTATTTGAAGCCTATTTGCCCACCTGCTCTCATTGCATCGCCTATGACAAAACCTTGCGCGATCCGCGATTGAAAACGTATTTGCAGACGAATTATTTGGCCTATCAATTAGATCTTAGCAAAAAAGAAAACAACCTATTTCTACGCAATTCCCACATTTTTATTCCCTCAACTCCCTCATTCATCGTTTTTTCTCCTACAGGAAAAATCATGGACATTGAACCCTTGGGGGATGAATCGAATTCTGCAGTAGGGATTCAACAAATATTAAACCGGGCGAAAAATCCCTTGGCCTGTTCGGCCTTTTTGTTACAGAAATACCAGCAAGGAGAAAAAACCATGGATGTCATGCTTTCAGCAGGTTATTTTAGTCGGCTAATTATGGATACCACCCATACGATTGACATTGTCAATGAAATTGTTAGACAAATACCGAAGGAACAATATCAAGAGGATCGTTCGTTTTTAATCATGCAGAAAATCATGCTGGATGATGAAAATCCATTGTTCCAACATTTCATTTCCAATTTAGGTGCTTATAAAACTAAATTCGATTCTTTGAATGTTCTTCAAACAGCGGAAAATGTATTGATGTCAAGCCTATATTGCAGTCGGGCTCGAGCATACAGTCCAGAACGCATGGAAAGCATCAAAAATGGCTTACGAAAATTAGGTCTGCCAGAAGCGCAAATCACTTTAAGAACGATTGTATTGGAGGTTTTGATTGATTTGGATCACCGAGATGTAAGGAAAGCAACTTCTAAAATTCTTGGATTTTATGCAGGCAAAGCTATTCCGGATCGTGAAAAAGAATTTTGGTGCAAGCAATTGACCCGAGGCCTGCCAAAAGATCAGGCTTGCCCTCTGCCATAAATTGTGACCGTAGGCTAAAATTTCTTGCCTTTGTGCTAAAAAAAAAGTAATTTTCAATGGATTTTTAGTCGTGTTAACCAAGCCATATGAAACGTACGTTTTCACTCGTATTCTTTGTTCTAGTTCTATTAGGAAGCAGCAGTTCGAAACCCATTTTGGGTGAAGAAAGTCTAGAGACTGTATTTAAGCGCATAAAAGAAGAGGTCGATGCCAACTCGAAGGCTTATACGAGTTTAGAAAAAGCCTGTGCGACAATCGGCCACCGATTAACAGGGAGCGCGCATGGGAAAAAAGCAGAAGAATTTGCCTTCAAATTATTTAAGGAATATGGATTTCGGGATGTTAAATATCAAGGATTTCAGGTAGAAGCATGGGCGCGTGATACGGTGACCCTTTCGGTGGCACCGCCAAAATCAGATGATTTTAGAGAGATACCGGTGGTTTCGTTAGCACTCACACCCGTGGAGGCCAATATTCAAGGCACCATTGTCGATGTGGGTAACGGTTTGGATGCTAATTTTGAAGAGAAAAAAGAGCTCGTAAAAGGCAAAGTCGTTTTAGCCAATATTGGATTATTGAATGCCCCTGAGGGAACTCGAAATTTACATCGTTCTGAAAAAACAGCATTGGCCATTCAATATGGCGCGATTGGCGTGATTTTTGTGAATACGGTGAAAGGCCAGGTGTTATTGACCGGCACTGCTTCGGTCACAGGCAATTTGATTTCGATTCCGGCAGTCTGTGTGTCTTTGGAAAGTGGAACTGAAATCAGGAAATGGTTGGGGGATCAACCGGGTTTATTGGGCATGATCGAAATGCACAATGTGAGCCAACCGATTAAAGCCCGCAATGTAGTAGCCACTTTAAAAGGCGAAAATCGAAAATTCAAACATGAAAAAATCATCATTGGGGGGCATTTAGATTCTTGGGATTTAGCCACAGGGGCCATCGATAATGGAATCGGATCTTTTTCGATCATCGATATCGCGAGAACCTTTAAGGCTTTGGGATTAAAAAGTAAGCGAACAATCGAATTTGTTGCCTTTATGGGTGAGGAAGAAGGCTTGTTGGGCTCTAAGGCTTACATTGAACGGGCTAAACGGACTGGGGAATTAGATGATATCGTGTACATGATTAACCTGGACATGACGAACAATGTGAGTGGATTTAATGGAGGTGGTCGCCAAGAAATGATGGGATTATTGAAGGAAATTGGGGACAAAATCAAATCGATTGACGGAGATTTCAAGAATCAATTAGCGAATTCAGCAGGCTTACATTCGGATCATCAATCGTTTTTATTGGAAGGTATTCCGGCCAGCTCTCCAATGGGCGGTTTAAAAAGAGAGGTGTTGGATTGTTACCATGCGAATTGTGACGGATTTAATTTGGTCAACAAAAAAGAAATGGAAAATACCGTCAAATATACCTCCATGTTATTATACGGCTTAGCCAATGCGCCTAAGATTCCTGCCTTACGATTAGACTTTTATTCCACGCGAGATTTTTTCATCAAGCAAAATTTACGCCGGGAATTAGAATTAGGCAACGAATGGCGCTGGGGAAATGAGTAAATATGACGCCAATTTATTAAATTTACTTTTCAATTATCTACACGAGTTCGAGAAAGCATGACAACCAACAATCCTTCCTTTTTTGACCATTCCATGGACATCGTTCCGGAGTCTTCATTTAAATCCATTATCAAAGTAATCGGCATCGGAGGAGGTGGCTCAAATGCGGTCCGTCACATGGATAATTTAAAAATCAAAGGAGCGGATTTAATTATTTGCAATACCGATTCACAAGCCCTTGCTTCTAACTCGGTGAAAACAAAAATCAAATTAGGCATTCAAGGCTTAGGTGCTGGAACAGATCCTGAAGTGGGTCGCCAAGCGGCCATTGAAAGCCAAGATGAATTGCGTAAAATATTAACGGATGAAACTGAAATGGTTTTCATCACCGCCGGAATGGGTGGAGGAACGGGGACAGGTGCGGCGCCGGTCGTTGCCGAATTGGCGCGCGAAAAAGGCCTATTGACCGTCGGGGTCGTCACAGCACCATACAAGTGGGAAGGCAAAGAAAAAATCAATTATGCCCTAAATGGCATCGAAGAACTAAAGACCTATTGCGACACCGTTTTGGTGGTCATGAATGATAAATTGGCGGAAATTCACCGCAATTTACCCTTGCGCGATGCTTTCTCCAAAGCGGATGACGTATTAGCGAAGGCCGTAAAAAGTGTTGTGGATGTCATCGCAAAACCTGGAGATGTCAATACCGACTTCATGGATGTGAAAAAAGTATTGAAAAACGCAGGTCAAGCCATGATGAGCTCCGCGCTGGGACAAGGCGAGGACAGAGCGCTTCAAGCCATCACCGAAGCCTTAGAATCCCCATTATTGAATTCCCAAGAAATCAAAGGCGCTAAGCGAATCCTTGTCACAGTATCGACAAGTAGTCAGCGAGATTTGGTCATGAGCGAACAAGATGTCATCATCGATTATTTACAAGCCCGCATCAGCGAACAAGCCGATATGATTAAGTTTGGTATTTCAACCGATGATGAATTAGTAGATGACCTATATCTCACCGTCATCGCAGCCGGATTCGAACATGAAAATGACGATTTAGATAAATTCCACCGAGGAAGTACAACGGGTTACCAACAAGGCGGCACCACCCTTCGTCCAGGCGAAACCATCAGTTTTGAAGAACAAGATGGGGGCCTCCAAGTGGAACCCGAAAATGAAGTGATTCGATTCGCCAAAATGGTCGATCAATATAAAATAGGCCGCCCATCCGAAAGTGACTTTGCGATTCCAACTTATCAACGGAATCACGTGCCTTTATACGACCTACGAACAGTTCCCCAAACCAAATGGGTTGAAACCGCTTTGTACGAAGATTAACGATGCGAGGCTTAGCTTAAAAAGCGCTTGGTATTCCAGCATGACGAAACTAGAATTCTCGAACTTTCAGTACTGTTTCTCGAATTAATTCCTCACTTGCATACGCGATGTCAAATTCAGAAATCGCCGCCACGCCTCCCATGGAAATACCCGGACGCCGATAATCCATCTCAGACTCACGAGTCGTCCGCGCACTTAGATGTACGGCATTAACGCCTATTTGTAGGAATTGTTGGCAATTTTGTGGATTCACCCCGCTGCCCGCCATGATTTCAATTCGGCCATCAGCCACCTGAACCATATCAGCAATCTGCTCCAAACCATCCAAGGCCCGATCTTTTTGACCCGACGTTAAAATCCGACAAAATCCCAAGGAGATCAAATCTTCCATCACCTGAATCGGATCCCGACTGACATCGATTGCCCGGTGACAAGTCAAAGGCAAATTGCCAACGAGCGCCTTAATTTCAGCTAAAAATAAGGAATCCAGACTCCCATCTGGCAATAAGGCACCCACCACCAGCCCATGGACACCCGCCTCGACTAAAGCTTTTGCCTCGGCCAGCATCGTCGTCTTTTCCCAAGCATCATAACAAAAATCTCCTCCACGCGGTCGTAACATCGCATGAACTTCGATGTTGGTTTGACTCAAAACCGTATGAACCAGCCCTTGCGAAGGCGTCGTCCCTCCTTCCCAAGGCGATGCGCACAATTCCATTCGGGTCGCATCAGCCCGTTCAGCCGCTAGGCATGAAAATAGGGAATAGGCGCAAACTTCGACGGAAATATCTTGTTTGATTCTCATAAAAAAGGCTTTTCAGAATTATAATGAAAATTTAAAAAATAAATCTTTTATAAATATTTTTTTATTTTACTTTTGCAGACCGATAAATATTTACAGCATTAATCAATATATCATATGTACTGGACACTAGAACTTGCCTCTTACTTAGAAGATGCCCCTTGGCCTGCTTCTAAAGACGAATTAATTGACTTTGCCATCCGTACCGGATCTCCTTTGGAAGTCGTAGAAAACTTACAAGAATTAGAAGATGATGGTCAACCGTTCGAAAGCATCGAAGAAATTTGGCCAGATTATCCTACCAAAGACGACTTTTTCTTCAACGAAGACGAATATTAATCCAAAGAGGCGAAAGCCTCTTTTTTTATGCCTTCTAATCGACTTGCCATCGCCTCATCCCGCAATCCTAATCCCCAGCGCCGATGCAGCACATCCTCCCAACACGTCACCATCTCAAATTCCTTCAAATACCCAATTTCTCCTTGTAAATACGGTAATTCATCATCCAATAGTTGAATTCCATTCGATTCTCCTTGACAAAATTCCCATACATAACGAGCCTGTCCCCCATAGGTTTCCATCAGATGCTGCTGCGTTTGCGAAGACATGATACCCTCAAGCACCTCTTGGCTAAAATCAACGGATGCTGAAATACCCAACGCATGATGTTGGGTTTGACAAACCGACTTTTTCACATGAAAAACCTCCGTTTCTACCACATCCATCGTATCCGAAGCCATCACCCGGTAGGTCGTCCATTTCCCACCCATGATGCTAACCAATTTACTCCGCTGATCTACTTCCACCTCATGATCCCGGACAAGCGATTTCGTATCCGTTTGCAGGGCATCGTTTAATTGCACTTGAAGCAATGGCCTTTGACCCACAAAATGCGAGCTGATATCGGCTAAACTTGCTTTTTGTTTCGCGAAGCGATTAAAATATTCCAATAAATAGATTTTCTCTGTTTCCAAAATTTCAGGTCGGTCCGAAATCACATCAGGATCATCTGTGGTACCCACCAACACATAGCCACGCCACGGAATTAAAAATACGACGCGACCATCGTCTGTTTTGGGAATCAACAAAGCCGTTTCACTAGGCCAAAACGATTTGGGCAAAACAATATGCGCACCTCTACTCACTTTCATTCGCGAACCTAATTTCGGATTCGCCATTTTCCGAATCGCATCCGTGTAGGGTCCTGTCGCATTTACCACGGCGCGAACGGAAGCAGAATGTTCGAGATCGCCCAACAAATCCTTAAAATGCACATGTTTAATTTTCAAGGATTTTGGACTACAAAAAAAAGAGGTCAATTCACAATAATTTATCACCGTGGCACCCAAACGTTCCGCTTCTTGAAGAATACTAAGGGCATATCGGGCATCATTTAATTGGCCATCGTAATATAAAATACCCCCCTTCATTCGATTTGTTTCTAGGCCTGGAACTTCTTTTTTGATTTGATTAACACCTAATCCCCGGGAATCTTCCAAATTCGTCGAGCCCGCAATTTTATCATAAAGCCACATCCCGATTCGATAATACACGCGATCCCACCAGGAATAACAAGGGGTCAATAAGGCCAATGGATGAGCTAAATGCGGGGCATTTTGAAGAATGATTTTTCGTTCATGCAGGGCTTTGTAGACCATTTTAAACTGTTGCCAGTCTAAATTCCGTACCGCTTGCTCCAAATATCGAACACCCCCATGGACTAATTTGGTAGATTTTGAAGATGTTTGACAAGCAAAATCTCCTTTTTCGATAAGTAAAACGGTATATCCTCGTAAGGTTGCATCTAAGGCCACGCCTGCACCCGTCGCTCCGCCGCCAATGATACAGAGATCATAGGAATCTTTTAATTTGGCAAATTGATCAGCTCGGCGAAAGGACATGTAACTTTAATTACCCGATAAACACTCGGAAAAGTCTAAATTACTGATAACTATAAAATAAAACGCAAAAGATTCCATTAATATTGATATAAATGAAAGAGATTTTATAATTTTGCAGTCCTTTGGCTCCTTAAGGTAGAGTTAAAGATCAAAAGCGTTTAAATTAGATTCCTGAAAAAGGATTATTATGGCAAAGAAAGAAATTAAAGAAAGCATTGAGCTTATTGAAAGTCCGGAGGCACTTCAACAAGAAGTATCGAAAGTAACTGGATACTTCGAACAAAATAAATCAACCCTTTTAACCGTGATTGGTGCGGCGGTATTGGTGGTGGCTGGCTATTTTGGCTATACATGGTACTCGAACAATCAAGATATTGAAGGAGAAAAGAAATTATATAAAGCAGTTTATGCGTTTGAAGCAGATTCATTGTCTGCAGCGGCGAAAGAATTGGCGAAGGTTTCGGATGAATTTGGTGGTAATACGCAGAATTTAGCTGATTTGTATTTAGGTTCTACTTTGTTAAAGCAAGGAAAATATGACCAGGCGATTGAAAAATTAAAGAATTTCAATAGTTCTGATTTGTTGGTTCAGGCGCGTGCTTATGCCTTAATCGGGGATGCGTATTCGGAGAAAAAATCGTTCACTGAGGCCATTGAATATTATCAAAAGGCGGCAGATTACAAATCGAATAAATTTTTCTCGCCAAGCTATTTGTTGAAATTAGCCATCGCATACGAAGCTAATAAGCAAGCGAAAGAAGCCTTAGATATTTATACGCAAATCACGGAGAAATATGCGGAGTCGGCAGAAGCAACGCCAGCCAAAAAGTATAAAGCGCAATTAGAAAGCTCTATCTCTGAATAAACATACAAGCATCATATGTATAAGGGATAAGGGCAAACGCTTTTATCCCTTATTCGTTTAACCCCATTGAAATGTCTTCTGCTCATAAAAATTTAAGTGAATTTTCGATTGCCGACTTGCCTGCGATTCATGACAAGGTATTCGCGATCGTAGTCGCGGAATGGAATACTGAAGTGACGGGAGCGTTGTATGCCGGAGCGGTGAATACCTTGCTTGCGCATGGAGCTGTTGAAGAAAATATTCGCACGGTTTCGGTACCGGGAAGTTTTGAACTAAGTTTAGGTGCGCAAAAAATGGCGCAAAAAGAGGCGGTTGATGCGGTTATTTGTCTAGGATGTGTGATCCAAGGGGAAACGAGGCATTTTGATTTTATATGCCAGGCGGTTGCGGATGGCATCACGAATGTGAGTTTAAAATATGACAAACCGGTGATATTTGGGGTTTTAACACCTAATACCCAGGCCCAAGCGATGGATCGCGCGGGAGGAAAACATGGAAATAAAGGCGATGAGGCGGCCATAACAGCCATCAAAATGTTAGCTATTAAATAATTACGTATGCAAGTTTGGAAATTTGGAGGCACCTCCGTTGGGAAACCCGAACGAATGAAATCCATTCGTCAGCTGATCACGGAAGATGGGATGCCTAAAATCGTTGTTTTATCAGCCCTTTCAGGAAGCACAAATACCCTCCTTTCGATTTCAGAATCAATCCTCGCTTTACATATCCAAGAAGCCAAGGAAAAAGCCGCCACCCTACGTGCGCATTACGACAACTTCATCCAGGAATTGTATGCGACCGAACAAGGATTGCAAAAAGCAACGGCGATTCTAAACAAAGAATTCGGATTAATCGATCAATTAATCGCCACCGCACCCTATACGACGAAACAAGAAAAGGAAATGGTAGCCTTGGGAGAATTGTTATCTACCCAGATTTTTGAAGCCTATTTGCAAGAACAAGGCGTGGATTCCTATTTATTGCCCGCCTTGGATTTCATGGTGATTGATGAAGATAATGAACCAATTTTATCCCAAATCGAACTTAATTTAGCGAAGGTTATATCACCCGTAAAAAATAAACTGATTTTTATTACCCAGGGCTTCATTTGTCGGAATCCGGTTGGAGAAGTCGATAATTTAAAACGAGGTGGTTCGGATTATACGGCCTCTTTAATCGGCGGAGCCATCCAAGCCGAGGAAGTTCAAATCTGGACGGACATCGACGGGATGCACAACAATGATCCTCGAATCGTTAAAAATACCTTCCCGATTCGTGAATTGTCCTTTGCTGAAGCGGCTGAACTCGCATATTTTGGCGCTAAAATTTTGCATCCAAGTACGATTACGCCTGCCAAAATGAAAGGCGTGCCTGTTCGCTTAAAAAATACGATGGAACCCAGTGCATTTGGGACCTTGATTTCTGAAAAATCGACAGACGTCGAAATCAAAGCCATCGCCGCCAAAGACAATATTACAGCCATTTACATTCATTCGACGCGCATGTTAAATGCCTACGGATTTTTGAAGCGGGTGTTTGAGATTTTCGAAAAATACAAAACCCCAGTGGATATGATTACCACGTCGGAGGTATCTGTTTCTGTGACGATAGATCAAACGACGCATTTAGATGCCATCATGACGGAATTGCGTGAATTTGCGGAATTAGAGGATCCCGATATGGACCAAGTGATCGTTTGTATTGTAGGTAATTTTTGGGCCGACAAAGCTGGAATTGCAATCAAAGTTTTAAACGCCATGAAAAACATTCCAATTCGCATGATTTCATATGGCGCTTCCGAACATAATATTTCCCTTTTGGTGGATGCCAAACATAAAAACGATGCATTAAACGCATTAAATGAAGGACTTTTTTAAATTTAGGCTATGTTAACGATTCCTTTTATCCGGGCTAATACCGAGTTGACCATCCAAGGATTAACGAAAAAACACGTGGCCAATGCTGCCGAAATCGTGAACCAATTACTAGCCATGGACGATGACCGCAAAGCTTTGTTGCAACAAGCCGAGGCCTTATTAGAAAAATCAAACGCCGCGGCAAAGGAAATCGGTGCACTGATGCAATCCGGCCAAAAAGAATTAGCCGAAGGCAAACGCAGTGAAACCGCCGCGCTAAAAAGTACAATAAAAGAACGCGAGGAAGCGGCAAAATTAGCAGAAAAGGCCATGTTGGACCTTTTGGTCACGCTTCCCAACCTGCCTCATAGCTCCGTTCCACAAGGAAAAACGGCAGAAGATAACGAAATTACCTTTACCTGGGGTTCGCTGCCGACCTTGGCAGCAGATGCCCAGCCGCATTGGGATTTAATTAAAAAATACGATATCATCGATTTCGATTTAGGCAATAAAATTACCGGTGCTGGTTTTCCTGTATATAAGGGGAAAGGCGCGCGCTTGCAACGTGCCTTGATTAATTTCTTCTTAGACGAGGCTATTCAGGCAGGTTATTATGAAATCCAACCGCCGATTTTAATCAACGAGGATTCGGGATTTGGCACAGGACAATTGCCCGATAAAGAAGGCCAAATGTACGTCACCAAAGAAGAAGGACTTTATTTAATCCCTACCGCTGAGGTACCTATCACAAATTTATACCGAGATGTGATTGTGAATGAGAAAGAATTACCCATCAAAAACGTAGGCCATACGCCCTGTTTTCGTCGGGAAGCTGGCTCATGGGGTGCACATGTGAGGGGTCTTAATCGCCTGCACCAATTCGATAAAATCGAAATTGTACAAATTCACATGCCCGAGAATTCATACGCAGCGCTGGAGGAAATGTCTAAACATGTTCAGGGCATCCTTCAAAAATTAGGCTTGCATTATCGCGTCCTACGTTTATGTGGAGGAGATATGGGATTCGCCTCGGCGTTAACCTATGACATGGAGGTATGGTCAGGGGCACAAAACCGATGGTTGGAAGTAAGTTCTGTCTCAAATTTTGAGACATTCCAAGCGAACCGATTAAAATTAAGGACGAAAGTCGACGGGAAATCAATCCTATGTCACACCTTGAATGGTTCCGCACTGGCTTTACCTCGCATCGTGGCCGCTATCTTAGAAAATAACCAAGGGCCCGATGGCATTAAAATGCCGGACGTTTTAGTTCCTTACACAGGGTTTACACATATTAACTGATAGCCCCAACATTCAATCGAAAACCCTCAGTTTTCGCTAAAACGCTCGATCTTAGCTGATACCCTCTATACTCAATCGAAAGCCCTCGCCGTGCAAATTCATTAATTGGACGCGAGGGTCTTCTTTTACCATCTTCCGCAGTTTGGTCATATAGACATCCATACTGCGCGCGTTAAAATACGTATCATCTCCCCAAATTAATTTGAGCGCATAACTCCGGCTAACCGGTCGGCCCAAATTCTCACAGAGTAATTTCATCAAATCATTCTCTTTCGGCGTGAATTTTTGTTCTTGGCCGGCCAACACCAAGCGCATTTTTTGAGGGAAATACATATAGTTGCCCAACGCAATTTCATCCGCAAGTGGGGGCAATGCCTTATCAGATTGACTGCGACGTAACACGGCTTCCATCCGGGCCACTAAAACCTCCATCGAAAAAGGCTTCGTCAAATAATCATCCGCCCCAACCTTAAACCCTTGCAAGGTATCCTCCTCCATGGCTTTGGCGGTTAAAAAAATAATGGGCACCTGGTGGTGGTTCGCACGAATGTCCTTGGCCAAGGTGAAGCCATCTTTTTTGGGCATCATGACATCCAAGACACATAAGTCAAAGGACCCTTGCACAAAAAAATCTAAGGCCTGATCCCCATTTTGCGCCCAAGTCACTTGAAAACCTTTTTTCTTTAGAAATTCGGCAAGCAAAAGACCTAAATTCTGATCATCCTCCGCTACTAAAATATGTGGCTGCTTATTCGTTTCCATATGGTAATGAGATTTCAAAGGTACTTCCCTCCCCTAATTTACTTTTCACGGATACTTGCCCGCCATGGGCCTCGACGATCTTTTTGACATAACTTAATCCCAAACCGAAGCCTTTGACATTATGGACATTCCCCGTAGGTACCCGATAAAAAGGTTCAAAAACAGATCCTAACACATCTTTTGCCATTCCGATCCCCTGATCCGTTACTGAAATTAGAAGTTCTCCTTTTCGTGATTCCGTGGCAATCGTAATACTGGGCATAAACAACGAATATTTAATCGCATTGTCCAATAAGTTATTCAAGACATTTGAAATATGAACCTCATCCAACGGGAGCAAAGATGGGTCTGCCTGTAAAAACAAGTTTATTTTTCCATGATTGGCCTGCAATAAAGGATCATTAATCGCTACGATTTGTTGGATCAAATTATGCACATCTATCAATCTTTTCTTCAAAATCACCGTTTCCTTTTCCATCTGGGCGGTTTGCAACACGCGTTCCACCTGGCTGCCCAATCGAATATTCTCATCTTTAATGATGCCCAAATAGCGCAAAATATTTTCATTCTTGGCAATTAGTGGCTCATCTTGAATCAATTGGGTCGCTAATGAGATCGTCGAAATTGGCGTTTTAAATTCATGCGTCATGTTGTTGATGAAATCATTTTTCACCTCGGCCAATTTCTTTTGCCTCAAAATCGTATTGACGGCCACATAAAAACAGGCTAACATGATGATCAATAACAATCCTGAAGCCATAAAACTCAAGCCCATGGTTTGCCAGATATATGCCTGTTGGGCAGGAAAAAACACTTCCAAGACATGTCCAGAATAATTTAAATCATTGGGAAACAAGGGGGAAATAAAGGCAGCTTGCTGGACTTCCGGACGCTTAAGGGAGGGAGAAGAGGCATAGACCCAAGGCTTTTGTTTCTGATTAGAACCTATGCCAAACACATAAGGCAAATCGATTTGCTTTTCTTTTAATTCCCGCTTGATCAAACTATCAATGTAGGTGGGAGAAACCCGTTGTTCGATAGGTCGTTCTTTGAATAAAAAATTCGCAAAAACCTCTTTGGCCATTTCGGTTTTTTTCAAGACTTTTTGAAGCTCTTGTTTTTCCGCTTTTTCTTTATCGACATTCCCCTGTAAATTCCGAATTCGTTCCTGACCGGCCTTTTTGATATTCGAAATGGCATTTAATACCTTTTCTCGTTGACGAGCCAAAGGCTTATTTTTTCGGTTCTTTAAGCGATTTATCTCTTTTAGGATTTTAGTTTGGTTGCCGTTGAAGAGCTCATTCAATTGTTGCTCTTCCCGTAAGCGGCGGTTATAATTTTCAACTTGATTATTCACCTCATATTGCTCCGTGATCTCGGCAATTTGGCCATTGGGCAATAAAAACGATTTTCGAACTGTGACAATATCATTTGGGATTTCCTCTTGAAAAGGACGCTGAAAATCCAGATTTTCATTGGCAAAAGCGAGGGATAACTGGTCTGGAACAGGTTCTACTTGGGCCTTTACCGCTTTCGGTTTGGTGGCTAATTTTTGGGTAACGGAGGCTAATTTTTCTTGCTGGCTTTCTAAATTCTTTTGTTTCTGCGCGAGAATCACTAATTCTTGTTTTTCTAATTTACGCACCACCTGATCTAAACTCGAGCGGACATCTGCCGCGAATTGTTCTTTTTTGGTCTCCAACATGAATCCTAGCCAATAGGCTTGAAAGGCAATAAGGCCCATTAAAGCAATCGCCATGGCACCTATGATTAACCTTATTTTTCGTTGGGACATTGTCTACTTAATTATTTAGCCCTCAAATTTACGGGATTATTTAAATCAAAAATCGCACTTTCGAAGTCTTAACATTCTTTAACAACGAAAATTATTTTGGATTCAGTAAGTTTGCAACACTAAAAATCAAAAAATTATGAAATATCTATTCATCAGCGCGCTTTTAAGCGTATGCACGGTTCAGGCCTGGGCCCAACAGGAAAAAAAGGAGGCTACCGTTAAAATTGTTATCAATGAAAACGGCAAAGAAAAAGTAATCGAACGCAAATTCTCCGACATTGATCAAGCAGATAAAGAAATCAAAAAATTATCTGATTCACTCGATATCAATATTTCGACATCAGGAGGCAAGAACAAAATCGTTCGTGTCGACGTAAACAAAAGTACAGGAAAAACAATCGTCGGACCCGATGGTCCGCAAGGTCCGGTTCAACGCCGCATGCGAATTCTTCGCAATGGCAACGCCCCAAAAGACATTATGATTTTTAAAAGCGACGAAGGAAAAGATGGCGCCATCGTCCTTGAGGATATAAAAGGGGGATCCAATGAATCCTTCAACATCCAAATCGAAAAAGATGGTCCTGGTGGTCCTGGAAGATTTGGTGGTCCGATGCAATTTAGAGGACGCTTCGCACCTGGGATGGACGGCCGAATGGGCGCTCAAATGAATGAATTCCGTAAAAAAAGAAAAGACTTTATGGAAAAGCAAAAGCAACAAGCTTCCAAAACCGTAAAAGGCCTCTTTGCATATCCCAATAAACCATTTAATGGCAAATTAAACATTCGTTTCGATGCACCTGAAAAAGGGAATGTGAGCATCGCCGTGACGGATGTCAACGGAAAAGAAATCGCAACTGAACAAATAAAAGACTTCCAAGGCGTTTACTTAGGACAAATCGACCTAAAAAAATCTGGCCCGGGGGTATATTTCATCCGAGTTAGCCAAGGCAACGACGGTGCCGTTCGTCGAGTTAAAATCGATTAAATTTTATTCAATTCGCTTAAGGTTTGAAAACAGAAAAGGTCAGGATTTCCTGACCTTTTTCTTTTTTATTTGATGCCCATGTGGTACAGCGTAAATCCATACATGTCTGCAGTAAGATCGATTAATTTCGCGGTATTGCTAGAGCCATGCCCGCTATTCGTATCAATTCGAATCAAAATAGGTTTGTCAGATGTATTCAATTTCTGAAGGGTGGCTGCATATTTAAATGAATGCGCTGGCACCACGCGGTCGTCGTGATCAGCCGTATAAATTAAGGTAGCCGGATATTTTTTCGCCACGATATTATGCAATGGCGAATAAGAACGAAGCACCTTGAATTCATCAGGCTGGTCGCTGCTGCCATAATCGGCGATCCAGTTCCAACCAATCGTGAATTTCTGGAAGCGCAACATATCCATCACCCCTACCCCCGGAAGTGCTACACCGAATAAATCTGGCCGTTGGTTTATCACCGCCCCTACCAACAATCCCCCATTCGAACGACCCGAGGCCGCTAGGTACTTTGGCGATGTATATTTCTTCGCGATTAAAAATTCTGCCGCCGCGATAAAATCATCAAACACGTTTTGCTTTTTTAATTTCATTCCGGCCTCATGCCATTTCTCCCCATATTCACTTCCGCCGCGTAAATTAGCCACGACATAGACCCCGCCTTTTTCTAACCAAGGAATGAGACTCGCACTGAAAGTCGGCATCGAAGAAATATTAAATCCCCCGTAGCCGTACAAAATCGTTGGATTTTTACCGTTCATCACCACCCCTTTTTTGCTCACGATGAACATTGGAATTTTGGTGCCGTCTTTGGATGAATAAAATTGTTGGCTTACCGTATAATCCGCCGGATTAAAGGCCAACGTAGGTTTTTGAAAGACTTTGGATTGATTTTTTAGGACATCGTACTGGTAGATCGTGGGCGGAAAATTAAACGACGAATACGTAAAAAAGGCCATTTTATCTTCCTTTTCACCGCCAAAACCACTCGCATTTCCAAGTCCGGGCAGTCGTACACTTCCCAATGGATTCCCTTGATAATCGCAAATACTAATTTGCGTACTTACGTCCTTCAAATAATTCAAATATAGGCGTCCCCCCACGGTACCCACGCCTTGCAAAGGCTCCTTCTTTTCAGCCACAATCGTTTTCCACATGGATTTTTCGGGATGATTTGGATTAATTTGAATGACTTTTTGATTCGGTGCGCCGTCATTCGTCTCGACTAAAATCAAATCACCGTCGTTATCCACGACCGAATAATGATATTGGCCTGGTTCGGGGATGAGCGGTTTAAAGGTCGCGTTGGGCGTGGCTGTTGGCAAATACCACAGCGCATTCCCATCCAAGCCTTTTCCTCGATCGCTAATGGTCAAAAAAGCAAATTTTTCATCGTCTGACGTAGAAACCGTATGAAAGCGCTGTGGATTTTTTGTATCCTCATACACGAGCACATCTTGATTTTGAGAAGTACCAACGCGGTGAAACCACACTTGGTGATACTCGTTTTTCGTACTTAATTCCTTGCCTTTTTCGGGCGCTGGGTAACGGGAATAATAAAAGCCATCTCCTTTCCAGGCCACGCCACTAACTTTTACCCATAAAAGTTCATCGGCTAAGTCTTTCCCCGTCTCCATGTCTCGGACATAATAATTTTGCCAATCGCTCCCGCCTTTGCTCAAGCCCACACAGGCATATTTGCCATTTTTACTTAGGCTAAAAACGGTTAATCGGGTTGTCGCATCCGTCGATAATTTATTCGGATCCAGGACTTCTTCGGCTTTGCCTTGTAAACCTTTTTGTCTGTATAAGACCGATTGATTCTGCAAACCGCTGTTTTTATAGAAATAATACCAATCGCCTTTCTTGAAAGGCGCAGTTAATTTCTCATAATCACTGACGGTTTTAATGCGTTGTTTAAACCAATCCCGGGATTTGATTTGATCCAATTGACCAAAAGTCACCACATTTTGAGCCTTTACCCAAGCCTTGGTTTCTTCGCTGGTGTCGTCTTCGAGCCAACGAAACGGATCCGCCACCGATACCCCGTGATACACATCCACATGATTTACTTCCCGCGTTTGCGGATATTTAATTTGCGCCATGGCAGGTAAATGTAGCCCCAAAAGAAGCCATAGAATACGATTGTTTGACATATTTTGATGAATTAAAATAAACTTCCCGTTTGCGCCTTGGGTTCGATGCCGACATGCCGATAGGCCTTTTCAGTCGCTTCTCGGCCCCTGGACGTCCGCTTCAAAAATCCTTCTTGAATCAAGAAAGGTTCATACACCTCTTCGATCGTCTCCGCCTCCTCCCCACAGGCGGTGGCAATGGTGCTTAAACCCACCGGGCCGCCTTTGAACTTCTCGATAATCGTCATCAAAATCCGATTATCCATCTCATCCAGGCCATTTTGATCGACATCCAAGGCATTTAAAGCAATTTGTGCGATGTCCATATCGATGGTGCCAGATCCTTTTACTTGAGCAAAATCCCGTGTGCGGCGCAATAAATTATTGGCAATCCGAGGAGTTCCGCGACTCCTCCGTGCTATTTCATAGGCTCCTTTCTCATCAATCGGCATTTTCAAAATAGCCGCCGAGCGATTTACAATCTTCGTTAATAAGGCCGCATCATAATATTCCAAACGGGCATTAATCCCGAAACGAGCCCGCAATGGCGAAGTCAATAAACCCGCGCGCGTGGTGGCGCCGATCAACGTAAAAGGATTCAATCCGATTTGAATCGAACGGGCGTTTGGACCTGAATCCAACATAATATCGATCTTATAATCTTCCATCGCGGAATACAAATATTCTTCTACGATCGGATTTAAGCGATGAATTTCATCGATAAACAACACGTCAAAAGGCTGCAAATTCGTCAATAAACCCGCTAAATCCGAGGGTTTATCCAATACGGGTCCAGAAGAAATTCGCAAGGTGGAACCGAGTTCATTCGCAATAATATGCGACAAAGTGGTTTTCCCTAAGCCCGGAGGCCCATGCAATAAGACATGATCCAAGGCCTCCTCGCGGGCCTTGGCAGCACCCACGAAAATTTTCAGATTGTCCACAATTTTTCCTTGACCCGAAAAATCGAAAAAACTCAAGGGCCTTAAGGCCTTATCGAACTCTTTTTCCTGCGGATTTAAGGATTCCGAATCACCGGTTAAATAATCTTCTCGCATATCGTGCGTGATCTTTAAAAATTGAAATCAAAGATAATTTTTTTATTGCGAAGATTTCATAGTTTTGAAAAACCAAATTAAGAACCTAAAACTATGTCATCCATTTTTATCGGCGAACTCGCCGGAACAGCTACCCTACTCTACTTAGGAAACGGCGTTGTTGCCAATGTCCTTTTAAAAAATACCAAAGGAAATAATACAGGATTGTTGGCCATCGCCGCATGTTGGGCCTTCGCTGTTACGATGGGTATTTTTGTATCTACCTATTTCGGAAGTTCCGCAGCTCACCTAAATCCAATTGTCACCATTGCCGGTTGCGTAAAATCGGGTGATTGGGCTTTATTCCCAACCTTCATCGGGGGCCAATTAGTAGGTGCCATGGTAGGCCAATTATTGGTTTGGATCCATTACAAACCCCATTATGATATCACCGAAGATGCAGGCGCAATAAAAGCCTCGTTTTGTACTGACCCAGCGATCCCAAATACCTTGTTTAATTTCATATCCGAGGCATTTGCCTCTGCTTTGGCGATTGTAGCCTTGGGTACATTTTCAAGTGTTGAGCATGGTTTAGGACCCTTTTTAGTCGGTATTTTAGTCTGGGCGGTAGGCCTCGGCTTAGGCGGCACCACAGGATATGCCATCAATCCAGCGCGGGATTTAGGTCCACGCATCATGCATGCCATTTTACCGATTCCAAACAAGGGAAGCTCAGACTGGTCATATGCCTGGATTCCAGTCTTAGGACCCGCGGCAGGAGCCGTTTTGGGTGCCTTTATTTTGACTTTAAACTAGATTTCTATGTACATCGGATCCATTGATCAAGGAACCACGAGTTCTCGATTCATCATTTTTAATAAAGGCGGGGAAATTATTTCCATGGGCCAAAAAGAGCATCAACAAATTTATCCGCAAGCGGGCTGGGTTGAACATGATTCGGATGAAATTTGGAGAAATACGCAAGAGGTCATCGGACTAGCCCTCGGAAAAGCGAATTTATCCGCAAAAGACTTAGCGGCGGTGGGCATTACAAACCAACGCGAAACGACCCTTGTTTGGAATAAAATCACAGGAAAACCCTATTACAATGCAATCGTTTGGCAGGATACCCGCGTCGGATCCGAATTAGCCGAACTCGCAAAAGACGGTGGCATGGATCGTTTTCGAGCCAAAACGGGTTTGCCATTAGCCACCTATTTCAGCGGATTAAAACTGCGCTGGTTACTCAATAACATCGAAGGCCTACGGGCTGATGCCGAAAAAGGGGAAGCGATTTTTGGAAATATGGATACGTTTATCGCCTGGAATTTAACTGGAGGAACGGATGGAGGGATTCACATCACAGATGTGACGAATGCCAGTAGAACCCAATTAATGGATTTGCAAACCTGCCAGTGGGATGATGATATATTATCGGTTTTAAGAATTCCCAAAGCCATGTTGCCCGAAATAACCTCCAGTTCAAAGGTCTATGCAAATGCAAAAGGCGTACTCGGCGGGGTTCCTTTGGCAGGAATTTTAGGGGACCAACAAGCGGCGCTCGTCGGTCAAACCTGTTTCAACCCTGGCCAAGGCAAAAATACGTATGGAACCGGCTGTTTTTTGTTAATGAATACAGGAACCAAAGCGATTCCTTCCGCATTCGGCTTATTAACCACGGTCGCGTACCAATTGGGTGACGAGCCCGTCCACTATGCATTGGAAGGTTCTGTGGCCATCACAGGGGCCTTGGTCCAATGGCTACGGGATAATTTGGGCATCATCAAACATAGTCCGGACATCGAAAAGCTGGCGAAAGAGGTAGAAGACAATGGCGGTTGCTATTTTGTGCCCGCATTTTCAGGTCTCTACGCGCCCTATTGGAAACAAGATGCGCGGGGTGTTTTAGTAGGTCTTACCCGATACATCAATAAATCACACATTGCACGTGCTGCTTTGGAAGCGACAGCTTTCCAAACGTGGGAAGTGTTAGAAGCCATGGAAAAAGATGCCGGTATTCCGATTACTTCCTTGCGGGTGGATGGAGGCATGGTGGTGAACCAATTGCTCATGCAATTTCAGTCCGATATATTAGGAGAAGAAGTGATTTGTCCAAAAATCATCGAGACCACCGCCCTGGGTGCTGCCTATGCGGCAGGATTAGCCGTGGGCTATTGGGAAAACCTGGATGATCTGCGAAAAAACTGGGCGATTGCACATACGTGGAAACCCAATATGGAATCAAGCAAGCGTGAAAAAATGCGCCAACAATGGAAAAAAGCCGTGACTAAAAGCTTCGACTGGGCCGAAGATTAAATGCGGTGATTTTCACGATCTACCGAAGTCGTCCCATAGGCAGGACAATTCGCAGAAGAAGAAGATTGGGAAGTCGGGCAGCCTTGAAGCAACAATAAGCTAAAGGCAAAAACAGCGAAGTATTTTTTCATAATTATACAGTTTCAAGTTTTTTAGTAACGACTTTTTGTTCAGGTTTATTGTTTTTAACCTCATTATAGCCTAAAATAGTCAACATAGGCCCGCTTAATTGTTCTTCTGAGAACAATCGCGTGGTCACAGTTCCGTCTTCCAATCGGTCGACAATCACGTGTTTAGGCGCAGGAATCAGACAATGTTGGATTCCTCCATACCCACCCAAGGACTCTTGGTAAGCACCCGTGTGAAAAAATCCGACAAATTGACGCTCCGACTCCTCCTCAAAAATAGGTAAATATAAATCGGAACTATGCGCTTCGGTATTATAAAAATCCATCGAGTCACAGGTTAATCCACCCAAATTCACTTTTTGATAGGGCATACCCCAGTTGTTCACCGGCAACATAATATACTTTTGATTCATTCCCCAAGAATCGGGCAATTGGGTAATGAATGACCCATCAATCATATACCATAACTCCTTGTCATTCTGAAGCTTTTGGTCAATAATCTCATACAATACCGCGCCACTTTCCCCTACGGTATAAGAACCAAACTCGGTGAAGATATTCGGAACAGGCACATTATTCTTATTACAAATCCAGGAAATCGATTCCACGATTTCATCCACCATGGCTTGGTAATCGTAATTGAATTGCAAAGACGTTTGAATCGGCAAACCGCCACCCAAGTCGATCGAATCCAATTCTGGACAAATCTTCTTCATTTCACAGTATTTGTAAATGAAGCGACTTAATTCAGACCAATAATAGGCACTATCCTTAATCCCCGTATTGATGAAGAAATGTAACATCTTCAAATTAAAGCGTGGATTTGGCTTAATTTTTTCTTCAAATAATTTATTTACATCGGAATAGCGCAAGCCTAAGCGGGAGGTATAAAACGCAAAATCAGGCTCTTCATCCGTGGCAATGCGAATGGCTAAATTGACCTTATCCGCGGTCACTGACTTTTCATAAAAATCGATTTCCTTTAAGTTATCGAGGATAGGAATGCAATTAAATCCATCGTTGATTAACTCCGAAATGTATTGGGTATACAAGGGTTGCTTGTATCCATTGCAAAGAATATAGGTGGATTTAGAGATTTTTCCTTGTTGGTACATATCCCGAATAATCGGAATATCAAACGCGCTACTTGTTTCCAAATGCACGTGTTGTTTCAACACCTCCTCTAAAATAAATGAAAAATGGGATGATTTGGTACAATAGCAATAGGTGTAATTTCCCTTATAATTGTACTTTTTGATCGCATTACGGAACAATAATTTGGCATTATCGATATGCTCTGAGATCTTAGGCAAATAGGAAATTTTCAAAGGCGTTCCGTATTGCTTAATGATTTCCATCAAGGGCACATTATTAAACAACAATTCATTGTTCTCATTGATGTTAAACTCCCGAGTTGGGAATTCGATGGTTTGATCAATTAGATCGATGTAATTTTTCATTTCTAAACCTTTGAGTTTGTGGAAAAACGTGCAAAACTGCAATAAAAGTATGTACTTTGCAAAAATTTGATCGAATATAATATGCCAAAAATTCATTTTATCGCAATAGGAGGCGCAGCGATGCATAATTTAGCCTTGGCGCTTTTAGCCAAAGGTTACCAAATCACCGGCTCAGACGATGAAATTTACGAACCTTCCAAAAGCCTATTGGCCCAACATGGAATTTTACCTGAACAATTTGGTTGGTTTCCAGAGAAAATAACAGCTGATTTAGATGCTGTGATTGTCGGGATGCATGCCCGAGCGGACAACCCTGAGTTGTTACAAGCCCAAGCCTTAGGCATCAAAATCGAATCCTATCCTTCCTTTTTATATGAGGAAAGTAAACATAAACAACGCATCGTCATCGCCGGAAGTCATGGGAAAACCAGCATCACGTCGATGATTTTACATGTATTAAAACATGTAGGGCGAAAATTTGATTATCTGGTTGGCGCCCGCATCGAAGGCTTCGACCTTATGGCCTCGCTTTCCGATGCACCCATCATCATCATTGAAGGAGATGAATATTTGGCATCGCCCATCGACCGACAAGCGAAATTTTTATTATATCAACCCCACATTGCCCTCATCTCCGGCATCGCTTGGGACCATATTAACGTATATCCTACCTTTGAGTCCTATACGGAATCCTTTTCGAAATTAATTCGTCAAATGCCGAAAGCCGGCCATTTATTCTTCGACCAAACCGACGCAACCTTAGAGGCCTTGAGTGAAGCCTGCCCGGAACATTGCGATAAAGAGGGTTATGAGGCGCATCCTTCGTATATCCAACATGGAAAAACGTGGTTAAAGGGCATGGACGGAAAGGACTATGAAATTTTGGTTTTTGGAGAGCATACCTTGAAAAACTTAAATGGTGCGCGCTTGATTTGTGAGCAAATCGGTCTTTCTTCGACTGAATTTTATGAGGCCATTCGCAGTTTTAAGGGAGCGGCGAAACGCCTTGAGTTAGTTGGGCAAAACGACCATTCCTTACTTTACAAGGATTTTGCTCATGCCCCATCCAAAGTGGAAGCCACCACACAGGCCTTGAAAGCACAATTCCCAGAGCGTCAATTAATCGCCTGTTTAGAATTACACACATTTAGTAGTCTTAATCCGGCATTCTTGCCCCAATATGAAGGGACATTAGCCAAAGCGGATAAAGCCATTGTTTATTTAAGTGAACACGCTCGGGCCATTAAGCGGATGGAACCCATGGAAGAATCCGTCGTTCAGGATTATTTCAAACACCCGAATTTGCTCGTTTTGCGAGACCCTGAGGCCTTGCGTGCTGAAATGCTGACGCATAAAAAAGAGGACACCAATTGGTTAATGATGTCCTCGGGTACTTTTGATGGCTTGGATTTGAAAGCGCTGGCTGTTGACCTAGGTCTATTAGCTGTTTAAAATCGTATCAAGTTCGGTTTTAAAACCTACCAAAAGCATTTCTTTCATACTGATTTTACGCTTTTGGGTATTGATTTTACTTTGGATGAGTTTTTCTTCCATTTGGCCATCGCGTTCGGATTGTGCGATAAAATCTTCGAGTTCCCCGCGTTCTTTTTTGGTCATGTAATCCATTTGATTAATCATGATTTTCAATTGTTCGATCCGTGGTTTTTCGTTCAAATTCGCGTGGCGATAGGAAATCACGCGCAACAAATAATTCATTTCAAATATCTTATCGCAGGCATTTCGAAAACGTTCGGCCATCGACCGATCGATCGTTTTGACCTGCGCGCTCACTTCTTTCCATTTCACGAGATAGGCTTTGGCGAGGTCGGCGGTGGCAGGCATGTTGACTTGGTCGCTCAACTTCAATTCCAATTCCCCCGTCATCGCCGTTAATTCCTGAACACGAGGGTCGATCCTTGGCTTGTATTCAATGCCTTTGACGCGATTATATTTTTCAAAAAACATGTCATTGGCCTTTTTGAAATTCTTCCAAAGCATGGATTGCTTTTTCGGAGGTAGGCCCAGGACGGTTTTCCATTCCTTTTGTAATTCTTTGACACGAATGACCGCGGCGTCCAAATCTTCCGTTTTGCGTAATTGGTGCACGGAATCGATGAAACCTTGAAGGGTGAGGATTTTCTCGTCGATTTGACGATTTTTTTCTTCGAAGAAGGAGCGTCGACGAAGGAAAAAGTCATCCAAAACCACTTGAAATTCTTGACTCAATTCCTCTTGAAACTGCTTGTCGACTGGACCCGTTTTCACCCATTTCGATTTGATTTCCATCAATTCGTCAGTGGCTTTGGCAATATCCTCTTCGGTAGAAATGTTTTTAGCGTCTTGAATGAGGGCGCGTTTGATTTCTAGATTCTTGATTTGATTATTCTGAATTAGATCCCGCAGGTATTTTTCCATGCGGTCTAATTCGTCGAACAAGGGGACAAAATTTCCTAAGCCGTCAAATTCGGCCAAATAGGCTTTCATTTGAACAACTTTGGTCAGGAATGAGCCTTTGTTTTGAACAGTTTCGACTTCGCTGGATAGCTGGTCGACTTTCCTTTGCGCTAATTCAAAGCGATTCACGAAATAGGCTAAAGCCTCTTCTTCGGTGTTTCGGACGAATCCAATTTCGCGTTGTGGGAAATTTAAATAGGCGTTGATGTAAACTTTGCCGTCCTGGCAAAATCCAAACTCATTGTGTGTGGCAGATTTCATTTTTCTTAAATCAAAGAGCTTCAAGCAAGGCTATGGCTCAAAAAGTAATAATTTTTAATTCCGTTTCATTCGGACAACTAATTTATTTAAAATTCTTTGAATTAATTAAGATTTTTACACAAAATTCACATTCTTTGCAGGTTCTATCAAAAAAATACAGCTAAAATATGAGTAATGAGACGATTATCTTTTCGATGGAGCGAGTGTCCAAGGTCATTCCGCCACAGAAAACGATTATAAAAAATATTTATTTATCCTTTTTTTACGGGGCGAAAATTGGGGTATTGGGTTTAAATGGTTCTGGTAAATCGACCCTTTTGCGCATTATCGCGGGCATGGACAAATCCTTTACGGGGGACGTAGTGTGGTCGCCGGGCTATACAGTGGGTATGTTGGAACAAGAACCTCAATTAGACCCGAACAAAACGGTCTTGGAGGTTGTAGAGGAAGCGGTGGTGGAGATCAAAAACTTGTTGAAGGAATTTGATGACATTAATGAGGCTTTTGCGGATCCGGATGCGGATTTTGATAAGTTATTAAGCCGGCAGGGAGAGGTTCAGGAAAAATTAGATCATTTCAATGCTTGGGAATTGGATACGCGGTTGGAGAAAGCGATGGATGCCTTGCGTTGTCCGGATGCGGATGCGAAAATCAGTACTTTGTCTGGGGGAGAAAAGCGTCGGGTGGCTTTGTGCCGTTTGTTGTTGCAGGAGCCGGATGTGTTGTTGTTGGATGAACCGACCAACCATTTGGATGCTGAATCTGTGGATTGGTTAGAGCAACATTTACGTCAATACAAAGGAACCGTCATTGCTGTGACGCACGATCGGTATTTCTTGGATAATGTGGCGGGTTGGATTTTGGAATTGGATCGGGGTGAGGGGATTCCTTGGAAGGGAAATTATTCGTCTTGGTTGGAACAAAAACAAAACCGATTAGCGCAGGAGGAGAAGACAGAATCACGCCGACAAAAAACCTTGCAGCGTGAATTAGAATGGGTACGCATGGCGCCAAAGGCTCGACAAGCGAAATCCAAGGCGAGGATTGGGGCTTACGAGAAATTGTTGTCCGAAGAAAATAAGCAAAAGGAGGATAAGCTGGAGCTTTATATCCCGGCGGGACCACGCTTGGGCAATAAAGTGATTGAGGTTCAAGGGGTTTCGAAATCCTTTGGCGATAAATTATTATATGAAAATGTAAGTTTTTCGTTGCCACCGGCGGGAATTGTGGGGATTATTGGGCCGAATGGGGCGGGAAAAACGACGATGTTTAAATTGATTACCGGGCAATTGAGCCCGGATTCTGGATCATTCGAGGTGGGCGAAACGGTGAAGCTGGCCTATGTGGATCAGGAGCATAATCAGCTGCAGGCTGAAAAATCGGTTTTTGAGACGATTTCGGATGGGAATGATTGGGTGATGTTGGGTGGCAAGCAATCGAATGCGCGGGCTTATGTGAGCAAGTTTAATTTTAATGGTGCGGATCAGGAGAAGAAGATTGGGAATTTGTCGGGGGGAGAGCGCAATCGGGTGCATTTGGCGATGATGCTGAAGGAAGGTGCGAATGTGCTTTTGTTGGATGAGCCGACGAATGATTTGGATGTGAATACCTTGCGGGCTTTGGAGGAGGGATTGGAGAGTTTTGCGGGATGTGCGGTGGTGATTTCTCACGACCGTTGGTTCCTAGATCGGATTGCTACGCATATTTTGGCTTTTGAGGGGGATTCGCAGGTGACTTATTTTGAGGGTAATTATTCAGAATATGAGGAAGCGCGGAAGAAGCGATTGGGAAATGATGTGACGCCGAAGCGGATACGTTACAAAAAACTACAATAAAATGGCTCAAATAGATGTAAGAGATAAGATTAAATTGGCCGTTGAGGAAATGGGCAAAGTGGTCGTTGGCCAAGAACGTTTGATTAATCGTTTACTTGTGGGATTATTTACGGGGGGGCATGTGTTGTTGGAAGGAGTTCCTGGGCTAGCAAAGACGCTGACGATTAATACTTTGGCCAAAATTTTGGATTTACATTTTCAGCGAATTCAGTTTACGCCGGATTTGTTGCCTGCGGATTTGGTGGGGACGATGATTTACAATCCTTTAAAGAATGAATTTGAGGTAAAGAAGGGTCCGATTTTTGCGCAGATTATTTTGGCAGATGAGATTAATCGGGCACCGGCGAAGGTACAGTCGGCCTTATTGGAGGCTATGGCGGAGAAGCAGGTGACAATTGGGGATACGACTTATCCCTTAGATAAGCCATTTTTGGTGTTGGCGACACAAAATCCGGTGGAACAGGAGGGTACGTTTCCGTTGCCAGAGGCGCAGGTAGACCGTTTTATGATGAAGGTTTTCTTGAATTATTTAGATAAGGAGCAGGAGTTAGAAGTCATGCGCAAGATGTCAAATATGGACTTTCAGTATGAGCCCAAGGCCATATTGACGCTGACGGACATCCAACAAATTCGGAAGGAAATTAATAAAATTACGATTTCGGAGACGTTGGAAAAGTACATCATTGAATTGATTTTTGCGACGCGAAATCCGGCGGAATATGGCTTGACAAAGGAGGCTGATTACATTCAATTTGGAGCATCTCCTCGGGCAAGTATTCATTTAAATTTAGCGGCCAAGGTGATGGCTTATTTAGAGGGACGAGATTATGTACTTCCGGAGGATATCAAGGAAATGACGCCAGATGTACTGAATCATCGGATACTTTTAACCTATGAGGCCGAGGCGGATAATATCACGACCTTACAAATTATTCAAACGATTCTGGGAAGCGTGGCGATCAATAGGTAAAAATCGATCGACTGCGCCTTTAGGAATAAATGCATCTTATGAAAAATCGTATATTCCTATTCGCTTGTTTAGCCTTTTTCCTGTTTAGTTTCAGTGCCAAAGAACCCTTGCGTGTCTTTTTGATTGGGGATTCGACGATGGCGGATAAATTGCCAGCTGATTTTCCGGAGACAGGATGGGGAATGCCCTTTTCGCATGTATTCAATGAAGCGGTGGAGGTGCAAAACCATGCGTATAATGGGCGGAGTACGAAAAGTTTTCGGACGGAGGGGCGATGGAAAAAGGTATTCCAACAAATTAAAAAGGGTGATTATGTGCTCATCCAATTTGGTCATAATGATGCCAAAGCCTCCGATACATCTCGCTATGCGCCAGCACAAACAGATTTTCGTGAAAATTTAACGCGCTATGTGGCGGAAACTCGTTCGAAGGGCGGGATTCCTATTTTATTGACCCCGACCCAACGCCGAAAATTTGATTCGACGGGTGTTTTTGTGGACCAACATGCTGATTATCCCGCGGTTGTTCGCGAGGTGGCGGCGAAGGAAAAGGTTTTGTTGATCGACATCGAAAAAGAAAGTAAAAAATACATTCGTACGGAGGGGCCGGAGGGCGCGAAGAAAATGTTTCTGCATTATCCGGTAGGTATATTTAAGAAATTTATGAAAGGGGTGGCGGATGATACGCATTTCTCACCGTTTGGAGCCATGAAAATTTCGGATATGGTGGCTTCGGCGATTTTTGCGTCGAATGAACATTTACGTAGTTTTCTTAAAAAGTCGATTTTTCCGCAAAAATATGAGTTTGAGTTACCCAATGTAGCGGGTACGGCCTTCAAAAAAGATACGTTTAATATTGTTTCGTATGGTGCTGTTTCTTCGGCGAAGGCATTGAATACCCTGGCGATTCAGCAGGCGATAGACATTGCCGCCAAACAAGGGGGTGGCGTGGTGCGAATTCCGGCAGGATTTTTTGTGACGGGGGCGATCACCTTGCGATCGAATATTAATCTGCATTTAGATGCGGGGGCGGTATTACAGTTTAGTTCGGATGCGGCGCAATATCCATTGGTGAAAACGAGTTGGGAAGGTGTGGAAGCCATTCGGGCACAATCGCCGATTTCGGCCAAAGGCGAACGGAACATTGCGATCACGGGTGCAGGAATTATTGATGGGGCGGGTGAGGCCTGGAGGCCGGTGAAAAAAGGAAAATTAACGGCGGGAGAATGGGATAAATTGGTTCGTTCGGGTGGGGTGTTAGATGATAAAAAGGAGAC
>CANFVE010000030.1 GCA_947450365.1 Cytophagaceae bacterium
AAAGCAAATACATCAGATGTAACTAGCGCGCTGAATCTAAAAGCAAATACGACAGATGTCACAAGCGCATTAGCTGACAAAGAAAATAGTGCAAACAAATCTACTTCCTCCGCCCTCGGTACCAGCGATGTCTTATATCCAAGTCAAAAGGCCGTCAAAGCCTATGTCGATGCGCAAGTCGCTTCCGGCGCGCCCGATGCCGATGCAAGCACCAAAGGGAAGATTCAATTGGCTGGCGATTTAGGAGGCACGGGTAGCTCCGCCTCCGCTCCAATCATCAGTAATTCCGCCATAAATACAAATAAATTAGCCGACAACGCCGTAACAAGTAGCAAAATTGTAAATGGTACAATAGCCACCATTGATCTTGCTGACAATGTTATTACTAATGCAAAAATTGCCAGCAATGCAGTAACTTCCGACGAACTTGCGAATGGTGCAGTCACTGATAGCAAAATCAGCAGTATTTCTGGAAGCAAGGTAAGCGGTAACATTTCAGGTGGTGCCTCCTCCTTAGTAAACTCACGAAACATTTACGGTAATTCTTTTGATGGCACATCCAATCTAAATCAAATTATAACCTCCACTTTTGGAGGGACAGGAAACGGTTACACAAAATTCAGCGGACCTTCTTCGTCCGAAAAAACGTTTACCTTACCTAATTCCAATGCTTCCATTCTAACCTCGGCCGCCACAGTCACCGTCGCCCAAGGTGGAACAGGTTCAAATTCACTCGCAAGCAACCAGGTCCTCTTAGGAAATGGTACAAGTGCCATTCAAACCGTCGCCCCAGGTAATTCAGGAAATGTTTTAATGTCGAATGGAAGCTCTTGGATTTCCGCATCAAATTCTAATCAAAACAATACCCACAACATCGGTGATTCTTACGGTGGAGGAATCATTTTTTATGTGTACGAAGGTGGCACACATGGCCTAATCGCCTCCGTCAAAGACCAAAGTCCTGGGATTGATTGGGACTTAGGAACCGGATATGAAACCCGTGCCAAAGCAAATGGAATTGGCGCAGGTTTAAAAAACACAAGCTTAATTATCGCAAGTGAAGTAAGCCAGCGAAAATCGTCCCAAAGTGATGGAAACAGCCGATATGGATACAATGGGGAAGATTTTGCCGCTACCATTTGTAATGAATTTTATGTGAGCACAACGGAAAATGGTATTGAAACGACCTTTGGCGACTGGTATTTACCAAGTAAATATGAATTGAATTTACTCTACCTTAAACGCTCTACGGTAGGTAATTTTAGCTCCGACAAATATTGGAGCTCAACCGAATACGATTCAGATAAGGCATGGATAGTTAATTTTGGAACTCGCTCTGGTTCCGCTGAAAGCACACAAGATAAAACAAACAGCGCACGGGTTCGTGCAATTCGAGCATTCTAATTATTCCTTTATCACCCCCTCCACATAGGGTTTGCCCTTGTACAACACATGCAATATGTATTTGCCCGTTTTAACTTGTTTGAAATCCAGTAATTTAATTTCAGAAATATTGGCTGGATAGGTGGATTCCCAAATTAATAGGCCCGTAATCGAATACATGGCCACGAAGGTTGGCGAGGTGCTTTGTTCCGAAAACTTAATCGTCAACTGTTCCACAAATGGATTCGGAAATACCTGATAACGAATCGGATTTTCCTCCGCCACTTGAATTTTTAAGCCTGATTTCTGAATAGAACGAGCGATTAAATTGGGCTGCTTAAATCCTTGTCGGACCGTCAAGCCATTTCGCACCGATGTCCCCGCCACCACACTCGCCTGTCCGATCACATGCGAATAATATTTGCCCTGCACCAAACCAGTCGCACCAGCCGCAGAAATGGTCGAAAAACTTGCCCCCTGCGCCAGTAAGCTCAAAGGTGACGCAAAAAATAACATAAAAATCCAGCCATTTTTCATATACGCTTTATTTTAAATCACCCCCAATTCGCCTCCACCATGGTCAAGGCCCGCTCGATGATTTGGTGCATGTCGTAATATTTATATTCCCCCAAACGACCCCCGAAAAACACATTTTTTTCCTGAGACGCGGCGCGTTTATAGCGCTCAAAAAGCGCATTGTTCGACGCATCATTCACCGGATAATAAGGCTCCGTTTTCGAAGCCTCATAGGGCTCCGGATATTCATAACTAATCCAAGTCGCCGGCGTCTCATTGAACTCAAAATGCTTATGCTCAATAATCCGCGTATAAGGCACCGCTTCATCCGTATAATTCATGACGGCCACCCCTTGATGGTTCGGATAAGCTTGTCGCACATGATCAAATCGGGTCGTTTTATATTCCAATTCCCCAAATTCATAGCCAAAATAGGCGTCAATCGGCCCCGTATAAATCACTTGATCCGCCAAGGCATGATACGCCTCCTTGTCCGCTAAATAATCCTCCCCCAAACGCACCTCGATCCCCTCCAATAATTTCTCGAAAATCTGCGTGTATCCCCCTTCCGGAATTCCCTGAAAACGATCATTGAAATAATTCGTATCAAAGGTAAATCGAACCGGCAAACGCTTTATAATTTCCTTGGGTAATTCCTTCGGATCCTTCATCCATTGCTTCGCCGTATAACCTTTGATCAATTTCTCATAGATGTCCTTCCCGACCAAACGAATCGCCTGCTCCTCCAAATTTTGAGGATCCACGATGTCTTTTCCTTGTTCTTCGATGATCTTTTGTGCCTCTGCGGGCGTGGTCACACCCCACAATTGGTTAAACGTCCACATATTAAACGGAAGCGCATATAATTCGCCTTTGTAATTCGCCACCGGCCGATTCGTATAATGATTAAACCGCGCATATTGATTAATCCAATTCCACACCTTTTCATTCGAGGTATGAAAAATATGCGCACCGTAGATATGTAAATGAATATCATCCCGTTTTTCGGTATAACAATTCCCGCCGATATGCGCACGCTTCTCGATCACCAAACAACGATGCCCTTTATTCGTCAATTCCCTCGCACAAATGCTACCGAAAAAACCGGCACCCACAATCAAAAAATCATACGGTTTACTCATCTTTTAGCTATTTTATCTTGTCTAACATGTCAATGGCTTGTTCCTCTTCCCAGTCATACAACTCCTTTTTGAACAAGGACGGCGTCCCTCCCGCCGACTGACTTGTCCAGCCATGCACCGCATAATCATCAAAACTCACATGCTTAAATTTATATCCCCTTAAAGATACATCTCGAAACCATGGTATCCCAAAATCCAAATTATTATGTATCCCAAAAGGCCGAACCGTTCCATAAGGAATCCCAATCGGCCGTGCTTTTTTCAAATTAAACAAGGTCACATATTCGTTCAACCGACATTCCGGCAATGGCCAGCCCATCTCCCCTACAACACCCTGCATGACGGCCCGACGATTCGTTGCCCCCTCATATAAATCCGCAATTTCCGCCGCATTTGGCCGATATTCAAAATAGCGATGGCTATCACACAAGGTCCCATGCGCCGGACAATTCCAACATTGACCCACGGTCCCCACCGCCAAATCATCCTGAATTTGTTCCAAATAATACGTCAACAAATCCCCCGAAAACAACATGTCATTGTGCAACACAAACAAATACGGACTCCGACTCGCCTCCCACGCATATTGGTATTTGATCGACTTCCGATACGATGGAATGTAAAATTTTAATCGCTGCGCCAGTCCCGGACCACTCATGTCCCTCGGCCCAAAAAACCGTTCCGAAACATTGTATTTCACCGGTAAACCCGCCAACAATTCCTTTAAGATTTCTGTATCTACATCAAAGGGTTGTTTCTTTTCAAACGTCACATAAAACGTATTGATCAAATGACCCGAATACTTATAAAGCGAGTGAAGTGCCACGGCCGTATGATACGGTTTTCCATAGACCATCATCGCCACATCAATTGGTTTCATATCTTGACAGGTATAATCCCGGCAAAATTACGAATATAAATCCAAGAAATTGATCAAAAAATAAGATGCAGAAAAGAAAAGGAAACCCTACCGCTTAATGTGGCAAACGATCCCGGAATTTTCCATAGACCCAAGTGCCCAAAATCGCACTCGCAATCACGACCAAGACCGCAAAAGCACCCGTGGCCGCTTGCGCAAACAAAGGTCCCGGACAGGCTCCGGTCATGGCCCAACCAAAACCAAAGCACAAACTACCAATGATTTGGCCTTTATTAAATTTTTTATCCGAAAACGTAATCGCCTCCCCATGAATGGTTTTGATGTTAAATTTTTTAATCAAAAACACCGAGATCGCACCCACGACCACAGCTGTTCCAATCACCCCATACATGTGGAAACTTTGTAAACGAAACATCTCCTGAATCCGAAACCAGGAAATAATCTCCGCTTTGATAAAAACCACGCCGAATAAAATCCCCACCAAACTGTATTTGAACTGATAATACCAGGGATGGGCCAAGTTCGATTCATTCACACACATACTATCCAAAGACCGTACTTCGTAATCGGTCTCGTCAACTTGATTGGTTGTTTGATTCTCCATCCGATTATAAAGTTAAAATATAAGGTAATATGAAATTGGCCATGATGAATCCACCCACCATGAAGGCGATGGTCGCGACTAAGGAAGGCCATTGCAAATTAGACAAACCCATGATCGCGTGTCCCGAGGTGCACCCGCCCGCATAGCGCGTCCCAAATCCGACTAAAAATCCGCCCACAACCATCAGGATAAATCCCCGTAAGGTGAACAATTGGGCCCACGAAAATAATTCAGCCGGTACTAAGCCCGAATAATCTGTGACGCCATACGATGCTAATTCCTTCGCCAAATCCGGATGAACAAGCACAGGATCTGTAGCGCCTAAAAAGATTGTGGACAAAATTCCACCGACAATAATCCCTCCAACGAAGAATAAATTCCAAGATTCCTTTTTCCAATCATAATGAAAAAACGAAATATTACTCGGAAAACAAGCCGCACAGATATGTCGTAAATTCGACGAAATGCCAAAATGCTTATTGCCTAAAATCAATAAAGCCGGCACAATTAATCCGATGATGATCCCGGCTGTATACCAGGGCCAAGGGGCGCGTAAAGTTTCTATCATGGTAAATTAGAATGGTCAATAACCTACAAAAATATTTATTTTATCTTAAATTCTGTATTTTTAATCTGTTTGGGGCGCAGGATTCCTGCCAACAAATAACCCAGCCCCGCAAAATAAATTACACTATTCAATGGCTTACTCGTTATCGGACAGGTCCCCGTAGCACATCCTATTTCACGCCAATAAAAATACCCCCCAATCGCGCCTACCACTGCCCCAAAAAGGGCCCAGGCATTACTTCGAATGAACCTCTTCAAACTCCACATCTTCTGTTCCATCAGTCATTTTTTTAGGCGCAGGAATTCCACATCCTTGTGCGCCACAACCCATTTTAAATACAGCCATTCCCACCAACACCGCGCCCATCACGGCGATTAAGGTATCATTCGACCGATACGCTTCTACAAAGGCATAAATTCCAATAAACATGCGCGTGATACGCATAAAACCCCAGGGTTGGCTGATTTGTGTCCACATATTAGTCTTGATAAATAAGCATGTCATGTAAACCCCCACCATTATACACCTCTGAAAGTCCGGCTTGTTTTAAAACTTGCATCGCCATTCCTGAGCGGTTACCGCTCCGACAATACACAACCACCGGGCCTCGCATCGCCTTAAATTCATCCAAGCGCAAAGGAATAATGCCTAATGGAATATTTATCGCTCTGTCAAAATGTCCCCCCGCAAATTCTGCGGTTTCACGTACATCGACCACGGTGGTCGCTGGATTTGAAATAATTTCTTCAATATTCATATTATAATAAAGTTGATGGACACACATAGTCCGTTAATTGATATTTTCCCGACTCTTTCATCGCTTTAAATCCGCCCGCGATGTCGATCAAATTCTCATACCCGCGAGCACGCAACGTCGAAATGAAGACCATCGACCGGTATCCTCCTGCACAATGCACAAAATAGGTCTTGTCTTTATGCACTTGGAGCATGCTTTCATTGATAAAATCCAGCGGCGCATTCTCGGCTCCATTCACGTGCTCACTCACATATTCCGAGTTTTTCCTGACATCCATAATTTCCCCTTTCCCTGCAGCGATTCGATCAAATGCCACCTCCGCAGAAATCGATTCCACCTGATCTATTTCTTTGCCCGCCGCCTTCCAAGTCGCAAAACCTCCCTTCAAATAGCCAATCGCAAAATCATACCCTACGCGGGCCAAACGAGTAATCACCTCATCCTCACGTCCCTCCTCGGTTACTAATAAAATCTCTTGTTTAATATCTGGAATCATCGCCCCAATCCACGGGGCAAACGAACCGTCAATGCCAATGTTGATCGAATTAGGTACAAATCCTTTGGCAAAAATCTGCGCATCTCGTGTATCCAAAATCAAGGCGCTCGTTTCATTTGCCGCCGCCTCGAATGCGTCTGCGGAAAGGGCGTGTTGGCCCCGCGCTAAGACCTTGTCGATCGAGTCATAGCCCTGAATATTCATTAACACATTCAGCGGAAAATAGGCCGGCGGCGCTACTAAACCGGTTAAAACTTCTTTTTTAAACGCTTCCCGACTCAAATCTGGATTTAAGGCATAATTCTTTTTCTTCTGATTCCCCAAGGTATCCGTCGTCTCCTTGCTCATGTTTTTTCCACAGGCGGAACCCGCTCCATGGGCTGGATATACGATGATGTCATCGGCCAAAGGCATGATTTTTTTGCGCAAAGAATCAAATAAGAAGCCGGCTAACATATCTTCGGTCAATTCCGCTTTTACTTTTTGTGCTAAATCTGGCCGACCGACATCCCCTATAAACAGGGTATCCCCCGAAAATAAACTCGTGGCTTTTCCCGTCTCATCGATTAATAAATAACAGGTCGATTCCATCGTGTGTCCCGGCGTATGAATCACACGGATTTTGGCATTTCCTAAGGCAAATTCCTGGCCATCTGTTGCCGTGATGCAGTCGAAACCACAAGCCGCTGTAGGGCCATAAACGATGGGAGCGCCGGTTTTGGCGGATAAATCTAAATGACCAGACACAAAATCGGCATGAAAATGAGTTTCAAAAACATATTTGATTGTCGCCCCGTTGCGCTGCGCCTTCAACAAATAAGGCTCTACTTCACGTAAGGGGTCGATGATCGCCGCTTCGCCATTATTTTCAATGTAATACGCACCCTGTGCCAAACATCCTGTGTAAATCTGTTCTACTTTCATATCCTGTTGTTATTTCATCGGAAAAGCTAGTTGCTGTATCAAAATATACATCCCCATGACCAGCACAAACCAACCAAATCCTACTTTTAATTTATTTCCATCCAATTGCTTACTCAATCCATCCCCCACAAAAATTCCCACAATCGCCAAAGCCGTCACCGTACCCAATAATCGCCAATCCATTTCCTGATGGCCCAAATCCCCCGTAAAACCGATCAACGATTTCGCCGCAATGATGATCAGGGACGTACCAATCGCTTTTTTCATGGATAATTTGGACAACATGACCAGCGCTGGAATGATCAAAAATCCACCGCCTGCGCCTACTAATCCAGTCAACATCCCCACCAAAGCCCCTTCCAACAAAATCATCGGATAATTAAATACCTGCTTTTCCTCCACATATGTTCCCGCCTTTTCCTTCTCGCATTGCTCACAAGTACCCCGAATCATCGAATAGGATGCCGCTACCATCAAAAGTGCAAAAAGCACCATCATCATAAGCGATTTTGTCACCAAAAAATCCCCCAGGCTAAAAACATGCGAAGGAATCAGCGGAACAATGAATTTTCGCGTCGCATAGACCGATAGAATCGAGGGAATACCAAAAATAATGGCCGTTTTGATATCAATGAGGCCTTGGCGGTATTTTGGAATCGCGCCCACCAAAGAACTCGCCCCAACCACAAATAAAGAATAGGCCGTCGCCAGTACCGGATTCACCCCAAATAAATAGACCAACACCGGAACTGTCAAAATAGACCCACCGCCGCCGATTAATCCCAAGGAAATGCCGATAAACAAGGAAGCCAAATAGCCGAATAATTCCATGGGTAAGCGTTGTTATTTGATGTGCAAATTTCGGCTAAGTTGCACATCTATTTCGTGATTTTTATCACATCCCGATATTTTTTATTACGACCACCTGTTCCGCTCCCTTCGCGGCCTCAAAAGCAATAATCCACGATTTACCTCCCCATACAATGGCCGGATATGCACAGTCATAGGCAGAATCCGAAATATAGGTTTTAATCAATTTCCCCTTGACATCCTTTCGAATAAATCCAATTTGTTTATAATAACGATCCCCCGCTTGCTTAATCTCCGCGAAAACCAATGCCGTTTCTCCTTTTGGATTCGAGGCTAACTGAGGCATCCTGATTTTATCGCCAGCCAGGTGAAGAATCATCTTTTTGGAACCTTGATATGCCCATTTGACGCCAGAGGAACCCTCTGCGCCGGTATACCAAGCGGCTTCTAGGCCTTTTGACCCACGGACTAAGGATGGACCTGCGTGAGGACACGCATTTACTTTCCAATGATCTTCATACAAGGGCACTGGTTCTGAGTAGGTTTTGCCAAAATCACTCGAATGAATGTATGCCATATCGCGTTCTCCTTTGTCATTCAGATCGCGGTATATTACATCCACATTCCCTTTTGCATCAGCTAAGGCATCGATCCGGCAACATTCACAGGTTTGTTTATCGAGTATTTTCATCTTACCAAATCCAGCCCCCGGTGTAGTGGATGCCGTCACGAGCGTCCGGCCTTTTGGCCCTACTTTCACATCTAACCAATAGGCACCGACCTGACCCGTTGATAAGGTGATAATCTTTCCAAAGGAGTGGCTCAGACCAGCCGCGGTATCTTTGTGAATGTATTGCGGTTTTTGCCAAACCCCATTAACCTCCATCGCATACAGTAGATCTCCATTAAATCGGGAAGCGGCTGTGGGGCGATTCATTTCATACAAAAGGATACAGGTACCATCCGCTTTATAGGCAAGTTTGGGCATTCCTTCTGCGTGGGTAGACGCTTTTTTATCAATAGGGACCTGCTCCGCAGGCCCCTGATTGACTTTTCGAAAGAACAAAACCCCATTGGCTGATTTCTCTACCCAAGATAGAACGACATCGCCGTTTGATTTCAGTGCAAAAGAGGGGTCTAACGCCTGATTAACAGGATTAGACACCGTTTGCGCGAAAGAGACCTGCGCAAAGAAAACGAGCAAAAGGATTAATTTTTTCATTTTTTGAATAGTTGGAATACGTCGATTTGTACGCCGGCAACCACCGTGCGAGGCGCGGCTGGGGTATACGTAGATTTGTCTGTCGCGTTATTTCCACGCGTCGCCGTTGTGGCATATAAAGCATCACCTATATTCAAGATGTTAGTGAAGAATTGATACGCTTTGTAATTATATCCCATTCTAAGATTGAAAACAGATACGCCTTCGAAGCTTACTTTGTTCACTTGATCTTGGAACCAAGGTCCAATTTTTTGCCATTCTAAGGCAATGCGCGCTCCTTTGTATTTGTACGTTACCTCTGAGTTTGCGATGAAGTTAGGCGCTTGCGGCATCTCTTTGCCATTCACATTTTTCAAAGCATCTGTTGATTTTGTACTTAACACAAAGTCCACAAACGTATGTTTTGCATTCGTTCCTCCAAAACGGAAGTTCCAAGAATCGTTCGGGCGGATCGTGATTTGGTACTCAATCCCCTCGTGCAAAGTCTTACCCGCAGATTGATAATCCGTCGTATTATCCGGCTGGCGAATCCCTAAAAGCTCATTATTGCCCTCTAAACGATAGAATGTGTAATCAAAGAAGACTTTATTTTGCCACAGAGAGGCCCAACCTCCCACTTCGTAATTCGAAAAAACAGCTGGGTCAATGCTTAAATAGAATTTCTCCCCAGTTGCCGCCACTTGTGCCGCTGGTCTAGCGCGGAATACCGCTGAAAGGGCAGGTGGCGAGAAGCCTTTGGAGAAATTACCATAGAAACCTAGGGCTGAAGAAGCCTCGTACGTGACCCCTAACTTAGGCGAGAATTGTTCGTAGCTTTTTGTGCCCGTCGAATTGTCGATGAAGTTCGTGTAGTCAAAAGACATTTGATCGAATCGGCCACCTAAAGAAAGACGCAATTTCTCTACTGGATGCAGGTCAAACTGTGCGTAAGCTGCTTTGTTCCAAATCACTGCTGAATAATTTCCCAAAAATGTCGAAGGCAAAACTTGGGTAATCGTGAATTTCTCCACCGATTTCTTGTCTGGGCGAAGCGTCGCAGCTAAGTTGATTTTGTAGGCCCAATAATCATTAGGCGAGCGATCTAACAAAAATCCTGCGACTAATTTTGAGTTCAGGAATTCAAAATTTTGCGAGTGCTGCCCCATCAAGCCAAAGCTTTTGAAACTGTTTTGATTCACTTGCCCTGACGCCGTAACCGCTGGACTGGTCCAAGAAATCGAATAGGATGGGTTTTGGCCTAAGGCATTATCCCGATAAAAAGCAGTCAAACTAGAATTCGCATTGTCCGACCATTTGTGCTCTAACGTCAAACGAGAACGAGACGAGAAAGAGGAACGATAGGTGAAATCCGCCGGGCTTTGATAGCTACGAGCATAATAGCCCGTACTGTCGATGTTTCCACCCGTCTGCGAGAAGTAGTCATTATAGGCAAAAGAGCCCCATAGTTTCGTCTTAGGCGTAAATTGATAATCTAAGCGTACGTTGATCGAAGACTTGTCGAAATCGGAATTGGATGCCCAAGAACCTTTTTGGCGCGCCACATATCCGCCCGTCATAATCGACCATTTCTTGCCTAATTGCGCCCCTGCGGTGAATTGCAGGCGCTTATAACCCCATTCGTCCACTTGATACCCGATTTGAGCAGTGGGAATACCCGGTGCCGTCTTCGTGATCAAGTTAATCGCTCCACCCACGGCCTCAGGGCCATAAAGTGAGGACGCTGGGCCCTTAATTACTTCCACTGAATTCAATCCTTGCAAGTTAGTTTCAATCAGGGCATTGTGATTAAAAACCCCTAAAGGACGTAATGCTAGGCCATCTTCCAAATACAAGAAATAGGCAGATGTCCCAAAAGGTTGGCGTATCCCCATCCCGTGTTGTTCATTCCGGTAATCCAACATCACCACGCCCGGAACTTTATTCATTATCTCTGTTAATTGAAGGGCCTTCGTGTCTTGAATCAATGCAGCCCCAATTTTATGAATGGCCACTGGTGTTTCCGCACGCGTGGCCGCTTGGCGAGAGGCTGTTACCACAACGGATTCTAAGGTTTGCGTAGATTCCTCCAGAAAAACAGGGCTTGTTTCCCCGTTCGTTTTCGTTGCCTTAAAACCTAAAGCCGTTACCGTGAATTCTTCCTTTTCTTTGACTTGGAATTCCCCTCTTTCATTTGAAATGGAAATTGTTTTATCGCCTTTTTTCAGGCTAGCGCCTACGATAGGCTCGTTTGTAATCGAATTAAGTACTTTAATTTTTTGCGCTTGCGCTAGTGATGTTATACCTAATAACACCGCTATGAATAGCTGTTTCATATCTAATTAATTAAAATGAGTAATGCCCATGACTTCAAGCCAAGGGTAAAGTGTCAAGAAAATTAATTAGACCTGGGGTGGGTGAAAAAAGCCTTTAGAGGCTGAATTAGGGAAGAATTCCGTTGATGTGAAATGATTTTCAACGAGTTCTGAAGCGGTGAAACGAGCTGTAAATACCGGCTGAATAGCTTGAAAGCTCAACACCACTTCCGGCATTTTATCTAACCGCTCTGAGTTTGATTTTTGCTCTTTATCTTCCGCAGCCTTTAATTTTTTAGCTAAAAAACATTGCCCATTACAATTCATCATGGGCTTATCGCGGTTAACGCAGAGGTTTTTGGCAATGTAATCTTGGTTGATTCGGTAATACGCCACAGCGCCCCATTGATTCATCAAGGGTACTTGCATCGCTAGAAACAACAAAAGGGCTAACAGGCGTTTCACAGCCGCAAAGTTAACGAATAAATCGTAAAAAAAACCTGCTTTTGAACCCTAAAACCTGATAATCGTCATTCCTACCCTAGCACCCTATTCACCAAATCCTTTAAAAAACTCTCGACAAATCGGACTTGATTTTCACCGCTGGCATCGGTCAAGCGAGGCAAATGCATGCTAAAAAACAACTGCGAATGCGCCGTTTCCACCAAGGTACTACTCAAAGAATGAGGAAATGCATATGTCGGATTTTGCGCAGCAATTAATTCCGAAATGCGCGCACAAAGATCTTTATAGGGCTTAAACACTTCATTGGAATTGATTTCCTTGACATCTTTAACTAAATACACCTTACTGCTTTCAGAAATAACGATTTGGTGTAAGTATTTTTTGTTGTAGTCCGACTGCCCCGCGCTTTCCGGCAAATCATCCGATAACAATTCCACTAAGCGGTCCAACTTCGCCTTCGGATCCGCAATCGGCTGCAATTGAAACACAACCAAATATTCCATGTACGACCAATACCAATTCAAAATATACAACAACAAGCGATGCTTATTCTCAAAATACCGATAGATCGTCGCCTCCGTCGTATTCATCTGAGTGGCCAACTTCTTAAATGTAAAGGCCTCAAAACCCAAGGTATATATCAAATCTATCGCACTCTTCACCATCTGCTTACCCAATTCCGTTCCCTCCGGATCCCGTACATATATTTTTTCATTCACCCGAAAACTTAACGAATAATCCATTTGCTCTTTTTTTACTCAACAAAAATAATAATATTTTTACTCACACAAAAAATACTTTTAATTTTATTTACAATAGTATTACTATTGTTTAAAAAAGTATCTTTAATTTTGTGTTCGAATTAACAAATGCACATGAAAAGCAAAAGTCCCATCGAACGCATCCGCCTTTTGGTTCTATCACATAAAAAAGAAGTCGTATCGATTTATTTATTTTCCATCTTGTCAGGGGTGGTCAATTTAAGTCTACCGCTCGGCGTTCAAACCATCATCGGTCTTGTCATGGGAGCCACCATGGTTACGTCCATTTACGTACTTATATTTTTAGTGGTTTTGGGTGTTTTTTTAGTGGGCTTGTTTCAGGTGAACCAAATGAGAATCATTGAATCCATCCAACAACGACTATTTGCCTCCTATGCCTTCGATTTTGCTGAAAAACTCCCAAAACTAGACCTCAAATACATCGACCGCTATTTCATGCCTGAAAAAGTCACCCGTTTTTTTGATGTTGTGAGTATTCAAAAGGGTTTTGCCAAATTGCTTTTGGACATCCCCATCGCCACCGTCCAAATCCTTTTAGGGATCATCCTACTTTCCTTGTACCATCCACTATTCATCGTTCTGGGCCTTGTCCTATTAGCGGGCCTAGGTTTTGTCTTGTTCTACACGAGCAAAAAAGGAATCGAAACAAGTATCGAAGAATCGAATTACAAATATGCCGTCGCTGGATTCTTCAGCGAAATCGCCCGGACTTTAAAATCATTTAAGTTCAATCAAGGATCCACCCTACATACCGACAAAACAGATCAAAGCGTCAGCGGCTACCTGCAGGCCCGAACACAACACTTTCGAGTTTTACTTTTTCAATACAAAACCCTCATCCTATTTAAAGTCAGCTTGACGATATTAATGTTGACATTAGGCACCTATTTATTGATCAATCAGGTCCTCAACATCGGCGAATTTATCGCCGCCGAAATCGTCATTTTAATGGTGATTTCAGCCGTAGAAAAACTAATTGTCAGCCTCGATAGCGCGTATGACGTCATGACGGGATTGGAAAAATTAGCCAGCGTAACCGAATGCCCTGAAGAACGAACAGGTCAAATGTCCCTTGAGTCCTCCGCCGGCATTGAAATTTTGATGCAAGAGTTTAGTTATTCCTTTATCGTCAACAAGCCCGCCATTCAATCCATCAATCTACACATCAAAGCAGGCGAAAAAATCAGTATTCTTGGGCCTGAAGGATCCGGAAAATCTGTTCTCTTGCGCATGATTACAGGAAATTATCCCGATTTTGAAGGCGTTCTTTTAATCAACAAAATCCCAATTCAGAATTATGAATTAAAAAGCCTGCGACAAAAAACAGGAGTGCTCTTGCCAGGCCAGGAAATTTTTGGCGGAACGGTATGGGAAAATATCAGTTTGGGCCATACAAGCATTAGCCCAAACCTAATTTTAGCGCGTGCCGCTGAACTCGGATTTGAGGATTTCATCAGTCATTTTCCTCTGGGTTTTGACAATATCCTTGAGCCCATTGGGAAAAAAACGCCTCAAACACTCATTAAAAAAATCCTCCTCTTGCGAGCCTTGTGTGGTGAAAAAAATCTCTTGCTTTTGGAAGAACCTTGGGCAGGTTTGCCGGAGGACATCGCGCAAAAAGTTCGCGACTATTTGCTGAATTTATCAAGCCAAACGACCGTACTTGTCGTGACCAATCACCCCGAATTTATTTCAAAAACGGACCAACAAATTAGCCTTTCCCATGGAAAAATATAAATCATTCGCCCATATTTATCGGCAAGGAAAAAGTACGGAAATCAAACCGTGGTTGACCGGCTTTTTGATCCTCCTAGCTGCCATCCTATTCCTTCCTTGGACCCAAAACATCCGTTCCAAAGGAAACGTCACCAGCCTTTTTCAAGAGCAAAGGCCCCAAAAAATCTATAGCCCCATCGCTGGAAAAATCAGCCACTGGTGGGTTAAAGAAGGCGATTTTGTCAAAAAAGGAGATACCTTGGCTAAAATCACCGAGATCAAAGAGGACTATTTAGACCCCAATTTAGTTCCAAGAACTCAAGAACAATTAAACGCGAAAAAGGGCTATTTGGAATTTTATGCGCAAAAAGTGCAGGCCAACGAAGCCCAAATCGCAAATTTAAAATCATCTAAAAAAATCAAACTAGAACAATTAACGAATAAAATAACTCAACTGAATCAAAAGCTTGTCGGCGAAAAAGCCGAACTCGATGCGGCGGCCAACGAGGCCACCTTAATCAAAGATCAATTCGAACGGAACCGAAAAATGTTCCAAGAAGGCCTCATTTCTCAAACACAATTCCAGCAACGAAATGCCTCCGCGCAAAACGCATTGGCGAAAAAAACCATCGCCGAAAATAAAATCAATCAAACCCAGCAAGACTTACGCAACGCAGCGATTGAACAAGGGGCCATCGAACAAGAATACAACGAGAAAATCAACAAAGCCGAAAGCGAACGTTTTCAAAGTCTCAGTCAAATCGAAAGTGGAAAAGGCGAAGTGGCTAAATTGGAAAATCAAGTCACCAATTACACCATCCGAAACGGCATGTATTACATCATGGCTACGCAAGATGGCCAAGTCATTCGTGCCCAAAAAGCCGGAATCGGGGAAATTATCAAAGATGGGGAGGAATTATTGACCGTCGTACCAACAGGAAATAAATATGCTGTCGAGATGTTTGTCCGCCCAGTCGATCTTCCGCTTTTATCCCCAGGACAATCGGTTCGGTTTATTTTCGACGGATTCCCAGCCATCATTTTTGCAGGGGGATGGCCCAACCAAAGCTTCGGAACCTTCGCCGGAAAAATTCTAGCCGTGGAAAATACCATTAACGAAAATGGCCTCTTTCGCGTCATCGTGGTGGAAGATCCAGCCTCTAAAAAATGGCCTACTCAAATTAAAATGGGCGCAGGTGCCCAAGGTATCGCACTCCTGAACGACGTGCCGCTGTGGTATGAACTTTGGCGAAATATCAATGGCTTCCCGGCCGATTTTTACGAAGTCAAAAAAGACAAAAAAAATGAAAAATAAGGTTTTCTTTTTGCTTTTATGGGCTCAGGTGGGGCTTGGGCAGACAAAAATTCTGCATCCAGAAGCCTATCTGCAAATTGTACGTAATTACCACCCCATTGCGAAACAAGCCGGCATCGGCATACAAAAATCAGAAGCGCAAATCCTTCAAGCGCGCGGGGCCTTTGACCCGATTTTAAGCCATTACAGTTCCCAAAAAACACTGGATGGGAAAAATTATTATACTTCTCAAAACCCTGAACTGAGCATTCCTACTTGGTATGGCATCGAACTCCGCGCCGGTAGCCAAAACCTTCAAGGATACCGCACAGATCCAAGCCAAACCTTAGGCCAAATTCAATATTATGGCTTACAAATTCCCCTAGGCAAAAATTTGATCATCGATAAGCGGCGTGCAGCGCTCCAACAAGCTAAACTCATGAATAAAATGGCCTATGAAACCCAGCGAAGCATGCTCAATGAATTGCTGATGGACGCCATGGAGGCCTATTGGACCTGGGTAAAAAGCTATCGTGTCCTACAAATCGTTCGAAAAAATAGGGACGTGGCGACCCAGCGAGTCGATTTCGTCAAACGCATGGTCGCCCTCGGTGAACGACCGGCCGTCGATACACTCGAGGCATTAACTCAGCAACAAGCTTTCAAAAATGCATTTCAAGCCAAAAGTCTCGAATTTAACAACGCTGGCCTCGATCTATCCGTGTATTTATGGCAAGAGAACAACAATCCCGTCACATTGGAAAAAGACGTTTTTCCCGGAGAACTCGATCAGGCCTTTGGCCTTTTGGCCCAATTTGACCTACAATTAGCCTCGCTCCTCGAAAAAGCGAACAGCAACCACCCGGAATTAAACGCCTATCAATTTAAAATCGACGCGCTTAATGTGGAGAAAAAATTAAAATTTCAAGGCCTTCTTCCCAAACTCGACCTCAGCTACCAACGACTCAGTCAGGAAGGTTCGCCGATTGACGCGAGCTCCTGGCTCAACAACAATTTTTATTATGGCCTTAAATTCGAAATGCCCCTACGATTATCGCAAGGGAGGGCGGAATACCAACAAGCGAAGTTGAAAGTCCAAGAAGAAAGCCTCAACCAATCCCAAAAAAAACAACAAATTCAAGTGAAAATAGGTCGCTATTTCAACCAATTTGAAAGCCTCCGCAAACAAATCGAGACCCAAGAAAAAGCCACCCAAAACTATTTCGCCCTGGTCAAAGCAGAAGAAACCCGCTTCGCCCAAGGCGAATCATCCTTATTTTTAATCAATAGCCGAGAAACCAAAGCCATGGAGGCGGCCGAAAAACTCGCCGACCTCAAAGCCTACCTATTCAAAACCCTGTATGCCCTACAAGCCAGCGCGGGGGTTTTGATGTAAGGTTTATCCTTTGACCAACTTCATCGCAACCGGATCCCAATGAATAATCTTCTTTTGTAAATAACTTTCATTACATGCCAAGGCCGGCGCCGCCGCTCTAAATCCAAAAGTTGCATCTTCCACCACCGGTTTTTGATTCCGAATCGCATCAAAGAAATTCGTGAAGTGATCCACATGTTCACTATATCCATCCGGTGCACGGAAAACGATATCATCTTTCAATCGACGCTTCCGTTGAGACTCCGACCATTTCGCATTATACTCTGCCGTCATCTCATCCTGCATCTTTTTAGAAAACGTAAATACTGAATCATAGCCACCAAAACCCGGAGCCTCTGGCAACAAACTATGCTTCACCGTAATCGTATTTCCCTTCACGTCCATCACGCCTTCGGATCCCACAAAACGCGTCACTTCCTGTCCGCCAGATCCACTGATGAAATTCACCTGAAGGGTCAACTGGAACGCAGGATGCTCCGGCGTATCGCCATATTGCATGACGCCCGACATCACATCCGGCAAGTTCCGACCGTCATTCCAATGACTGAATTGACCCGTCGAGAAAATAGTCTTAGGACCATTTGAATTCGTAACAAAGTGCGTACCACTCAACAGATGAATGAATAGGTCCCCCGCAACGCCCGTTCCTACTTCCTTGAACGCACGCCACCAAAAGAATTTCTTCGAATCATATTCCATTTTACCTGTGGCCTCAATGAAGCGGCCCCAATCCGTGGTGTTCGCATCCGCATCTTTTGGAATGGTATATTCCCAAGCCCCAATCGAGCTTTGGCGATCATATACCGCATTCACCATATTTAATTTTCCGATTTCGCCGGCGGCCAATAATTCCTTCGCCTTCGCCAATCCGATGCTCGAAACGCGCTGCGATCCTACCATTAAGACCTTGCCGGATTTCTGCTGCGCTTGAATGACCCGATGTCCCTCGTCGATTTTATAGACCATCGGCTTTTCGCAATACACGTGTTTTCCTTTTGCCAAGGCATCTAAGGTTATGCGGGCATGCCAGACATCATGCGTCGCGATGATCACGGCGTCGATGTCCGCGCGGTCCAATAATTCTTGATAATTACGCGTTGTATAGAGGTCTTTGCCATACATTTCCTTCGCGTTTTCGATCCGGCCGGTGTATAAATCACAAATTCCAGCCAGTTCCACGCCGGGAACTTTTAAGGCGGACGCTAGGTCAAAATGGCCTTGAACACCGAAACCAATGACCCCCAGGCGAATTTTTTCACCGGCAGAAATGGGTTTAGAATAGGTAAGAATTCGCTCTTCGGCTTTTTGTTGGGCCGCTAAGCTCGCAAAAGGAGAAGAAGCTGCCACCAGGCTTGTTGCGCCGATGTGCTGTAAAAACCTTCTTCGTGAGGATGCAGATTGATTTTTCATAGGGGATTAAATTATAAGTCTTCTAATTCATAACGAACATACGCAAATTTCTTGCCATCGGGGCTCCAAGAAGGCACATTGATGGTTCCTTGACCGCCATAAAAAGGCTCCGTCAGGTCTTTTATTTTTTTTGTTTTCAAATCCAATAGGCGCAATTTCACTTGGTGCCCGAAAGGATGTGCTTGTTTTTGATCTTCCAAATAGCTGATGATGGTGGCTTGTTTGTTGTTCGGTGCGATGTGTGCGAACCAATTCGACATGGCGTCAAAGGTCATTTGTTCTGGATTGGAGCCATCAGCCTTCATGCGCCAAATTTGCATCATGCCCGACCGATAAGAATTGATGTAAATGTATTTACCATCGGGGGAATATTCGGGGCCATCGTCTAGCCCCTCGTTGTCGGTTAAGCGAATTTCCTCGCCGCCCTTGGAATCCATTTGGTAAATATCAAAATTGCCATTTCGAGATGCGCAATAGACAATTTTTCGATTATCCGGCGAAACGCCATGCCAATAGGATGGACTTAAAGGAGTTAATAAAACGGGCTTCCCGCCTTCCGCCCCGACGCGGTAAATGTAGGAACCCGTGGGTTTCATGTCGGGATTTCCACTGGAAATATACAGGGTAGAGCCATCGAAGCTATAGCCGTGGTCGTTATTGGCCTTCTGCACAAAATCTGTGTCGAGGGGTCCAATCTTTTCGCCGGTCGGGCTTATTTTTTCTAATTTTCCACTAGCATTGATCAATAGAAATTTTCCATCACGCGACCAATTTGGTGCTTCAAAATGTCGTTTTTCTTTTAAAATAAGGCTTGATTTGCCACTGGCAATTTCATAAACATACAATAAACTGATTACCTTTTTCCCGGCGGGAATCTGTGCAATTGCACTGGTGGCGAGAAGCCAGAGCAACAGTATTTTTTTCATAATCAAAGGTTTAGCGTGTAAGTTTACGCAGAAGCAACGTACAAAACAACGCTCAGCCAAGGAAAAATACTCATGTGAGGGATTGTCTGCTTTTAGGCTCTAAAAACCAAAGGAAACACAAAGGCCACCAAGGCTGCCCAAGCGCCATAATAGGGCAAGAAAAAGGTCATCCCATTTTCCACCGAACGGATGTCTTGCTGAGCACGGACAAATCCAATCAGATTTTTCGTCACCCATCCCACATGTCCCATCATGAGCAAATTGCTTCCTAAAACAGCTAGTCGATTCGGAGTAATGCCAAATTCAACCAAGCGAAATACAATCGCCGAAAGCGCAAGTCCATTATCCAGAAGCGCCAAGGCTGCCAATCCAACCAGTAAATATTGATAAAATGGACTCACTGATTTTTTAGTTATTTCGCTAAGCGAAAACAATAAAAGTGCCATCACGCCCACAAGAACTCCATTGAAAACCAATAAATACTCCCGATCATTAAATAGATCTTTTTCCGAAAAGGAAGTTGCCCCTAAAAAAAGCAACAGCGTCACAAAGACCAAAGGCGTAAAAATCCTAGCAATCAGCGGGGAAATTTTGGAAACTAATTGCGGATTTTTTTGAACCAAAAAGGCAGCGATTACCGGAACCGATGGCAATAAGGAAACCACCCCATATTGAAAATAGTTTTTTTCAATGTCCAGGTCAATCAGGTGAAATAAATTAATTGTCAGAGCCGAAAATAATCCTCCCGCGAGCGCAATCACGGCTACCATGACCACTAAGTCCCCATGAAATCGCAAGAATTCAATCCCCTTCGGGCCTGCTGGATTTTGCCCTCCTACATATAGAAAACCAACAAAAATCCAAAGGAAAATAGGTACATGAATACACGCCAAAGCAAATGCGTCGCGCTGATTGTCCATCGGAACGACATTCATGTAGATGATGGAAAATAGCATGGCAATCAAGGCGGGCCAGATGGCTGAAAGGCCTAATCGTTGTTGGAATGCAAACAATCCTCCCATCCCTGCCAGCACAATAAATGACACATTTCGAGGAAAATAAGCATTATGCGAAATCCCAAAAATATCTGGAAACTGCATGAAAAATGCCGCCACCAACACCCAAATTCCTAAAAACGCCCAATCGCTACGTTGTCCCCAAGCAAGTTCTTCGTGGCTATAAACCAGCCGTTCATGCCAGGTTTCGGCCACGGGTTGATCCCTAATTTCTTCATAAATCGACAAAAATGCTGAGGTAAAGGCAGGAGGGTTTTGGCGATATAAGCGTTCCAAGGCCGCGGGCTCGGAAAGGCTTTTTTTGATTGTATTGGCTAACATGTCTAATTTTTAAAGAACCGAAAGTAAATAAATAGCGGATATCAAACCCAAAAATCAGCTAAAAAATAAATCTCAATCCGTTTTTTAACTACATTTAACGCTATGAAAAAAAATCAGACAACCTACATAGGATTCCAAGGATTCATCACAAAGCTGCTTACCCTTGGCTTTATTTTGGCCGCCAGCCAGATTTCCGCACAATCAATCGTTGAAAAAATCGTCCAAGAGGAGACGAATAATTCCCAATTGCAAACGATGGCCCATGAACTATTGGATAAAATAGGGCCACGCTTAGTCGGGACACCTCAAATGCAGCAGGCCAATGACTGGGCCGTTCAAAAATACACCAGTTGGGGCATCGCTGCCCGCAACGAGCCATGGGGCGAATGGAAAGGCTGGGAACGCGGAATTACCCATATCGATATGCTTTCTCCCCGAGTAAAAAGTTTGGAGGGAACCCAATTAGCCTGGAGTCCGTCCACCAAAGGAAAAGCGATCAAAGCCGAAATCATTATTCTTCCTGATGTAGCGGATTCGCTTGCATTTGCGAACTGGTTGCCCAGTGTGAAAGGTAAATTTGTCATGATTTCCATGAATCAGCCCACGGGTAGGCCGGATGATAACTGGCAACAATTTGCTACCAAAGAATCCTTTGATAAATTAAAAAAAGACCGTATCTCGCAAACGGAAGCCTGGCGAAAACGCATAACCAAAACAGGTTATTCCACTCGAATGCTCCCCATCATATTGGAAAAAGCAGGCGCGAAAGGCATTTTAACGAATAATTGGTCGAGCGGTTTTGGGGTAGACAAAATTTTTAGCGCCTATACGTCTAAAATCCCGACGGTCGATATTGCCTTGGAAGATTATGGCACGTTATATCGCCTGGTTGAATCCGGCGATAATCCGATCATCAGCATCCAAACGGATTCAAAATCCGGAGGAATGGTTCCCTCCCACAATACCATCGCAGAGATCAAAGGAACACTAAAGCCAGATGAATATGTGATGCTTTCGGCCCATTTTGATTCTTGGGACGGCGCTCAGGGCGCCACGGATAATGGAACGGGTACATTGACGATGATGGAGGCGATGCGAATATTAAAATTAGTCTATCCAAATCCGAAACGAACCATTTTAGTGGGGCACTGGGGAAGTGAAGAGCAGGGTTTGAACGGTTCTAGGGCCTTTGTTGAGGACCATCCGGAAGTAGTTAGCAAATTACAGGCCCTGTTTAATCAGGATAATGGCACGGGAAGAATCGCGAATATTTCGGGACAGGGGTTTCAACATGCGGGGGAATTTATTTCTCGTTGGCTCGCTGCCGTCCCTCCAAGCATCAAAGATTCCATCAAAACGACCTTCCCGGGCGTTCCTGGAGGTGGAGGAAGTGACTTTGCGTCCTTTGTGGCGGTAGGAGCACCGGGCTTTTCTTTGAGCTCATTAAGTTGGTCTTATTTCAATTATACCTGGCATACCAACCGAGACACCTATGATAAAATTGTCTTTGACGATGTTCGAAGCAATGCCATCCTTACCGCGATTATGGTCTATATGGCTTGTGAAGATGAGGCGTTTTTCCCGCGCGACAAAGCGACAGGCAAACCGCTGAATTGGCCCGTCCAAGTAAAAGCCATTCGAAAGGGCCCAGTGGTGCCCACGAAATAGCCGTTTCCCCTCGGCCTTTGAATTTATCAAATCGCCCATCGATTATGGGCGATTTGATTAGATTTTATGAAAAACTCAGTAGAAATTCCTTGATTGTATCTTCTTGATATAAAGAACCTTATTCATTATTTCCAATGAAACAACTATTCGTATTTTGTCTATCCCTAAGTAGCCTTATTGCATTTGCACAAAACCAACCTACCTTGGACCGCAGAACTGCCGAAATTATCCAACAAGGAAAATTCCAATTCAAGGACCTCAATAAAAATAAAAAACTCGACCGCTACGAAGACTGGCGCCTACCCGTTCAGGAACGCGTGAAGGATTTAGTGAGCCAAATGACCCTTGAAGAAAAACTCGGATTTATGCTCATCAGCACTACTCGAATGGGAGGTGATCAGGTCTTTGCGCAAGGAGTCCAACCGGGTGGCCCTACGTCGAAAATCACCGATGGATTTAATGAAGAAGATTTAGTTCAAGGTACCAACATGTTTACGCGGAAACCCCTGCCCGTACCGAATATGTCCGCGGCAGGAACCACCAAAGGAGTAACCCAATTTCATTTACGCCACTTTATTTTACGGGCAAGCGCTGCGCCCGATGTCATGGCACGCTGGTCGAATAACCTTCAAGCGCTTTGCGAATCCACCCGTTTAGGCATTCCGGCGATTGTGGCGTCTAATCCTCGGAATCACGTGACGACGGACGCTTCCGTCGGCCTTAGTGTAGGCCTAACCGCTTTCTCCAAATGGCCGGGGGAATTAGGATTGGCAGCGATGCGCGACTTTTCGTTGACTCGTACATTTGCCGAAATCGCGGCAAGTGAGTGGCGCGCCGTGGGCCTTCGGAAAGGCTATATGTACATGGCGGATTTGGCGACGGAACCGCGCTGGCAACGGGTCGAAGGGACTTTCGGCGAAGATGCAGATTTAACGTCCAACATGATTCGTGAAATCATTCTTGGATTTCAGGGAACAAAATTAAATTCAAAATCCGTGGCCATGACCACGAAACATTTTCCGGGCGGCGGTCCGCAAGTGGACGGACAAGATTCTCATTTCGACTGGGGCAAATTTGCGCATTATCCGGGCGGCATGTTTGATTATCACGTAAAACCATTCCAGGCGGCTATCGCGGCGGGAACTTCGGCAATTATGCCCTATTATTCGGCACCGAAGGGCAAGGAATTTGAGGAGGTTGGGTTTTCGTATAACAAAGCCATGATAGATGATTTGTTACAAAAGAAATTAGGCTTCCACGGCATCATAAATTCAGACACGGGACCGATCGAAATGATGCCTTGGGGCGTGGAAAATTTAAGTTTGCCAGAACGTTACCAAAAAGCATTAAATGCGGGTGTCGATATTTTCTCGGGTTCAGCTGACCCCTCTACTTTAGTAGAAACGGTTAAAAAAGGCCTTATTTCTGAAGCTCGAATTAATGTTTCGGTGGCGAAATTATTAACGGAAAAATTTGAACTAGGCCTATTTGAAAATCCATACGTCAATGTGGATGAGGCGGTGAATACGATTGGGAAAAAAGAATACAAGGAAAAGGCGGATTTGGCCTTGCGGAAATCCATTGTGTTGGCCCGAAATGACCAAAAAATTCTGCCATTAAAAGCAGCGACCAAGGTCTATTTTGAGACCTATATGAATACGGGTCGAAATAAGGATGTAATTAAAGTCGCGAAACCGAATTATCCGGGTATCGTATTTGTCGATACCAAAGAGGAAGCGGATGTGGTATTGCTTTGGTTAATTCCTTCTGGCGGGGGATTATTTAGCTCGCAAGGAACGAAAATCGATTTGCGCTTGTCTACGAACCGGATTGATGTGAATCATGTGAACGAGATTATCGAAGCGAAGCCGACCATCGTAGCCATCAATTATACGAATCCATGGGTGATTGAGGAAATCGATAAAGGAAAAACGCGTGGCATTATTGCGACGTTTGGAACGACGCAAGATGCGCTGTTGGACATCGTCAGCGGCAAATTTAATCCCACGGGAAAAATGCCTTTTACCACACCTAAAACCATGCAAGCGGTGGAAAATAATAAATCCGATGTGCCAGGTTATATGGAAGGCCCTGATTATGGATTATTTGCCTTTGGTCACGGACTTTCCTATTAAATTTGTGAAATCCAAAAATGAATCCGAGTGTTGACCCCTTTTTCATGAATCTCAAAGCCTGGCGGGAGGAATTAATCGTTTTGCGATCCCTTGTGCTGGAATGTGGTTTAGCGGAGGAGTTAAAATGGGGATCACCTTGTTATGTGCAAGGAAAATCAAATGTGGTGATCATTCAGGGCTTTAAGGAATATTGCGGGCTGATGTTTTTTAAAGGCGCATTAATGAAAGATGAAAAGGGTTTATTGAGTAAACCGGGGGAGAATACGCAGTCGGGCCGACAAATACGTTTCACCTCCCTCCAACAAATCATCGACCAAGCCAACACCCTAAAGACCTATATCCAAGAGGCCATGGACATCGAACAAGCGGGCTTGAAAGTCGTCCATAAACAGCTCAATGAATATCCGGTTCCAGAAGAATTAACCGAAATTTTTTCGAAAAATCTAGCTTTGAAGCAGGCCTTTGAAGGATTGACGCCTGGGCGACAGCGGGCTTATTTGATGCATTTCTCAGAACCCAAACAATCCGCTACGCGGATTACGCGAATCGAACGGATGGAGGATAAAATTATGCGGGGGAAGGGGATGACGGATTGTTGGTGCGGCCTTTCCCAGCGCATGCCGACCTGCGATGGCTCGCATCGGAAATTAAAGCAAGAATAGCTCGTTTTGTGAAGACAGGATAGGTCGCTTGCCTGGTACTTTCAGTGGGTAGAATTCATTGAAATTAGGCTACGCACTTTTGGCAAAAGCACAAAAAACAAAATTTTGGGTGGCCCCCATCGGCGTCACATGATCTTGGTGTTTACATTCGATATTTTTAAAATGTGCCGCTTCAAATTTCGCTTTCATACTAGTTTCGTTGTATTGCTGAATCGGTAAACCACTACATTTCGCAGGGCCCTCCGTTGAAAATGTTCCAACGATAAGCGTTCCATTAACCGATTTTTTTACCAGATCCACATATTGCTTAATTTGATCAGCTTCCGTTTGAAAATGAAAGGCAGCACGGTCATGCCATAGGTCATAGGACATTGTGGGCTGAAACGACAAGACATCGCTTACGATCCAATGAACCTGATGGGCTTTCTCGCCTAACCGCTTCTTTGCGCGTTCAATCGCCGCCTCCGAAATATCGAGAACGCTAATATCTTGAAATCCCTCTGCTAATAAATAATCCACTAATTTACTATCTCCGCCACCCACATCGATGATGCGCGCATGTTTAGCGGGATTGGCCTGGTGAATAAAGGCTAACGAAACGGAGGGTACTTCTTCGGTCCAACTCACCTCATGGGCTTGTTTAGTCGCATAAATATGCTCCCAATGTTGTTTGACTAGTGTTTCCATTTGGCAAATTTGCAACTTTAAATTGCTTCAATACGTGATAAAAATCACCGCCTCCAGATTGTCCAACCACTAATTTTTTTCGCCTACGAGTATCCTATAAAAAACCCTATTCCTTCACCAGTTTAAATATTTGCCCATCCACTCGCAAAAAATAAACGCCTTTTGGAAGCTGTGACAAGTCTTGCTTGGCCACATTATTTCCGTGTAAAACCCGTTGGCCCGCTGCATTCAGCAATTCATATTCTTTGTCCGCTAGATGGGGAGCCAATTGAATCTGCGCACCAAAAGGATTCGGAAAAGGATTCATCGATTTAATTTCTTCTTGGCTTGCGAGCACTAAGCTGCAGCCGTTTGGCAATTGCAACAATTTGCTCATTTCAGAACACAAAAATTCCAAGTTTGTCAGATTCGCACCCGCCGCCGTACTATACAAATTCGTTTTTTCCGAAGGGTCCGTTTGCAGATTAAAAAGTAATTTATTGCCATTATTCATGGCGATATATTTATAGCTTTTATTCCGAATCGTCTTGCCATCACTCGCCGGCGCGGGACCCCCAAACACCTCCGCAAATAGCCAATCCCGCACATCTGTTTTTTCATTTCTCAAAATGGAAAAAAGGCTTTTGCTATCCACGGGTTTACTGGATGAAATCTGAGAAGCCCAGGTCGAATGGCCAAACAATTCCAAAATCGTGGCAAATAAATCCGTTGTATGTACCAGCGCATCACTCACGCGATTCGGGTTCGTCACGGAGGGCCCTGAAATAATCATCGGAACATTAAGACCGCCTTGATACACACTTCCTTTGGCGGGACTCGACTGCGCCACCGGCGAATCATCCCCATTATCCCCGATAAAAATGATGTCCGTTTTCGCCCATAAATTATAGGTGGTCAAGGAATCAAATAGCCGGCCGATTTCATGGTCCATCGCTTCATTCATCGCCTTGAAATAGGCCTTGGGATTCGCGCTGATATCGGCTGCGCTACCACTGAGTTTGGTATTTGTCAAATCCGCCGGCGGAAGATGCAAGGGAATATGGGGTGCGTTAAAGGCTAACCAAAGGAAGAAAGATTGCTCCTTATTTTTTTTGATAAAACTGACTGCATTGTCGACATTTTCCGTCGTCGCATAGCGGGTAGAAGTTGCCTCAGACCCATTCGTGATTTTGGTCCAAGAAAAATAATTAGGTAATTCGCCAGGAAAGCTTCCCTCAAAATGGTCATATCCCATCTTGTTCGGAAAGGTGAAATTCGTTTTCGGCGTGGGTGTTTGCAAATGCCATTTGCCAATGTGCGCTTGGCTTAAGCCCGTCGGCTTGAATTTTTTTAAAAGCCTCGGAATGGTCATTTCTGCCGTATCCAATACCGCCGAACCTGCCCCACCAATCGCCGCGCCTACACCCGTCCGAAAACTATATCGTCCCGTGAGAATTCCCGCCCGAGTAGGTGAACAAAAAGGATTCGCCCAGGCGTTTTTAAATCGAACACCGCCTTTAAGCAAGCGACGAACGTTTGGTAAATTTACCGTGTCGACATGGTTTTCATAGAATCCACAATAATCAGAACCCAAATCATCCGCGATGATTAAAATGACATTTTTCTGCGCCACAAGACTCGCTGATACACAGGAAAATAATAGGCCAAAAAACAAACGTATCATCAATGGATTAGCGGATTCTTTTACGCTCCAAATCTACAATTTTTTGTTCCATTTTTACTCGCATATCCTTTAATACGGAAGCATATTTTCCATTTCCGGCTAAATTATTTTTTTCCAAAGGATCCCGGCTCAAATCATACAATTCCTCATGCGCCTTGTCCTCCCGGTAGCGAAAATATTTCCACTTTTTCGTCCGATACCCTTCGCTTGCCGCGATGATATCCACCTTCCATAAATGCTCGCAAAGAAATTCGGTCCGCGATTTTGCCGGAGATTTTGCTTGTGTATAGGCTGATAAATTAAGCCCTTGCCAGCTTTCGGAAGGTTTTAAGCCGGCGAATCCGAAGATTGTCGGCGCAATGTCAATGTTCAACACCTCGTCTTCCACCACCCGATGGCCCGGCCTCCGCGGATCATAAATCATCATTGGAACGCGCAATGACTTATCATACATGAGCCATTTGTCGGCAAACTGCCGCTCCCCTAAAAAGTATCCATTGTCCCCCAAAAAGATGATAATTGTATTTTTATCTAAGCCTTTTTTCGCCAATAATGTTCGAATTTTCCCGATCTCCAAATCGATTCCGGAGATCATGCGATAATAGCCCTTCACACTTTTTTGGTATTTTTCAGGTGTGTCAAAACGCCAGCGCCAACGCGTATGATTTTCCCCATTCCGCACATAATCTGGCTGCGCCATAAAATCCGCATCACTCGCCATGATGGGTGGCGGAATCGTTACGTTTTGGTAGAGATGATCGACTTCGGGTTGCCAATAATACTGGTCCGCCGCCGGGTCATGCGCATGTGGCGCACTAAAACTCAAGGACAAACAAAAGGGCTTATCCTGTGGTGCGGATTCAATAAAATCCATGGCTTTCTGCGCCGTATAACGCGTTAAATGGACCGTATCCTTGCCTAAGGTTTTGTAAAAATAGCCGCGATGGTCATTGAATTTGGTATTTCGATCGTAGTTTTCCCCTTGGTCAAACATCTGCTTGAAATAGGGATATTCCACTCCAAATTTCCCGAAAAAACCGGTGTAATAACCTTGTTGATTGAGTAAGGCGGGATAGGATTGGTCGGCATAGGATTGATTTAAATTGCCTTGTTGGAACGTATATAAATGCGTCCTTTCATACAAGCCGGTTAAAATACTGGCCCGACTTGCGGCACAAATGGGCGTCGTCACAAAGGCATTTTTGAAGTAAATCCCTTCACGGGCCAAGCGGTCCATTTCAGGGGTTTGAATGATTTTATTGCCCGCAAAACCCATGGCCTCCGCACGTTGATCATCGGTCAAAATAAATATGATGTTCGGCTTTTTGTTTTGTGCTAAAACGTATGGGGATTGCAAAAAAACTATTCCCAAGACCAATAGAAAACCAAAAAGTTTACGCCTATTTTTAGACGAATGAATGATAATGAAAGGTGTTATGCGCTCCATACAAACTATTTTAAATTAGGATACCCTGATGAGGAATCTGAAATAGGAAAGCCTTGATAATTTATTTTAACATAAGGTACTGTTTCCGTGGCATCGATGACATAATTCCATTTTTTAACATAGTCTAAGCCGGGCAAAAATTCATCGTTGCGGATTTTTAATTCATTCCTTAAATCACGGTCTAATTTACTTTGAATTGCCGCAAAGGAAGGCTGGCCGACCAAGTTATGCATTTGGAATGGATCCTTCGTCCGATCAAACAATAACCAAGGTCCTTTTAAATCACGGACATAGGTATAATTTTCAGTCATCAGACCCCGGTATTCTTTTCCACCTTTGGCGCGGGCCCATTGACCGAAGGGTTGTACGCAGGAGATGAGCGTATGGGTCACATCGTTTTTTTGTTTCCCCATCAAAATCTTCGAAAAATCCTTTCCTTCTACGGATTTAGGTACTTTTATGCCGGAGAAGCCCAATAAAGTGGGCATAATATCCGGGGAATTCAGGAGTGCTTTGGACTTTTTTCCTTGGGTTCCGAAGGCCTTCGGATAATGAATCAAGAAGGGTACACGAATGCTTTCGTCGTAGGCTTGTTGTTTATTCCAGGCCCCGTGCGAACCGACTAAATCCCCGTGATCCGACGTAAATACGATCATTGTGTTTTTATCCAGCCCTTGTTCGTATAAGGTTTTGCGCAGCATATCGATGCAATCATCGATGGCGGACATATGTGCATAATATCCCCGCAAATCTTGCTGCACTTTTTCTGCTAATTCGGCAGGTACATTTTCTCGGAGTTGAAACGTTTTTCCTGCATACAGGCGTTGGTATTTCTCCGGGGCGCTTTGATAGGGATCATGCGGCGATCCGATGGACAGAACTAAAAAAAAGGGTTTATTCGATTTCGATTGTTTGGTCAAATACCGGCAGACATCCTGCGTTTGGGCGATGGCGTCATAGCTTTCCCAAACTTTCTTCACGGGTGAATTTCCTTCGTAATAGGCTGAATGATTATAGTCGTGGGTACATTCGAGGGCTTTCCAGTCATCGAAGCCCTGTTGGCGCGTCACCGGAATATAGGAACTCCGCCCGTGACCATCCACGTGCCATTTGCCCCAATAGGCCGTTTGATAGCCGGCAGATTTAAAGACCTTCCCGAGGGTCATTCGATTCGAATCGAGCAGAACATCATTCATAAATACCCCATGCGTCAGGGGATATTGTCCCGTTAAAAAGGATGCTCGGTGCGGCGAACAAACCGGCATGCCCGAAACCGCATGGGTCAGGTTCATGCTTTGGCTGGCCAAGCGATCTAATGCGGGTGTATGAACATCTTTATTCCCGGCATATCCGGCGGATTGCGCGCGCCATTGATCGACTAAAATGTAGAGGATGTTGGGTTTATTCGATTTCTGTGCCAACAAAATAGGCGAAAAGCCCATCGTCAACAGCCAAATAAGGCCCGCAGGGAATCGTTTACAAAAGATCATTTCAAATAGGTTTAAAGTACAAAAACCTGAAGCACAGGAATTTGTCTGAAAAATTTCTTTGAAGGTAAGCGATTGTTGGCGTTTCACAAAATCTGCCCGACGAATCGGGCAGATGGTACATGGCTATTTAATAGAAATAATGGCTTTGGAATAGGGCTGCAATACCACGGGCCCCACCAAGCCATATTCCTGAATAATACCTCGGTCCGCCGCTGCTTTGTTCAGCGCCACCAAACGATTATTTAATGTGGTCGCCACCCGAATTTCAATCGTGTTTTTTCCGGGTTTTAGGGTGTTCCCCAGATCCGTTTCTGCTGAGATTTGGTCGATGGGCACAGGCGTTCCATTCACTGTCAAGGTAAAGGTATCTACCACTTGGCCCAGAGCCAATCGTGCACCTTGTTTCGCTGAGTTCCAATCCTGAGGCAAGTCCAACACATAGGAATACGTTCCCAAGCCCGACGCGTTTTTTAATTCCGCAATATCCGGCCAGGCTTTTAATCCGCTCAGGGATAGATTTACCTTCGCCTTATCCGTCGCGGCGCTGGCCACCCCCGTACTTCCATAGGGATTTGCGGGTTTCCAGTCTTCCACACTTAATTGCCAAGTTCCTCCAGTCAAATCCATCTTAGCCAAAGACGCTGGAATTTGGGAAATCACCTTTTTGCCATTGCTGAATGTGCTGGTGTATTTACCTGCTTGGCTTGCATAAACGGCAAATTTTCCGTTGCCTAGGGCATGAACGCCCTCCGCGGTGGTCGACTGAACAAATTGGGCATTAATGGCTAATCCCAATTGGGCAGGATTCGCGCTAATCCCAATTAACATCGATTCATCCACATCCAATCGGACATGGACGATAACCCGATTCCCCCTTCGTTGATATTGCGCAATTGGATGAATTTCACCCGACCAAGCATTGAAAATAAAGGGCTGGCCTGCGCCTTCCAAGGAAATATTTTGTGCCAAAGCCGTTCCGATTTTTGTCCCATAATTCGCGCCTTTGCTCCGCATCGTCTTGGGTTCTTCAAAAATATTCCCCGGCGTGCCTTGCAGATTTTTATAGCGCTCGTCTGTGCTATAGCCTGGTGGCGGGATTTGATCATCCCCTTGGTTGTACAAGAAATAATAATTCGTTGCCGAAGCCGGATCAAAACGCCGCATACTCATCAAGGCCGACGGCTTTTCCGGTTCCACACCCGGCAAAATCCCGATCGATTTTAAAAAGGCAGGAACTTCTTTTTCTGTCGCTACGGAATGAACGGTTTTTTGACTTTGTAAATCCGTGAGCAGCGCCTTTAATTTCGCATCATCTCCTGGCGTATTCCCGGGCGTGCGGCTTGGCAATGGACCCACGATTACAATAGGTAAACCCAGTTTGGCATAGGCCAATAATTTCTCTGCCATCGCTACCGGTAACGTATTTTTCGCTGGATTATAGATCGAACCCGCTTGTAAATGACCGTTTAGAATAAATGCCTTGTAAGCGGGTCCTGCTTCATAAAGGCGCTGATTGCTTACGGTAACTTGCGGCAAAGACATCAAGGTCGGATTCAAATAATCCCAGGTAAATCCGTGTTCCTGTAAACTTAAATCATTCCAAAAACGGATATTGCCCACACCCGCCACGAAAGGCGCCGGGAAGGAATAATTTTGCATGTAAACGGCTACGTCAATTTTCGCCCGACCTTGTTTTAATACTTGCTCATTCCGCGCCATCCAGGTATTGATCATCGAAGCATCTGCTGCCCAGATTGGGTTGCGGGGGCCCCAACTATTGGCGAAGTTGCCCTCCCCAAACGTATTATAGCCCGGCCATACCGACTTCGGATTATAGGTATAGGGATATACGTGATACACACCTTTGCTTTGACCGCTGGCAAAGTTTTTATTCTGACGTACCAAAATATCTTGAAACGTTTGCGCATAGTTCAAGGAGCGCGCGGCGGCTAATTCATTCGAATACCAGGTATTTCCGCTGATGTGATTGGCGGAGGCCATTGGGCGATAGACGTCGATTTGATCCCCGGAGGAAAGGGTTTCATGTTCGGGCCGATCGAGGTAATAGGTGACGTCCAATTGGTCCGGTGTATTCACCGTAGGAACATCTTCTGGCTGCAAGCGCAAGGCCAGCTGGTAGCCGTGGGCCCAATCGCTGAAAGGTTTGATGCGGTTTTCGACGAATAAATTCGTGCGTAATCGGTTGTAATCGGCCCGGATACGGATGTCGCTTTGGTCGGAATAGGCATAATAATGCTTGATGTCCATGCCGCCGCCACGGGGTCCCCAGACGCGGTCGATGCCGGCATCGATAAGCACGGGCAGGTGGGGCATAAGGTCATAACCCATTTGGGCTTTAAAATCACTCGCCATATTGCTACTCCACACGTCGCTCGGTGCCCCAAAGCCATCAATCGAGTGAGAATCGATGAAAATATCGCCTCCATTTTGTTTTAAAAGCGCTTTGATGCTTGGGGTCCAATAGGCTTCATAGCCCTGAATGAGCAATTGAGTCCCTTCCTTGCTAAACACCTCGGGCTGTGGATCCACACCCGCCATGCGAATGACGATGAGCGCCCAGGTTCCTTCCCCGGCGGGGGTTGACCAGGTTAAAAAGCCGGACATGGGTTTCCCGAAATACCCTTTGGATTTCCCGGCGATGATTTGGTCCGTTAGATTGATCCGCGTACTTGGGTTGATCGTTAATAGTTTAGATCCTTTCGCAGGCATTTGACTCACCCGATAAGCGTGTACCGCCAAAATGGCTCCTTTGCCAGGCAGGGAATCTGCATAGGATTTTCCCGCTGTCAAGAGCGTATCTGAGGCGGATAATGTTTTACGGGCGAAATCGTGTTTGATTGAAAAATTACCTGGAATGGGCGCGCCCGTCTTGTATTTTAAACTGATTTTGATGCCGAGTTCGTTGCCCTTTTTGAGAAGTCCTTCGATTTGCGCGAGGGTCGGTTCGCCTCCTTGTCCGATTTCCACCCCGGCGATTCCTGCGGCTTTTAATTCGACTAATTGTTTTTCCAATTCCGCCATGTCGGCCGTTTCAGGAGGAAAATTCCACCGCACCCAGGGCAGATCCGCCGCAGTCGGCTTGGCAAAGGATTGCTTTGTGAGGGGAGTTACTGGATTTAATTTGGGATAGCTGGGGGTCCAGGCACTTTGCTGGGCCATCGCGCCAAAAACACTGATGCATAAAAAGAGAAAAGAGGTAAAATGTTTCATAGTAACAATCATTAGGTTGGGGCCTAAAATAGATTTTTTTTCTCCTGTGGCCGTCCTTCATGATGGACAAATCGATGAAACAGCAGAATTTAACGACCTAACTATCGGGGATAATTGCTAAAACTTCCCTATTTTGTTCTAAAATTTGACGCATATGAAACAACTCTCGCTCCTTTTATTGCTTAGTTTACCTCTTCTAGCCCAAGAAAAAATAGACCTCGGACCCCTAAAAGGCGGGGGATATCAGGTGCTGGTGCCGGCCAACTGGAATAAAAAATTAGTCATGTATGCCCATGGCTACCAGTTTATGGGTTCGCCAGCCGCGAGTGCGAATGCGGGATTGGAGAAAAGGCTGAAGGGTATTTTAGACCGAGGATTTGCGGTGGCGGCTTCGGATTATCCGATTCAAGGTTTTGCTTTGGCGGAGGGCGTGGATGCGACGGAAGAATTGAGACAGGCTTTTATCCGTAAAATGGGCCATCCAGATTCTACTTTTATGATGGGCCATTCCATGGGTGGGGGCGTGACATTTGCGACCTTGGAAAATTATGGTCAATATTACCAAGGCGGTTTGCCGCTATGTCCATTATCGTCGCGCCCTTATTTGCAGTGCCGCAAGGAGTTCGATATGTATGCGACATTCAATGGCTTATTTCCGGGCATTGTTCCGCGCCTTCAAGATATTTTTAATGTAGCAAGTTCGGTCGGTTTTGTTTCCCTGGCCACGGCGGGTCCGCGCATGGCAGAAATAAAAAAGGCGGTGCTAAAAAAAGATTCGGTTCTCGCGGTGGCTTTTGCGAAGCGATTTGATTTGAAGTTGGATGATTTACCAGGCGCCCTATTTTTTAATCAAAATGTCTTGCGGGATATTGCGTTGAAACTCGGCGGAAATCCTTTTGACAATACCCAAACGCTCTATTCCGGTTATCCGGATAATGTGCTGGTGAATGCTAAGGCGGAACGATTGGCCGCGAATCAAAACCCGGATCGTTTATTTGCTCGTTATGATCGAACCGGTAAAATTAACACGCCGGTGGTGCTGATGCATACGCTATATGACCAATTAATTCCGCCGAGTTATGCCGTTACCAATATCGAAAACATGATTCACGCCCAAGGCCGTGATGCCTATTTCGCCGTGAAATACACGAATGGCCAGGCGCATTGTCAGTTTACGGATGCCCAAACCATGCGGGCTTTCGAAGCGATGCGGGCCTTTGCGAAAACGGGGAAAAAACCGGCGATGGAGTATTTACCTTAAGCGGCAATTTCATCAGAAACGTATTCCAAATAATCATAGATTAAATTGTAATACATATTAGCTAGGTCGCCATCTTCGTTGTCATTTGATAAATCAAATGCCTGCGCATTGGTCATGCAAACATCAAA
>CANFVE010000031.1 GCA_947450365.1 Cytophagaceae bacterium
ATCTTTCCTCGCCCCGGTCTCACGCCTACTACCTATAAATATGGTGGTTCCACGAATACCTATTTAGTAGGCTCCACCATCACGCAGGTATTGGATGGCTATTCGAGTCCCAGTTTTACCTTGCGGAATGAGGAACGAATACCCTTTTATATGCGCATGGACATTGGAATTACGGTAGAACCGAAGGCCGGGAAAAAATGGCAGGGTTCTTGGAATTTCTCGATTTATAATGTGCTAGCCAGGCAAAATGCCTATTCGCTTTTCTTTCGTTCCTCGACCGGTTTGATTAATCAGGCGAGAACCTATCAATTGTCCATTTTGGGCGCCGCGATTCCATCCATCACCTATAATTTTAAATTTTAATGAGAGCATGGATCCTAGGGTTTTGTTGGCTTATCCTCTGTTCATGCGAAACGGAGGTGACGGATTTTAAAACGCAAAATTTGAGTTCGGCCATCGTCGTATCTGGTGAAATGAGTTCACTGGCCGGTCCCTACACGGTGCGCTTGAATTATACGTCTGCATATTCGCCTTTTGATGTGACGGAATTTCAGGGGCAGGTTATTCCAGGAGCCGATGTCAAAATTTTGGATGAAACCGGTGCCAGCGTTTCTTTGAAGGAAACTCAAAAAGGCGTTTACCAAACTCCTTCGACCTTTAAGGGCCAAGTGGGTAAAAAATACAAATTACGAATCCTGACCATCAATGGGAAGCAAATCGAATCCACCCTGGATGAATTAAAGGCTCCTTTGCCCTTGGCTTCTTTTTCGTATACCTTCAAAAATGCGGAAAAGGTCGAAAATATGCGCTTTGATTTAAGGGCTTCACTGCAAGACAAAAAGGGATCTGAGGATTATTATTTTATCAAAAGGCAGGATTTCGTCCAATTTTTGACGACCTGTCCGGAACCCCCTCCGCCACCGGCTCCGGTGCCGATTTGCGATTGTAAATGTTGGCAAGCCCCTCAAAACACCCAACCGATTTTGATTACCGATTTTTTGCTCGATGGTACCTCTATTCCTTTGGCATTAAATCCTGTGGATTACCACGATTTGACGGATGTGGTGGTTCAATTAAATGTCTACACCGTCTCCAAAGAAGCCTATACGTTTTGGAAACGACAAGAAGAGCAACGCACATTAGGGGGCGGTTTGTTTGATAAAGTCCCGGCTCAGATTATTGGGAATTTGAGGACTGTGAATGATTCGGACCAACAGGTTGTGGGCTATTTTTTAGTCGGTGGGCTTTATCGCCAGCGACTCACCGTCGATCGGTACAATGGCATTCCCGAAGAAACCTATAGAAAGCTTGGATTTTATGTAGATTTCTACAATATCCGATATAAAGAGTTTGCCTTGTGGGATTGTCGAAAGGCCGCTTGGATTCCCTATAACCTCGGTTTAAGTATTCCTTCCATGTAGGTTTTCACCACCTAAATTAAATTTGCTGACAAATAAATAGTATGCTTGCATAATATATTTTTTCTCTGCAAATTTGTTGACATCTAAATGTAATGCAAATGGCAAAAGAATATGACCGTCGTAACCTCGATTTTATTTTAAAGGAGGTATTTGATATGAGTTCCTTGTGCAAGTATCCGCGTTATGCGGATTTTGCGCCTGACATGTTTGACATGTTGCTGGATTCAGCGGATTCAATCGCAGAAAAGTATTTACGTCCCATTTATGTGGATTCAGATCGCAAGGCGGCTGAATTAGTGGATGGTGTGGTCCAGGTGCATCCGGGAGTGGAGCCTTACATGAAAGAAATGGGGGAATCGGGGATGATTGGATGTACATTTGACTTGGAACATGGGGGTCAGCAATTGCCCTCGATGGTCGGTGGTGCGCATGAATTCATTCGTGGGGCAGCGCATAATTCGGTGGTCATGTTTACGGGTTTATCTCATGGCGCGGCGCATTTGATTGCTTCGTTTGGTTCAAAAGAATTAGCGGATCAATATGTACCGAATATGTTGTCTGGGAAATGGGCAGGTACAATGTGTTTGACGGAACCTCAGGCGGGAAGCTCGTTGAACGATGTGTCTACCAGCGCCAAAGACCTCGGAAACGGCAGTTATGCCATCAAAGGGCAAAAAATATTTATTTCAGGCGGGGATAATCATTTCTCTGAAAATATCATTCATTTAGTCTTAGCCCGTATGGAAGGCGCGCCGAGGGGTACGAAGGGAATTTCCCTTTTTGTGGTTCCAAAACGTCGCCAAGAAAATGGCGAATGGGTTTCTAATGAAGTTGTTTCATTGGGTGTTTACCATAAAATGGGCCAAAAAGCGACGCCGGCTCTACACCTTTCCTTTGGGGATAAGGGAGATTCGGTTGGTTATTTGGTTGGTGAACCGAACAAAGGCTTGATTTACATGTTCCAGATGATGAACGAAGCGCGCTTGGGCGTGGGAATGGGTGGGGCTTATATCGCTTCGGCAGCCTATCATTTCTCGAAACAATATGCGAATGAGCGTTCTCAAGGACGTTTATTGACGAATAAAGATCCGAATACAGCGCCGACTTTGATTAAAAATCACCCAGACGTCCAACGTATGTTGTATTTCCAAAAAGCCATTGTGGAAGGTTCGATGGGTTTATTATTCCAATGTTTTCATTGGGATGATATCGCCAAAGCAGCTGATGGGGAAGAAAAAGCGGAGGCACAGGTATTGCTTGATTTTATGACGCCAGTTGCGAAAACCTATCCGGCGGAAATGGGAATTTTGGCGGTGAATCAAGGATTACAAGTCTTAGGAGGATATGGATATACGGAAGATTTTCCGTTGGAGCAAATGGCTCGCGATGTCCGGATTATGTCGATTTACGAGGGAACTACGGGAATTCATGGCTTGACGTTATTGGGAAGAAACATCCCGTTGAACAACGGCCAGGCGCTTCAGACCTTAGGCAAATACATCATGAATGATGTTGCCAAAGGAAAAACTTTGGATTCCGTGAAACCATATGCGGAGGCTTTGGAAAAAGAAGTGGCTAATTTAACTCAAATCACGATGCATAAATTAGGTTTCGCAATGAAGGGTCAGTTTGATGTCTTCTTGGCAGATTCGACTTTGTACATGGAATTGTTTGGGTTGATCTCAGTAGCCTGGCAATGGGTGAAGCAAGCAAACGTGGCTGCGGAGGCTTTGGCGAAAGGCGGTCTTTCTGAAACCGAAAAGGCGTTTTATTTGGATAAAATCCATACGATGAAATTCTTTTTCCATTATGAAGTTCCGAAGGCGCTGGGTTTATCAAAGCGTTTGATGGATGAGGAAAATTTGACCATTTTTAATTAAGGATCTATGTTGAAGAAAATTGCGTTTTTGATTGCCCTTTGTAGTTCTGCGGCCGTGGCTCAGACGAAGTCCAACTACAATGCCTATGACTTATTTCATCCCTTGTGGAATTATGGGCCAGTTTCTTCGGCACGTACTGGGGCGGGAACTCCATCAGCTAGCTACTGGCAAAATTCAGTAGATTATAAAATTTCGGCGAGTTTAGACGAGGCGGCGCGGAAAATTTCGGGCGAGGTGGAAATGACCTACAAGAATAATTCACCGGATAAATTGCCTTTTTTATGGCTGCAGTTAGATCAAAATTCGTTCAGTACGCAATCACGCGGGGGTAAATCGACCCCAATTACGGGCGGGCGCTTTGGTAATGTTGGTTTTGAGGGCGGATATAAAATCGAGAGTGTTTTTGTCGATGGAAAACCGGCCAATTATGTCGTGGAAGATACCCGGATGCAGATTCGTTTGGCCCAACCTTTGACTGATAAAATTGGCGTGGCGAAGATTAAAATTGTGTATTCATTTAGTTCGCCGACGAACGGCCATGACCGAATGGGTATCCAGGAAACAAAAAATGGCGCCATTTTCACCGTGGCTCAATGGTTTCCAAGGATGTGTGTCTATGACGACATCGAAGGCTGGAACGTGCTTCCTTATTTAGGAGCGGGAGAGTTTTATTTGGAATACGGTAATTTTGAATATGCCATCACAGTACCGGCTTCGCACATCGTGGTAGGTTCAGGGGAATTAATGAACCCGACGGAAGTGTATACGGCAGAACAAGTGAAACGCTGGGCTACCGCCAATCAATCCGAGAAAACGGTCATGATTCGTTCGGCCGCAGAGGTGTTGGATCCTGCTTCCCGCCCAGCGAAAGATCGATTAACCTGGAAATTTAAATGTCAAAATGCACGCGATGTCGCTTTTGCTACGTCGAAATCCTTCATCATGGATGCAGCTCGGATTAATTTACCGAGTGGCAAGAAATCCTTGGCTGTATCCGTATATCCGGTGGAATCCGATGGACAAAATGCCTGGGGACGTTCGACGGAATATGTGAAAGCATCCATCGAACATTATTCGAATTGGTTATATGAGTATACCTATCCGGTGGCGACCAACGTCGCCGGAATCGTTTCTGGGATGGAATATCCAGGGATTATTTTTTGCGGATATCGCGATCAGACGCGGGCATTGTGGGGCGTGACGGATCATGAATTTGGGCATAATTGGTTCCCGATGATCGTGGGTTCCAATGAGCGCAAGTTCCCTTGGATGGATGAGGGTTTTAATACGTTCATAAATTTTTATTCGACGGATGCGTTTAATCAGGGGGAATTTAAAAACCCTAAATTCGATATGCACCAAATGGCGCCGCGTATATTCCGTGAGAATGCGGATCCGATCATGTCGATTCCAGATGTGGTTCAGCCTCAAAATTTAGGTTGGGAAGCGTACAATAAACCTGGTTTTGGATTACGGATGTTACGTGAAAACATTTTGGGGCCGGATCGTTTTGATTATGCGTTTAAGCAATACATTGCTCGGTGGGCTTTCAAGCACCCGACTCCGCTTGATTTCTTCAAGTCGATGGAAGATGGTTCGGGTGAAGATTTAGGTTGGTTCTGGCGTGCATGGTTCTATGAGCTGTGGAAATTAGATCAATCGGTAAAGGATGTTGTGTACATCGAACAGGATCCGAGCAAGGGGGCGATTATTACGATTGAAAATCTAGACAAAATGGCGATGCCGGCTGTGGTGGAAGTTGAATTAGTAGGAGGAGCCAAAGAGCGGTTTACGTTTCCGGTGGAAATTTGGCAACGAGGTGGTTCATGGACATTTAAAACGGCGACGAACCTGCCGATTAAATCCGTAAGCATCGATCCTGATCATGCATTCCCAGACATCAATTCGAAAAATAATATTTGGCGACCGCTAGCATATCGAGCGCCGAAGGGCAATTGATAAAATAAGAAACCTGATCATTTTTATCAGGTTTTTTTTATGATTTTGTCAGGCAATAATTCAATTTTTTAAATTAAAATTTTCCCATAAAATGCCCGTTATGTCATTATATTTATACATAATTCCTATTTTCATTTTTTTTGGAATATATTTTATAAAATGATACAAGAGGCCAGTATTTCTCGTTTTTATGGCGGGATTCACTTTAAAGATGGAATTACTTCCGGACAGGATCAGGGAAAAAAACTTGGAAAATATTTACTAAACAAATTTAACTTATGATCAAGTACACAGCCATCGCCTTATTCCTCTGTTTTGTCGCAAGGGCACAAAACCCTTCCGAAGAAAAATGGGAATCCTTATTTAATGGAAAGGACCTAAGTGGTTGGACTCCCAAAATCCGCAATTACGCATCGGGAGAAAATTTTGGAAATACATTCCGAGTGGAAGATGGGAAAATCGTCGTGCGCTATGATGCCTATGACGTGTTTAATGAGCGATTTGGTCATTTGTTTTATAAAAATCCTTATGGATATTACCGGATTCGCCTCGATTATCGTTTTGTAGGCGATCAGGCAAACCAAGGACCGGGCTGGGCCACCCGAAATTCCGGCATCATGATTCATGGCCAAGCCCCAGAAACGATGGGTAAAAATCAGGATTTCCCCGTGTCGATCGAGGTGCAATTGTTAGGCGGCAACGGCAAAGACAAACGGACCACCTGTAACCTTTGTACGCCAGGTACCAATGTGGAAATGAACGGAAAATTATTCACTCCGCATTGCATAAATTCCACCTCTGAAACCTTTCATGGAGACCAATGGGTGAAGGCTGAAGTGCGTGTGTTAGGGGATTCTCTGGTGCAACATATCTCCAATGGCCAATTGGTTTTGTCCTACCAAAAGCCGCAAATTGGTGGTGGAAATGTGAGTGGACAAGATGTTATTTTTGGTCAAAAAGGTCAATTACTAACTCAAGGATACATTTCCTTGCAAAGCGAAAGCCACCCAGTCGAATTTAAAAATATCGAAATTCTAAACTTAGAAGGTTGCATGAACCCCACCGCTTCCAATTATAAATCGTATTTCATAAAGTCGAAACCAGAAGCCTGCGTTTTTGCCAAAAAGAAAAAGAAATAATTATTTTTTGGCGCCCAAAATCCGACTGATATCATTCGCCTTTTTAAGTTCATCCTTTAGGGTATCGTAACTGCCTGAAAGTAGTAAACCTTTGTATTTCAATAAGGTATTGATGTATTCATCCAGCACGTCCAATAAATTTTCTTGATTCTGATGAAAAATCTGACTCCAGGTTTCTGGGGATGATTTGGCCAAGCGAACCGTCGATTCAAAACCGGTCGATGCCAACTCAAAAATGCGCTTTTCATCCTTCTCTTTTTCTAAGACAGTATTCGCCAACGCGAACGAGCAAATATGCGAAATATGCGAAATATAGGCTGTATGTACATCATGTTCGATCGATCCCATGTAGATTAATTGCATGCCCATGCCCTCCTGGTATAAATCTTCGATACAGGCCAAAGCCTCCGGCGAACTCAATTCTTTGTCACAAATTACCCCTCGTTTGCCCGTAAATAATCCCTCCACTGCAGCCTCGGGTCCTGAAAATTCCGTTCCGGCCATTGGGTGTGTCGATACAAACTGCGCCCGTTTGGGATGATTTTTTAGGGCCTCATAGACAGGGGTTTTGGTGGAACCCACTTCGATAACGAGTTGACCTGGGGTCAACCGGTCCATGATACCAGGCAGAATTCCAACCAAATTCTCTACCGGAACCGCGCAAACCAATACATCCATGGCGTCCATCGCTTCATCCAGCGTAGCCATACGATCCACTAATCCCAAGGCTAGCGCTTTTTCGCCATGGAGCGGATTCGCATCGACCCCCCAGATGTTGGTGGCCCAACTGCTCCGGCGCAACGCTTTAGCGATAGAACCCCCAATTAATCCGATGCCGATAATGCCAACTTTCTTATTTTCCATTGGAATGTGTATTTATACGTTCAATCGCCTCTTTGAAAACCTCCTCCTTTGCACATAAAGAGATCCGAATATAGCCATTTCCTTGGCTTCCGAAAATCCCCCCTGGCGTTATAAAAACTGCATTTTCGGCTAATATTTTGTCGGATAAATTATAGCCAGATGCATAGGCATCCGGTACTTTAGCCCAAACAAACATGCCTGTTTGCGCTGGGTCATATCGGCAAGCTAATAAATCCATGAGTTGGAATACTAATTGTTGGCGCGATGTATACAAGACGTTTTGATTTTCAAACCATGTCGCATCGGCTTCCAATGCCTTGGCCGCTGCTTCTTGTAAGGGTAAAAACATACCCGAATCCATGTTGGATTTAAACTTCATTACGGGCTGTAAAAATTCGGCCTTGCCGATGGCCGCTCCGATGCGCCAGCCCGCCATGTTATGCGATTTCGACAAGGAATTTAATTCGATCGCCACCTCCTTCATGCCCGGTATTGATAGCATCGACATGGGTTGTTTATTTAGAATGAAACTATACGGATTGTCATTGACCAATAAAATCGAATGCTTGATCGCAAAATCTCGTAAGCGGGTAAAAAATTCAGCATCCGCTTTCGCACCCGTAGGCATGTGTGGATAATTGACCCACATGATTTTGACACGGCTGAGGTCCTGTTGGCCCAGCGTCTCTAAATCGGGTAGCCAATTTCCCTCTTCTGATAAATCATAGGTTCGTACGGTGGCACCCGCCAAGGCACAAGCAGCTTGATAGGTCGGGTATCCCGGATTCGGAATGAGCGTCTCATCTCCCGGCTCTAAATAGGCCATGGCGATGTGCATAATGCCTTCTTTGGATCCGATTAGGGGTAGAATTTCCTGGTTCCAATCGACCGAAACGCCATAATTTTTTTTATAAAAGTTGGCAAATGCTTGGCGCAAGGCAGGAATCCCTTGGTAACTTTGATAAGCATGATTCGCAGGATTTCCGGCACTTTCGGTCAAGGCCTGAATGGTGGCTGCCGATGGCGCCAAATCCGGACTTCCAATACCTAAATTAATCACAGGAATACCCGCCGCTCGGAGGGAAGCGATTTCCTTGAGTTTGGTGGAGAAATAATACTCCTCAACCGTTCCTAAGCGCGAAGCTGTAGCGATGTGTATGCTCATAAAACAAAAAAACCGACGATTTGCCGGTTGTACATAAGTTATAACAAAAACCTATACACCGGCTATCCCAGGCGATAATATCCTGCGTAATATGCGATGTAATACGTTTTGTTTTCAAAATTCATGTGCCAAAGGTATACATATTTTGCATAGACGCAAAATCTAGCTAAGCTAATTTTTAAGGGAGGAAGTCAAATCCATCGGATACATGAACGGGGTATCGGACCCTCCTTGATCTTCCGAGCGATTTGATATTTTCGTTCATTTCAAAGAAGTCGTTTTTTAGGGATTCGCTGCATCCTCCGCGAAGATCGCTTTCACTTGTTGGTGGATCAGATTGATTTCAAAACCTTTGGATTGGGCGAATAGGACGCATTTTTGGTATTGTTGGGCCCCAGAACCCGTTTTTAAGGAAGCCTTTTTTTTGCGTATCAAAAGAGCTAATTGTTCTGAATAGGTTGTTTCTTGAATCGACTCCCAAGCTTTTTCGATGAATGCTTCCGTGATGCCTCGTTTTCGTAATTCAAAATTGATTTTTTGGCGGCCCCAATGTTTTTGATTGAATTTCGAACGGACATAAATCTCAGCGAATCGACCTTCGTGCACATAATTATTTTCGGTCAGCCAGCTAATATATTCCAAGAAATCATCCGAAAGTAGGCCTAATTCATACATTTTTTTATGTAATTCTTGTACACAACGTTCCTGATAGGCGCAATAGCGGGCCAGGGCATGTAGGATTTTAGCGTCCACGGGAAGGCTATTAGGATTCGAGGGCTTCGACCTGATCGAGATTGAACAAATCATTCAATACATCAATCATTTTTTCTGATTCGCCGCGCTTGCAGGCAGCTTTCAAATGAATCACCGGCTGTTTCATGATTTTTTGAACCAAATTCGCCGTGATTTTTTCTAATTTTTCAACTTCTTCTGCACTTAATCCTTTCAAATGACGATTGATTTCATCTTTGCGGATTTGTTCGAGGGCATTTTTTAATTTGTGAATCGTCGGGGAAACTTCCATTTCCTTCGACCAATCATTAAAACTCACAATGCTTTCTTCAATAATCACTTTGACATCCGGAATCGAAGCGATGCGGGCGGCTAATGCTTCATCGGCACGCTCTTGTAAGGAATCGATGTTGTATAACAAAATGCCCGGATTCTTTTCAATTCCCTCTTCGATGCTCCGGGGCACGGATAAATCGATGAAATACTTAAAGGATAGGACCTGTAATTTTTTGATTTCCTCTAGGGTGATGATTGGGTTTTCTGTCCGTACGGAGGAGATAATGATATCTGCTGCTTCCACTTCCTTCCATAAATCCTCAAAAGGCGCAACGCGGAATGGTTTTCCTTGTGCGATTTTTTCGGCTTTTTCCAGGGTGCGATTCATCACCGTAAATTCCGCGAATTCCTTTTCCTCCATGTTTTTACATACATCGAGGCCGATTTCACCGAGGCCCAAAATCAAAACCTTCGGTTGGGGAATGGCTTGGGATAATTCTTCCGCCAAGGCCACCGTCGCATAAGATACGGAAGCGGCACCGTCACGGAAGGAAGTTTCTTGGGCGACGCGCTTGTTGGAATAAAAAATCGTATGCATTAAGCGATGCAAATAAGGGCCGGCCATGTTGAGGTCAGCGGCTTGTTGGTACGCTTTTTTAATCTGATTCGGAATTTGTAAATCACCTACCACTTTCGACTGCAATCCGGTAGCCACCTCAAATAAATGACGCAAGGAATCAATCGTGTCTTCCCGGTGTTTGAAATAATTCAAAAATTCGGGGGTGACTTCGATTCCTTTTTCGATCAAAAGGGCCTTAACTAAGTTTTCGGATATGCTTTCTTTGGCCGTGTAATATAACTCGGTGCGGTTGCACGTTGAAACGATTAACAATTCATTTAAACCAAAAAGGTCTTTGCATGTAATCGCAAAAGCCCTGCTTTCTTCTTCATTCAAAGCTACCATCTCACGAATCGTGAGCGGGGCCGTGCGATGGGAAATACTAACAGACTTAAATGGTATGATCATTTCGTGGTATGCGTAAAATTTAATTCACAAAAGTACAATGCAAATTTTAATTTGTATCCTTCTTTGTCAGAAAATCGTAATTTAGATGAAGAATAAATTATAGCCAAATGTCATTCAAAAACAAAACTGTTTTTATCACCGGTGCCTCGCGGGGAATCGGATTGGAAATTGCCAAAAAATTGGCTTCAGAGGGCGCAAACATCGTTATTGCCGCCAAAACATCTGAGCCTCATCCTAAATTATCCGGCACGATTCATACGGCCGCTGCGGAAATTGAGGCCTTGGGTGGGCAGGCGCTGGCCTGTATGGTGGATATTCGTGATGAAAATCAGGTTTTGGATGCCGTGGAAAAGGCGGTGGCGCGTTTTGGTGGGATAGATATGTTGATCAATAATGCATCGGCGATTCAGTTGACCGGCACCTTGCGTACGGACATGAAAAAATACGATCTTATGCATCAAGTGAATGCCCGTGGAACATTTTTATGTGCGCAAGCTTGTTTGCCTCATTTGTTGAAATCCGAAAACCCGCACGTCTTAACCTTATCTCCGCCCCTAAACGTAGAGGCGCGTTGGTTTGAAAACCATGTGGCCTATTCGATGGCAAAATTCGGGATGTCGCTTTGTACCTTGGGCATGGCAGCGGAATTTAAGGGAAAGGTGGCCTTTAATGCACTTTGGCCGAAGACGATTATTGCCACCGCGGCGATCGAATTTGCCATTGGTAATGCGCAAATGTTGCAATTAGCCCGCAAGCCCAGCATCATGGCAGATGCAGCAGCAGTGATATTGCAACGTGATGCCAAAAGCGTTTCAGGAAATTTTTACATCGATGAGGAAGTGTTGCGCGCCGAAGGCATCACCGATTTCGAAACCTACCGAGTAAATCCTAACACACCTGAAAATCAATTAATTCCAGACTTTTTTATTTAAAACCTAGTGCCTGTCGTTCAGTCCCAACTATCGCATAGATCGCCGTTATGGTTGCCCGACGGCCATTTCCAAAGCATATATCCCTCCCTATTCAGGAAGGTAATTCCTGTTTTTAATCCCATCAGGGAACGGCTAGAATTGCCAGATGGGGATTTTTTAGATGTCGATTGGTTTAGGCAATCGGTTAAATCTTCCGAAAAACCCTGGGTGATTGTTTCGCATGGATTGGAAGGGAGTAGTGATCGGCATTATGTGTTGGGTTTGGTCAATGCATTGTTGGGCCAAGGATTTAATGCCTTGGCTTGGAATTATAGGAGTTGTTCCGGCGAAATGAATCGCAATCTTCGATTTTATCACAGTGGGGCGACGGACGATTTGGATTTCATCATACATCAAGTGGCAGCCAGAGGAGCCCACGATATCTATTTAGCGGGCTTTAGCTTGGGGGGCAACATGACCCTTAAATGGCTCGGGGAACAAGGAGAAAATCCTCCTCATTTCATTCGAAAAGCTGTGGCATTTTCCGTACCTTTACACCTTTCTAGCAGTAGCAAGCAATTAGCCCGCTGGGAAAACCGCCTCTACACACATCGATTTTTAAAAACGCTGATTCAAAAAGTAAAGGAGAAGTCGCTTCGTTTTCCGAACGAAATTACGATAGACATGCTTGCTTCCATTCGGAGTTTAAAAGATTTTGATGATATAATTACGGGGCCTTTGCATGGGTTTAGGGATGCGGAGGACTATTATGAACAAAATAGTTCGCTGTATTTTTTGGATAAAATTCACGTGGATACGTTGATCATAAACGCCAAAAACGACCCATTTTTATCGGCGGAATGCCTTCCTGTCCAACAGGCCTCTGCATGGAAACATGTCCATGTAGAAATCTCCAAAACAGGCGGTCATTGTGGCTTTTTTCCAAAGAATTACCAGGGGCAAACTTGGTCTGAGGAGCGAGCGGTCGATTGGTTTAGAATTTGATGAAATATGAATATAATGCCTAATACAACAGATCAATTAACCATTGTCATTGACTTTGATAGCACTTTTACTAAAGTAGAGGGGCTCGATGAATTAGCTCGAATCGCCCTTCAAGGCAGTTCGAAACAAGCAGAAATCGTAGGAAAAATTCGTGAAATCACTGACAAAGGCATGGTTGGTGAATATTCCTTCGCCGATTCGTTACGCGATCGCGTGGCCTTATTGCCCGCGAATCGTTCCCATGTAGATCAATTAATCCTTTTTCTTAAAGGCAAAATTTCCGAATCATTTAAGCGGAATAAACCTTTTTTAACGGAGTTCGCGGATCAAATCTTAATTGTTTCTAGCGGTTTCAAAGATTTTATCGTGCCGGTCGTCGAAGAAATGGGCATTGCGGCTGATCACGTATATGCGAATACATTTACGTATGATGAAGCGGGTGAAATTACGGGATACGATGCCAGTAACCTGTTGTCCCAAGACCGTGGCAAGGTTAAATTATTGCAATCCTTGGCCTTAGATGGCGAGGTTTTTGTGATTGGTGATGGTTATACGGATTATGAATTGAGAGAAGCCGGATTGGCGAATAAGTTTTTTGCTTTTACGGAGAATGTGTCTCGCAAGGCGGTGACGGATAAGGCTGATTTTGTGGTGCCTTCGTTGGATGAATTTTTATATTTGAATGGCTTAAGTCGGGCACAATCCTATCCGAAATCACGGATCAAGGTTTTATTGCTCGAAAATGTCCATCCAGCCGCGGTGAGTGCCTTTACGAAAGAGGGATTCCAAGTGGAGTTATTGAAGGGTGCTTTGGATGAGGATGAATTAATCGAAAAAATTAAGGATGTGTCTATTTTGGGCTTACGGTCCAAAACGAATTTGACGAAAAGGGTCTTGGATCATCCGAATGCGTCCCGACTCATGTGCGTCGGTGCGTTTTGCATCGGAACGAACCAAGTGGATTTGGCCGAATGCGAGAATCGTGGCATCGCGGTATTTAATGCGCCCTATTCGAATACGCGAAGTGTGGTGGAATTGTCGATAGGCCTCATGGTTATGTTGACCCGTAATATTTTCGAAAAATCGACCCACATGCACGCGGGAATTTGGGATAAATCGGCGACGAATTCCTTTGAAATTCGCGGAAAGAAAATCGGTTTAGTGGGCTATGGAAATATTGGAACGCAGATATCCGTGATTGCGGAGGCGTTGGGCATGGAGGTGTATTTTTATGATGCGGTGGATAAGCTGGCCCTCGGAAATGCGAAGAAATGTAAGACATTGAAGGAGCTTTTTGGCCTTGCGGATTTTGTGAGTTTGCATGTCGACGGGCGTAAATCGAATACCAATATCATCGGTGCCCAAGAATTTTCATGGATGAAGGACAATGTCATCTTTTTGAATTTGTCACGAGGCCATGTGGTGGACATTCAGGCTTTAGTGGTTGCCATTAAAGCCGGGAAAGTGTGGGGAGCGGCGGTGGATGTGTTTCCGTATGAGCCCAAAACGAATGACGAGGAATTTGTGAATGAATTACGTGGTTTACCTAATGTGATTTTAACGCCACATATTGGGGGGTCTACGGAAGAGGCGCAGGCGAACATTGGGGAATTTGTGCCGGCCAAATTATTGCAATTCATGAATAATGGAAGCACGTATGGATCGGTGAATTTCCCGGAGTTGCAATTGCCACCGCTGGAAAATGCCCACCGCTTATTGCACATTCATCACAATGTGCCGGGGATTTTGGCACAGATTAATAATGTGTTTGCGAAATATCAGGTGAACATCATCGGGCAATATTTAAAAACCACCGAAAAAACGGGTTATGTGATTACGGATGTGGCGAAGGAATATTCGGAGGAGATTGTGAATGAATTGAAATTAATTGACAATACCATTAAATTCAGAATGTTATACTAAATGAGCGCGATGAAAACCACGTTTTTTACACCGGGTCCGGCTGCTCTTTTTCCGACGGTGGAGGGGCATTACCAAGAAGCGTTTCGCTTGCATTTGGGGTCGATTTCCCATCGCTCATCGACGTTTCGGAAAATATACCAACATACCGCTGAGCAATTACGTATCCTCTTTAATCTTCCCTCCAGTCACGCGATTTTATTCACGGGTTCGGCTACCGAGATTTGGGAACGTATTTTGATGAATACAGTGGAGCATGAAAGTTTTCATTTAGTCAATGGTTCGTTTTCAAAAAAATTCTACGATTTTTCAAAGGAATTACACAAATATGCGAATGCGCAACATAAGCCATTTGGAGAGGGATTTGATGCCTCGGAGGTGGAGGTTCCCGAATATGCGGAGCTGATTTGTTGCACCGCGAATGAAACCAGTTCGGGCGTTCAAATGCGTGCATCGGAGATTCATAAATTGAAAAAATCGAACAAAACGAAATTTGTGGCAGTGGATATGGTTTCTTCGGCGCCCTATCCGAATTTAGATTATTCCTTGGTCGATTCCGCTTTTTTTTCAGTCCAAAAATCCTTCGGATTGCCGGCGGGATTAGGGGTTTGGTTTGCGAATGAAGCGATGTTGGAAAAGTCGGAGCGCATGAAAAAGCATGAGGGAATTGTAGGAACCTATCATTCTTTGCCGAGTCTTTGGGAGAATTATGTAAAATTTGAAACGCCGGAAACCCCGAATGTAATGGCGATATATGTCTTGGGTAAAGTGGCAGAGGATTTTAACCGAATTGGGGCGGATGTGATGCGGAAAGAGACGGATAAAAAGGCGAAATTAATATATGATTTTGCACGCAAATCGGATCAGTTTGAGATTTTTGTGGAGCAGGAATCCCATCGATCGGCCACCGTTGCGGTATTAAATTGCAAGGAATTAGCTGGAAATGTCATTGAGCGCGTGAAAGCGAAAAGTGGCATGGTGATTGGGTCTGGGTATGGAAAAATGAAGGAGACTCAAATTCGCATTGCGAATTTTCCGGCAGTAGATTTGGAACAAGTAGAGACTTTATTGTATAATTTAGTCTAAACGATTAAAATAAACCTATTATGAAAATTGATCAACCCATTCGTTGGGGTATTCTGGCTTGCGGAGGCATTGCCCGCAAATTTGCTGATGATTTAGCGTTTGTTTCCAATGGGTATTTAGCTGCAGTCTCTTCTCGGGACATTTCGCGTGCCAACGAATTTGCTTCCCATTATTCGAAAGATGTCAAGGTATATGGTAGCTACGAGGCTATGCTGTCCAGTGGTGAAATCGACGTCGTATACATCGCATCTCCGCATGGATTGCATTATGAACATACGATGATGTGTTTAGACGCGGGTTTACCGGTTTTGTGTGAAAAGGCCTTTGCGATTAATTCGGGCCAAGTGGCGAAAATGATTGCCAAAGCCCGGGAGAAAAACATCTTTTTGATGGAGGCTTTGTGGACGCGTTTTCATCCGTCGATCGTCAAATTAAAAGAGCTCCTCGCCTCGGGTGTCATCGGAGATATTTTGCATCTAGAGGCTGATTTTGGAATTAAATTGCCTTATAACGTGGAGGCGCGTTGGTTTAATCCCTATTTGACGGGGGGCTCCTTGATGGATATTGGTATTTATCCTTTGTTCATTTCCAAATTGGTGCTGGGGAATCCTTTAGAACTAAAAGCCACTGGAGTTTTGACGGATTCGGGCGTGGATATGAATTGCTCGATTGTAACCAAATATGCATCTGGGGCTACGGCGACCTTATTTTCGACTTTCGCAGCGCAAACTGATACGACTTGTACGATTTACGGTACGTTGGGCAAGATATTTATGCATGGCCGTTTTCATGAGACGAAGGGAATAACGTTGTCGGTATATGAGGGTGAATCCCAAGTAGATACGGTTTTCGAAACCGAGCGGTCAGGATGGGGATATAGTTATGAAGCTGATGCGGTTCAAGAAGATTTACGGGCTGGGAAGACGGAAAATGCGTTGATGACACATGCATTCAGTCAAGAATTGATGGGTCTATTAGATCAAATTCGTGCTGAAATTGGCCTAGTTTATCCAAATGAATAAGATGAAAAAGATATTATTGTTTTTGTTGTTGGCCGGGCCGGTGGCGATGGGTCAGCATGCGTTTGAAAACGAAATTCTTGCCTATGAAAAGCAAGATTCACTGGGCATGCCTGCCAAAGGGCAAAAATTATTCATCGGCAGTTCGAGTTTTCGATTATGGAAGACATTCGATGCGGACATGAAAGGAATTCCGGCGATTAATCGGGGTTTTGGGGGTTCGACTTTGTTGGACGCCTTGTATTATTTCGATCGAATGGTCGTTAAATATGCCCCTTCTTGGGTGTTTTTATATGAAGGGGACAATGATTTATCGAAAGGACAAAGTCCTGAGGAGATTGCGGCTGAATACAAATTATTTTCTGAAAAATTAGCCCTAGTCCTTCCCGCTACGAAATTGGTTTTCGTTTCTGTAAGGCCAAGTTTGGCCAGACAAGCCATGGTCCATCAGCAAAAGGCCCTTAATGCGATCATTGCAACCTATAGTAAGGAGCAAAAAAACCGCTACGTCATCGACATGCATTCGCCTTTTTATTTGCCAGATGGCATGCTCATGCCAGATATTTTTGTGGCGGATCGTTTGCATTTAAATGAAAAAGGATACCCCATATTTGCTCTAACAATCAAAGAATTTATTAAAAGAAACCCTTAATGGCTTTAAATAATTACGCAACTGGTGAGTGGATGCCAGGTATTTCTGTGGACTGTGTGATCTTTGGTTTTCATGAAAATCAATTGAAAGTATTGACCCTTCGGTTTAACCAAACAGATATTTGGTCCTTACCCGGTGGTTTTGTCGGGGTCCAAGAAGATTTAGATGCGGCGGCCAAACGTGTTTTATTGGAACGCACGGGTCTGTCAGACATTTATTTGGAACAATTTCACACCTTCGGTTGCCTAAAGCGAATTCAAGAGGCTAAAAAGCAGCACAAGGAAGTGGGGGATAAAATGGGCCGCACCCAGGACGATTATGATTGGATTTCAAGCCGATTTATTACAACGGGGTATTTTGCTTTAGTTGATTATGAAAAAGTCGTCGTGAATGTGGGGGCGATGTCGGATACCTATTCATGGAAGGATATTCATGAGGTGGGTGAATTGTTTTTGGATCATTCGGAAATTTTGCAATTTGCCTTGGAACAATTGCGCCTCAGCCTCGACATTACATTAGTGGCCTTTAATTTATTGACCGAGACATTTACTATGTCAGAAGTTCAAAGTCTATATGAAACTATTTTAGGGAAACCTTTGGTACGGACAAATTTTCAGCGTAAAATGTTGTCCATGGATATTCTGGAACGCATCGAGAAAAAATACACAGGTGGAGCGCATAAGGCCCCTTATTTATATCGACTAAAAAGACCATAAAAAAAGCACCGAAAGGTGCTTTTTTCTTATCCCATATTGTGATAGACGTTTTGCACATCGTCGTCTTCCTCGAGTCGTTCGATGAGTTTTTCCACATCGGCGATTTGAGCCTCCGTCAGTTCTTTGGTCTCATGCGGAATCCGCTCGAAATCCGCGCCCATTAATTCATAGCCTTTTTCTTCTAAGAATTTTTGAATGGCTCCGAAGGCGGTAAATTCCCCATAAATGTTAATTTGATTGGTTTCTTCGTCTAAAAATACCTCGTCACCGCCTAGGTCGATGAGTTCGAATTCCAATTCCTCCAAATCAATATCCGCTTTCGCAGCGATTTTAAATACAGATTTGCGGGTAAAAATGAAGTCCAACATGCCTTGCGTACCTAAACTGCCGCCACATTTTGTGAATGAGGAACGGATGTTAGCGACGGTCCGGTTGATGTTATCGGTGGTTGTTTCGACAAGAATGGCGATACCATGTAGGGCATATCCCTCATATACAATCTCCTTGTAATCCTCTTGATCCTTGGAAGTAGCCCGTTTGATGGCGCGTTCTACGTTCTCTTTCGGCATATTGACCGCCTTGGCATTCTGAATGATGGCACGTAAACGTGAATTAGAAGAGGGATCTCCGCCACCCGATTTGACTGCGATGACGATGTCCTTGCCTATTTTGGTAAAGGTTTTGGCCATTTGACCCCAACGTTTAAATTTTCTGGCTTTTCTAAATTCAAATGCTCTTCCCATAGTATTAATCCTTTTCGATGTGCAAAAATAAAACAAGCAAAATGATTTTCGTGTATCCAGTAAAAAAATCTTTTGGCCAGCCGCATCCCCACAAGGCGGGCAGCAAGATTCGATTTTTCGGTTACCTTTGCATAAATGTGTCAACCTAGGCTATGAATCGAATTTTATTAATCACCCTTCTTATGATTTCATTTGCTGGAGGGCTTTTTGCTCAAAAGAAAAATGAAAATTTCAAAATGCATATCACCAGGTCCACGGGGCCTTTAAAAATTGATGGCAATTTGGATGAACAAGCTTGGTTATCCGCCGCTGCTGTCAGTGATTTTGCGATGTGTACGCCCTTTGATACGCTATGTTCTCAAGTACGGACAGACGTAAAAATGACCTATGATGATAAATACCTATATATCTCCGCAGAGTGTTTTTTAAAATCGGAATCGAATTACGTTGTTGAATCCCTCAAGCGGGATTTTTCGTTCGGGAATAATGATAATTTTTTAGTCTTCATTGACACCTTTGATGACAAAACTACAGGCTTTTCTTTCGGCGCAAATGCGGCGGGGGCGCAATGGGATGGCCAAATGTCTGAGGGAGTGAAAATGAATTTAAACTGGGACAATAAATGGGAATCGGCAACGAGTTATCGGACCAATTCCTGGGTGTGGGAAGCAGCTATTCCTTTCAAATCGATTCGGTACAAAGGGAATTCGACGCGCTGGGGCATAAATTTTTCTCGCCTGGATTTAAAGGCAAAGGAAAAATCAGCCTGGGCGCCGGTACCCCGCCAATTTCCCACGGCCACGCTCGCCTATGCCGGTGTACTCGTTTGGGATACGCCACCCCCAACGCCTAAGCAAAATATTTCAGTGATTCCGTATATCTTGACCGGTGCCACGGCGAATTATGAGTCTAAAGACCCGACGTCCTCCCGGACACAAATTGGGGGAGATATTAAAGTGGCTGTGAATTCTAGCTTGAATCTGGACATGACGCTGAATCCGGATTTTTCCCAAGTGGATGTGGATCGCCAGCAAACGAACTTGGATCGATTTGAATTATTTTATCCGGAGAAACGCCAATTTTTCATCGAAAATTCCGACTTATTTGATGGCTTTGGTTCTGAAACCGTACGGCCTTTCTTTTCCCGACGAATCGGTTTGGCACTCAATACGAAGACCGGAATTTACGAGCAAACGCCGATCACTTATGGTGCTCGTTTGAGTGGAAAATTAACAAATGATTGGCGAATTGGGGTTTTAAATGTACAATCGGAACGCATTGAGGCGAAAGGAGTTCCGACGCAAAATTATTCAATGATGGCGTTTCAACGAAAATTATTCGCCCGCTCAAACATCGGCGTATATATGGTAAATAAACAATCCTTCATCGATACGGATTTACAGCGACAAAATGGCTTTCAGCCTTATAATCGGGACATCGGTTTTGAGTATAATTTGGCCTCCGCGAATAGCTTCTGGACGGGAACTTTGTTTTATGGGAATTCCATTACGCCAGAAGATAAGGCTCAAAATTTCTCCCATGTGGCGGCCTTGACTTACAAGGATAATAATTGGATTGTGAGTTGGAAACACCAATGGGTAGGGGCAAATTACAACCCAGAAACAGGCTATGTGCCCCGAGTGAATTACACATTTATTAATCCAGAATTTGGGAAGATTTTCTACCCAAAAAATAAGGCATCCAATGTGTTTTATACACAAGTTCGTGCGACGACAATGAATTATTGGAACAATCAAGGAACGCAAACGGATAACACCACCTATGTGGCTTTTGAAGGAAAATTGCGCGATCAGACAGGTTTTGGGACCTTTATTTCCTATGATTACGTAAAATTATTGTACGATTTTGATGCGACGCGAATGGGGAATACCGCACTAAAAAAAGGAACGGAACATCATTGGTATGCCATCAATGCACTTTACAATTCTTCGCCGATTAAATTATTTACCTATAGTGTGACAGCGCGTTTTGGTGGTTATTATGGGGACGGTTGGCGTACCGGCGTCACGGCCGAAATGGGGTATCGCTTTCAGCCATTTGGAAGTGTTTCGATGGCCGTCGATTACAACGACATCCAAGACGTAGCCATTCCGGGTACGGAAACAATGGTAGCTAAAAAAGTTTCGTCGCAGTTTTGGATCATTCGGCCAAAGATTGATATTACGTTTACGAATAAATTATTTTTTGCGACCTTTTTTCAGTTGAACCAACAAACGAAAAACATCAACCTCAACGCCCGTTTACAATGGCGGTATAAACCGGCTTCGGATTTATTCTTAGTGTATACGGATAATTATTTTCCAGAAATTTTTCAAATTCGTAACCGTGCCTTGGTGTTAAAATTGAATTATTGGCTTAATTTGTAGTCCTAAATAAAAAATCACATTCTATGAAAAAATTAGTATTTATTTTGACTTGCCTCATGAGCTTCGGAGCCTTAGCTCAGCAAAAACCAATTCCTTCCCCTCCAGCTGTGGTCACTCAGAAAGTGGGTTCGACTGAAGTGATGATTAAATACGCGCAGCCATCCGTAAAAGGCCGTTTAGTATTCGGAACGAAAGAGGCAAAAGCCCTTGTTCCTTTCGGAGAAGTTTGGAGAACAGGTGCCAATGAGGCGACAACCATCGAATTTTCAGCCGATGTAACTGTTCAAGGAAAAGCCTTAGCCAAAGGCGTTTATTCTTTGTTTACTATTCCTGGCGAAACAGAATGGACGGTGATTTTCAACAAAGATCCGAAGCAATGGGGTGCTTACACGTATAAAGCAGACAATGATGTGTTGCGTGTCAAAGCGAAACCAAGTGAGCATGCGATGACGGAGAAGTTCACGATCGGGGTTTCGGCTACGGGCCAGGTGACCTTGGATTGGGATAAAACATCGGTTTCATTCTACGTGAAATAAGGTTTTTACCACAAAAAAGAAAGCGGTTCCTCGGAATCGCTTTTTTTATGCCCTTTTTGGTTTGAAATGAAGCGGGCATTGGCTATTTTTACCATGTTTAGCATCCATCATATATAATTTGAGTTCTTATGAAAAAAGTATTGATTGCAGAAGATAGTTCGGTCATTCAAAATTTAGCCAAAAAGATTTTAGAATTTCAAAATTTCGAGATCCATGCGGTGAAGAATGGCCAACAAGTGTTAGACGAATTAGCCAAATCTGATTTTGACATTATTCTATTAGATATCAATATGCCCGTGATGGATGGCATGGATTGTGCCCGTGCGGTGCGAGCTCTTTCCGATGCAAGCAAGGCGGCGATTCCAATGATTGCCATCACAGGAAATGCACGAAATTATTCCATGGAAGATTTCAAGGCAGCGGGTTTTAATGACTTTTTAGCGAAGCCTTTGAATTTTGATGCCTTGGTAACCCAGGTAAAAGCCTTAACGGAATAAACATGTCCCCAATCCAGGTTACGTTTCTTGGAACGGGAACTTCGCAGGGGATTCCGATGATTGCTTGTGGTTGCGAAGTCTGTCAGTCGACAGATACGCGAGATAAGCGACTTCGTGTTTCCATTCATGTCGAAACACAAGGCAAAAGTTTCATCATCGATACAGGGCCGGATTTTCGCCAACAAATTTTACGCGCCGGCATTCAGCATGTGGATGCTGTCATATATACCCACGAGCATAAGGACCATACAGCTGGGATGGATGATATTCGTGGCTTTAATTATGCCCAGCAGGCATCGATTCCTTTATATGCTCAGCAAAATGTCATCGATCAATTAAAGCGTGAATTTGCCTATGCCTTTGGGGAAGATAAATATCCAGGCGTTCCGGAAATCGAGGTGCATGCAATCCGGAATGAAGCCTTTCAGATTGAAGGCGTGGATATTCAGCCTATTTTAGTGAAGCATTATTTTTTAGATGTATTCGGTTATCGTTTTGGCGATTTTACCTACATCACGGATGCGAATTTTATTTTGGAAGAGGAGATTGAAAAAGTTCGGGGGACGAAGGTCTTAGTCATTAATGCGCTTCGGAAAACACCCCATATTTCTCATTTTACTTTGGCGGAGGCTTTGGAATTCATTGATAAAGTAAAGCCTGAAAAGGCGTATATCACGCATTTAAGTCATATGATGGGCTTGCATGCGGAGGTGCAGGCGGAATTGCCAGCGCATGTTTTTTTAGCCTATGATGGTTTAACTTTATCGGTGTAATATGGGATTTGGTGCGGTTTTATTTGATATGGATGGGGTGGTCGTGGATAATTTGCCTTACCATGTGGATGCGTGGTTGTTGTTTTGCGAGCGGCATGGGATTCCGTTGACTCGAGAAATTTTTTATCAAGAGTTAAATGGAATGAATTCCAAAGATACGTTTGAATGGTTTTATCGGCGGGAGATGAGTCGGGAGGAATTACGTGTCCTCGAGGAGGAAAAGGAATTGATTTATCGTGAATTTTATGGGCCGCATCGGAAGGCGGCGCCTGGTTTGGAAGTTTTTTTGAAGGAGATAAGGCAACGAGGCATTAAAACGGCTTTGGCTACCTCGGCGGGCCAGGGGAATATTGATTTCACCTTGGATGGTATTGGCTTACGGAATCAGTTTGATGCGATTATTGGAGGGGGCGAGGTGCGCAAGGGAAAACCGGATCCGGAGATTTATTTGCGGGCGGCGGAAATGTTGGGGGTGGATCCTGAGGATTGTTGGGTGATCGAGGATTCCTTACAGGGCATCGCGGCGGGCTTGTCTGCGGGCATGCGGGTGGTGGGAATGACGACCTCGCATTCGTCGGCTGAATTAGCGCATACGCAGATTACGAGTCCTGATTTTATCGGATTGTTTGATCGAATGGTGTAGAATTTTTTATATTCGTTTTTAAAATACCAACATGAAAAAATATGTGTTGCCGTTTCTGATCATCTTGCTCGCCGCACAGGGGCTTTCGGCACAATTACTTCCTGCCCAGCATTTAAAAATGGAATTCAAGCCGGGCATCATGGTGGAGGAATTCACACCGGAGCGTTCGGGCATTCAACGGGATTTGCCAGATGGGTATTATGATCGTGGATTAGCGGCGGCCCTTGAAAAAGCGGCAAAAAAATCACAATCGACAAGTCAATCAACGGCTTCGACTCAAGTCATCGTAACCTACGAAACGCCTCCTCCAGCTAATGTTAAACAAGTATTTGAGCAGGCTGCCTCCATCTGGGCAAGTGTATTGGCCTCGGATGTACCTATTCGTATTTCGGTGCGTTGGCGTTCATTAGCCTCCGGCGTTTTGGGTAGCGCGGGGGCCTATTCGAGTGTTCGAAATTTTGTGGGGGCAAATCGATTGAATACCTGGTATCCGATCGCATTGGCTGAAAAAATGGCACATAAGAATTTAAGTCAAAATGAAACTGATCCGGATATTTTAGCTACGTTTAATTCGGATTTTCCGGATTGGTATATCGCGATTGATGGCTTTCCTACAAACAAACAAATTGATTTATATTCTGTGGTGTTGCATGAAATGGGACACGGATTGGGCTTTATAGGTCAAATAAGCGTTTCTGGAACTGAGGCTGGGTATGGGGCGCCAGGGATTTTTGATCAATTCATGGTGAATGCAACGGGCACGGCTTTAATGGATACATTGAAATATAAAAACCCCTCTACGACTTTAAAAACACAGGTTTCTTCTGGGAATTTGTTTTTGACATCCCCTTCCATTTTGCGAAATAACAACGGGGAAAAAGCAAAATTATATGCGCCAACAAATTATACAGATGGGTCGAGTGTGTATCACGTCGATCAAGCCAAATACAAAGTAGGTGACCCCAATGCCCTAATGACGCCGCAAATTGCTCGGGGTGAAACGACGCGGGAAGTTGGGCCCATCGTTACGGGTGCCTTTGGTGATTTTGGTTGGTATTCCTCCAATATCATCGCCACCGAATATGATGATACGGAAGATCAAACCAAGGATAAATTATTTACTGCCAGAGTATATTCGGATACGATTTGGAAGGAATCCTCTTTGAAATTAATGCTTGCCGTAGATAAAGGGATTTTGCAAGCTGAATCTATGCCGCTAACCAAATCCGGAAATACCTTTACCTATACCATGCCCAAAACTACGAAAGGGGTTATTTCGTATTATTGGACGGCAGAGGAAATGTCGGGCAAGAAATTTGTCACTCCTGCGGAAGCCCCTGTGATTGCAAATACGCGATTTGGCAGTTATTATCAATTCACGATTGGGCAAGACACGGTAAAACCCCAGGTGATTTATTCGAATCCCTTGAAATACATATTTACGTCGCAGACAACGTTACCACTACCCACCTTATTAGCCGCTGACAACATCGGCATCGATACCGTGTATATGGAATATTCGATTAATGGTGGGGCGGTAACACGGCAAGGCTTCAAAAAGTCATCCACGGATACCTATGGATACATTGGTGGTTTTAATTTTGCTGCAGGTCAATTGAAAGCCAATGACATAGTCAAATACCGGATTTTTGTGAAGGATAAGGCGAAAATCGCGAATGTTGTCACTCTACCTTCGACCGGTTTTTATGAATTTGTGGTCTTGGCTTTGGGAACTTCAGTGAAAACCTATGTACAGAATTTTGACCAATCCCCTAGTGCGGATTTTTATTTGAAAGGATTTAAATTTACTCAACCAAACGGTTTCTCTTCCGTGGGCTTGCATTCCATCCACCCCTATGCCGATGGCATCGAGGAAAGTTATGATGGGGCAGGTGGCTCGGATACGTTTACGAATAATGATGCGGTGCTTTTGAAACCCATTACAGTTCGTTCAGATACGGCTAAAATGACCTTTGATGAAGTAGTTTTGGTCGAGCCGGGGGATGCTGGGGAATCTTTTTTGAATATAGATGGAACGGTAAATCGTAGTTTTTTCGATTATGTCACGGTCCAAGGATCTGCAGATGGGGGAAAAACCTGGTTTAATTTCATTAATGGCTGGGATTCAAACACCTATTCGACTTGGTTAAATGTATGGAATTCGGGTGCCGATAGCCAAGGTAATTCTACGGGAATAGGAACTTCGGCCTTGGTTAAAAAACGAGAAATTGATTTATTAGCCTCCGGAAAATTTAAAGGTGGGGACCAAGTCCTCATTCGATTCCGTTTGCACGCGGATGTGGGGGCACATGGTTGGGGATGGGCGATCGATAACCTGAATATTCAAGGAGCTGCTGCGCCTGTGGTACAAACGGTTTTGGCCATGGAACCGAATGAAGTACTTAAAGAATTGCGTATTTCACCGAATCCAACCAACGGAAAAGTAAAGGTGGAATGGCCGATTCATGGCGGAGAAAGTGAATTGACCTTATCATTGTCCGACTTAACGGGACGAAACGTATATACGAAGCGCTTCACCTTGGAAGGGACGTTATTTAGTCATGAATTAAATGTAGAGGGAATGGCCGTGGGGAATTACATGATTCAGGTCCAAGTAGGTGATAAATTTGTGAATCGTCGGATAGTGCTGATTAAATAAAATTGATTTTACGTATCTTTGTTTTTTAAAGATTGATGTATGTCTTGGTTTTCAAGAAAAGATAAAGGGATTCAAACCCCTACTGAGTTTAAGCGAGAGGCGCCGGATGGCTTATGGTATCAATGTCCTTCGTGTAAGAAAGCGATTCACACACGTGAACATCGCTTATTTGCCTATACCTGTTCAAGTTGTAATTATCATGAAAAAATAGGATCTCAAGAATATTTTGAGTTGCTATTCGACATGACCAAATACACGGAATTAGATCCGCAAATGGGTTCGGGGGATCCATTGAATTTCGTGGATACCAAAAAATATGTGGATCGTGTGAAAGCTACCGAGTTAAAAAGTGGCTTAAAAGATGCGGTTCGGGCGGCTTATGGAGAAATGAATGGAATTCCGTTGACCATCGCTGCCATGGATTTTAGTTTTATTGGGGGCTCGATGGGTTCGGTTGTGGGAGAGAAGATTTCCCGTGCGATTGATCATTCGTTGGCAACAGGTAAACCTTTTTTAATGATTTCAAGATCTGGGGGAGCCCGGATGATGGAGGCAGGTTTTTCGTTGATGCAAATGGCAAAAACGTCCTCTCGATTGGCTTTGTTGGCCGAAGCTAAAATCCCTTATATTTCCTTGTTAACAGATCCTACCACAGGTGGTGTGACAGCTTCCTATGCGATGTTAGGCGATTTTAATATTGCGGAACCTGGGGCTTTGATTGGTTTTGCCGGGCCGCGGGTTATCCGGGAGACGATTGGCAAGGATTTGCCAAAGGGATTCCAAAGTGCTGATTTTGTATTAGATCATGGCTTCTTAGATTTCATTGTGGATCGGAAGGATTTGAAGGATAAATTGAGTTCATTGCTGGGGATGTTGAAATAATCATTCTTTTGCGTGCATAAAAAAAGCCCTTTTCTACGAAATGGGCTTTTTTATTGAATAGCTATTTACTTATTCAGCTACAGGAGCGGCCGCCGTAGCGACTACTTTACCCCGCGTTTTCTTTTCTTTCTCCGGTGCAGGAATTACATCTTCCACGCCAGCGAAAACACGACCACAATGCTCGCAAACTAAGATTTTTTTCTTGTCCTTGATGTCGGTTTGACGTTGTGGAGGTACTGAACTAAAACATCCACCACAAGCGCCACGTTTCACCATCACGACGGCTAATCCGTTTCTCGCGTTATCACGAAGTTTTTCATACGATTTCAATAAACGTAAATCCACTGTTTTCACTGCTTTTTCACGATCTTTCATTGATTTTTGTTCATCTTCCTCGCTCTCTTCGATAATCACTTCTAATTCTTTTTGCTTAATCTCTAAGTCTTTCTTACGCTCAAATAAGGTCGATTCTACGCCTGCGATTTCGTCATTTTTGTTCAAAATTTTGAAATCGATTTCTTTGATACGCTTATCGGCAATTTCCATTTCGATGCCTTGAAGTTCCACTTCTTTCGAAATAGCTTCAAATTCACGGTTATTGCGGACGTTCATTTGTTGATCCTTGTACTTAATAATCAACTTCTCTGATTCCTTTTTCGCGTTTTTGTAGTTAGAAATTTGTTCTTCAAACGACGCGATTTCTTGTTGGAATTTCCCTAAACGAGTCTCTAAGCCCATGATTTCATCTTCTAAATCACGTACCTCTTCTGGCAAATCACCACGTACCTTTTTGATATTGTCTAAGGCTGAATCGATGGTTTGAAGCTTTAATAATGCTTCTAACTTTTGGGCAATCGTTGTTTCCGTTACTGTAGCCATTATTATAATTACGTTTTATTATGCGTACCAAACCGGATTGGTCTGGATATCACTTTTAAGAACCGCAAAAGTACTAAAAATATTTGACAAATAATCAAGCATTGCATCCTTTATCATTACTTCCGATTCATAATGCCCGATATCGCAAATTATGCATGTATTTTCAGCATCAAAGAATTCATGGTATTTGAAATCCGCGCTGATGTACGCATCGGCACCTTGTTTCTTGGCCTCGTCCAATAAAAAACTACCTGCACCACCACAAAGCGCCACGGTCGAAATATTTTTGGAGAGAAGAGCCGTGTGGCGCAATTGCTGAATGCCAAGGCTCGATTTTAGGTAGGAAATAAATTCCCCAGCGTTCATCTCATTGGGTAATTTTCCAATAAATCCTGAGCCCACTTCCTTCCATGCATTGCTTAAGCCATAGGTGAAATAGGAAACTTCCTCATAGGGATGGGCTGTTTTCAATGCTTGTAAGATATTGGATTCCAAATGGGCTGGATAAATCATTTCGACCTTCTTTTCTTCGACGGATTCGGGTTGATTCGCCTGTCCGATAAACGGATTTGTTTGCGCGGAAGGGGTAAATCGTCCTGTTCCATCGCTAGTAAAACTGCAGGAGCTGTATTCGCCAATGTTTCCCGCTCCGGCCGCATGTAAGGCGTTTCGAACGAATTCTTCCTGCGCGGCGGGTATAAAATAGATGAGTGATTTTAAAGAATTTTGAAAAGGACTCAGTACCCGACCTTCGATGCCTAATTTTTTGGCGAGGTGGTAACTTACGCCTTTAGGGGCATGGTCTAAATTGGTATGTGAGGCGTAAAGGGCAATGTTTTGTTGGATCGCTTTGATCAAGGTTCGTTCCACATAATTTTTTCCAGTCAGACTTTTGAGGCCTTTGAATAAAATTGGGTGGTGTGACACGATCATGTTGCAGCCTTTGGCGATGGCTTCGTCGACCACCGCTTCGGTGCAATCCAAACTGATTAAGACCCCCGTGATGGGTGTCTGCCGATTTCCTACGAGTAAACCCGCATTGTCGTAGGATTCCTGCCAAGCCAGCGGAGCCCATTCCTCCATCGCGGTACAAATATCTTGAACGGTCATATGTCAAAGGTTTCTTGAACCGGTAAAATTATCGTATATTTATTACAATCTTATTGATTCCCCTGATTTTATGCGTTGTAGACCCGCCTTGATTCTTGTCGAAAGAAATCACATTTTATTAATGAAGTACCAATATGGCAACGATTTTGTCTACAACCTACCGGGTGGCAATCCCGATCCCGGCGAAACCTTAGCGGAAACAATCATGCGTGAGTGCCAAGAAGAATTGAACATCGAAGTGGAAGTAGGGAATTTACTCATGGTGGGTGATATTTTGCCTTCGGAAAACCGCGATGCCTCCGTGCATATTTTATTTGAGGGGAAAATCATTTCAGGGATTCCGGTCCTCCAACCTGAGCAAACCACCGCCCTCGAAATCGTTTGGGTTTCCATCTCAGAAATCACCAAAATTCACATGTACCCCAATGTCAGCGAAGAATTACAAGACATGCTTTTCCTTCAAAAACCAGGAAAATACGTAGGCGCTATCCGTCAGTCCTGGTTTTAGGCCAGGCAAAGGTTCCTAGCAATAGTCCGAATACACTTGCTCCTAAGCCATACCAAATGGCCGGAATGTCTGTGGGCGCCATAAAATTAACATAGGCCCATACCCCTAATCCCAACAACATACTCAGGTGACTTCCCATCGCAGAAGCCCGTTTCCACCATAAGCCTGCATTCAAGGGAATAAACAAGGAAACCAAACTAAATGCCGAAGCCTCCCCGACCAATTCAAATATATTTTGCCTTTCTACCGCCATCCATATACAGGCAAGCGTTACTAAAATCACAGAGATACGGATTACTTTGAGAACCTGAGCGTCTGAGGGATGCTTCAACAAAGGCTTCCATAAATTTTCACCCAAGACACTCGCCGGGGCTAAAATCGCGCCGCTTGTCGTACTTAATAAGGCAGACAGCAAAGCCCCTAGGAATAATACTTGCATACCATATGGCGTAAACTGTAAGACTAAATGAGGAATCAATAAGGTGTCCTCGGCCAATAGACTAGGGTATAAACGTACCGCGATCAGCGCAATTAGGAGGGGCAACATCGCGATGGTCAAATACATGGCTCCCGCGGCGAGGCTGGCTTTGGCGGCGACTTGTTGGTTTTTGGCGGACATGACCCGCTGAAAAATATCCTGTTGGGGTATCGACCCCAGCCCAATGGTTATCCATGCCGCGCCATAGGTCAGCCAATCCTTCCAGGTATTTTCTTTCGGAGTAAATTGGAAAAAATGGGGCGGCTGTTTGTTGATAAATACTTGAAAATCAGGGATTTTATCCATCAATAAATAGGCCAAAAACAAGAGGCCCACAATTAGAATGATGTTATGCAAAAAGTCCGTAAACGATATCGACCACATACCCCCTAATAAGGTATAGGTCATGACTAAAAGTGCCCCGACCACAATTCCTGCCTCCGTGGAAATGGGTAATAAAAGATGTAGCGTTAATCCCAAAGCGACTAATTGGGCCGAAATCCAGCCAAAATACGATGGGATCATCACCAAGGCTGAAATCTTTTCGGATAGATTCCCAAAGCGTATTCGAAAATAATCACTGAAGGTTAATACGGGGAGGGGATACAGTTTTTTGGCGTAAATCGCACCCACGATAAATAGTCCGAGCGCCGCCCCAAAGGGTTCTTCTACGACGGCCAACAAACCTCCATGTACAAATTCGCGAGGTGCCCCTAATATAGTTTCAGATCCGAACCAAGTTGCAAACGTTACCATCGTTGCCAACGCAAATGGCAAGGAACGGCCGGCCAACACAAAGTCCTGCGTGTTATGAATCCGCTTGCTCGCCCACCAGCCCACGACTAGGTTAAGCAATAAATAAAAAATGACAAATCCGACGAGCATCCTGCTAAAAATCAGCACAAAAATATAGATTTTTAGCAGAACCTTTTACCTTTACAAGCTTATGAGGAAATATCGCCTTCTCGGATACCTATGGATTTCACTATGGGGCTGGTCATGTTCACGTGTTCAGTTGCAACGCGCCTTCAACCATTCCAGCCTTTCGAAACAAGCTAGTGGAATTTACATCCAAGAATTAGAAAGCCAAAAAGTCGTTTTTGAACACCAGGCCGATCATTTTTTTATGCCGGCGAGCAATGCCAAATTGCTCACGTTTTTAATGGCGAATCGGTATCTTCCGACGACCATTCCAAACTTTAAATACCAAGAGTCTGCTGATTCCCTTTTTGTCTGGGGCGTAGGTGATCCGAGTTTTTTAGACCCTCGATTTCAAAATAAGGCCCTGCTTGATTTTATGCGGGCCAGTAAAAAGATATTGGTCTTGGCGGATAGCGATGGTCAAATTCCGCCCTTTGGAAGTGGTTGGGCCTGGGATGATTTTAACGACGATTATTCGGCCGAAATAAATTCCCTACCGATGTATGGAAACTTAGTTCGTTTCTCAGCCAAAAAAGACAAATGGGCTGTTTTTCCTTCCCGATTCAGCACGAATGCACAGGCGAATCAGGCAACAAAATATATTCAACGAGATCGCTTGGCGAATCAATTTGCCTTGCCTTTGTTGGCTTCTGGAAAGACTGGATCCCAACAAATCCCCTTCCTTACCTCAGCCAAACTAAGTGCTGATTTACTCTCAGATACTTTACACCGAGCCGTGATTTCCCAGGCAAGACCCCTATCTGCACAAGCAAAAACTTTTTATTCGGGGGCCTTGGATAGTTTATTTGTGCCTTTACTGCACGACAGCGATAATTTAATTGCGGAGCAATTACTCATCATGATCGGCTCCGAAAAATCTTGGGGGCGTCATGCAACGGAGGTCATTAAGTCATTATTGAACCAACCAGAAAATTCATTCTTGAAAGAAATTAAATGGGTAGATGGTTCTGGTTTGTCTCGCTATAATTTAGTCAGACCCAAAGATCTTGTGCAGGTAATGCAGAAAATTATCGACGAGGTTCCAAGTGAACGCCTCAGCAAGCTCCTACCGGAATCCGGGAAATCAGGAACGATGAAAAATGTTAATTTGGGAAATCAAGGGGCCAAGATTTGGGCGAAATCAGGATCTTTCAGTAATACCTATGATTTGACAGGAATTTATCAAACGGCGGAAGGGAAGAAATATGTGTTTTCGATGATGACGAATTTGGCGAACCAGCCCGTCAGCGCCAGCAAAAAAGCACTTATCGAGTTTTTAGGAACTTTAGATAAATCACATACGAAAACAAGATAAAGCCAATCACATACGGTATGCTTGCAAGATTTGTTAATAATGTACCCAACAAAAACAAAGTAGAAATCACCAATAAGCCCCAAGGCAAGGCGGGATATGCCCACACCCGGTAAGGTCTTTCTAAATTCGGTTCTGTTTTTCGCAAGCGGAGTAAGGCTGCAAAACCCGACAAATAACTGGCGACAAAAAAGAACGTAGCAATGTCCGACAAGCGTTCATTAATCGCTTTCCCTCCTAATAGAAATAAACAGGCAAAAAGCACCGTCAGGTGCGTGGCGACTGTCGGACTTCCTACTGCATTCACACGCGTCACTTGGGGAAAAAACAATCCATCGCGGCCCATAGAGTAAATCACTCGAGGTGCAAACATCACCTGGGTATTCAAAATTCCAATGATGGAAAGCATCAGAAATAGGGTAATCGCTTTGCCGACGCCGGGCCCAAAAATCATTTGCATCGCATCCGCCGCCGCTAATTTACTATGACTTAACTCGGCCAAGGGAAGTGTATATAAAATGGCTAGATTTATCAGTAAATAGATCACAGCCACGACAATCACCCCGATGAACATCGATTTGGGCATACTTTTCACGGGATCCTTATTTTCTTCGGTAAAATAGGCGGCGGTGTGCCAACCGTCAAAGGCGTAAAAGATCGACAACAAGGCCGTCATAATTCCTGACCATATAGGTAACCCTTCCGGCGCCGCGGCGGCTTCCGCCAATGCGCCACCCGTCCCATGTACGGCACAAATTCCGATGAAAATAAGTAGGGCCAAGGCCTTAATGCCGCTGAGCCATTCTTGGGATTTGCCGGCGAGTACGACGCCCAATTGATGAAAAACCCATAATATGACCAATAGGCTAATCGCGCAAATCATTAAATAATCTGATAAAACGGGAAAAATTAGTGCCAAATACTCGCTGAAGGTATAGGAGCCAAACCCGAGGGCAGTGACGGTTCCGAGCCAACTGGTTAGCCCCACCAAAAAACCCACATATCGCCCAAAAGCCCTTTCCGCATAGCCGTACCAAGCGCCAGCTTTGGGGATGGATAAACTTAATTCCAACACACAGCTAACGCCTAACAAGGCATAAACCGCTACAAAAAGCCATAAAAAAATGATTAGGGTAGGATTGTTTAGGGAATCGGCAATGGGGCCAGGTTTGCGCAAAATACCCGTGCCCACCGTTCCTCCCAGGGTGACGGCCACGCCGAAAGTCGTTCCTAGGACCTTCCATAATTGATGATTTTCCTGTTTGGACATCGGATTAAGGTTGCGCTTGAAGGTGTTTTTTAAGTTTATATTCGGCCATTAAAGGGAAATGGTCAGAATAGTGAATGTTTCGCAGCGTTTTGAATTGAAAAATTTCCCAATCATTCGAGAAAAATTGGTTATCAATTCGAACAAAATAAGGACTGCGATTTAGCGTAAAACCAAAGCCGCTTCCCGCCTCCTCAAATGCATTTTGTAAGCGTTCGCGAATGGTTCCATAGGCCCAGCCATAGGGGGTTTCGTTGAGGTCCCCGACCACAATCACGGGATATGAACTTTGTTGGATCAAGCGATTTATTTGACTCATTTCATCCCGGTGATGAATAAAACCTTTGCGCAAGGAGGCGATGATGCCCCGACCTTCCCGTTTGGCATCTTCATAATCCTGGTCCCGTATTTTTCCAGCGACCTTACCTACACGAATGCCCATCGACCACAACTGGAGATTGATGATTCGAACTGTGTCTTTTCGAATAACGATATCCGTTAATAAATAGCCATTTGCTGAGTTTTGGAACTGTTTTCCTTCTTTATGAATGATGGGAAATTTTGAAAATACGGCCAAACCCATCTTTTCATTTTTGTCAAATAATTCCTCTTTCAGCGGAATAAAGGCATAATGTGGATAATGTTCAGTCATCATGTCGATGGTCCGATAGGCCTTTCGGTCGGAATTCGAATAAAATTCCTGAAAGCATTTAATGTCCGCCGAGTAATCCGTGATGAATTTTTTTAGTGCGGCTAATGATTCTTTTTTGTCATCAAACTCATTTGAATACATGCCAGCGACGTTGTAACTAAATACGCCTATGCTTTCTTTTTCGAGGGAGTTGGGGCTGTTGAACGCGAAGCTTCGTTGGATAAAACTATAGCCTAAGGCCAGGACGATAAAGGGTAATAGGGCGCGTTTGGCTCGTTGGAATAACCAATAAATCAACGAGATAAAACAAAGCGCCTGCGCATAGGGCATCGTCATCATAATGAACCCGGCGACCCAGTGGTCAATGACGAGTGAATAACTTAACAAATACGTGAATAGCGTGTATAAACAAAGGGGCAGGGTACCGAGCCAAATAAGGGAAGAGATTACCTTTTTGGCCATTGATTTGGAAGGAGATTTCGGAGAACTTGATTTTCTCATAGTCAAATATACGCATTGGAAGGGAAAGGGAATGATATTTTAGAATTTTTACAAATAGGATTGTGATTTAGAAAATATTTTTCTACTTTTGCAATCCGATTTTACAATTAAAAAATACTAGATCATGGCAAAGGTTTGTCAATTAACAGGAAGAAGAACACGAGTTGGAA
>CANFVE010000032.1 GCA_947450365.1 Cytophagaceae bacterium
CGCGATATTTTTACGATGGGTGCGCGTCCGATAGCCCAATTAAATTCCTTACGTTTCGGAAATATTGAATTAGCTAAAACCAAATGGTTGGTGAAAGGGGTTGTAAAGGGAATTGGTGATTATGGCAATGCCTTTGGAATTCCTACGGTAGGGGGTGAGGTACAATTTGATGATTGTTACAATGTAAATCCGCTTGTCAATGCATTTTCGGCGGGTATTTTGAAAGTAGGTACCCAAGCTTCAGCGATATCCTATGGTGTGGGAAATGGCGTATTTATTGTGGGTTCGGCGACTGGAAAAGACGGAATTGGTGGGGCAAGTTTTGCTTCGGAAGATATCACAGCTAAATCATCGGAAAAATTACCTGCGGTTCAGGTAGGGGATCCTTTTCAAGAAAAATTATTGTTGGAGGCTTCCTTGGAAATCATCGAAGCCGGTTGTGTGATTGGTATTCAGGATATGGGTGCGGCCGGGATTATTTGTTCGACCTCTGAGATGTCCGCCAAAGGCGAGCACGGAATGATCATTGATTTATCGAAGGTTCCAACGCGCCAGGCGAATATGCAGCCTTTTGAGATTTTGTTATCGGAGTCTCAGGAACGGATGTTGATCGTCGTAGAAAAAGGACGTGAGCATGAGGCGAAACGTATTTTTGACAAGTGGGATTTGAATTGTGAGCAAATTGGGGTTGTGACGGATACCAAACGACTTGAGTTTTACCAAGATGGAAAATTAGTAGCCGATGTGCCCGCGGATGATTTAGTATTGGGTGGTGGCGCGCCGGTGTATCATCGTGAATATAAAGAACCTGCTTATTATCAGGAGTTTAAGAAATTTTCAATCGATTCGGTTGCCGATATTGCTCCGGCTGAATTGCCCAAGGCCTTACACTTTTTGATGAATCATCCGAACATCGCCTCGAAGAAATGGGTGGCGGAACAATATGATTCGTCGATTGGTCGGGCGAATCGCAATACCAATGCCCCATCCGATGCGGCAGTGGTGAAGGTACATGGTTCTCAAAAATCAATTGTCATTACAGTGGATTGTAATTCACGGTATGTGAATGCGGATCCAGAAGAAGGATGTGCGATTGCGGTGGCGGAAGCGGCACGAAATATCGTTTGTTCAGGTGGTGTTCCGGTGGCGATTACCAATTGTTTGAATTTTGGAAATCCTTATGTACCTGAGGTATATTGGCAATTTGTAGGAGCCATCAAAGGAATGAAAAAGGCCTGTGAGGCTTTTGAAACGCCAGTGACTGGGGGAAATGTGAGTTTTTACAACCAATCCTCGGACGAAGGTCCTGTATTCCCGACACCAACGATCGGTATGCTTGGAATCCTCGAAAAGCCGGATATGAAAATGACCTTGGATTTCAAAGAAGAAGGGGATTTGATTTATTTAGTAGGAACATCCGTGAATGATTTAGCTTCTTCAGAATATTTATATTCCTACAAAGGGGTGAAGGCGAGTCCATCGCCACATTTTGATTTGGCGACGGAACAAAAAATCCAATCGGCCATTGCTCGTTTAATCGAAGGTGGATTAATTCAATCGGCACATGATGTGTCTGATGGAGGTTTGATGGTTACCTTGGCTGAATCGAGCTTTCCTCGGAGATTAGGTTTCGATGTGCAGTCAGATGCCTCGATTCGCCAGGATGCATTCTGGTTTGGAGAAGCGCAAAGCCGCGTGTTGGTTTCTGTTTCTCCTGCGAAAAAAGCTGCTTTTGAGGCGAATTTATCCGCTTCCGGTACGGCCTTTTCTGCCCTCGGTGTGGTCAAAGGAAGCGATATGGTGGCAGATGGCCAAGTGTTATCTAGCCTAGACAAGGCCCATGCTTCGTATTTTACGGCCCTAGAAACTGCTTTAATGAATTAATGCATGAGCCGCTATCTGATTCAGTTTTCCTATGATGGCGGTTCCTTTCATGGATTTCAATCTCAACCGAATGCCCATACGGTTCAATCGGAATTAGATGAAAAATTAAGTTTGTTGATAGGAACGCCCATCGAAACCACGGGTAGTTCTCGTACGGACACGGGCGTGCATGCGCATCAACAATTTGCCCATTTCGATCTACCCGAAACAAATACACTTCCATCGGATGCGACCTATCGTATAAATCGCATGTTGCCTAGCACCTTAGTCGTTCAAGCATTTTATCAGGTTTCAGACGATTTCAATGCCCGTTTTGAGGCTTTGTCGAGAACCTATGCCTATCGAATCGCGCGCTATAAAAATCCATTTTCGAGAGATTATGCCTATTGGTTTGAAGCCCCTTTAGCCATTTCCCGCATGAATAAGGCCTGTGACATCCTGCTGGCTCATGATGATTTTCAGAGTTTTTCTAAGGTGAAAACCGAGGTAAATACTTTTACCTGTGACATTTTGCGCGCGGAATGGGTGGAAGAAGGGGATGAGTTGGTCTTTACGATTCAAGCCAATCGCTTTTTGCGTGGCATGGTTCGGGCCATTGTGGGTACCTTGTTGGAAATCGGTTTGGGCAAATGGGATGAGGAAGATTTGCGACGAATTTTAGCTTCCAAAGACCGAAAATTAGCCGGAAGGGCCGTACCTGCCCATGGTTTACATTTGATGGAGGTAGCCTATCCGCCGACTACCTTTGCCGCCAAATGTTCATAATGACATCTAATAAACTTGCCGCCGAACGGATTTTAATCTCCTTGGGTTTATAATTCAACCCTTTTAAGTTGTATTTACTGATCCAAATTTCTTTAAATCCTAATTTTTCCGCCTCGGCGATGCGTTGGTCTATCCGAGTCACCGACCGCAATTCGCCGCCTAGGCCCACCTCCGCCGCAAAACAACTCGACGATTCGATGATCTTATCCTCATAAGAAGATACAATTGATAAGCAGGTAGCTAAATCCAATGCCGGATCATCCACACGGATACCTCCTGTGACATTTAAAAAGACATCTTGGGTACCTAATTTATAGCCCCCGCGTTTTTCGAGGACCGCGATGAGCATATTGAGGCGTTTGGCGTCATAGCCATTGGCCGTGCGCTGGGCCGTTCCGTAGTTCGACTGGGTTACGAGGGATTGAATTTCAACTAATAGGGGACGATTCCCTTCCAATAAAGTACCGATGGCGATACCGGAAGACGCTTCTTCTCGTTGGGATAATAAAATCTCCGAAGGATTTGTCACGGGTCGTAAACCGCTGCCCAACATTTCGTAAATGCCTAATTCAGACGTACTTCCGAAGCGGTTCTTGGTCGTACGAAGGATGCGGTAAATCAAATGTCGGTCTCCTTCGAATTGTAAAACGGTATCGACCAAATGTTCCAATACTTTAGGGCCCGCGATCGAGCCTTCTTTGGTAATATGCCCCACTAAAAAAATGGGCGTAGCACTTTCTTTCGCAAATCGCATGAGTTCTAGGGCACATTCCCGGATTTGAGAAACACTGCCGGGTCCGGACTCGATTTGGTCAGAAAAGAGCGTTTGTATGGAATCGATGATGATGAGGTCAGGTTCTATGTCGACGATTTGTCGGAAAATCTGTTGGGTATTCGTTTCCGTTAAAATATAGACGTTGTTCGAAGAGGCTTGCAGGCGATCGGCGCGTAATTTGATTTGCTGCTCTGATTCCTCACCAGTCACATAAAGCACTTTGGGTCCTTGGAGGGAAAGGGCGACTTGAAGTAATAAGGTAGATTTTCCGATCCCCGGTTCTCCTCCAATGAGCACGAGGCTTCCGGGAACAATTCCCCCGCCGAGTACGCGGTTGAATTCCGGATCCGCGGAACTGATTTTAGGAGTATTTTCGAAGGTGACTTCCGCTAATAATTTCGGTTTCGGGCTGCTGCGATGGCTGCCTTTGTCTTTCCAAACTTCGGCAGGATGGGCATTCTGTTCGATCAATTCTTCGACGAAGGTGTTCCATTCGCCGCAAGAAGGACATTTGCCTAACCATTTTGGGCTGGAATGACCACACGATTGACAGAAAAAAGAGGTTTTTGCTTTCGCCACAACGCAGATATTTAAGCTTCAAATTTACGCTTTGATTTGGTTTTTTCTTTTTTTTCGGCTGAAAAAGGATAATTTTACATGAAAATGGAAACCATGAAACGAATTTACATTTTTCTCTTTGCTTTGTTGTTCTTCGGATCACAGGCACAAGCCCAATTTTTAATGCCGGCCAAAAAAGTGACCGGTAGTTTTTTTCGCCTCGGAATCAAGGGTGGGGTGAATATGACCAGCATTAAAACGGATGGTATATTTCAATATAATAATACCAACTATTCCAATTTGATCAAGGAAAGTCTCGATACCAAGCAAAGTTATGTCGGTGGTATTTATGCCCGCTTAGGCCGGACGCTGTTTATTGAGCCTGAATTATTGGTTTCCGCGAAAGGGGGCTCCATTAATTTGGTCAATGTCGTGACAAACCAAAATGTAGTCAATGTATCCTATACGAATTTGGATGTACCTGTTCTTTTAGGTTATAAAATTGGTTTTTTCCACATAATGGCAGGACCGGTTGCGTCCTATACCTTGTCTTCGGATAGCAATATGGAGGCTTTGATAACTCAAATCAACAATAAGTTAGGGGGTAGTCTAGGTGAAATTGCCTCAAGAGCCTCATTTTCGTATCAAGCGGGAGCCGGTATTGATTTATTGGGATTGACATTGGATGTACGTTATGAGGGGAATTTGACCCAATTAGCCAATACCATTCCCATTCCTGCAGGGATTACGTTCTCGCCAAAATTGAATGTATGGCAGGCCACCTTGGGAATTAAAATTTTATAAGATTAGCGCATAGGCTTTTTACATATGAAGGAACAAATCGCATCGATTCAAGCAGAGGTAGAACAATTTTCCATCGGAAATGAATCGGAATTAGAACAATTTAGAATTCAATTTGTCGGCAGAAAAGGGCGTTTAGCGGCTTTGTTCGACCAATTAAAAGATGTACCCGCCGAGCAAAGACGTGAAGTAGGGCAAGCCTTGAATGGATTGAAAAATTTAGCAGAAGCTAAATTCGAGGAAGCGCAAGCGCAATTTGCCGGAGCCGGCTCCAAGGTGGTAATCCCTCATGACCTGACCTTATTGGATCCGATTTCTCAGGGAAGTTTACATCCCTTGACCTTGGTTCGGGCTCGGATATTGGAAATTTTCAATCGCATGGGTTTTTCGGTTTCCGATGGACCAGAGATCGAAACGGACTTTTACAATTTTACGGCATTGAATTTTCCGGCGAATCACCCAGCCCGTGAGATGCAGGATACTTTTTTCATCGAAAAAGGGGCAGGCGACATTCAGGATGATGTCTTATTGCGTACGCATACATCGAATGTGCAGATTCGCTTGATGCAGCATCAAAAACCACCGATTCGTTCCGTGATGCCAGGTCGAGTATATCGCAATGAGGCTATTTCGGCACGTGCACACTGCTTGTTTCATCAGGTGGAAGGTCTCTATGTGGATAAGCAGGTTAGTTTCAAGGATTTAAAGGATACCTTATATCATTTCGCCAAAGAGATGTTCGGGAAGGATACGAAAGTGCGTTTTAGACCTTCGTATTTTCCGTTTACTGAACCAAGTGCGGAGATGGACATCACGTGTTTATTGTGCAAAGGCGATGGCTGTAATGTTTGTAAACAAGCTGGATGGGTGGAGATTGCGGGCGCAGGGATGGTGGATCCGAATGTATTGGAGAATGTGGGTATCGATTCGACGAAATACAATGGCTTTGCTTTTGGGATGGGAATTGAGCGGATTACGATGTTGAAGTATCAAATTAAGGACCTTCGTTTATTTACCGAAAATGATGTTCGGTTTTTAAAGCAATTTTCTTAATCCCAATAACAGATTTTAACAGAGAGCGCTCGGATGAAATGATGGGCAATGTCTATTTTTGATTTTTAATCATTGATTATGCAAAATTTTACTCGTTTAAATAACCTAGCAGGTTGGTTTGTCTTCTTAATCGCCCTGGTGACCTATACCTTAACGGTGGAGCCCACCGCCTCCTTCTGGGATTGTGGGGAATTTATCGCTTGTGCGTATAAATTACAGGTTCCACATCCTCCGGGGGCTCCTTTGTTTTTGTTGATTGGCCGGATGTTCTCCTTATTGGCTCTTGGCGATGTGACTCGGGTAGCTTTTTGGGTGAATATGATGTCGGTGGTTTCAAGTGCGCTGACGATTTTATTTTTGCATTGGACGATTGTGATGATTGGCCGAAAGGTATTGAATAAACCTTTTGCGGCCTTAACAAATACCGAAGGGGCTGTCTTACTATTTTCCGGAGTCGTAGGAGCTTTGGTATATACGTTTTCGGATACATTTTGGTTTTCGGCCGTCGAGGCGGAGGTATATGCGATGTCATCTTTCTTTACGGCGATTGTAGTTTGGGCAGCTTTCAAATGGGAATTAGTCGAAGATGAAGCTGAGGCGAATCGGTGGATTTTATTTATTGCCTATTTAGTCGGTTTATCGATTGGCGTTCACTTATTGAACTTGGTTACCTTGCCTGCCTTGGCGATTTTGTATTACTTCAAAAAAGAGGCGAAGCCGACCTACAAAGGAGGTTTTGTGGCGATGATGATTGGTTTATTGATTTTAGGCATTATCAATTCGGGAGTGATTCCAGGCTTGCCTTCGGTGGCTTTCTGGTTTGAATTGCAATTCGTGAATAATCTAGGATTAAGTTATGGAAGTGGGGCATTGTTCTTCTTGATTTTATTGATTTTGGCGGTTGTGTTTGGGATTCGTTATTCCTATGCGAAGAACAAAGTAGTATTGAATGTGGCTTTGTTTTCGTTTGTGTTTTTATTGATTGGCTATTCGACTTACACCGTGGCACTCGTTCGCTCGGGTTATAATCCACCGATTAATGAGAATGATCCAAGCAATATTTTAAACTTCTTAAAATACTTGAAACGCGAGCAATATGGCTCACGCTCCCTTTTATATGGACCTGTTTATACGGCTCAAATCGAGGATTTTAAGCAAGGAGATCCCGTGTACAAGATGAAAGAAGGTAAATACATAGTCTATACGAATAAGCCGGAATATGTGTACCAAAAGGACCAACAAATGTTACTGCCTCGGGTGTGGAGTAATTCGGGCCAACACGTCCAATTGTATCAAGACATGTTAGGTATCCCCGCAGGCCAAAAACCAAGTTTCGGAGATAATCTTCGCTTTATGTTCAGCCATCAAATGGGCCATATGTACATGCGGTATTTGCTTTGGAATTTTGTCGGCCGAGAAGGTGACCAGCAAGATGCCTGGGCCATCAATGCCTTTGAGGATACGTCTAAGTTACCTGATTTAGTTCGGGAAAATAAGGCAAGAAACAATTACTATTATTTGCCAATCATCTTGGTGCTTTTAGGCTTCTATTTGTTGTATCGCAAAAACGAAAAGGACTTTTTAGTCACGATTTTGATGTTCGTTTTAACGGGAGTAGCCTTGGTCGTGTATTTAAATTCGCCACCGGTAGAACCTCGGGAACGGGATTATATTTATGTGGGTTCCTTTTATTTCTTAGCTATTTGGGCCGGATTAGGCATTATGCAATTAGCTGAGTGGCTGGGTAAATTCATTGCGTCGAGACAAATTCGCTGGGCTGTATTAGCCGTTTTAGGATTGGCGGCACCGGTGGTATTAGCCCAACAAAACTGGGACGATCACGATCGGAGTAAGCGCTATCATCAAATTGATTTTGCCAAAAACCTCTTAAATTCTTGTGCACCCAATGCCATCTTGTTTACAGGAGGGGATAACGATACCTTCCCATTGTGGTATGTGCAAGAAGTAGAAGGCTTCCGTACGGACGTTCGGGTGTGTAATTTGTCTTTATTAGGTACGGATTGGTATGTGGATCAAATGAAGCGGAAAACGTATTTATCCGACGCTTTGCCAATTAAATTGACCAAAGATCAATTTTTAGAAGGGGTCAACGATCAAATCATGTACAATGAAAATCCAAACATCGCAGGAATGTCCTTGCCTGACTATTTGGATTTATTGCATAAAGATGATCCACGGATTCAAGCCCAAACGCAAAGCGGTGAAACGATTAATACGTTTCCATCGGATTCTTTAGTGATTCCGGTGAATGCGTCAGAAGTAGCTAAATCGGCATGGTTTCCGAAGGAATTTGTGCCCTTTTTGTCAGATCGTTTAGGTTGGAAATTGCCATCGAAGAATATTTTTAAAGGTGAATTAGTTCAGTTGGAAGTCATTTCTAACAATGCCGTTTCGGGCTGGAAACGTCCGATCTATTTCGCGGCGACCTTACCCAATGAGCAGTATTTAGGATTGAAAGAAAGTATGCAATTGGAAGGTTATGCCTATCGCTTAATGCCATTCAAGATTTCTGGTGCTAAGGATGGATTTGTGAATACAAAGGTGATGTCGGATAATATGCTGCACAAAATGTTCTGGCGCGGATTAAATGATCCAAGCATTTATTACCATGGGGATTTTTATATGGGTATCCCGAGTGTGACTTTGCGTTTGGGGATTTACCGACTCGCGGATCAATTAATTCGAGAGGGAAATATCCCAATGGCTAAACGAGTTTTGGCACATTTAGAACAGGTAATGCCGGATAAGGTGATTCCGTATGATCAGTTTTCAGCGAGCATGGTGGGATTGTATTTATCTGCCGGAGATGAGAAGAAAGCGTTAGAGATGGCGAATGTGATGATTCGTCGGAACTCAAAGGCGCTGGATTATTACCTATCTGGAGGAATTCGTAGCAATGAGCGAAATATTCAAATTGCCCTATACGAAATGAATTTGATCATTTCATCCTTGAAGGAATCCGGGGTAGCGCCAGCGAAATATAAGGAATTGGAAGAAATGTTTACGGCTCAAATGAGCAAGGTTCAATAAGCCGTAAACATCTTTGTTAAGAGAACATATCCCGAACCTTGTGGAAGAATCCTTTTTCGGATTTACTTGGTTGGGGTGCGAAATTAGGTGAGGCTCTCAGTTTTTCTAAGATTTCACTTTCTTCTTTGCTGAGCGATTTTGGTGTCCAAATGTTCACGTGAACCAATTGATCCCCAATCGAATAGCCATTTAATTCTTTGATTCCCTTGCCTTTTAAGCGAAGGATTTTTCCACTTTGTGTACCTGCCTCTAAGGTGATTTTGGCTTTTCCTCCAATCGTCGGAACTTCCACCGAGGTACCCAGCGCTGCATCTACAAAATTCACGTATAAATCAAAAATCACATTATTCCCATCTCGGTGAAGGACATCGTGTTCCTCTTCCTCGATGACAATTAATAAATCCCCGGCTACACCCCCACGTGGGGGAACATTTCCTTTGCCTGACATGGATAATTGCATGTCGTTGGATACGCCCGCTGGGATTTTAATCGGGATGATTTCTTCTTCTAATACACGGCCCTCCCCGAAACAAGACTCGCATTTGGCACCCACACTTTTTCCCTCGCCGCTACAGGTAGGGCAGGTGGATGAGGTGACCATTTGGCCTAGCATGGTTTGTTGAACTCGTTTTACCTGTCCAGATCCTTGACATGTTCCACAGGTTTTCAGGTCAGTTCCATTTTTTGAACCGTTTCCGCTGCAGGATTTGCACGCGACATGGCGTTTTACTTTGATTTTTTTCTCGACTCCGTTGGCGATTTCTTCTAAATTAAGTTTCAACTTAATCCGCAAATCACTCCCTTTTCGTTGACGTCTTCCGCCACCTCCTCGGCCACCCGAGAAAAAGCTTCCAAATGGACTTTCATCCCCGAAAATATCCCCGAAATTCGAGAAGATATCTTCCATATTCATACCTGCGCCACCACCAAAACCGCCACCGGCCGCTCCGCCCATGCCTGCATGTCCAAAACGGTCGTATTGGGCTTTCTTTTGGCCGTTACTTAATACCTCGTAGGCCTCAGCGGCTTCTTTGAATTTTTCTTCGGCTTCCTTATTTTCCGGGTTTTTGTCTGGATGGTATTTGATGGCCATCTTGCGATAGGCCTTCTTGATTTCCTCCTCGGAAGCTGACTTTAAAACACCTAAAATATCGTAATAATCTCTTTTTTGAGCCATGGGGTATTAATTACCGACAACCACCTTTGCAAAGCGGATGACTTTTTCATTTAATGTATATCCTTTTTCGATCACTTCGACCACCTTACCTTTTTCCTCTTCACTTGGCGCCGGGAATTGCGTAATGCAATCATGAATTTCGGCATCGAATACTTCCCCTTTAGCGGGCAGTTCTTTAAGTCCTTTGGATTGCAGCAATGAGCTGATTTTAGCAAAAATCAATTTTGTTCCTTCTGAAATTTCACCTTCAGGGGCATTGGCCAATGCGCGTTCGTAATCGTCGATGACAGATAATAAATCAACAATAACTCCAGCTGATGCCGTTTGAATGAGTTCGATTTTCTCCTTTGCAGTTCTTTTTCTGAAATTTTCAAAATCAGAATACAAACGCAAATACTTTTCTTTCATTTCAGCGAGTTCATCGGTAGCTGGTTCGCTTTCCGATGCTTGTTCTTGCTCCTCAGTCGCTTCAGGGCTATTCACTTGTTCTTCTTCCAGGTGTTCGGGCGTCTCTTTCTTTTTCATATGGCAAAATTAATAAGCTTTGGGCTAAACAAATCATGAACCAAAAACTATTTTCTGACAGTTTGGCATAAATTCAGATAGCTTTGTAATTTTAGGTCTCATGAAATTCAATCCCGTCGAAACTTCTCGGAAAATCAAGGAAATTGCCCTTCGGCATGGATTTCAATTTTGTGGTCTTTCAGAAGCGGGTTATTTGGAGGAAGAGGCCCCGCGCTTGGAGGCTTGGTTGAACCAAGGCTTGCAAGGCCAAATGGCCTATATGGAAAATCATTTTGATAAGCGCCTTGATCCTAGAAAATTAGTGGATGGCTGTCAATCCGTCATTTCCCTCGTCTATAATTATTTTCCTGCTGCGAATCATTCACCCCTAAAAGACAGTTTTAAAGTCTCCAAATATGCCTATGGCGTTGATTACCACATCGTGATCAAGGATAAAATGAAAGTGATGTGGGATGAGATGCAAGCAGAATTGGGAGAATTTCAGGGGCGAATGTTTGTGGATTCCGCGCCTTTGCTCGAAAAAGCATGGGCGAAAAAATCAGGATTGGGTTGGATTGGCAAGAACGCGAATTTAATTATTCCCAAGCAGGGGAGTTTTTATTTTCTGGCTGAAATGTTGGTCGATTTTCCCGTGGTTTCCGATGGACCGATTAAAGATTTTTGTGGGACTTGTACGCGATGTATTGAGGCTTGCCCGACAAAAGCCATCACGCCCTATGTCGTCGATGGGTCTAAATGCATTAGTTATTTCACGATAGAATTAAAAAAGGGGCTACCGATTGAGATTCAAGCAGATTTTCAGGATTGGATTTTTGGATGTGATATTTGTCAAGACGTTTGTCCTTGGAATCGCCATGCAAAGGCGCATCAGGAACCCTTGTTTGAACCGAATCAAGGGGTTTTATGCTTGACGAAGGCGGATTGGGAAGATTTGTCCGAGCAGGCTTTTACCGAATTATTTCATTATTCGGCGCTAAAAAGAACTCAATTAGCGGGGATTCGTAGAAGTATCGGGTATATAAAAAAAATGGAGCCATGAATCCATGGCCCATTTTTGCAAATTAAACCCTAAAGTGATTTTCTTACAATGAGTTTTAGCTCAATTTCTTTGTTTGTCTTGTCATGATCCAAGAGCATTTGTGCGGCGATACTGCCCATTTGTTCTGGTTGATTCGATAAAACCGTAATTCCTCCAGCCAAAATGTCTTTTAAACACGAATCATTTTGCGCGAGAATGCCAATATCTTTTCCTAATCGTAGTCCAAGCGAATCCGCGTAATGGATGGCCTTGGCTAGTTCCATATCTGCTAGTGTGAAATAAATTTCACCCAATCGGATATCTTCTTGCTCAAGGCCATCTAAAACTTGGAAATCCATTGAAATTGATTCGCAGAATTCCCTGCATCCGGTAATCCATTGCGGATCGAAGTAATCTTCTTCGGTCAACACGAGATTGAATGCGCGGTACTTGTTAAACAGGTTTAGTTGGGTATTAAAAATTCTTAAAATTTGTTGGGCAGGTTCACATACTAAACTGGCATGTGTATGCTTAATTTGTTCGAAATTCTGATCGATGAGCAACAAGCGATCGCCTGAAATCTTATTCAAACATTTTAAAATGGAATCTTCCGGCTCAATTAAATGAGGCATCACCACATAATAATGATAATTGCCTAATTGCTGATTTAAAATTTCTTGAAATTGCTGGGATTTGTATTGATACGTAAAAATATCCACATGGATATGCTTGCCAACATAGCCGCAAAAAGCATCATATATCGATTTATTGGTATCCGTAATTTTCCCTACCAAGAAAAGAACCTTTGTCTTTGTCTTTAATTTTGACTCTGAAATGAAATAGCCTTTTCTGAAAATGGAGGTAATAACACCCATTTTATGTAATTCCGTATAGGCTCTTTCTACGGTATCCCGGGATAAATAACATTCCTCAGAGGCTTCGTTGATGGATGGCAAGCGCTCCCCGGGTTTCAAGTCTCCCATCTCAATATCCTGCAAGAGGGAATTGATTAATTGCCGATACTTGGGCAATTTTGCATCCGAATTTTTCGCAGAAAAGGAGATAAAGGTTTTATTCATCGTTGAACTGAAAGTGCTGTTATTTCGGTTATTCAAATTTACATGAATGCACATGCCTTCATTAGGACAAATCTTTCAAAATTGTGGACATAATTTGCAGATAAGGTTGTTTGAAACAATTATACATGGATTTTAATCAGGATAAGTCAGTTTTCATGTTCAATTGATTTTCGAGGCGAAGGGATTTTCACCTATTATTTTCTATTTTTATGTTCTCGACGAAGATGTATAAAAAAAGCCAACTTACTTCTTGGGTAATTCTTTGCCTCCTTTTTTTTTCACTCAGTGTATTGGGTCAAAAAAACACGCGCTATGAACGTCTAACGACGGCATCTGGACTGTCTCAAAATACGATTAACAAAATCATTCAAGATAAAAAAGGATTTTTATGGTTCGCTACTGCGGATGGCCTGAATCGTTATGATGGATATTCCTATGAGGTGTATCGTCATGATCCGAGTGACCCTAAAACTCTTTCCGGGAGTGATATTTCCACCGTAACGGAAGATGATGAGGGTAATCTTTGGGTGGGTACCCGGAATGCGGGATTAAATAAATTGGATTTAAAAACCGGTTCGGTGATTCAATTCACCAAAGGCCCTTCAGGCGAGGATATTAGCTCAGCTATTATTCCTTCGATTGTAAATGTAGGAAATCATAAAATTGGGGTTGCCGTCGTGGGTAGGGGCTATTTGGTGTTTAATTCCAAAGAAAATAAAATTATTGTCGGCGAATCTGATTTTAAAAGTCCAGTGGTTCGGGAAATTGTTCGTGTTTTCAAGCATTCCAATGGATCCTTATGGTTAGGAACAAGGACGGGAGAATTAATCTCGGTATTGGGGAACCGTACCTATTTACCTTTTCATATTGGGCCCACGAAACCCTCGAATGATTACCGGGTGCGTGTTTTGTTTGAGGCGAAAAATGGCGATATTTTAGTGGGAACCGAGGGCCATGGTGTATACCGATTTAACCTTCAAAATCAATCTTTTGCTTCAGTTTTTTATGATGCTTCGGCCACTACGTCTCGGCAAAATGTGGTGACGAGTATGTGTCGGGATGCGCGAAATAATCTCTGGTTAGGAACCGATAATGGTATTTACATCTTAGAGGGCGAAAATTTTAATCGCTACAGTACCGTAGGGTCAAATCCCGATCCAGAATTTGGAATCAGTAGTTATTCGGTAACGACCTTGTTTACAGATGCTAATTTAAATACCTGGATTGGTACGTGGGAAGCCGGATTGAATATAAATTTTTATCAAAAATCTCGATTTTCCTTGTTGCGCTATAAACCGAATACCTTTTTGGGTTTATTGAGTAATAAAGTCACGGCATTACGGGCCGATGACAAAGAAGGTTTGTGGGTGGGAAGCAATGTGGGCTTGTCTTATTTGGCCTATAAAACGGGTAAAGTAGAGCATATTGTGAATAATGCCGGAATTAATCGGATGAATGCAGGGGATATTTTTGATGTAAATTTTTTGTTAGGTGGGGAAAATAAGGATTTGTGGGTTGGGGTTTTAGGGAAGGGTTTACATCATTTGTCGGCCAATAAACAATTGCAAGCCTATCCGGTACCTACCGCATTTAATCAAAACTCGATCCCCACTCGATTTTCCATTGGAGCTCGTTTTGGGCATGAAATTTTATTGGGTACGATTGGAAATGGTATTTTTATATTCGACCCTGCGACTAAAAAATATCGAATTCCCTTTCCTGTCCTAGGTCGGAATTTATTTGAAAACAAAACGATTTCTTCCCTATGGGTAGAGGCGAATCGCCGAATTTGGATAGGAACTACTGCCTCAGGCGTGTATGTGTATGACATTCAAAGCCAGGAAGTTCAGCATTTTGAAAAGACGAATGCACCACAATCTTTACGTTATAACCACGTCACCTATGTCTATCAGGATCGAATGGGTCGGATTTGGGTGCTGACGAATGGGGGGGGATTGCATTTGTACCAAGGACCCGGAAATGCATTTCGAAACTTTACCGTGGCCGATGGACTGGTAAGCAATACCCTACGAGGCATGGTGGAGGATTCCAAGGGGAATTTGTGGCTGACGACGAATGGAGGTATTACGAAAATGGATCCTAAAAGCTTTTCGTGCATCAATTATGATGATGTAGATGGCTTGCAAGGCAAGGAATTTGTCATTAATGCCTTTGATAAAAATGATAAAAATTGGTTGTTTTTTGGGGGTGTCAATGGTCTGAATTACATCAAAGCAGACAGTCTGCGCATGCGATTGGACGTCCCGAATGTATATTTGACGAACCTGAAAATTTTCAATAAAACGGTACGGGCCGGGGAGAAAAATTCACCTTTGCAAGAGGATATTTTACGTACGTCGCACCTGATTTTACAGCCTGAACAATCTGTTTTTAGTCTGGATTTTGTGGCCCTGGAATACCAAAGGCCCAAAAACAACCGATATGCCTATTATTTGGAAGGATTTGAAACGGATTGGAATTATGTGGGGACGCAGCGAACGGCTACGTATACCAACTTAAGTCCTGGCGATTACACATTCAAAGTGAAGGCAACCAATTCAGATGGTATTTGGGCCGAAAAACCCTTGGAAATTAAAATCACGGTATTGCCTCCGTGGTACCGGACTTGGTGGGCATATTTGGCCTATTTGGCACTTGGAATCAGCATGATTTATGCATTTTTTAGAGAGATTCAAATTCGGGAATCTTTCCGTACAGATTTACGTCTGAAGGAAATTGAAAAGGAGCGGATTCGGGAACTGGAGCAGGTGAAAACACATTTTTTTACCAATATATCACATGAATTGCGGACGCCTTTGACCTTGATAATTAGTCCGATCGAGCGGTATTTTATGAAATCCAATGCACTTTCGAAGGAACAGGGAAGTCGGATGGAATCCATTTATCAAAATGCGCAAAAATTATTGCGCTTGATTAATCAATTACTCGATCTTTCGAAACTTGAATCGGGGAAGCAGCAACCTTTGATAGCCAAGCACGATGTGGGCCTTCAATTGCAAGGGATTTTACAAGGATTTGAAAATTATGCTCATCAAAAACAAATCAAATTGACTTGGTCGTTGCCCAAACAATCCGTGTTGGTTTTTTATGATTCTGATATCCTCGAAAAATGTGTTTCGAATTTATTGTCTAATGCCTTTAAACATACGGCGGAAGATGGGAAAATCGGGCTTAAGTTGGGCTATGATGCCGTTCAAGGTCGGATTAAAATTCAAGTATTGGATACAGGAAAAGGGATTGCCGCGGAACATTTGCCCCATATTTTTGATCGTTTTTATCAGATTCCGGAATCGATGAATGTGGTCGGAACGGGCGTTGGATTGTCATTATGCAAAGAGCTGATGCACTTACATAGGGGAGAGATCGGGGTTTCGAGTACTTTGGGCAAAGGAAGTGAATTTTGGCTAGATTTTCCAGTTCGTGAAAGTGATTTTGAGCCTGAATGGATTCAGCAACCCGCGCGTGAGCTACGGCCTGAACGGATTTCTGCGAAGCAGGGGGGAGAAAAAATAGAACAAGAAAAGCAAATTTTATTGATCGTTGATGACCATGCCGAATTGCGAAAGTTTGTCGTGGAGATTTTTTCAAAACGCTTTCAAATTATTGAAGCGGAGCGAGGAGAAGATGCGCTGGAATTAGCGCTGACCTATATTCCCGATGTGGTGATTACGGATTGGATGATGCCCGGGATGAGTGGGATTAATTTATGTCGGGCCCTGCGCCACAATCCCAAAACGAATCACATTCCGATCGTCATTTTAACCTCCAAAGGATCTCAAGAAAGCCAAATCGAAGGGATGCAAGCCGGAGCTGATGATTTTGTCAGTAAGCCATTTAATGCGGATTTATTGGAGATTCGGGTAAATACCTTGCTAGAGGCCAAAGATCGCCTGCGGAAAAATTGGCAGAAACAGGTGGTCCAACAAGAATTACAAACCGGAAAATTACCCGTTTTTGAAGATGAATTTTTGCAAAAAGCAACGGCCTTTATCATCGAACATTTGGCCAATCCTGATTTAGCTGTAGAGGATTTGGAAAATGGTTTGGACATGAGCAAAATGCAATTGTATCGAAAATTGAAGAACTTAACGTCCCTTGCCGGGAATGAATTTATTCGATCCATTCGATTGCAACAAGCCAAATTGTTATTAGAAACCTCTACTTTTAACATTTCAGAAATTGCATATCAAGTAGGATTTAACGATCCCGCCTATTTTGCACGCGCTTTTAAAAAACAATATGGAAAAACACCGACTAATTTTATGCAAGATGGGAAATAAAAAAAGATACATATTCGCTAGTTTGATGATCGGATTCATGGGGCTTTCGTCCTGGGGATTTTTGGCGCATAAAACACTCCAACAAGTGGCCATTCACCAATTACCCACCGAGTTAGGACTCTATTTCTTTGCTCAACAGGACTATCTTGTCCAACATTCCATACGTCCCGATGTCCGCCGAAAAGACGATAAAACCGAAGATGTTAAACATTATTTGGACATGGATGCCGACGTGTTTGGCCCAAACTACAAAACAGAAATTCCCCATGATTTTGCCCAAGCCATTAGAAAATACACGATCGATAGTTTACGAAAAGAAGGTTTAGTCCCCTGGGAAGTGAACCGGGTGTATGGACGTTTAGTGCACGCATTTAAGGCAAATATGCCTGATTCTGTTTTGTTTTATGCGGCAGATTTAGGGCATTATGTGGCAGATGCGCATGTGCCTTTGCACACGACGAAAAATCATGATGGCCAATTAACCGATCAAAAAGGACTACATGTGTTATGGGAAAGTTTGGTTCCTGAACAGTTTTTATCAGGCTATCAATTGCATCAGAATCAGCCATTGACCTATATCAAGCAGCCCCAAGATTTTATTTTTCAGATTTTAGCGGAATCTCATGCGATGTTGCCCGAGGTTTTTTCGGCTGAAAAGGAATTACGTTCGCGAATGGGCGATGACAAAGTATATATGATGGTGGAGCGCTATGGGCGAAAGCAACGGTATTTTACCAAAGAATTTATACAAGCTTATGGGGATCGATTGGGGAAATCGGTGGAGCAACGCATGTTGACTTCCGCCCATCGGGTCGCTTCTTTCTGGTATTCAGCATGGAAAGATGCGGGTTCTCCAGCCTGGGTGAGTGCTTCGCCTATCATTACGCAGGAAAAGAAGCAGCAATATGCGGATCAACACGCCGCTTGGCAAGCCAATTCCCTCATCAAACAAAACTTATTAATTTCTTTACAAACGAAATCTGCTGAATAATTCATGCAAAAAATTCTCGTATTATCCGATACGCATAGTTTTTTAGATCCTCGTTTGGAGGAGCATTTGGAGTATTGTGACCAATTTTGGCATGGAGGCGATTGGGGTTCGGTGGCAGTGGCAGACACCTTGGCTAGTTATGGAAAACCGGTTATGGGGGTGTATGGCAATATTGATGATCGGACAATTCGCAACATGTATCCTAAAATCGAACGTTTCACCTGCGAAAAGGTGACTGTTGCCATGACGCACATCGCCGGTGCGCCTTCTTCCTATAAACCGGATGCGTTGGAGACTTTTTCGATGGGAATTCCCAACATTTTTATCTGCGGACATTCCCATATTTTACAAGTAAAACGGGATTTGAATCGGCGAAATATGTTGTTTTTAAATCCGGGTGCGGCAGGTCAGCACGGATTTCATTCGGAACAAACTGCACTACGCTTTAAAATCGATGGGGCACGCATTTATGACATGGAAGTCATTCAAATGCCCCGCATCAAAGTAAAATTAGGCAAAGGGGATGTGTTTCCGCCCGTGTAGATTTGCTTATATCGTTTCTAGATTACGGTATTGCTCAAATACACTACCTTTTTGGAAGGATTTTAAAATCCAACCCCCGCCTACCACATCATCGCCTTCATAAAAAACAGCCGCTTGGCCCGGCGCGATGCCACTGACATCTTCATGGAATTCGACTTTGATTTTGCCGTCGATTTGTTGGATAAACGCCTCCGTCCCCGCGTCCTTGTAGCGGACTTTGGTTATTGTTTCTAGGCCTTCTGCAGGGATTTCGGCATATTTTTGGAGGTTTAATTGGCCCACATACATACCCGTTCGATTTAAATCTTCCACAGGGCCGATGACCACTTCATTCGTTTCCTTCCGTATTTCGATCACAAAGGCGGGGTAACCAAATGCTTTTCCGAGACCCTTTCGTTGGCCCACCGTATAAAAAGGATAGCCCTCGTGTGTGCCGATAACCTTTCCGTCGATGTCCACAAAATTCCCTCCTTTCACTTGTTCTTCCAATTCGGGAACCCGCCGTTTCAAAAATCCTCTGTAATCATTATCGGGTACAAAACAGATTTCATAACTCTCCGACTTATTCACTAAATCCACAAAGCCGCGTTCGGTGGCCATTTCCCGAATTCGTTCTTTGGTTAAATGCCCTAAGGGTAAAATCGTCCGTGCCAAACTTGATTGTGACACGCCCCAAAGCACATAACTTTGATCTTTTTTTGCATCGACACCTTTTGAAATGATGTGTCGACCATTTTCTTGGCGAATTTGCGCATAATGGCCGGTGGCGATGAATTCGCAGCCTAATTGGTCCGCGCGTTTTAATAAAGCATCCCATTTAATGTGCGTATTGCACATGACACAGGGATTTGGCGTACGGCCCTCGATGTATTCAGAGGTGAAATAATCGATCACAGAATCACCAAACTCCTCGCGGATATCCAAAATATAATGGGGAAAACCGAGGGAAACGGCGATGTGACGGGCGTCGTTAATCGAATCGAGCGAACAGCAGCCCGTTTCTTTTTTTGTGCCCCCAGAACTCGCATAGTCCCAGGTTTTCATGGTCATTCCGATGACCTCGTATCCTTGTTCATGAAGTAAAACAGCTGCGACTGAGCTGTCGATGCCGCCGCTCATGGCGACTAAAACGCGTCCTTTTGATTCCATATTTGCTGCTCAGGTTCAAGGCCTGACGAAAATTTACGCAAGGTAATATTTATTTGACCAAATGCCGAACAATCTTGGTATTTACGGCCGTAAAGGTTAATTTTGAACTCATTTTATGAGTATGCTAAAGACGCGTGTAAAAGTTTCCGGGATTGAGAATTTATCAGATGCCCGGTATTGTGCAGGAATGGGAGTGGATTGGTTGGGTTTTCCGATGGCGGAGATGTCGGTGGAAAAATTCACAGAAATCCGAAATTGGTTAGCCGGTGTGGACATTGTAGGTGAGGCATGTGGCCGTACGGCGGATGAAATCATCGAACTATGTCGCATATTTCAGCCAGATATGTTGGAAATTGATTCCTCGGTTCATTTAGAGGCGATTGCCTCGATTGACATTCCTAAAATCCTTCGGGTGAACATTGATACGGATAATTTACCCGCCTTATTTGTTTCGGCAGGTCCTTATGTCAAGCAATTTTTATTGGTCGGAAATGACCAAGAATCTCTGGTAGGCATGGAGGCTTCCGTGGAAATTTGGGCGGCAAAATATCCGATTTTGGTTGGTTTAGATATCCCTGAAGAAGATTTAGATGAGTGGATTGAACAAAGTTCCATTATGGGGATAGGTTTACAAGCTGGAAAAGAAGAGCGGCCAGGCTTTCGAGATTTTACAGATTTAATGAGTATCTTAGAAAAATTAGAGACAGAATAAGCCCAAACCATGATTAAACAATTCTTGTCGAAAAGTAAATCTAAACTAAATCAGCTTGTATCAGCGCTGGGTAATTCCATAGTGGCGCTTTTCGCGAAGCTATTGGGGGAACGTCGATATACGTGGGTCCTGGGCTATGTTACGCTGGGTAAAATTTTCGCTGAGATTCAATGGCGCCGTTTAGAGGCCTATTACGATGCCCATGTCGATAAGGATTCTGCCTATTATAAGCCGATTGTGCGCATTTGGAAAACGACAGGCAAGGTGGTTTTGGTGGGATTGATTTATTTGTTTGTGATTGAAACGAATATTTTTTGGTTGACTGGCGAAATGCCATCCGTCGACGATCTTCAAAACCCCAAATTATCACAAGCCTCGGAGATTTATTCGGCCGATGGGGTTTTATTAGGTAAGTATTTTGCAGAAAACAGAACACCGATTCGAGATTATCATTTGTTATCCCCGCATTTGGTGAAGGCTTTGGTGGCTACGGAAGATTCACGATTTTATGAACATACGGGGATTGATTTTCAGGCTTGGGCGGGTGTGTTGGTTGGAATCGCCAAAGGTGGCGATCGGGGGGGTGGAAGTACGATATCCCAACAATTGGCCAAGAATCTATTCAAAACCCGAACCAAAAAAGGCTTCATCAAAACAGGTCTTTTTGGATATATTCCTGGCTTGAGTAAATTGATTTACAAATCCAAAGAATGGGTTACTGCGATTAAATTGGAACGTTTTTATACCAAAGATGAAATTATTTTATGGTATTTAAACACGGTGGATTATGGCAATAATGCCTATGGAATTAAGGTGGCTGCCAAAACCTATTTTAATACCTCGGCCGATAGTTTAAACATTCAAGAAGCTGCGATTTTAGTCGGTTTACAAAAAGCGACGACAACCTATAATCCCACGCGCTATGTCAATAAACCCTTAGCCGAAAATAAAGCCTGGAAACGTCGGAATGTCGTATTGTCTCAAATGGTCAAGGCGGGTTATTTGAAGAAGGCAGAATATGATTCCTTGGCTAAATTACCCATCGTATTGCATTTAAATGAGGAATCGCCTTATGATGGAACCGGGAATTATTTCAAAGTTGCGGTCGCCAAATTCATTCACGACTGGGCGAAGGAAAATGAAATGGAAGTGGATTTGTATCGGGATGGTTTGAAAATCATGACTACGATCGATTCACGTTTGCAATTGCATGCGGAGGAAGCGGTCGAAGAAGGTATGCGTTCAACCCAAAAAACGTTTGATGCCCATTGGGCGGGTCAAAATCCTTGGGTCGATGAGCATGGCGTTGAAATCCCGGGTTTTATCGATACGGTGGCCAAACGTACGGAATATTACAAAGCGTTAGTGGCGCGGTTCCCGAAACAACCGGATTCCGTGTGGCATTACATGAAAAATGTAAAACGGGAGATGTGGGTGTATTCTCGCAATGCGCTGGGTGAAGAGAAAAAGACGATGAGCGCGATTGATTCCATTAATTATTATAAACGTTTCTTGCAATCCGGGATGATGACCTTAGATCCTTATACGGGGCATATTAAGGCTTGGGTGGGTGGTTTGGATTTCAAATATTTCAAATACGATCACGTGAAGCAGAGTAAGCGCCAACCGGGATCTACCTTCAAACCCTTCGTCTATACGGCCGCCATCGATGGGCCTAAAGACCTTTCACCCTGTTACATGATTAAGGATGAGCCGTTTGAAATCGAGGTGGAGGAAAAAGGAGAGAAGAAAATTTGGCGGCCATCGAATGCCGATGGGACATTTTCTTATTCGATGATGCCTTTGCGTAGGGCCTTGGCTAAAAGTATTAATTCGGTCGCCGCACGTTTAACGAATGAGGTAGGAGCGGATACAGTGATGTATTATGCGCAAAAAATGGGGATAAAGAGCCCTTTGAAGCCTGTGGCGTCGATCGGTTTAGGATCCTTTGACGTGTCACTTTATGAGATGATTGGGGCCTATTCGGCTTTTGTGAATGAGGGAATTCATGTGGAACCGATGATCGTGCAGGAGATAAAGGATCAAAATGGGAAGGTCTTGCAAAATTTCGAGCCGATCTCCTTTCGGGTGATTCGCAAGGAGTCAGCCCAATTAGTCCGCTCGATGCTGGAAGGTGTTATTCATGATGGGGGAACGGCCAGTTCATTGTTATGGGCGGATGGGGAAGTGTTATTGCCCACCGAGAATCGATACGCGCACAATTTTGCCGGAAAAACTGGGACGACGTCTAACCATTCTGATGGCTGGTTTATCGGGATGACGGCCAATTTAATTTCAGGGGTGTGGGTCGGCGGCGATGATCGTTCGATTCACTTCCGATCCAGCGCGCTGGGGGAAGGTGCCAAAACCGCCTTGCCTATTTTTAGGCGATTTATGATCAAGGTGGTGAAAGATCCAGCTTTGGCGATGTATAAACCGGTTCCGTTTGATAAATTGGACCGTCGGGTCGTTAAAAAGGACTTTGATTGCCAAGGCTCTTACAGTACCTTACCGGATTCACTTCAAGTGAGCGATGCGGAATTAGACTCCCTAAATGCCTTGATGGGGGATAATCCAGATGGAGTTTCTGTTCCAGATACAAGCAAAACCAATCCCTAATGGCTTTACAAAAAGAAGAAATCGCCGCTTATTTCCGGGACCTGCAAACGCGTATTTGTGCGGGGATCGAAATGGCAGATGGCCAAGGAAGCTTTCGGGAAGATTCTTGGGATCGTCCGGAAGGGGGAGGCGGTCATTCTCGAGTTATCGTGAATGGCAAAATTCTAGAAAAAGCCGGCATTAATTTCTCCGCTGTTCATGGTCCTTTGCATCCCAAAATGGTGTCCAGTATGGATATTCAAGAGGAAGTTGACTTTTTTGCCAGCGGGGTTTCCATCGTGATGCATCCTGAAAATCCATGGGTGCCAATCATTCACATGAATGTGCGCTATTTTGAATTGAGCAATGGCCAGCATTGGTTTGGGGGCGGCATCGACCTGACCCCGCATATCATCATCCCCGAACAGGCAAAATGGTTTCACCAGCAAATCAAACACGTCTGCGACCAAGCAAATCCAACCTATTATTCTAAGTTCAAAGCCTGGGCGGATGATTATTTTTACAGCCCTCATCGCGGAGAAACGAGGGGAATTGGGGGCATATTTTTTGATTATCTAACAAGTAAATCGGACGAAGAAAAAAATCAACATTTTGATTTTGTCAAACAAGTAGGCGAATCCTTTGTGCCTATTTATACTCATTTGATGAAATTAAACGCGGAAAAGGGTTTCACGAAGGCCGAAAAAGATTTTCAGTTCTTGCGTCGGGGTCGTTATGTCGAATTTAATTTAGTGCATGATCGTGGAACCAAATTCGGGTTGGAAACCAACGGGCGCACCGAATCAATCTTAATGAGTATGCCTCCCATGGCTTCTTGGGAATACATGTATGATGTAAATACCTATCCAGAAGGCGCTAAAACCTTTGAATTGCTGAAAAAAGGAATCGATTGGGCATAAAAAAAGGTTGGATAAACCAACCTTCTTCTATTTTGTATCTCTTCTTATTTTACCTCGGCCTCCCAAACAATACTTATTCCTTTGGGAGTCATTAACAAAATGCGCGTAGGGGAAGGCAATAAAACCAAGCGAGCCGCCGCTGCAGGATCCACAATCCATTCCACTTCTACACCCTCTTTTTTACCGATTTCGATTTCGCCATCCGCCGTTTCGACAAACTTTTTGGCTAAATAGGCTGTGGGCAACAATACATCCGATTCCGGACAATGTTTCAAATGGACCTTTTCTAAAATATCTTCCAATTGATCCCCATATTTTTCATTGAAATCATCCTCCAAATCATGCAAAACCTCCTCCACATCGTCATAGGTCTCATCCGAATAACTCAATTTGCTTAATTCTAATCGCTTTTCTAAGATGGCGATCATCGCCTCGTCAATCGTATTCATTTTTCTACATTAAAATTTTCACAAAGATAGGTCTTGAAATGGAATTTCCCGACCAAATGTCTGATCAAAACAAATATTTCCTTTTTCGATTCCTAATCCACTGGCAAAATTATTCGTATACAGTTGCCCTGTCCCTAAACCTTGTGGCATGGTCACCGGAAATGCTGCTGTAAATTGGGAAATTGCCTGTAATCCTATATTCGATTCCAAAGCCGAGGTAATCCACCAATCGATGCCTCTTTCTTTACAGGCATTTATCCAGCCCCGGGTCGCCTCAAATCCACCTAAAAAACTCGGTTTAAAGATGGCAAATTGTGGTTTTATGGTATCTAACACGAGTTCAGGGTTTTCCTGACCAATTAATTCCTCATCGAGCGCGATGGGAATGATTTCCTGTCTGCATAGGTGTGCCATTTCCTCCCATTGTCCAGCCCGAATGGGTTGTTCGATCGAATGCAGGTCGTATTGGGCTAATTTTACTAATTTGGATATGGCTTCCTCAGGTCGAAAGGCGCCGTTGGCATCCACCCGAAGTGTTAAATCCTTTGCCGCGAATCGCTTGCGTAAATTAGCCAAAAGCCCTACTTCCGTATCGAAATCCAACGCGCCAATTTTCAATTTCAAACAGCTGTAGCCCTCCTTTAATTTTTGTTCGATTTGGGCGGCCATAAAATCGGGTTTTCCCATCCATATGAGGCCATTGATGGGAATATTCGTTTCCCCCCGACTAAACGAATTATCAAAATATTGCCCCGGATTCGGGGCAAATAAATCCAATAAAGCGGATTCAACCGCAAAGCGCAAGGCGGGTTGATGAAATGGAATCTGATGAATATATGCCGAAATTCCAGCTTTCTCCTTGGGAATGGATCCTAAGACTTGTAAGGTTTGTTGATACGCAGGAAGACAATCTTCCTGATAATCAGGACTTAAACCGGCTAAAGGTCCCGCTTCGCCGATGCCAAATTTTCCTCCCGATTGAATCCGCACATAATAACTTTTTTTCTTTGTCAATACACCCCGTGAGGTACCCGCTTCAAAATGAAAGTGAAGGGTATGATCAATTAGCTGAAGATTTGCGCTGGACATGGGTGCAATTTATTATTTTATCCTAACTTTATCATCCATTATGATTCGGTCTATTCTAACTTTTCTGCCTTCTTTGCTCTATCAGGGAATTACCTCCTTTCGGAATTTTCTATTTGATCGAGGCATATTGACATCGACATCCTTCGATCGTACTTTTCTCATTTCAGTCGGAAATCTCGCCGTGGGGGGTACTGGAAAAAGTCCCTTGGTGGCTTACATGATCCAACATTGGCCTTGGAAATCCGAAATAGGCATTTTAAGTCGGGGATATGGACGAAAAAGCAAAGGCTTTCGTTGGGTTCAGGAACATGCAAAGGCGACGGAAGTAGGGGATGAGCCCTTAGCTTATAAAAAAATGTTTGGCAAAATTCCGGTGGCCGTTTGTGAGAAAAGGGTAATAGGTATTCAGCGAATGATTGACGAATTACCTTTTTTGGATACGGTTTTATTGGACGATGCCTTTCAGCATCGGGCCATTGGCCGACACATCAATCTCCTATGTACCACCTACCAAAATCCCTTCTTTCAAGATTATGTCATGCCTATGGGCCGCTTACGAGAATCGCGTGCTGGCGTAAAACGGGCCGATGCGATCATCGTGAACCGTTGTCCCGAGCAGATCGATCGCAGCTTGTTCAACTCATGGAATCTCCCCGTTTTTTATACAGCCTTGACCTATGGGTCGCCGGTGGGTCAACAAGAAGCTCAAAAATGGCATGCCATTGCTGGTATAGCGGACCCCATTCCTTTTATAGATCACCTTCAATCCACTGGTGAAATACTAAGTGAACGGATCTTTCCAGATCATCATGCATTTACGGAAAACGAAATTGCAGACTTGGAAAGATTAGCCCAAAATCTGACGGAGGGTCAGGGCATTATCACAACGCACAAGGACTTTGTTCGTTTGGAACAGTTTTTCCCACAGGCGCCTATGTTGAAACGTCATTTGGCCTATTTGCCTATGGGAATTCGCTTTGTCGATGGAGATAAAGCTTTTTGGAGCTTTTTGGCTACGTTAATGAAAAGGGAAATTGCATAAATTAGCCTACCTTTGTGCCGTGAAAAATCGGATTCTACACTTTCTTTTTTTCTTGCTTTGCCCGGTGGCTTTGTTATTCGGACAATTTCCTACGGGTCAAAATCCTATGGATCCGAATCAATCTACCCCCAACGGTGGTTTTCCAGATCCCAAAACCTCTAAAAGCACTCCCACATCAACAGCGAGAAGCGGCCGCGCTGCCTTAGATGATTCCACCAAACAGATTTATGGGCCGAATACGATGCATTATTTTTTAGAAAGTGATGTGCTCAATAGTCGGATCATCCAGCGCCGAATCGATACTTCGTTGCATCTTTTTCAGCGGCATTTATTTCAGGAACGATCATCCTTCCTGACGGCCAATTTAGGGAATGACGGAACGGCCGTTCGCCATATTTTTGTCCAATCACCTACAAGTCTCGGAACTCAATTGGGCTATCAGGCGTACATGCCCTATGCCTTTGATGCCGATCAGATCCGATATTACGATACAAAATCGCCCTTTTCAGATGTGGAATACAGTTTAGGCGGGGGAGGTCAAACGCGTTTAAATTTCTCCTTAGCCCGGAATGTGGATTCGCTTTGGAATGTAGGAATCGAATTACAACGCATGCTCGCCGATAAAGTCATCACCGATGCAGCATTTAAAAAAGGGGATCAAAGTTTATTGGGCCAATGGGGCCTTTTGTTGCACAGCAATTACCGCTCAAAAAATAAGCGGTATCGGATTTTAGGGCATATCAATTATTTCGACCAAGGAAGTAATGACCAAGGAGGCATCAAATTAACAGCCAATCAAACCGAAGCGGCTGCTTTAAATTACTTAGATAATTCAGCAATTTTAACGAATTCAACGAGCCAATCGAACGATAAATTTTTAAAATTTCACATGTACCATGAATTTATTGGTTTTAAAGGCTTGCAATTTTTCCAACGTCTCGACGTCGAAAATCGCACCGTCAAATACCGCGATTTAGATTTTACCACCTCCCTCGCAGATGGCTTTTACCCAAAAACCTATATCAATTACATACAAGCGCCGAGTACGCCGGACTCGATGTACAATGAGAACCGCTGGCAATCCTACAGTCATCAAACCGGAATCAAAGGAGTATTTCGTCAGTTCACCTATCGAACGCATTTAAAACAACGCTATTGGACGGTGTATAATCCCATGAATGCAAGTTCCTTAAATCGTTTCGAGAATTATGTGGGTCTTTGGCTGCACCAATCCTTCTCTGAAAAAACAGATTTCACCGCCGAAGGGGAATATTTACTAGGTTCCGATTATGCCCTAAAAGCACAATTTGTTTCGCCTTGGTTTTACGTAAAATTCCAGCGCACGTCTTCGAGTCCGAGCATTGCGCAAAATTGGGTTCACAATATTTCCTACCGATGGAAAAATGATTTCGCCAATATCCAGTTTGACGCCCTCGAAGGAGGCATCGACATCAGCAGTAAATCACTTTATTTTAAACCGAGTGTGATGATTCAACGGATTGGGAATTGGATTTACTATGATACCAAAGCAAATGTCCAACAAAGCAATGAGGCCATCGGCGTCTTCCGCACCAGCATCGATGTGGGTGGAAACCTTGGAAAATTAGCCTGGTACACCCGCGTGCATGCTAATACGCAAACCGGACCCGATATTATCCGCATGCCGAATCTTGCCGCCGATGCTAACGTAGCCTTGAATTTGCAATACAAAAAACTATTATACGTGCAGGCAGGGTTTGATTTTCAATATCAATCAGCCTATTACGGGGATGCTTATATGCCGGTGTTCCAACAATACCATTTGCAAAACACCTATCAATTACCCGCCTTTGTTCAAACGGATGCCTATGTGACCCTTCGAATCAACCGGGTTCGCTTGTTTTTCAAAATGGCCAATGTAACCCAAGGCCTGATCGGAACCAACCATTATACCGCTTATTTACATCCGGCCATGGGACGTGTCTTTGGTTATGGGGTTAAATGGCTTTTGTTTGATTAAAAAATTGGTAATTCTTCCCAAGAAATAGCGATAATTTGATAAGTTTGTAGCTTGTATAAACCTATTCATTATGTCCAATATTTCACGCAGACAATGGGTCAAAGGCATGGCTTTAGCGAGCCTTGGAACCCTTGCTTTTCATTCGAATGCGCATGCGAATCCGATCGCCCTGGCGCTCAGTGAAGAACAAACCTTACACCTCCTCATGGGAACCATTATTCCGGAATCGTCGATTCCCGGGGCGAATAGTTTAGGCGTGCCTGCTTTTGTCCGGACGATGTTGCAAGATTGTTATGAAAAAACCGCGCAAGACCAAATAAAAACGGTTTTAGGGAATGTCCCTACTTGGTTCCAAGAAGGATTCAAAAAATCCATGGATCAAGCTACAGAAGCCGAAAAAGAGCAATTTATATTTCAAATGGAAAAAGGGAAATTTGGCGATGTGGCCACCAAAAGTATCTCCACGCTGAAGGCTTTAACTATTCAAGGCTATATGTCGACCGAATATGTGATGACGGAGCATTTGCATTATCAAATGGCCCCTGGTTTTTGGAATCCATGTGTACCCGTTAAAAAATAAGCGCGATGAATATAGCAAAACACGCAGAAAAAAGAACTTATGGCGCGATCGTGATTGGTTCAGGCGTTGCAGGAGGTTGGGCCGCCAAAGAATTTTGTGACAAAGGCATTAAAACCTTGGTTCTCGAACGTGGTAGGAAAGTGATGCACAATGAGGATTATCCCACCACCCTGATGAACCCGTGGGAATTTCCACATCGAGGCCGATTGACCAATGAAGAAATTGCCGAAAACCCAGTTGTCAGTAAATGCTATGCCTTCCGGGAAGATGCCAAACAATTTTTTGTCAAGGATAAAGAACATCCCTACATTCAAGATAAACCCTTCGATTGGATTCGTGGCTATCAAGTAGGAGGTAAATCACTTCTTTGGGCCCGACAAACCCAACGCTGGTCGAAATACGATTTCGAAGGTCCCGCGCGCGATGGATTTGCAGTGCCTTGGCCAATTTCTTACGATGATATAGCTCCGTGGTATTCGCATGTAGAATATTTTGCTGGGATTTCCGGAAATAAAGATGGCTTGGATTCCTTGCCGGACGGGGATTTTCTCCCGGCTTTTGAATTAAACTGTGTCGAAAAACATTTCCAAAAGGAATTAAAACGGATGTATCAGGATCGCCATGTGATTATAGCGAGATGCGCACATTTGTCGGAACCGAGGGAGATACATTACCAACAAGGTCGCGGCCGCTGTTTAAGTCGGAATTTATGCCAACGAGGTTGTCCATACGGCGGTTATTTTAGTTCCAACTCCTCCACACTTCCTTGGGCCGCCAAAACGGGTAATTTGACCCTACGTCCTGATTCCGTTGTCGAATCTATCATTTATGATGAAAAGAAACAAAAGGCGATCGGAGTGCGCGTCGTAGATGCGAATACCAAAGAAATGATTGAATACTATGCCAAAGTCATTTTTGTCACCGCGGCAGCGATTAATACAAATCTCCTTTTGTTAAATTCTACCTCACATCGTTTTCCGAACGGCTTGGGAAATGACTCGGGTGTATTAGGAAAATATGTTGCCTTTCATAATTACCGTGCTTCTATTTCCGCGGAATATGAGGGCTATCTGGATACGAAAACGGAAGGGAGTCGACCCACGTCTGGCTATATCCCACGTTTCCGGAATGTATACAAACAGGAGACAAACTTCTTACGCGGATATGCGGCGGGTATGAGTGCGGGTCGGGGTAATTCTTCTGACCGTTCAGGTTTAGGCGAATCGTTGAAAAATTCTTTGTTGAATCCTAAAATCAACCAAAACTGGTACGCCGGTTCTCACATGATGGGCGAAACGATTCCGAAAGAAACGAATCGTGTTTGGTTGGACGACAAACAAAAGGATACTTGGGGAATGCCCTTATTGCACATGTCGGTCGGATATGACGATAATGATGATAAAATGGTGAAAGATTTCATTGAGCAATTCACTGAGATGTATACGAAGGCAGGGTTTACGAATATACGTAGTCGGGATACGAAACAACCTGCCGGCTTGGATATTCACGAAATGGGCGGTTGTCGCATGGGCAGTGACCCGAAAAGCTCAATGCTTAATAAGTGGAATCAAATGCATGCGGTGAAAAACGTATTTGTGACCGATGGCGCAAGTATGACGTCTACATCAACCCAAAATCCTTCCTTGACCTATATGGCCTTAACCGCCCGTGCGGTGGATTATGCTGTGAAGGAAATGAAAAAGGGGAATTTGTAGGATTTTCATCCATGGAAAAGTCATGTGCTGATAAGTATGGGCTATATTGTTGAACGATACGAAATAAATAAGGCTGCATGCAGACGTTTTTAGGGAAGACCGCTGCGCATATTTGGGCGCAGCATCCGGTGGAGGATTTGAAAGATGTGGCGGTGGTGATGCCTTCCCAGCGAGGAGTCCTGTACCTAAAAAAGGAATTAGCCTTGCAGGGTGATCGACCTTTTTTATCCCCTGCATTTTTTACGATTGAGGAATTTGCGATCCAAATGACCCAATCGAAAATGATCGACCCCATTTCACTGCTTTTTGAAGCCTATCATTGTTTTAAAGAAGTGGATTCTAAGGTGGATTTTGATCGATTCATTTCCTGGGGTCAAATGATGCTGAAGGATTTCGATACGCTCGACATGTATTTGGTCGATCCGTTCCAACTTTTCTCCTTTCTCTCCGAAGCCAAATCCCTCGAACGCTGGGGCGAAGAATATGGAGAACCTAATCCCGAGAAATTTAAAACCCCACATACTGTATCCTATTTTAAACTATACGACCACCTTTTAGAAGTCTATGGAAGACTCCGTTCGCGCCTGGAAACCTTAGGTTTGGTGTATCGAGGTTTGGCCTATAGGCACTTGCATGATCAATTGATTCAGGATCAACCTTTACCGAAAAACTTTAAGAAAATCTATTTCGTTGGATTTAATGCCCTTTCCAAAGGCGAAGAATCCATCATTCGTTTATTGCTTAAACAAGGTTTGGCACAAACCCTTTGGGATGCGGATAGCTATTACGTCAAAAATCCCTTTCACCGCGCGGGCAATTGGCTTCGTAGCTATGCGGATACTAGTTCCCCGCAATACTTGTCGAACGGTCCATTCCAATGGATGGGACAAGATCTTTTGACCGATCAAAAAACCGTTAAAGTGTTAGGCCTTGCGAATCCAAGTGCCCAGGTGTTTGTCGCCATGGACATCATTCGGAAATGGCAGGAAGAATATGGTCCAGGGGAACAAGTGGCTCTTGTCTTAGGGGATGAGGCTTTATTAGACCAAGTGCTATTGTACATCGGGGAATTTAAAGATCGCCTGAACATCACAATGGGCTTTTCCATTAAAAAGTCTTGGGCTTTTTCATTGATTCAGCTCTGGTGGGAACTTGGTAAGCAGGAACCGCAAGGTCGTTATTCGGTGGGGGTATTCCAACAAGCCATTTCCCATCCCTTGATCCATCGATTCCTAAATAGAAAGAACTATGAAATCGGCCATTTGATCCAAGCGAATGATATCTACGTCCCAACGAGTCGCATAGAGACCGCGAAATCACATGTACCTGTATTGAATGATTTGTTTTGCTCACATTCAGATGCTTTGATTTCTATTCTTGGGAATTTAGCTTCCCTATTAGAAGGTTTATTGAAATCCATTCCAGAGGAAGACTGGGATGAAGAAGCGCAGGCGATGAGTCAAGCAGTTTCGGTTGTCAATACGCTGATTATATCTTTAGAGGGACAAGATGAATTATCGTGGAAAAGCGGAAAGATGGTGTTGACCCAATTATTGCAGCAACAAAAACTGACCTTCGAAGGTAAGGACATTCGCACATTGCATGTGATGGGTTTATTAGAAACACGAACGCTCGATTTTGACCGAGTGATTGTGCTGTCCATGAATGAAGGGAGTTTGCCGGGAACGAGGAAACGGGAAAGTTTGATTCCTGTGGACATTGCGAACATGAGTGCTTTTGAATTACCTACCTTCACCCAGGCTGATGCGGTGGCCTCATATCATATTCATCGTTTGTTCCAAAGACCGCGTGAGATCGTCATGTGTTATGTCCAACCGTCAGAAAAATCGAGCGTGAAGGAGATGAGTCGGTTTATTCGCCAACTGAAATACGAATGGACGAAAAAGAATCCAAATATCCATTGGCATGAACCTAATCTGTCTTTTGTTCCCACCGAGGGTTTCGATCGCCCCGATTATTCCATGCTTGCCAAAAGCCCCGAGATGCTCGAAGAGATTAAATCGAGTTTGATAAATTATGGCATATCTGCCTCAGGGCTTTCGATGTTTAATTCCTGTACCTTGCAGTATTATTATAATCAAATCAAACGCTTGCGAAAGGAAAAAGATCAAGAGGAGGACATGGGGGCGGATGTGTTTGGTACGTGGGTGCATAAGGTGTTGGAATTAGTGGACAAGGAGGTATTGGCCGACCATGCGGGGGATTATGATGAGGCGGCTTTGCGGGAGCGAATTCCGGCGAGGCTGGATTATTTCTTGGAAACAGCGATGGCTGACATTCAAAAACGTGAAGGGAATTTTGAAATTGAAAAGGGTTTTAATTATGTGTTGAAGGAAGTGGCGAAAACGTTGTTGGAAACGTATTACCAACAAGACGCCTGGTCCAAGCATGCGCGACTGCTTGCCGTGGAGATTTCATTGCCTACTCATATAAATGTGTTGATTGGGGAAGAAAACCTGCAGGTTAAGGTCAGTGGTCGGATCGACCGGTTAGACTATGTGGGTTCGACCCTCCGGATTTTGGATTATAAAACGGGCAAAGTGGAGGCGAAGGATGTGGTTCCGAGTGAATTGGGCTTACGAAATGATGTGTTGGAAGGAGATTTGAAAACGAAATTGCTGCAATTATGGATGTATAAATATTTACTCGCCAAAGAATTACAAAAACCCATCGGTTCCCGAAATGAAAATATACCCAATTTTTTGTTGGACGAGGTGGAGATCGAACCTGGAATTATTTCTTTCCGAAATTTACCTGCTGGGATTTTAACGGATCAGGCGACGGGCTTATGGTTCTCTGAAGGACAGGATTGGACTGGATTTATCGCCGAATCGGAAGCCATTTTAGGCGAATGGGTGCGCAAGATTTTAGATCCAGAAACGGTATTTGAGAAAACGAAGGATGTGAAGGCGTGCCAGTTTTGTGATTTTAAACGGATTTGCCAACGGGAAATTTAGCCTTCGCATTTTCATGCCTCATCCAAAAGCCGTACTTTTGAATTTAAATTTTATAGACATGACATTTCAAGAAATCAACGACAAAATTACAGCCCTAGCCGCGCAAAAAGGCGGTCAAGGCGTTTCCTTTAAATTTGCATTCCCGTCGGGCATCATCGTGGTGACGGGCGACGGAAAAGTCCTGAATGAAAATGCCGATGCGGATTGCACGATTGCGACTTCCGAAGAGGTATTTACCCAATTGTTACAAGGCGATTTAAATCCCATGATGGCTGTCATGACAGGCAAAGTGAAGATCTCTGGGGATATGACCGTGGCCATGAAACTACAAAATCTGCTTTAGTGAATTTCATAGATACCATCATTGCCTTAGCGACGCCTTCGGGAGTCGGGGCGATCGGCGTAATCCGATTGTCCGGGGAGGAGGCGATTCGTCTCACCAATGAGGTATTTTTTCCAAAAGATTTAAGCAAACAAGCCAGTCATACGATTCATTACGGGCGCATTGAAGCGCATGGAAACGTATATGATGAGGTGTTGGTTAGTTTATTCATCGGTCCACATTCCTATACGAAGGAACATGTGATTGAAATTTCCTGCCATGGTTCGCCTTTTATTCAGGA
>CANFVE010000033.1 GCA_947450365.1 Cytophagaceae bacterium
CCAAATGAAGGGATCGAAGAAACAAAAGCCATTTTGGTGGCCACATGGGATCCTTATCATAAAGGAACATTAACGCTTCCTTTATGGACAAAAGATATGGAGGTATTGGACATGAAGCGATTTTTTATTGAAATCATGGGAACTGTTTCAGATGTATCCTTACAAGCGACAGGGGATCATTTTTTCGCCCAAGAAATCGAGGCGGTTTGTCGAACCTTGTCTGCACATTTAAAAAAGGAGATCGTAGAAGCTGAAAAAGGCCAAAAATAATGCTATGAAGGCAATATATACCGTATTTATTCTGTTTTTATGCATTTCAGTTCAGGCTCAAAAGGGCATTCAATTCATCAAAACGACGAATTTTAATGTGGCTGTCAATACAGCGAAACAACAAAATAAGATTCTTTTCGTCGAAGCCTATGCGCCGGATTGTCATGTTTGCGCGGCGTTTAAGGGTACCTTTGCGCAACCGCAAGTAGGAGCTCTCTATAATAGCCAATTCGTTAATTTTCAATTGGATATGAATAATCCTGAAAATTTCAATTTGCTTAAGCGTATGAAAATCAATATTAATGCGACGCCAACGTTCTTGTTTTTTGACCCCAAAACGATGAAAGTAGTTCAAGCAAAGTCTTTTGGTGAAAAAGAAAACTCGGTGATCAATGTGAATTCAATAGGCCAAAAAGCCTCGAATCCATCTGAATTTGCTCAAAATTTTGCAAGTAAATTTAAATCGGGTGACCGAAATCCTGCGTTCCTGTTGAATTATGCCCAATATGCGCGGATCATGGGAGATACGTCAACGAACATCAAGGTCATCAATGAATATGCGAAAATTCTTCCAACAACCGCATATTTTACCCAAAATACGCTAAATGTCCTACAGACCGTCATGATGAATCATGATAATGTACTTTTTGATTATTATGTGAATCATATTCCCGCGTACAGCCGTGCTTTTGATGCTAACTTAGTTCGGATGATTTATGAAAATGTATTTCAAATCGTGATGACCAGTTCGCAAGCTAACCAATTAAATGCCGCTGGAATTTCAAAAATAAAAGATCAAATGAAAAAAGCGGGGATAGAACCCAATTCCATCGTTCGTCGAACTTGGATGGTAGAAGCCGCTTATTTGTTTAAAGTTAAAAAATCAAATGAGGCGCTGAAAGTGATTCAAAGCTTATTGGATGTCCTGCCTAATGCCCCAGGTCCTCGTGAATATCAATTCCTTTGCGATTTTGTGAAAGGAAAAACGAAGGATAAAAAGGCATTGAAATATGCGCAGAGCAATTGGTGTAAATTCGGATTGAATTAACGCGTAAACGCTCGGAAAATCATTACAGCTACGCAAAACAAAAACATCAAAATTGAAATCTTGTTAATCGTGTGCATGGTGCGAATGTTGAAGTTCGTCGGTGCACCTGGTTTAGGTTTTTGAAAAACGCGCACAAAATAGGTAAAAACTTCGCCTACTTTAAATTGATCTTTAATTCTGCTCATGGGATTGTTGGGTTGAAGGTGCCTCTTTCCAGTCACCGTGATCTTTAATCAATTGAATTAATTCATGCACTGCAGCATCCGCGGGGACTGATTTCTTTACGACTTCTTGGCCTTTGTATAAAGCGATTTTATCTTTTCCAATTCCCACATAGCCATAATCTGCATCCGCCATCTCACCGGGACCATTGACGATACAGCCCATAATACCGATTTTGATACCTTTCAAATGATCGGTTTCTTTTCGAATACGTGCGGTTGTTTCCTGTAAATCAAATAAGGTCCGACCACATGAAGGACAGGAGATGTATTCGGTTTTGGAAATTCTTACCCGACTAGCTTGCAAAGTCCCGAAATTCGTCGAATTACAAATCGCTTCTCGATTTTTTTCGAAGGGCGTAGAAATCATTAAAGCATCTCCAAAACCATCAATGAATAAAGCTCCAGCATCCGCAGGGGCATATACTTGCAAGGCATTTTCTGAAATTTGCTCATAGCTAACATGAATAACGACAGGAACTAATTGCTTATCCTGAACTAATTCAAAAAATCCCCGACGCAAATCAGCCATTTGATGTGCATTGCTGCTCGAAAGGACCAAAACAAGATTTTTGTGGGAATGAATCGTTTTTAATAACTCAGGATTATCAAGTAAATCATCGGCTTGAATCGCCAAGAAATTCATTTCAGGGTGATAAAATGAGGCTTGTTGCCAAGTTTCCCAGGTAAACATGGGATAGACGGTTGGCAATGGATTTTCTTGCCAGAGCGAAGCTGCTTGAATTTGACGTAAGCCATTGGGCAACATAAAATCAAGCGATTGTTCTCCCGTAAAAATATAATCCGCACCCAGGTCGTTCATCGCCCACTTATCAGGTTCTGGCAAATAAAAATGCCCGATGGACTTGAGATCCTGCATTTGAATGGTTTGTCGCTGGGAAAAGTCAGCGATGACCCGCGGAACTTGATTACCTCCAATATTGACAACTTCCTGCGTCAACCGACGCGCGTGTGCAAAAGGATTAATGGGTGAATGAAAACTTGGATTTACAGCAGAAAAGACGGGAATCGGATCAGCCTTAGCCGCCCGATTTTGCAAGCGACGAAGCATTTCCTGCGCCACCGGAATCTCAAATTCAGGATCTTCTGTTAAGGAAACTCGAATCGTATCTCCCAAACCATCTTCTAATAAAGTACCGATGCCGACCGCTGATTTAATGCGGCCATCTTCCCCTTCACCTGCCTCCGTAACGCCTAAATGTAATGGATAAGCCTTAAATCCACAATCGGCTAATTTTTTACTTAATAAACGATAGGCCTCGACCATCACCTGCGTATTTGACGATTTCATCGATAAGACGATATTTCCATAATTTTCGTCCTCGCAAATACGTAAAAATTCAAGGGCTGATTCCACCATTCCTAATGGCGTATCGCCATATCGACTTAAAATTCGATCCGAAAGCGAACCATGATTCGTTCCAATGCGCATGGCTGTGCCGTATTCCTTACAAATCTTCACCAAGGGCAAAAACTTATCCCGAATTCGTTCTAATTCATTTTGATAGGTCGCATCTGTATATTCAATCGTTTCAAAACGCTTTTTATCCGCATAATTGCCTGGATTGATCCGTACCTTTTCCACAATTCGAGCGGCTAATTCGGCTGCATTGGGCGTAAAATGAATATCAGCCACAAGTGGAGTTGTATAGCCTTTGGCACGTAATCCTTTGCGGATATTCTCTAAATTTTGTGCCTCCTTGACAGAGGGAGCGGTGATTCGAACAAGTTCACAACCGGCATCAATCATGCGAATGGATTGGTCAATTGACCCTTGTGTATCCATGGTATCGACCGTGGTCATGGATTGTACGCGAATCGGAAAATCAGAGCCCATCCACACATCGCCGATTTGCACAGGAATTGTTTCTCGGCGTTTATAGGCCACCAAAGAGGGACAATATATATTGCCATCAGCAATTAAATGGGCATTCGCGCTAGTTGAAGACATACAAAAAATTTGAGGCAAAGGTACAAAAAAGCTTCATCTCATTCGCATCAGATGAAGCTTTTCAATCTAGATGCTATTACCAAGAACTCTTTTTGTGACCGATTGTTGCGTAATATAAAATAAATAAATAGCAAGGAATCATAATCGCATAGGCCGTTTGTGTATCGCCCATCGAATCTGCTATTTTACCGTACAACAATGGCACCAAAGCTCCACCCGCAATCATCATGATTATCAATGCCGAACCGATTTTGGTAAATTTCCCCAAGCCTTGAATCGCTAAAGGCCATAAAGCTGGCCACATTAACGCGTTTGCAATTCCCAACAGCGCCAAACACATCACCGACATATAGCCATCTAATGCAACTGTTCCAACTGAAAAAACAAGACCTAGAATAGCAGAATAATTGAGTGCCTGTTGTTGGCTCAAGTATTTTGGAATAAATAGAATCCCGACGATATAACCCGCCAGCATGCCGTATAACGTGTAGGTCGTAAAAATCTTAGCTACATCCATGCTAATGCCTTGGGAAGTACCATAATTGATGATGGTATCACCCGCCATCACTTCGACACCCACGTACAAAAAGAAAGCCACTAGACCCAACACTAAATTAGGATAGGCCCAAACGCTTGATTTTTCAGCGACTGTGTTTTTATCATCTTCTTCCTCAGCTTCCACTTCCGGAAGGCTCGAAAAGCGAACTAAAAGTGCCAAAGCAATTAAAACCGCCGTCATAATGGAATAGGGAGAAATCACGATGGACAAATCCTGAGTAGTTCCCGCCGCGCCAGATAAAAGTAGGCCCCCGAAAATAAATTGACTTAAAATACCAGCCACTTTGTTACAGATACCCATAAAGGAAATACGGGTGGCAGCACTTTCTCGAGGCCCTAGAATCGTCACGTAGGGATTTGAGGCCGTTTGCAACAATGCCAAACCTGTTCCAATGATGAATAAACCCAAAAGAAATAAGGGATAATTGGCCATGTTTGCCGCTGGAACAAACAATAGAGTACCGGCCGCCATAGTCAATAAACCAAAGGACATCCCATTTTTAAATCCGGTTTTGGCAAGGACCCATGAGGATGGAATCGCCATCACAAAATAAGAGATGAAAAAAGCCGAGGTAACTAATAGGGATTGGAAATTATTGAGGTCAAAAGCATCTTTAAAAAATGCAATGAGGACAGAGTTTACCCAAGTTACAAAACCAAAGACGAAAAATAATACGCCAATGATCAGAAGAGGGCCGTTAGAGGATTTTGAGGTTGTTGTCATGAGGTTTATTAATAGTTATCGGTTAAAGCAAAAATCGGTTGGTTCGTTTTCCATTTTCCGCGTGTAAAATCCGGAATGGCCACTGAAGCAGAATTATTTTTAATGGATTGTTCTGAAAGCGGTGAAATGGCGGACCAAGCGGCAGCATCATAGACGTCGATCGGAGGTGCCACCTTATTTTTAATGGATTCTATAAACGCTCGAAGCACAAAATAATCGATTCCCCCATGGCCAGCATTCTCTGCATCGGCCGCGTGTGTTTTCCATAAGGGGTGATCATATTTATCTTGATAAGGTTTAAAATCCTCCCAGCGATGCGCTTTTGGAGAAATACCCTCTAAATAAATCGATTTGTTATCATCCATCCAAAGACCTTTCGTTCCTTGAACGCGGAAACCTAAGGAATAGGGGCGAGGTGAGTTTGTATCATGAGAAATCATGATGGTTTCACCATTTGCACATTTAATCAAGGTCGTTACAATGTCACCGCAAGCAAAATTCACCTTTGCATTTGGGTGATCCTTTCCGCCTTTTTCAACGATATAATTGTGTAAACCCATCGATTGGGTTGCCATCGAAGTCAAATACAGAAATTGATTCCCTCGGTTGATATTCAACATCTCCGCGACTGGACCCAAACCATGGGTAGGATAGAGGTCACCATTTCGGTCAATGGAATGTTGGGTACGCCATTTGGCCTCAGAAAATCCCTTTTCGCCAAATTCCACGCCCCCGCCATAGGCCTGTTTCCCATTATTGAATTTCACTTCCCGGAGGTCATGTTGATATCCACATTGCACATGATTCAGGGTTCCGAACATCCCTTGACGCACCATATTCAGTGCAGCCAGCACATCCCGACGATAACACACATTTTCCAAAATCATGCAATGAGATCCCGTCTTTTCATACATATTGACCAAATCCCAAGACTCCTGAAGGGTAACTGTAGCCGAAACTTCAACGGCGGTGTATTTCCCTTGTTTCATCGATTCCAGAGCCATAGGCACATGCCATTCCCATGGAGTGGCAATGACAACACCATCGATATCCGTTCGTTTAACTAAATTTTCAAAATCATGATCACCCTTTTGATAAGCCACTGCGGCTTTTCGCCCCTTATCAGCGATCATTTTCTGGGCTATCTGAATCGCATTAGGATCCACATCACAGATCGCTACGATTTCGACATCGGGACGATACATGGCCATTTCCAAATGATTTTGACCACGAAGACCCACGCCGATGAAACCTAATCGCACTTTTGTTTGTTCAGTAGGTATTCCTTTTAAAATCGTGGGAAATAAAGCTGTACTGGAGGTATATAGCAAGGAATTGGAGATAAACTTCCTTCGTTTCATGTAAGTTAATTTGGTTTAAAAGATTGAATTTGAAATTTAATTAAAATAGTACAGTAAATTTACACCTTGGAAAAAAAAATGATGGACTCACAGAAAGTAAGCGTTTTTAGAAAAGAACATTTTAATGCAGCCCATCGCTTGCATAATCCGCTTTGGAGCGCAGAAAAGAATAAAGAGGTTTTTGGTTTATGTAATAATCCAAACTACCATGGCCATAATTATGAATTAATTATTCAAATTATCGGAACAATTAATACGGAAACGGGTTATGTCATCGATATGAAAGAGTTATCCAACCTGGCACAGGAGGAAATTTTATCGAAATTCGATCATAAGAACCTGAATTTAGATGTGCCAGAGTTTGCCAACTTAAATCCATCTGCTGAAAATATCGCGGTTGTTATTTATCAAAAATTAAGGCCCAAAATCGCCGCTGAATTAGAATTAAAAATAAAATTGTATGAAACAGAAAGAAATTTCGTTGAATTCCCTGCTTATTGATACGGACCGTTTCTTGTTGACCGACGAAGAAATAGGTGATAATCACGTAGCCACCTCAATCGAAACACCGATGAGGGAGGATGCTTTTGTTCTTTCTGATGAGGAAAAGATAAAAAAGATCGAATCACATTTTAAAGAAATCATGATTACCTTAGGTTTAGACCTAACAGATGATTCATTGCGTGGCACGCCCAAACGTGTGGCTAAAATGTATATCGAAGAAATATTTAGTGGCTTAAATCCTGCCAATGAGCCTCAAGTGGCCTTATTTGAGAATAAATTTGGCTATAATGAGATGCTGGTTGAGAAAAACATCAGCTTTTATTCCAATTGTGAACATCATTTTGTTCCTATCATGGGCAAAACACATATCGCCTATATTTCCTCTGGTCAGGTAATAGGCCTTTCGAAATTAAATCGAATCGTTCAATATTACGCGAAAAGACCACAGGTTCAAGAACGTTTAACGATGCAAATCGCGAAACATTTACAAAAAGTATTAAAAACAGATCATGTGGCCATTTTCATTGATGCCAAACATCTGTGCGTATCTTCCCGTGGAGTAAAGGACGATGCTACATCAACAATTACGTCTTATTACGGCGGAAAATTCCAAGAAGAAAATACCAAACGTGAGTTTTTAAGCTCCATTCAAGGATAATCATGGGAAATTACATCGTGGTAGGCGCGAGTCAAGGCATTGGTTCGTCGATTGCGGAACAGTTAGTCGCTGCAGGACATCAAGTTCATAATTTTTCCCGTCAGCCCAGTCGTTTGACCGGTGTTCAAAATCATACCTGGGATGCCATGGAGGCAGATGATTCCGCCTTTTCGCAAATGGCAGGTCCCATCGATGGTTTTGTGTATTGCCCGGGAAGTATCATTTTGAAGCCCTTTCACCGATTGACCATACAGGATTTTGAGCAGGATTTCAAAATAAACGTATTAGGGGCCGTTCGAAGTATTCAAGCCATTTTGCCTTTATTAAAACAAAGTCCATCGGCTTCCATTGTTTTATTTAGTACAGTGGCTGTTCAAACGGGCATGGGATTCCATGCATCGATTGCCAGTTCCAAAGGGGCTATTGAAGGTCTGACACGTTCTTTGGCTGCGGAACTTTCAGGTTTTCGCATTCGGGTAAATGCCATAGCTCCTTCGTTAACGCAAACACCTCTCGCTGGTTCCCTCGTGAATACGCCCGAAAAAATTGAGGCAGGAGGAAAACGTCATCCCTTAGGTCGAATAGGCCAGGCGAATGATGTAGCCAATCTCGCAACATTCCTTTTGCAAGCGGAAAATTCCTGGATTACAGGACAGATCATTGGGGTAGATGGGGGAATTGGTAGCTTACGGACGAGCTAATTGCTCGTTGAAATGCTTCTGATTTAATGCCAAATTCATTGTATTCCATGTTATTTCCTTCGTAAAGGCATGTTTTCGAATGGAGCAGTCGCTGATGGGGCAATGGAAACAACAATCATCTAAACAAGGGTCAACGTGTACAAAAATCTCGATGTCGGTTGGCAAAACCTGGCCCAGCGTCACTTCAAACGCGTGGATTTCATCATGCACACGACCTAGATCCCAATAGCGAGGTAGGGTTAAATGGCAATCGATGTGGAGGTCTCCGCCATATTGTTGGACCCGTAAATTATGCAAATCGATCCATTCGAGTTTTTTGTTCTCGACAATCCAATCAATAACCTTTTGAAATACGGCAGGATTGGTTTCATCCATGAGGGCGGCGACGGCTTGTCGGACGAGTCGGATACCTTGCCAACTCATAAATCCCGCAAACAAAATGGAGGCAATCGAATCCACCCAAAACCACTTTGTAACATACGTAATACTTAAGGCCACGACGACCAAAATACCGTTATAGGCATCCAAGGTCAGGTGTTTCCCATCGGCGGTCAAGGCAGGCGAATGGCTAGACTTTCCTTGTTTGATGAGATAAAAACCTAAAATTCCGTTGGCCAAGGCTGACACGAAAGAAATAGCGATACCGGTATCGAGAGAAGCGTAGGTCGGTTGGGAGAAAAAATGCTCAAAGGCATGTAAAAAAATATACACAGCCGCCAATAGAATCAAAACCCCTTCCAATCCCGAAGCAAAAAATTCAATTTTCCCATGTCCATAGGGATGATTTAAGTCCCGGGGCAAAGAGGCTAAATAAATGGAATAATAGGCGAAAATGGCGGCGACGACGTTGATGATGGATTCGAGGGCATCGGTCAACTGCGTACTGGCTCCGCTCAAATAATACGCGTAAAATTTAGCCACCAAAATGGCTACGCTTAAGATAAACGAAAAAATTATGAGCCTTTGTTTCATGCGCGTTAAAATGTCTGTAAAGATAGTATTTTTGTGGCATGGAAAATAGGAGGTCAGGATGGGAAATGCTATCCAATAAAACTACATACGAGAACCCATGGATTCGCGTGGAACACCATGACGTACTAAATCCGAATGGCCAAGTCGGTATTTACGGCAAAGTGCATTTTAAAAATATTGCGGTATCCATTGTGCCCATCGACTCGGATGGAAATACCTATTTGGTAGGACAGGATCGGTATACCATTGGACAATATTCCTGGGAATTGCCCGAAGGAGGTTGTTTGATTGAATCTGGAGAAAGTCCTTTAGAAGCAGCCAAACGCGAATTATTGGAAGAAACCGGTTTAGTCGCGGAATCATGGACCTGTTTAGGCGAAGTATTTTTGTCCAATTCAGTGACCGATGAAAAAGCGGTGATTTTTATGGCGAAGGATTTGCAGCAACAAAAAGCCCGACCCGAAGAAACCGAAGTATTACAAATACAAAAATTACCGCTTCAATCAGCAATCAACATGGCGAAAAAAGGGGAAATCAAAGACGCGTTGAGTGTGATAAGTCTATTAAAGGTCCCAGGATTGCATGACCGCTAATTCGGTATAATCCGTCATATCGTATTTAATGGGCACAATACTCACGTAATTTTCGGCAAGCGCATCTAAATCGGTACCATTATTGACATCCTCATTGTAAAGATCGCCATCCATCCAATAATAGGGCTGATTATAGGGATCCTTTCGTTCTTCAAAATACTCGCGATATACCGCATCTGCTTGTTTGGCGACCTTAATTCCTTTCAAAGGAACTTCCGATTTTGCCGGGAAATTTACATTCAATGTTAGGCCTTTGGGAAGTCCGTGCGCTAACACTTTTTGGGCAATTTTAATGACAAAATCATGGCAATGGCTAAAATCCGCATCCGCGCCATATTCACAAAGTGAAAAACCGATGGCTGGAATACCTTCCATCGCCGCTTCGATGGCCGCGGACATGGTTCCGGAGTACAATACGGAAATGGAGGCGTTTGACCCATGGTTAATTCCCGAAACGACTAAATCGATTTTCCGACCTTTCAAAATATGATGTTTCCCAAATTTCACACAATCCGCAGGCGTACCCGAACATTTATAGGATTGGATCCCAGGACCAAAATCCGTGGTTTTAGAAACCCGAAGCGGTGCGCCTAAGGTAATCGCATGTCCCATCCCAGATTGATGCGTATCAGGGGCTACGACAACCACTTCGCCCATTTCAGACATAATTTCCGTGAGTACTCGGATTCCTTTGGAATAAATGGAATCATCATTGGCAATTAAAATAAGTGGTTTTTCCTGGCTCATTGTTTTTTAATTTGAAGGCAATTTACAAATTTGCAAGCACAATCAGGAAGCATGCAATTCAGAAAAGCGACAATTTTAGATATACCTACCATTCAAGCCATCGCTGAGGAAACTTGGCGACCTACGTATAGTCACATATTAACCGAGCAGCAGACCCTGTATATGTTGGAACTTATGTACAATTCCGAAACCTTACAGGCGCAAATTGAGGGCAATGTCTCCTTTTACATGGTCGAGGAATCGGCAGAATCTGTCGGTTATGTGGCTTTTGAAATCACCTCGAAGGATGTGGTCAAATTGCATAAAATCTATTTCCGACCTGATCAAAAGAAGAAAGGAGCGGGGCGCTTGGCCATTGAATTTGTCAAAAACCAAGCGAGACAATTGGGGGCTAGGTCCATCGAATTAAATGTCAATAAATACAATTCTGCCGTGGATTTCTACCTAAAAATGGGATTTACCCAGCAGCGCGACATGATCCTCGATATTGGTCAAGGCTACGTTATGGACGATTATGTGATGCAATTCGATCTAATGCCAGTTCAATAAGCCCCATAATTTGCCCTTCCGGATTTTTTGAAAACTCATGCGTAATACGATTCGCCAAAATAGCATTTAATGAAATCATTTCATGCCCTAATGACGCGGCAAAGGCATAATAGGCGGCCGTTTCCATTTCGATGTTGCCAATCATTTCGCCTTCAAATTTAGTTTCAGATACCTCAGATAGAAAATCGGGCAACAAAGATTTCATCCGTATTTTACGGCCCTGTGGCGCATAAAAACCTGGGGCAGTTAAAGTGAAATTTTGATAAGGAAGCGAGGAAAAAAGCTGTTTTAAGCGAGAAGATCCCTTTGCTCCATATACGGGAAGGGGATATTGGATGTTGGATGCCCATTCAGACAAGGCGCTTTGACTCAACATCAATGGGGACTCAAACCCATAAAACTGAGCTAAATTATCAAAACCAATCGCAGCCGTAGAAACCAGATAAGAATCTACCGGAATGGACTTCTGAATACTCCCTGACGTCCCGATCCGAATCAGTTCAAGACTTTTTTTTGTGTCCTTTTCCTGGCGAGTTCGTAGGTCTATATTCACCAAAGCATCTAATTCTGTTAAAACGATTTCAACATTATCAGCGCCAATGCCACTCGAAATCACGCCGATTCTCCCCCCGTTCAATTCCCCCATGTGGCTAACAAATTCGCGTTTATGAATTTTGATATCGACACGATCAAAAAATTGGGATACCTTAGACACGCGTTCAGGGTCACCCACTAAAATAATACGATCAGGCACTTGATCTGGTCGAATATGTAAATGATAGGAACTTCCGTCTGGATTAATAATCAGGTCGGTCTCTGAGAAATAGGTCATACGCGAAATTATTGATAATTTTCGAAAACATTTCCATTTGATAATGCGCAGCAAACATGATATTCTTCTTGGCCTAGAAAAAAAACTAAAAAACAGTTTATCTGAAGCGGAAAGGGATTATTTCTTAGCCAAGGAATCGCGTGATTCCGATACCAAAAGCAGCGCGGGCGATAAATTTGAGACAGGGAGGGAAATGATGCAGCGAGAAATGGATAAATTAAGTGCATCCATCGATTTATTAAAATCCCAATTAGCTAAAATTGCGACCATTGATGTCCATAAATCAAGTGCTAAGGTCTGTTTTGGGTCTTATCTCATCACGGATGCCGGACATTATTTTATGTCCATAGGCCTTGGAAAAATCACGGATGATTATGGTGATTTCTTTGCCATATCGAGTGATTCCCCCATCGGCGCGAAATTGATGGGCAAACAAGTCGGCGAAAGTATTGAAATGCAAACCAGAAAAATAACGCTAAAAACGATCCTATGAAACATGTTCATTATGTGTATTTAATCGCATCCATCGTCGGGGGTGGCCTAACGGCCTACTATGTTTTTGAAGGCATTCAGGCCCATCAGGGTAATTTCGACGTCATGACCTTTATTCAAAGTACATGGACCGCGGATGCCTATGCGAAAAGTTTAAGTTGTGATTTTTGGACGGCGGCAACCATGGGAACATTGTTCATGATCGTCGAAGGGACGCGCATCAAAATCAAATACCTATATTTGTACGTATTGGCAACCTTTTTAATTGCTTTTGCCTTCGCATTTCCTTTGTTTTTATTTAACAGACATCGTTTATTGGCCTAATATTTTATGGAAGAATATATAAATACATTTCCAGAGCCTACGCAAAAAATCTTGCGGGAGGTATTGGCTGCGATTCGTTCTGTGGTGCCAGAAGGCACAGAAGAAAAAATGGCCTATGGCATGCCGACATTTAAATTCAAAAAAAACATCGTTCATTTTGCCGCTTGGAATAAACATGTCGGATTTTATCCCACACCCAGCGCCATTCGCGCATTTCAGATGGAATTATCTTCCTATGAGGGTTCCAAAGGGGCGATTAAATTTCCGTTTGAAAAACCCATGCCCCTCGAATTAATCAAAGAAATCGTCAAATTCAGGGTCAAAGAAATTAGTTAAGCCATGAAAAAATATGTTATTCTATGTTTAGGTGTGTTGCTTTTCTTCCAAGCAGAGGCACAAAAAAATGCAATTGAACCCTTTTTGGGGACGGTTGATGCTTTATTTAAGCAATACGCGGAGAATAAAAAATTACCCGGTGTCGCGTATGGCATCGTATATCAGGGCCAATTGATTCATGCAAAAGGAATCGGTTTCAGTCAAATACCAAGGAATATGCCCGCTAGCCCTCAATCCGTTTTTCGGATTGCCTCGATGTCCAAGAGTTTTACGTCTATGGCCATTTTGAAATTAAGGGATCAAGGAAAATTACATTTGGATGAACCTGCATCAAAATACATTCCCGAACTTAAGGGACAGAAATTAGTCAGCCAAGATGGTCCTGAGATTACGATACGTCATTTGATGACGCATGGAGCGGGATTTCCGGAGGATAATCCGTGGGGAGATCGTCAATTGGGCATCTCTGACGAGGCCTTTTCAGCCATGCTGAAAAAAGGAATTCAGTTTTCCAATAATCCAGGAAAGACCTATGAATATAGCAATATGGGATTTGCTCTCCTGGGTCGCATCATTCGAAACGTTTCTGGAAAAACATATCAAAGCTACATTCAAGACGAAATTTGGAAACCCTTGGGCATGAAAAATACCTATTGGGAATTTGAGAAAGTACCCAAAGGAAGTTTGGCGCTGGGGTATCGGTATATCAATAACGAATGGGTAGAACAACCCATGGAACATGATGGAGCTTATGGGGCGATGGGAGGGATGTTGACGACCATCGAGGATTTTGCCAAATATGTGGCCTTTCATTTGTCCGCCTGGCCTGAACGGGATGAAGCGGATAAAGGTCCGATAAAACGCTCTTCCGTACGTGAAATGCAGTTACCGTGGAATTTAAGTGGAATAAATCCGATGAGTAAATATCCAAATGGAAAGATGGGGATGTCGGTGAGTGCGTATGGCTATGGCCTGAGTTGGACCCAAGATTATGCCCAACGAAGATCTATCGCCCATTCAGGTGGTTTGCCAGGTTTTGGGAGTCAATGGCGTATATTCCCAGACTATGAATTGGGTATTATTTCGTTTAGTAATTTGACCTATGCACCGATGGGGGCGATTAATATGTACGTATTGGATTCGCTGATCTCCAGCGTGAAATTGACACCTCGGGCTATTCCGGTTTCGACAATTTTGAAGCAGAGACAAAAAGAGTTAGTTGGGATTTTACGTGCCTGGAACCAAGCGAAAAAAAGCGGTATTTTTGCGGAGAATTTTTTCTTGGATTATTTCCCGGATATGTTGCAAAAGGAATCCGATGCTATTTTTAAGGAAGTAGGCGACATGAAAAAAGTACATGAGATGATTCCCGAAAATCAATTGCGCGGTTCATTTCAAATAGCCTGTGAACGAGGAGAGGTCGAAGTCAGTTTTACCTTGACGCCAGAAAATCCTCCGCTCATTCAGGAATATCATATTCGTATACTAAAAAAGGCTCAAGATTGAGCCTTTCTTTTTTCTATTTTTAGATTTCGTCCAAAGGATTTAAATCCTAATTCGGGCGAATAACCGACCGATTGTTTCGAATAATAGCCTTTTTCATTGTAAGGCCTTTTCCTAGGGTGTTCTTTACAGGCCTGAGAACAAGCGCCTTCCATCTCTTTTAGGCAAGTGGGACAAATGGCTAAGTGCTCATTGCATTCCGGATTGGCACAATTCACCATGTGATCAGAAGTTTCCTGACAAACATGGCAGGTTGAAATTACCACCGGATTCACCGAATTCACGGGAGTGGCCACGCGGTTATCGAATACATAACAGGAACCATCAAAATCTTCTCCACCTTCTTCCAAGCCATATTTGATGATGCCACCGTGCAATTGGTATACGTTTTTAAACCCTTTTTCCAACAAATAAGCGCTCGCCTTTTCGCATTTAATCCCACCCGTACAATACGTAATGACCTTTTTGTCTTTCAAATGCTCGATTTCATGTACATGGTCTGGCAGATCGCGTAGATTCTCCATGTCGAAGGTATAGGCGCCTTTGAACCGACCTAGCTCATGTTCATAATTAGAACGCATATCCACCAAAACGACATCCGGGTCATTTTTGATCATTTCCTTGAATTCGGCAGGTTTAACATGTTTTCCTGTTCGAACCTTGGGATTCACAGGTAAATCCGAGTGAACGATTTCATTTTTGACGCGCACATGCAATTTGCTAAAGGTATGCGCCTCATGCTCTTCGATTTTAAAATCAAAGTCGGTCCCCTTAAAAATCGGATCCTGCTCAAGCCATTTCATGTAGGCATCACAATCCGCCTTGGTTCCTGAAACAGCCCCATTTAGGCCTTCTGAGGCTACAATGATCCGACCTAAGATATGATTTTCAATACAAAAAACGTGATGCTTTTCCCGATAAGATTCCGGATCTGGAATAGGGGTATAGTTATAGTAAAGCAATACACTGTAAGGTTTCATCTTCAACATGATTTACAGGTTCAACAATAAAAAGTGACGATGGGGAGATTCGAACTCCCATACCTAAAGCGGCACTACCACCTCAAAGTAGCGTGTCTACCAATTTCACCACATCGCCAAAAAATGGGTTAGCAAAATTACCAAATATTTACTTACTTGCCAACAAATCAGAAAATTCAAAAATTATACATCGGAATGGCTTTAGAACTAAGCGGAAAACTCATCAAAAAATTACCTGAGGTTACAGGAACAGGTAAAAATGGTACAAATTGGATCAAACAAGAATTTGTGTTAGAGACACAAGATCAATACCCAAAAAAGATATGTATGTCAGTTTGGGGAGACAAAACGCAGGATTTAGCACCTGTACAAGAAGGGGAGATAGTCAAAGTACAATTCAATGTGGAGTCACGCGAATACAATGAACGTTGGTATACGGAAATCCGGGCTTATCGCCTCGATCGAAGTGGTGCTGCACCTAGCGTTCCACCCCATGTAGAACCTAGCGCCGCTGGAGGATATCAATTCCCTCCATTGGCCGCAGAAAGTGGAGATGATCTTCCTTTCTAATTATAAAAAAAAGAGCTAAAAATTAATCGTTTTTAGCTCTTTTTAATTCCATGGCCTGATGCACAATATCGGCCTCTATGAAGGTTGGCCCATAGGGCCTAAAACCTAATGATTCATACAAAGGCATGACTGTTACTTGGGCATGCAAATAAAAATAATTGTTGTCAGGAAAAGCCTCTTCCGCAACTTGAAACAGATGCTGAATGATTTGAGAAGCATAGCCTTTTCCTCGATGTACTTTTAGCGTAGCAATTCGCTCAATTTTAATCCCTTTGTCTGTTTTCCGAAAGCGACCAGTGGCTGCAGCTTGATTGCCTTCAAACAACAAAAAATGCCTTGCTTGTGCATCCAATTCATCGAATTCTTCGGAGGGAAGGCATTGTTGTTCGACCACAAAAACCTCCGTCCGGATGTGAAAAACCAAATCTAAATCCGCTTTTGAGTCTATTTCTCGAATCGTGATATCAGCCATTTATTGGGATTGTTTACCGTATGCTTCGATAATCTTGCGGACCAAGCGATGGCGAACCACATCTGAACCATCCAATTCAACAAAGGCGATTTCATTAATTCCTGCCAATATCCGTTCCGCTTCACCCAAACCGGAGGTTTGGTTTTTAGGTAGGTCAACTTGGGATTTATCGCCCGTAATGATCGTTTTCGATTGAATACCCATCCGAGTCAGAAACATTTTCATTTGCATTGATGTCGTATTTTGTGCCTCATCCAACAAAATAAATGCTTTATTCAAGGTTCTTCCACGCATGTAAGCCAAGGGGGCAATTTCAATCGTGCGATTTTCCAGGTAAAATTTCAATTTCTCCGCCGGAATCATATCATCCAAGGCGTCATAAATCGGACGTAAATAGGGGTCAATTTTTTCCTTCAAATCCCCCGGTAAAAATCCTAAATTTTCTCCAGCTTCCACGGCCGGACGGGTAATGATGATTTTTTTTACTTCTTTATTTTTTAGTGCTTTCACGGCTAGGGCAACGGCCGTATAGGTTTTACCGGTACCTGCCGGTCCAATGGCGAAAACAATGTCGTTTTTGGCGGCTGCCTCGACTAATTTTCGTTGGTTCGGCGTTTTCACCTTAATCACCAAGCCCTTATTTCCGAATAATAACACATCCTTATCTTCCACCCAGGGCGTCTCTTTTTCTTCACCGGTAGGATTTAACACCGCATCGATGTAGGCTTTCATGTGTGCATTTGAAAGCGAATGATGGCGTTCCAAATGCTGGAGACATTGATTCACGATGGCTTCGATGAGGGCTATTTGGTCGTCAGAACCCCTGAGGGTTAATTGATCACCTCGGGCGATGATTTTGGATTGAGGGAAGGCTTCCGTCAGTGTTTGTAGGTTGGCATTTGCGACACCTAAAAATTCGATTAAGGAGATGTCGGCAAGGGAAATAATTTTTTCTAACAAGTAGGTAAATGTTAAGGTTGGAATGAAAGTACTAAAATAGAAAATTATTGAAATTTTATCGGATCAGGTTCGTGATATTTTTGATAAATTATTGTAAAATTGTACCTATGGATTCAAATACACCTTCCTCCATTTTCAAAAAGGGAAATCAAGCATCGAGTGGCACAAACCGTTCGAATATGCCTCAGCGTTTAAGTGACATGGGATTGGGGAAATTACCTCCACAGGCCCTGGACTTGGAAGAGGCTTTGATTGGTGCATTGATGTTGGAAAAGGAACCCTTGGCAAACGTCATTGAGTTATTGAAACCAGAAACGTTTTATAAAGAAGCGCATCAGCGGATTTTTGCTGCGATACAGGCTTTGTTTCAGGCGTCCCAACCGGTGGATTTGTTGACCGTCAATAACCACCTAAAATCCCAAGGTGAATTAGAAAGGGCAGGAGGAACAAGTTATTTGGCTCAATTAACTTCCCGCGTGAGTTCTACTTCGAATGTCGAATACCATGCTCGGATTATCATAGAGCAATATTTAAAGCGTCAATTGATCCAAATTTCCTCTGAAATTCAGCGATTATCCTACGAAGATACCTCCGATGTCTTTGTGATTTTGGATCGAATGGAGCAGGAATTATTTACGATTGCAGAATCAAATATTCGGAAGAATTACGAGAGTATGTCGGATATTTTGATGAAAGCAGTGGAGGAGTTGGAAAAGAAACAATTGCAAAAAAGTGGCTTAACGGGAATTCCGTCTGGATTTACAGATTTAGATCGCCTCACTTCTGGTTGGCAGCGCCAAGAATTAATCATTATCGCCGCTCGTCCGGGTATGGGTAAAACGGCTTTTGTGGTGTCCGCTTGTCGGAATGCCGCCGTCGATTTTGGTCATTCGGTAGCCTTGTTTTCGCTGGAAATGAGTGCGGTGCAATTGGTCAACCGGATTATCTCCGCCGAAGCGGAAATCGAAGCAGAAAAAATCCGCAAAGGGAAGTTAGAGCCGCATGAGTGGCAACAATTACATACCAAAATCAAGCGTCTTTTTGAGGCACAAATCTTTATCGATGACACACCGGCCTTGTCAATATTGGAATTAAGGGCTAAGTGTCGGCGTTTGAAGGCGCAAAAAAATATTGAATTGATTGTGATTGACTATTTGCAATTGATGACCGGCGATTCCTCAGGGAAAGGGGCATCGGGCAACCGTGAACAGGAAATTGCCCAAATTTCGCGTGCCTTAAAGCAATTAGCAAAAGAATTAAATGTGCCGGTGATTGCCTTGTCTCAATTAAATCGTTCGACGGAAACTCGGGGTGGTAATAAGAAACCACAGTTGTCAGACCTTCGTGAATCCGGAGCCATCGAGCAAGATGCGGATCAGGTTATGTTCATCTATCGTCCTGAATACTATGGCATTACGGCAGATGATCAAGGGAATTCGATTACTGGCATGGGGGAAATCATCATGGCGAAAAACCGGTCGGGTTCTTTGGAAAATGTTTGGCTTAAATTCATTGGTAAATTTACGAAATACTGCGATTTGGATTTCCAACCCTTTAGTAATTCAAATGGGGCCGAAAGTTTTAACTTGAGCGCCTTGGGAGATCAAACGTCAAGTTTTGAGAAAAGCACGAATGATTCCGTATTTAAAGGAAGTAAAATGAATTTGCCGCCTGAAGAAGGCTATGATCCTTTGAATAATCCGTTCTAATGATTTAAAGGACTATTCTTTTCTTTTTTAAGCGTATTATACACCAAGCGGTCCAAAAAGCCATTCATCCATTTGTTTAAAAAGACGGTCAATTTCCCTTGAAATGTCAATACCAAGGTCTTTTTCTTGGCCAAATAGGCTTGTAGAATGCGTTCAGCAACTTCGTCTGAGGACATCATTTTTTCTTCCTCGCGCATCGTTTCCCCGGTAATTTTACCTTCTGCATCCAACGAAGCCGCGCGAATATTCGATGCCGTAAAGCCAGGACAAGCAATAAGCACATGAACTCCCGTTTCCAACAATTCCGTTCGTAAAGCCTCCAAAAAGCCATTCATAGCAAATTTCGAGGCCGAGTAACCCGTTCGAACTGGCAAACCCCGATAGCCCGCGATGGATGAAATACCAATGATTCCTCCTCGAGATTTTTTCAAATAGGGCAAGGCCGCATGCGTCGCATATACCGTTCCCCAGAAATTAATATCCATCACTTGTTTTAAGACATTCAAATCGACTGTCTCAAACATGGAGCGCATCGAAATACCTGCGTTATTGATCAATAGGTCAATCTTTCCATAGGTCTCGACCACTGCGGCAACCATCTCACGCGTTTGGGATTCCGAACTACTGTCACAGACATATGGGAAATTAGAAATTCCTGCCGCTTGCAATGCGAGAGCCGTTTCGTCCAACTTCTCTTTATTTCGGCCTGTGATGACAACCTGCGCCCCCTGCGCACCAAATGTAAAGGCTAGCGACCGACCAATGCCCGAGGAAGCGCCTGTGATGATAACCACTTGATTTTTCATACATAAATAATTTCCCACGAAGTTAAGCTTTTATCTTTAAAGCCGTATTTTTGAGGATATTTTGAAGGAATGAGCCGAAAAAAAGATAAGACTCCTCAGGTTTTGGAGCAAATAAGTATCCTAGATTTTGCCGCAGAGGCAAAATGCATCGCCAAAGTCAATGATGAAGTGATTTTTGTCCAAGGGCCCGTGGCACCCGGCGACATAGCCGATTTACGGGTGTTGCGTTCTAAGAAAAAATTCAAACAAGCCCAAGCCATGAACATTCAACCTTTGTCCACACATCGGACGGAAGTAGCTTGTTCGCATTTTGGGATTTGTGGGGGATGTAAGTGGCAACATGTGGCCTATGCGTCCCAACTGGCCTTTAAAGAACGCCAAGTTCGAGATAATCTCACGCGCATCGCCAAGGTTCCTTTGCCTGAATTTAATCCGATTTTGGGATCTGAACATGAATATTATTATCGAAATAAATTAGAATTCACCTTTTCTTCCGCGCGCTGGTTGACCGAAAACGAAATCGGTTCCGAGGATCTAGGCTCCCTACTTGCACTTGGTTTTCACGTACCAGGCCGTTTCGATAAGATTTTAGAAGTCAAGCATTGCCACTTGCAACCAGATCCTTCGAATGCGATTCGGAATGGGGTTCGTGCCTTTGCCGAGGAAAACCACATCTCCTTTTATGAGCTTAAAATGCAAAAAGAAGGGGCTTTACGAAACCTGATTATTCGAAATACCGTATCGGGTGAATGGATGGTGACGGTACAATTTGCCTATGCGACTGAAGAGGAAATTCAGCTAATGATGGGCTATTTGAAAACAAATTTCCCCATGATCACGTCTTTAAATTATGTGATTAATCAAAAAGGCAATGATACGTTCCATGATTTGGAGGTGAATTGTTTTCATGGAAAACCATACATTGAGGAGGTCATGGAAGATTTAACTTTTCAGGTCGGCCCGAAATCTTTTTTCCAAACCAATGCAGAACAAGCACTGAAATTATATCAATTGGTTCGTGAATACGCTGATTTACAAGGAAATGAAATTGTTTACGATTTGTATTCGGGTACAGGAACCATCGGATTATTTTTAGCCAAAAATGCGGCGAAAGTCGTGGGATTGGAATATGTGGACATGGCCGTGGAGGATGCGAAAGAAAATGCCAAATTAAATCAGATCGAAAACGCGACTTTCTTTGCGGGAGATATGAAAAAATTATTGACTCACGAATTTATTAATCTGCATGGAAATCCTGACGTCATCATCACCGATCCCCCACGGGCGGGCATGGATGTAGAGGTGGTCCAACAAATTTTGCATGTGAAACCGAAAACAATCGTATATGTCAGTTGTAATCCAGCAACTCAGGCAAGGGATTTGGCCTTATTAGATGCGCTCTATGCCGTCGACGTGGTGCATCCGGTCGATATGTTTCCTCAAACCCATCATGTGGAAAATATTGTTCGCTTGCGCTTAAAAAAATAAGCCCTGTCCGACAAGGTCAGACAGGGACTTTTACCCATTAACTTACCACTCTATACTATTATACCGAATAAAAATCGGCTTTATTTTCTTTCTTCAATTGAGCGAATTCCGCCTGTTTTTGTAAAAAATAGGGCAGGGCATCATTAAATTCATGTAAAAGCATTAAAAAATAGGCACGCTCAAAAACCAAAAACTCGGAAAATTCAGTCGTTTGGGCATGACAGGTATATTTTGTACCTGACATAACTTCGTCTATTCCGATAAAAAATGGGGCCTGACCGAGGGTAATGATCTTTTTTTCATTAGGCCATTCGAATAAGATACCGCCACTTTGTACATAAAAAACAAATTCCGCATTTTGACCCTTTCGAAACAGATACTCATCAGGCAAATATTTCAGCTCAATTCCACTCGCCAGCACCTTTTTTTCTGTTTCTAAATACGTCTGCATCCTCGGTTTTCAAATGACTTTACGAAAGTAGAGGAAAGAATTAAGCTAAATCATGACGTTCATCAGTTTTGCGTTTGCGCTTTGTCACCATTCAGGTGGACTTTAATCTCCAATTTTGTCAAAAAATCGGCATATGATGGTAGATGTACACGTTCCTTGTTTTCATTGTGGAGAAAAATGTCCGGATGAGCCGGTTGTATTTCATGAGAAGGAATTTTGTTGCCATGGATGCCAACAAGTGTATGAATTACTCGAAGATCATGCCTTAGCCGATTATTATATCTGTGACGTGAATCCCGGCAAAAGTCCCTCAAAACAAAATTTCAGCTTTTTAGACCATCCGGCTTTTCATGAGAAATTAATAAGCTTTTCGGCCAATGGGCTTTCCAAAGTAACATTTATTTTACCGGCCATCCATTGTCGCTCCTGTTTATATCTCTTAGAAAATTTACATCGCTTGAATGAGGGCATCTCCAAAAGCATTTTACAATTCGGCAAAAAAGAAATCACCATTTGGTTTAAAGAAGATGAATTATCACTCGGAACTTTGGCTAATTTATTGGCCAGTCTGGGTTATGAGCCATTGGTGAATTCGGATGAGACAGTCGCTGAAAAACAGAGAAATGCGAGACTATCAAACCAATTGCTTTTAAAATTAGGCGTTGCCGGGTTTTGTGCTGGCAATGCGATGTTATTTAGTTTTCCCGAATATTTAGGCATTCAAGATGGCTCATTAAAGGGATTATTTGGTTACCTGAATGTCTCATTAGGAACTTTGGCCGTATTTTATAGTGGCTCAGACTATATCAAAAATGTGTGGGCTCATGTGAAATTAGGAAAGATGACGATCGAGATGCCTATATTGTTGGGCATTATGGTAGGTTATTTCCGCAGTATTTATGAGGTTTTTTCTCACACGGGAGCCGGCTATATTGATTCGGTATCGGGATTATTATTTTTCTTGTTGGTGGGCAAATGGTTCCAGCAAAAATCCTTTGATTTTCTATCCTTTGAACGAAAATATACGTCCTATTTCCCATTAGTTGTCACAAAATGGATGAATGGGCACGAGGTAAATGCGCCCTTGGAGGACATTGGCATAGGCGATCACTTATTAATTCGCAACCAAGAAATCATTCCCGCCGATTCGATTTTGGTGCATGGAACCTCGAATATGGATTACAGTTTTGTCACGGGGGAGAGTGAGCCTATGGCCCTTTCGGAAGGAAACTCGATGTATGCTGGGGGGAAGCATCAGGGGAATGTAATCGAAATTGAAATAAAAAAAGCGTTAAAACAAAGTCATTTGACCCAATTATGGGAACAACAAGCCTTTAAAGATCCTATTTTCAAATCGGAAAACTGGGAGAATTTCGCTAATACGGTTGGGAAATATTTTACAATCGGTTTGATTAGTTTAGCCACCGTGGTAGGGATGTATTGGTTTTGGGTGGATCCGAGTAAATGGCAAAATTCGGTGGTTAGTATTTTAGTTATTGCTTGTCCATGTGCCTTGGCGATATCGTATCCGTTTGCGCTGGGACATGGGATTCGTTGGCTTTCCAAATTCAAGTGCTACGTGAAAGACATTCAATCGTTGGAACGTATGTCTCACATTGACACGATTGTTTTTGATAAAACGGGTACTTTAACCTTAGCTAATGATCAAAAACCAAACATTTTTTTTCATCGAGACCTAACGAATCAAGAATGGAATGCGATGTACACGCTCGTACATCAGTCGACACATCCGATTTCCCGACAAGCCAAAAAATATTTAGTTGGGGAAGGATTTCATGAGATATCAGCCTTTGAAAATATTCGAGAGATTACAGGAAAAGGGATGGAAGGGAATTTTGGTGGACAATTGATCCGAATGGGATCGGCTAAGTTTGTCGGGACGAAACCTCATGCCCATTCGGATTTCATCAGCTCTGAATCACAGCTATATGTCCAAATCGATGAAGAGGTGATTGGTTATATGGAATTTCCATGGCAAAATAGGGAAGGTATTGAGTGGATGTTGCATCAATTGTCCTATACATACGACGTATATATGCTTTCTGGGGACAAAAAAGAGCATGCAGCCAGTTTATTGGATTGGTTTCCACGGGAGGAACAAGTGAAATTTGAATGCAGTCCCATGGACAAAATGGAATTCATCCAAAATCTGCAAGCGGAAGGGAGGCAAGTGGCGATGGTGGGCGATGGCCTGAACGATGCGGGCGCTTTGCGTCAATCGAATGTGGGCATAGCCATTTCAGATGACCATTTGCATTTTACGCCGGCGAGCGATGTAATTTTACAGGGGAATTTCTTGCCGTATTTACCTAAATACTTGGACTTTTCTCGATATGGCTTGAGATTGATAAAAGCCAGCTTTGTGTTATCACTCGTTTACAATGCGATTGGGTTGAGTTTTGCGATTCAGGGAAATTTATCGCCATTGATTGCGGCGATATTGATGCCGGTGAATTCGATAAGTATGTTGGTCATCGCGAACCTCGGGATGAATATTAGGGGAAATTCGTTGAAATCTCATATTCAAATCTGATTCTTATCATGTTTTGCCTTGTGAATTAAGGTGAATTTGCAGCCATAAAAAAAACGGTATGGAAATCCTATACATCATGATTGGCTTGAGTTTATTGATGGCCATCGGCTTTTTGGTCGCCTTTATATGGTCGATTAAATCGGGCCAACAAGAAGATTTGGAAACTCCTGCCATGCGTATTTTACATTAAATCCTTTTCATTTATGAGCACAAGCAATACCGCTTTAGAACAGTTTTCGTATGACAATAAGACGGTTCGAAATTTCGCTATCGCGACGATCATTTGGGGTATCGTGGGGATGTTGGTCGGGGTAATCATCGCGACCCAACTCTTTGAACCTGCTGCGAATATCACCCAATATGGTTCATTTGGCCGTATTCGACCACTTCACACCAATGCGGTTATTTTTGCCTTTGTGGGCAATGCAATTTTTGCGGGAGTTTATTATTCCCTCCAACGCCTCTTAAAAGCCCGCATGTTCAGTGATTTTCTATCCAATGTCCATTTTTGGGGCTGGCAATTAATCATCGTTTCTGCCGCCATCACCCTGCCTTTGGGGATTACCACCTCGCACGAATATGCGGAATTAGAATGGCCGATTGACATTGCGATTTCCTTGATTTGGGTGGTATTTGGTATTAATATGTTTGGGACGATTCTGAAACGTCGGGAACGGCATCTGTATGTAGCCATCTGGTTTTACATCGCGACCTTTGTGACGGTTGCCGTATTGCATATTACGAATTCGGTTCAATTGCCCATTTCATTCCTTAAATCCTATTATGTCTACGCGGGCGTTCAGGATGCCTTGGTTCAATGGTGGTATGGCCACAATGCCGTGGCATTTTTCTTGACGACGCCTTTTTTAGGCTTGATGTATTATTTCCTACCCAAAATGGCGAATCGTCCGGTTTATTCCTATCGCTTGTCCATTTTACACTTTTGGGCACTCATTTTTATCTACATCTGGGCGGGACCGCATCATTTATTGTATTCAAGTTTGCCTGATTGGGCACAATCCTTAGGGGTGGTGTTTTCGATCATGCTAATAGCACCATCCTGGGGTGGAATGATTAATGGTCTTTTGACCTTACGTGGGGCATGGGATCAAGTGCGGGAAAATACAATATTGAAATTCATGGTGGTGGGAATTACGTGTTATGGCATGGCGACCTTTGAAGGACCCATGTTATCCTTGAAAAACATCAATGCCATTGCGCATTTTACGGATTGGATCGTCGCGCACGTACATGTAGGGGCTTTGGGTTGGAATGGATTTTTGACCTTTGCGATCTTGTATTGGATGATTCCTCGGATATTCCAAACGACTTTATTCTCAGAGAAATTAGTTAAAACCCACTTTTGGATTGCGACGATTGGCATCGCGTTTTATGCCATTCCAATGTACATTTCGGGCTTTACACAAGGCATGATGTGGAAACAATTCACGGCAGAAGGGAATTTGCAATATGGAAATTTCTTGGATACGACCTTGCAAGTGATTCCGATGCATCAAATGCGGGCATTCGGAGGAACCTTATATTTGATTGGGGCGATTTTGATGGCCTATAATTTATTTAAAACGATGGCTCAAGGCACCTTATTGGCCAATGAGCCCGCCGAAGCTGCCCCATTATCCGTGGTAGAAGAGCAAGTCGAGGGAGCTCACTGGCACCGCTGGATCGAAAAACGCCCGATCCAATTATTAGTGGCTTCGTTGGTGATGATTTTGGTAGGATCCTTAGTAGAATTAGTGCCCACGTTCATGGTTAAATCGAATGTTCCGACGATCGCCGCGGTTCAACCTTATACGGCCTTGGAATTAGAAGGACGTGATATTTACATCCGTGAGGGATGTGTGGGATGTCACTCGCAATTGGTTCGTCCGTTCCGTTCTGAAACCGAGCGTTATGGTGAATTTTCGAAATCTGGAGAATTTGTATACGATCATCCATTTCTGTGGGGATCCAAACGGACCGGACCTGATTTGCATCGAGAGGGAGGTAAATACCCGAATTCTTGGCATTATCAACACATGCGGGAACCCTCAGCCATGTCGCCAGGTTCCATCATGCCCGCCTACGGATGGTTATATGAACAAAATCTGAATACCTCACAAACGAAAGGTAAATTGGCCGCCATGAAACAGTTGGGCGTTCCGTATTCGGATATTAAGGTCCAACATGCAGTACAGGATTTGGAGGCACAAGCCAAAGGCATTCAGGCGCAATTAGCCACTGAAAAAATAAAAATAGGCGCTGATAAGGAAATTATTGCGTTGATAGCCTATTTACAACGCTTAGGAACAGACATCTCTAAAAAATAAGCCCATGTTTAAACAATTCATTTCCATCATTCCAGGAGCCGATTTCTATATGATCACCTCCCTGTGCATTTTCATGGTATTCTTTGTGTTAGTAGGTCTTTATTTATATTGGATGGACCGAGGGCATTTGACGAAGATGAGCCATTTACCTTTTGAATAAAATCGATTCTGACACCTTAGATGTAAACGTATGAGCGAGTATATTTTAGAAATTTGGTTGGTAAGTTCGATCGTCATGATTGGCGTTGTCATTTTAATTGTGACACTCCAGCTACGAACGATATTACAACAATTAAGCAAAGACCCCAATGCCCCTGTGGAAAATAGCTCCTGGTGGTCCAGATTCACCGGATTAAAGCCATTGGAAAAAGAAAGAGACATCATGATGAGCCATAGGTATGATGGCATTGAAGAATTGGATAATCCGACGCCCCCTTGGTTTATGTATTTATTTTACACAACCATTCTGTTTGCAGCAATCTATGGATTTTATTACCATGTCTACCAAGATGGAAATATTCAGGCCACGGAGTACAAAACGGATATGGCCACGGCAGAGAAAGCAAAAGAGGCATTCATGAAGAAATTTGCCAATTCCGTGAATGAAAACAATGTCGCCGCAGCTACGAGTGCCAAGGATTTAACAGAAGGTTCACAAATCTATCTGACAAATTGCGTAGCTTGTCATGGCGACAAGGGACAAGGAGGCGTGGGGCCGAATTTGACCGATAAATTCTGGATTCATGGGGGTGGAATTAAGGATTTATTCAAAACTATTACGCATGGGGTGCCTGAAAAGGGGATGATTGCATGGAATAAAACGTTAAATCCTTTGCAAATTCAGAAAGTTGCTTCGTATATTTTAACTTTGCAAGGGACAAACCCACCGATGGCAAAGGAGCCGCAGGGCGTGGAAGTACCTTAAACAAGAACCTTAAACCCTTAAAACGTATATACCATGAAAAAGAACATTGGAAAAATGGACCGCATCTTTCGATTTGCTGTCGCAATTAGTTTGTCAATTTTAGCCTATGCAGGTGTTTTTCCTGCGAACCTTGCTTTACCTGTCTATATTGTTTCCTTGGTCATTGGTTTCACGGGAATCACCCGAATTTGTTTGTTATATAAACCTTTTGGCATTACAACTTGCCGAGAAAAGGCTCCCTTTTAATTCAAAAAGGTCCGTTCGCGGACCTTCTTTTTTATGTCTCAAATCAATTTAGAAAACGATGATTTTCGGAATCATCTATATAATCAATCGAAGGATGGAAAACGTCTTTGGATTTACCCAGGCCGCATTATAGGCCAATTTTACCGCTTGCGTTCCTATTTTTCGTATTTCTTATTGATTGCCTTATTTGGTCTTCCATGGGTCGAAGTGAAGGGCCAGCCCATTTTCCTGTTTAATGTGCTGGAACGTAAATTCATCTTTTGGGGCGTTCCTTTTTTTCCCCAAGATTTCCATTTAGTGGCTTTGGGATTGGTGGCATTTTTGATTTTCATTAGTTTATTTACCGTGTTGTTTGGGCGGATATGGTGTGGATGGGCCTGTCCACAAACGATTTTCATGGAGATGCTGTTTCGAAAAATCGAATATTGGATTGAGGGGGATGATAAGGCCCAAAGACGTTTGGATGAAAGTCCATGGACCCAAGAAAAAATCCTCAAAAAAGGGACCAAGCATTTGTTATTTTTGGTTTTAGCCTTTGCGATTTCCAATACTTTTTTGATGTATTTGCTTGGGAAGTCGGCTTGGTTGAAACTCATCCAAGAGCCCGTTGGGCTTCATATCGCCGGATTTTCCGCGATTTGGATCTTTACCGCTGTCTTTTATTTCGTATTTGCCCGCTTTCGGGAAATGGTTTGCATGGTCGTTTGTCCTTATGGCCGATTGCAGGGCGTGCTATTGGATAACAACTCCATTTTAGTTCAATATGACCATAAACGAGGTGAGCCTAGAGGAAAAATCCATGCCACCGAAACACAAGGTGATTGCATTGATTGCCATTGGTGTGTGCGCGTTTGCCCCACGGGAATCGACATACGGAATGGATCAAACCAATTGGAATGCATTGGGTGCACCGCCTGCATCGATGCCTGTGATGCGGTGATGGACAAAATCCATAAACCTAAAAACCTGATTCGCTATGATAGTTTGAATGGGGTAAATTCCGGAACAAAATTGAAATTCAATCTCCGAATTGGCGCCTATAGTGCCATATTGGTCTTGATTGTGGGCTTTTTGGCCTATTTATTAATTACGCGAAAACCCTTTGAAACTACGCTCTTGCGAACCCCGGGAATCACTTATCAATTTGATGAAAAAACAAAAATCGTGCGTAATTTATACCAAATCGAAATTTTAAATAAGTCGATGGAAGCGGAACAATTTGAGATAAGCGTCGAAAAACCGTTGATCCTAATATGGGTAGGAAATCCGATACAAGGCATCGAACAGGGAAAAATGGCCAAGGGCGAATTTTTTATTCAGGCTCCCTTAGGAATTAGAAAAAATGGAGAGAAATTACCCGTACATGTACGCGAACGGCAAGGAAAGGAAGAGATTATAAAAACCAGTTTTATACAACCTGATGCAGAATAAAACAAAAAAAGGCTTCACCTGGGGCCATGGCATTATCGTAACATTTGTGCTTTTTGGCGCATTTATGGCCTATTTTTATATCCATATGACCGGGGAGAAGATTGAGCTTGTGGGCAAGGCATATTATGAAGATGGGCAAAAATTCCAAGAGAAAATCGATGAGCGCAAACAAACGGCTGCCTTAGGAAAGCAGGCGATTTTCGAGGTGAGTTCGGATTATCAGGCGATCAAGGTGGATTATCCGGTAGGTACGGAGAAATTATCCTTGGTATTTTATCGGCCGTCGGACTCGAATTTAGACCAACAAATCAATGTCATTTCGCCGAAAGTCAATCCATGGATTGTCCAAACCCCATTTTTAGTGAAAGGACCCTGGTTGGTTTCTCTGCGCTGGAAACAGGGGGGTAAAAATTATCGAAATGAGCAACGAATAACCGTTCCCTGATGCAAACCTGGTATTATGGATTTTTGATTGGATTGGCGGGAAGTTGGCATTGTCTGGCCATGTGCGGGCCTTTATTGGCTCAAATCCAACAAAAAGGCCATGCATCATTCCGAATGATTTGGTATCCCATCGGCCGTATTTTCATGTACATGGTGCTGGGTTTTGCGGTGGCGGGTGTTGGGTCGATTTGGTTATTTCCGGCCTGGTGGCATGTCTATTATTTGTTGGCCGGTCTCTTGATTTTATTAGTCCTCACCCAAAAAATCGGGGATAAACCCTTGTCATTTTTACATCGACATATGAGTCCTTATTTTCAAAAAGTGGCTAAGCATTTGGGGACTTTTGGTTATTTCTTTTTAGGGATGAGCAATGGTTTATTGCCCTGTGGGCTTGTCATCGCCGGATTAGGGGTGGCAATGATTCAACCGAATCCGTATGCAGGGGCTTTGGCGATGGGGGCTTTTGGTCTCGCCACACTGCCCGCGCTTCAGGTATATTTATGGGGAAATCAAAAATTAGGCTTTGGAAAATTAACATACATCGGCTGGGTGGTCGCGGGTTTGTTGCTATTTCGGGGAGCTTGGGGCATAGGCATGAGCCAGTCGGCTTATCTGCGAAACGCCAAAATAAGCCCCATCATATGCCATCCCTTTTCGGAATTTAGGCCTTAATACTTGAGATTCGCTAATTTAGAAGGCTGAATGATCTTAATTTCGGAGCCTTTTACCTCGACTAAACCTTCTTTTTTAAATTCGCTCAAGGTACGAATCACGGATTCAGTGGCGGTTCCTACTCGAGAGGCTAAATCTTCCCTCGATAATTTAAGAGTTACTGAGGCATCCGAACCATTTCCGTAGGTGTGGGCGAGTTCGACCAAAGCTCCGGCCACGCGGATGCGGAGCGATTGATAGGCCATGGAGAATAAAATGGATTCATTTTTCAACAAATATCCTGTCAATGCCTTCCGAAAGAAAATTTCCAGGTGAATGTTTTCCTTGATCGCCTGGGTAAATTCTTTGGATGAAATACTCAGTACAACGGAATCTTCGAGAGCCTCCGCGGATTCGCGATAGGCTTGGTTTTCGAGGATATCGACGAAGCCAAAAAATTCACCCTTTTGGACAAAAGAAGTAATGAAATATTTACCATCCCGATTCGTATGATAGGTTTTCAACTTCCCTTTAGCTAAAAAATACAACCGACCAGGCGTATCACCTTCGGAATAAATCACTTGTTTTTTGACCAAATTAAGCGTTCTTTTTTCCAGCTGGATATGCTCAAAATCAAGAAAATCCAAAGCCTTTTGGGCCAATACCACATCCGACTCATGTTCCGACACGGGAATATTCGTTTTTTGTTTTTTCAAACGAGATTCGATGGCACGAAGGAGTTCTACTTCTTGGAACGGTTTGGTTAAGTAATCATCAGCACCCATTTCCATGCCTTTGCGCATATCGGCTCGATCCGTTTTCGCGGTGAGAAAAATGAAGGGGACTTGGCTTAATTCTGGATGATTGGAAAAGACTTGCAATACCCCAAAACCATCCAAATGAGGCATCATGATGTCACAAATGACGAGATCGGGGAGTTCCGCCTTTGCTTGTCGGACGCCCTCGATGCCATCAGCGGCGGTGTCTACGGAATATCCGGATAATACTAACAATTCAGCTGTATTTTCGCGAATGTCTTGGCTGTCTTCGATGATAAGTATTTTGGTCATATGGCTGCAGGAATGGTCATGGAGAGGGTGGTGCCTTGGCCTAATTGGCTATAAATGTCAACTTTACCTTGGATCAAGCGAACGTAACGATCAATTAAATGCAATCCCAAGCCGGTTCCTTGAATAACACCGGCATTGCCTCCGCGAAAAAAGCGTTCGAACAAATGTTTTTGGTCGTCTTCGCTAATGCCAATGCCCGAATCGACAATGTCGATGAGAAGTTCATGTTTCTTATGATGAACATAGAGATGTACATCCCGTTGGGAGAATTTCAAGGCATTCGATAAGCCATTAATCAAGACTTTGCGTAAAATCGACGCGTCTGTGATAAAAGTTTCCGTTTTATCGAGGTGAAGTACGATTTTTTGGGTGTCTTTTTGGTGGCCGCTTAATTCGGCGATGAGATCTTGGAAGAAAGGAGCGAGGACGATTTCGGAGATGTGTGTTTCGACACGACCTTCGGCTAATTTGCCTACGGACAAAAATTCTTCCAGGATTTCGGTCATGTTATTGACGGAATTTTTGATGCGGTTGATATGTTGCAAGCGTTTCGCTTGTTCTTCTTCCTTAGGGTATTTTTCGGTCAGCGAGGCTGAACTGAGAATGGACGTCAAAGGCGTTCTGAATTCATGGGATGCCATGGAGACGAAGCGCGTTTTTAGGTCACCGAGTTCTTTTTCTTTTTGGAGGGCTCCTTCGAGGACTTTGGTATTTTCTTCGAGTTTTGCGAGGGTGTTTTGCAGGGCTTGGGTGCGGATGAGTACTTCTTCTTCTAGGGACTCGTTCAACTGGTTAATTTCCTGATTTTTTAGAATTAACTCCATTTCCACCTTTCTTTTCAGGGTCACATCGCTGACAAAGGCGATGTAATACAACTGTTCGTTTTCACGGAAATGCGAGAGGCTAATTTCGATGGGGAAGAGGGACTCGTCTTTGCGTTTTGCTTTGAGGTCGAGGCCTACGCCCATGGGGCGGGAAATAGGGGAGTGTTGGACTTTTTCCAAATGCCCTTCATGCCTCGTTTTCAGGTGATTAGGGATTAAAACGGAAATATTTTGGCCGATTAATTCACCGCCTTCGTATCCGAATAATTGGTCTAAAAATTCATTGGAAATAAGTATTTCAAAGCGTGCGTTTGTGACCAAAATCCCGATGGCCGCTTCGTGAAAAATGGCTTCAAATTGAAAGGAAGTGGGCAATTGGTTCGTTGGCATTCTCTTTAAATATGTTATAAGGTACAAATTTTTCTAAATTTTATCAATACCTTCGCGGAGGAAAAAAATAAAGCTAGGCTCTAAAAGTGCCTAGCTTTAACGCAATCCTAGTTCTAAAAATTATCTTTACAACATACTCATACTTACTTTTAGAGGCTTGACTTGATCACTGAGAGGGTACTAGGTTTCCCATTTTGTAGCATTTTAATGATGTATTTACCAGCTCTGAAATCTTTGAAATCCGTTAGGAGGATTTCTTTGGTAAGTGCTGGGTACATCTTCTGGTACACTACATTACCCAGGAGATCATATATTAATAACTCGGTCAAGTTCGC
>CANFVE010000034.1 GCA_947450365.1 Cytophagaceae bacterium
CCACATCCGAACTGACATACGTACCATCGATTTTTTGATCAAATATCGAAACACTAGTATTCATGGCCCAAAATTTAGTTGGGAACCAATCTACACGTGCTTCAATCCCACAGGTGCTCGCATTTCCAAAATTTTGAGGCGTTGTCAAAGCCACCCCGTTTGATTTTAAATCAATGAATGGCCTTATAATATTATTGGATAAGCGATAAAAGGCATTGCTGGAAAGGCTCCATCCCTCCCCATCCTTGGAATATCCGACCTCAAAGGCATTCACCAATTCGGGTTTCAAATAGGGATTTCCGCCATGTTGATTTAACGAATCGGTGATGTCGATCATCGGATTTAACTGACCTAGGCCTGGCCGATTAATTCGTCGACTATAACTGAATTTTACAAAATCAGATTTGTTTAAAAAATAGGCCAAATTGGCCGTAGGAAATATGTTGAAATAATTCCGCTGAAAGGAGATCGACGAATTTGACGTGGATCTACCCACATTATTTACATTCTCCGCACGCAAACCTACATCATAGGAAAAAGAATTTGAAGGCTTCGATTTTAATTGGACATAGACCGCATGAATTTGCTCATTAAAATCAAACACATTACTTAAACTTGAATTTTTAAAATAAGTACCATTGATATTTGTTTGATTTTGGAAATTGATGGAATTTGCTCGAAATATCCCTTTATATCCTGTTTCCAAAATCGAATTTTCCGACATGGGTTTCGTATAATCCAGCTTCAAATTGCTTATTTGAGGTTTGGCATAACTATAGGTCCGTTGTAAATACGCATTACCAACCGTATTTCCCCCATCCGTTTTTGCGATTGTCTGAATGTCGGTATCTTGATTTACATGCCCCAAGGAGGTACTGCCATTTAGAACAAGACGCTCTTTTTTGTTCGCAAAGAGATGTTTATAGGTAGCCGCTAGCTCACCTGTAAAAGCATTTTCGATTTCAATGGATTCTCGGGTATTTGCTGAATTAAAAATTCCAGAATTGGTACTGAATCGAGAACCCAAGACTTCATCATTATTTTGTGATTCTAAATTCCCAATAAATTCCAAATTAAACACATCCTGAGAAGAGGCTGCATAATCGAAATTAAACTTTACATTCTGAGTACCTTCTACCCGATTATCAAACCGATTTTGTTTTAATAAATAATTCGTAGGCTGATCAAAACTTGTCCGTGTGGTTGTGGCTTGACGAGTCCTTGCGGAATATCGAGCGTCATAACTCATGCCAATATTCCATTTACCCACTGCGCGATTTAGGCTAATGGCAGTGCTCCCTCGGCCTTTGGCTCCAAATCCACCCCCTATGGTAGCCGTTACATTGGTTCCACTCTTGGTTACTTTTTTTAATGTGATATTAATGATTCCTCCTTCAGAATCTGCATCATATTGAGCAGAGGGATTATTAATAATTTCAACGCTTTCTACACTACTTGCCGGAATTAAATCCGTGGAAGAAATCCCAGATGTCCGACCATTTATTAAAATTAAGGGCCCCTTTCCACGAACTGTGATTCCTCCATCTGGATCCACAACCACTGTGGGAATACTTTTTAATAAATCGGTTGCCGAACCACCCGCCTGCGTTAAATTATCCTTGGCTTTCACAATAAAACCTTGTGTAGTTTTTTGGACTAAATCCTTTTGAGAAATTACCTCAACGGAAGCTAGCATTTTACTATCTGTCTGAAGGTAAATATCGGCGACATTGACTTGTTGCGAAGCCAATTGATGAACGGGAGTTTTGGATGATAAATATCCCAACAATTGAGTTTTTAGGACATAATGCCCTTCGCTTAATCCACTAATTTTAAAAAAACCAAGGCTATCTGTAGTGGCATATTTCAAAATTTTAATTGAATCCGAAGGGCTATAAACAAGAATATTTACAAATTCAAGAGGATATTTTTGGTCCATAATATGACCTTGGAGTATTCGGTTTTGTTGGGCTTTCACCTGAGAAAACACGAAACATAAAATAAAAAGGAAAACTGAGCTAACTTTTTTCATCATCATTAAAATTAGGCGGAAAGAATTAAACAATATCCAATGGATACCCGATCATTATGTGAATTTCATAATGAAACCGAATCAAAAATCTTAAAAAAAAATTAGCTCATCGAATATTGCGACCAATCGTATTATTTTAATGACCAAATTAAAAATGGCTCTTGTAATGAATCTAACTAACTTTTGGCGGGATTAATTTATACACAACTGGGGTTACGATACGAGACAATAAAGTCGAACTAATTAAACCTCCTATCATCACGATAGCCAAAGGAGAAATCAGCGGATTAATCGATATGGCGATCGGAATTAACCCTCCAATGGCCGTAAAGGTTGTCAAGATAATCGGCAAAAAGCGCACCTCGCCCGCCTCACGGATTGCCTCTTCTAATGGCATTCCCTCGGCGCGCAGCTGATTTGTAAAATCGACCAACAAAATCGTGTTCTTCACCTCAATGCCCGCCAAGGCAATCAATCCCACCGTTGCCACAAAAGATAAAGGCGTTCCCGTTATCCATAAGGCTAACAAAGCCCCTACAATCCCCAATGGAATCACCGAAAGCACGATCAACGTACTTTTAAAGGTTCCAAACTCCAAAATCAATACCGCGATGAAAAAGAAAATCGTGACCAAAATAATCGTGCCAAATCCCCCAAAACTCTCATTCTTACTTTCAACCTCCCCACCCATTTCAACATGATAACCGGCTGGCAATTTAATTTTCTCCAAATTCTTCTCCGTTTCAGCAATCACTTCATTATTTAAAAAGCCCTTTTCGACAAAGGCACTGACCGAAACCAATCGGTTTTTATTCAAATGACTGATGCTAATGGGGGAAGTTTGCAGGCGAATATCCGCCACTTGCCTCAATGGAATCGCTGTTCCCTGGACATTATTGACATATAAATTATCAAAAACCTCTAAACTAGGATGTTTCGCGTGGGGTTTTGAGATGACAATCGAATGTTCATTTCCTTGTTTATCCGTCAATTTCCCCAGGTCAAATCCAGCGACGACCAGACGGATCATGCGGTCGATACTGACCGTTGGGATACCTAACATACTCGCCTTTTCTTTATTGATTTCGAACTTTATGTCAGATTTCAAATTCTTCAGTGGGTTTTTTACATAAATCGTACCCTTGGTTTCTTTTAGGGTTTCCTCCACCCGAGCCGCCAACTGCCGCAATGTATCCATGTTATCACCAAAAATTCGTACTTCCACAGGCGCTATGACCGGTGGCCCTTGCTCGAAATTCTTGATTTCAATGGTAGCGGAAGGGTAATTTTCATAGCGATTACGCAATTTTTCGATCAAATTAATCTTTTCGTCTGGGCTGATATCTTCCTGCAATTGAACAAATAAATTCGCATAATCCGTCCGGTCATTTAAGGGAATGGCATTGTAATAAATCCGAGGATTCCCCTTGCCCACATTCGCAGATACATATTTCACCTCCGGAATTTGACGAAAATCCGCCTCAATGATTTTGGAAATCGAATCCGTATAGTCCAAATTCGATTGCAAGGGGCTGTAAATATTCACCATAAATTGTGGCTTTTCCGAAGCGGGAAAAAGACTAAATCCGACGATGGGAAACAATTGGAGCGAAGCCAAAAAGATCCCCAAGGCAATTAAGAGCGTCGTTTTAGGTCGTTTAATCCCCCAATCCAATAAGCGACTATAGGTACCCGAAATGATTTTTTTTAAGCCCCTTAAAAAGAAATTACCCTCTGGATGACCCGTGTGGTTTTTCAACATCCGACTGGAAAGAAACGGCACCACGGTCAACGAAACTACGAGCGATGCCAAAATACAAAAAATCACCGCCAAGGGTAAACTACGAATAAAATCACCAGACGCCTCTGGTAAAAAAATCAGCGGTAAAAAAGCAATTATCAGCGTGACCGTACAGCCTAAAACTGCCATTCCGATTTGATTCGTCGCCTTTAAGGTTGCATCCAAGCGAGAATGCCCCTCGCGCATCCAGCGTTCGATATTCTCCACCACGACAATACTATCATCCACTAAAAGACCGAGTGCCACGACTAAGCCTACAATGCTTAATTGGTTCAAACTATAGCCCATCAAGTTCAACAGAATGATGCCCAACGCCAACGAAAGCGGTATCGAAATCATCACCACCGAAGCGGCGCGTAAACCTAGCGGCAGAAGGGTTAACACGACCAGTAAAATGGCAATTAAAAAATCCTTCATCAAGCCACTCAACCGGATATTCACATTGTCGGCCTGATCAAAATTGACCACCAAATCCATGTTTTTAGGAAGAGATTTTTTGAATTTATCAATGACCGGTTGGTACACCTCCTGCGATTTCGCGATATTCTCCCCCGACTTTAACGCGGCTGAAACGAAAATACAGCGATTTTGATTTAAGCGAGTGATGTGCGTGGATGGCGCATAATCAAAATACACAGTAGCCACATCTTTCAGAAACACATTTTTGCCTTGAAAACTAAATACGATGGTCTGTTTAATTTCTTCGATGTTTTGAAAATTTCCTGAGGTAAGGATGTTGTATGATTTCGAATTTTCGATAATACTCCCCCCCGGAATATTCGCCATTTCACTTTGCAAGGCCTGTAAGACACGTTCCGGAGAAACCTGCATTTGAGCCATTTTTTCGATGTTTAAATCGATTTTCACCTGAGATTCCGGCAGGCCGGAAATAATAACTTTTTTCAAGGAAGTCACTTTTTCCAATTCTTCTTGCAAGCGTTCGGCGGTCGATTTTAGTTGATCTTTAGATGCATTATTTGAAATCAAAGCCATTTGGAGCACATTCGTGCCTGATGGAACGGCCTTTTGCGCCTCTAAACGAATGACTTCCTTGGGTAAATCACCCCGAATGCTATTTAATTCTCGGACGATTTCCGAGAATTTTTCATCGACCGACACATCATATTTGTAATACACCGCGAAAACCGCAAGTCCATCACTTACCGTCGAATTAATCTTACGAACATTTTCTAATTCATATAGTCTTTTTTCGACCGGTTTCACGACTAATTCCTCCATGTCCTCAGGACTTGTTCCGGGATATACGGCAATAATGGGAAATTGAGGTGCATTCATGTCCGGATCTTCTGCCCGAGGCATCGTCAGGATGGTCACAATTCCGACCACGACCACGAGTAAAAACATGGTCAGCGTGAATTGGTAATTCTTTACCGCATAGTTAGCTATTTTCATATTAGCGGATGATTTGAATGGATGAACCTGCGTCTAAATAAGCATTTCCTGTTATAATCAGGCTTTTAGCTTGTTCCAAGCCTCCGGAAACAAATACTTTTCCGTGTTCAATGCGTGCGATGTGTATCTTTATTTTCTCTACTTTTTTACCGTCCTGGGTAACAAAAACATAGCCTTCAGTGGCATTACCATCTAAAATGGCATCATAAGGAATGACCCAAGAGTTTATTTTTTTCCTTGGCGTTACGATGGCCTTTCCAAAAAGTCCAGCCGCTAATTTGGCTTGTGGAGCGTTTTGTAGGCGTAACGTTACCCATAAGGTTCCTGTCACCGGATCTACGCCTTCTGATTTAGCTAAAACAGAGGCTTTAAAGGATTCATTGGGAGATACATCCAGTCTAATTTCGGCAGGATCTCCCACAGTCGTAGCGGCCCAATCCCGGTCACTAAGTCCAATCTTCAGAACCCAATTTCCTTTATTGGCCCCATTTAAAAGTAAAATTGGGGTACCAGGACCCACGATTTGGCCATCATTTGCCAATTTTTTCAAGATAAAACCAGATTGACTGGCCCGAATTTCAGAAAAACTCTGATTAAAAGCACCGGCATTATACGCTTGCTGGGCGATTTCAAGGCCCGTTTTGGCATTTTGAAATTGTTCTAGCGTCGCTACGCTATCTCGATATAGGTTTTTTGCCCGATTAAAATCGCGTTGGGCTTTATTTAAAAGAATCTGTGCTTGTTGGACCTGCGCCTTAATTTCGGTCAAATTCAAACTGGCGAGTAATTGTCCTGCTTTCACGGCATCGCCTTCTTTGACAAACACATGCTGGACCACCCCTCCGACCTTAAATCCCAAATAGGTCTCGTCCTCGGTGGTAAACACGCCAGAGGCTTGAATAGGGCTGGAAATAGATTCTTGTTGCAAAGCCATCACCGTCACGGGAATAGGCTTGTTTTGCTGAATGCTTTCCTCCTTTTTTGTAGGGGAACAGGCAAATACGACGAAACAGACAGAAAAAATGAGGCTGATTTTTTTCATTAGAGCGGATATAAGGCGGCTTCGCGCTCGTAAGCGGCGGCGGCGATGAGAACTTTAAATTGATTCAATTGATAATTAATTTGGGCATTCATCCATTGATTGCGTGCATCTACAGTTTCAAGGTAGGAATTGACGCCTTCGTGGAAACCTTTTTCGATAAGCCGTTGGTACGCCCCCGCCGCTTCCAGTGATTTTGTGGAAGCTTGAAACCCAACCAGTGAAGATTTAAGTCCTTTCTGAGCGGTTTCGGTAGCTAAATTCAATTGTTTGGCCGTTAAATCTAAGGTATTTTTGGCGGTCGCAAGGTCTAATTGGGTTTGTTTTATCTTCAAATTATTCCGATTTCCGGCATAAATGGGTATGTCCAATTGTAAACCCAGCACGTAATAGGCACTTTTGGAATTCAAAGCCCAATTGGACGATTGGGACCCCAGGTTCACAAAACCGTTTAATTTTGGCAGATAAAAGGATTCATTCATTTTGAGAACAGTTTCTTGCATCGAAATGGATTTGGCCAAGAGGTTTAATTCCTCCCGATTTCCTTCCCTTACATTCGTTCGAATGACCTCTTGAATGGCCTTATCGACCTCGAAATCAATCTGAATGTCTTGGGTTAAAGGTGCATTCAACAGAAAATTAAAATACATGCGGGCGGCATCACTTTGTTTCGCAGCATCGGCTTGCTGGGCTTGGATTTGGGCAATTTCACTGTCGGCACGCAAGATGTAGGCGGGCAAGGCTTTGCCGTTATCTACCAATTTTTGGTTCATCTTTTTCCCTTCTTGGGCTACATGAAGGCTATTTTGATAGACTTTTTGGAGTCCGAGGCTTAGTAAATATTGAAAATAAGCCGTTTTGATTTGTTTGACGAGTTCACGTTTGTAGAGGGAAAGGTCGACTTGTTGCAATTCAATTTGTTGGCTTTGTAATTGTTTATTGTAGCTCAGATCTTTATTGTAGATCGGCATGGTGGATTGGACCTTCATGTCATAGAAATTTCGGGGGAAGAAATTCGTTTCTACGTTTGAAATCTGCGGAAATTGGGTTGTACGGGTTAAGGCATTTAGGGTCGAATAGACCGGGTTTAATAGGTCGCCGACTGGAAAAGCGATGCTACGACCACCTTCGCCGCTTTGGTAGGCCCCTTGAAAGGAAAGGTTGGGTTGATATAAACTTTGTGCAGTTTTTAGGGCAATCATGGCCTTTTCCACTTGGATGGATTTTTGTTGGACCGTGATATTTTGCTGAAAAGCCGTGGCGATGTAGGTATCCAAAACGGATTTTTGTCCTAACACGGGTAACGAGAAAAAGAGTAGTAAGAGGTATTTCATCTTAGGCTTTTTTGAGGGTTTGCAATAACCAATCGAGGGAATCGTGCATCGTTTGTTCCATGTCGGCGGGACATACTAATTTATCAAGGCGTTTCCGGATGGCCAATGAAACCAATCCATGCACCATGCTCCAAACAGCCATCGCTACGGTTTCAACTTTCGCGGGTACGATTAATCCTTGGTCCATCCCGTCTTGAATGATCATTTTCAAGGCCTCTAAGGCTTGATCACCGCTGGACCAGCCCTCTCCCATTTCGTTTAAGCGGTTCATGGGAGCGTCCTGGATAAACATTAAATCATAGAATTCAGGGTTTTCAAGGCCAAATTGGAGGTAATTTTTCCCCATTTGGTGCAGCCGGTCGATGGGATGATTGATCAAAGACAAACTAATATTCGCGACGAGCATCTTTTCAAATCCCGATTCGCAGCAATGGAAAAGGATTTCATTCTTATCCTTGAAATATAAATAGAGCGTGGTAGGGCTGTATTGGATCCGTTCTGCGATTTTACGCATGCTCACGTGACTAAACCCCTCTTCGACAAATAATTGCATGGAATTGTCAAGGATGAGTTGGCGGATTTCCTTTTTCTGCTGTTCTTTTCTGGCTACGATTCCCATATATTCAAAATTACAATGTAAACTTAATTAACAGTGTTAAGTTTACAAAACAAAAAAATGATATTATTTAATTTTATGTGCTCCTTTCGAAAAAAAGGGGCTTTTTAACTTGGAAATCAATTGACTTATCCAAAGACGTATTTTAGTTGGGGCCATCCAGAAGGTTCAGAAGGTTGACCTTCGTCGATTTTTGATTAATATTAGGAGAGTTTATGTGTTTGATTGGGTGATGGAATCTAGATGGATCCCCGTTGAAAAATACGATAGGCCGATGAAAACAAAATAAAGTCGATAGGAATGAAATATGTTGTTATAATTTTTCTGTTGTTCACCATTTCCCTTTTTGCTCAACTAGCCCCCTTGCCTTCGCAGGTATTTCAGGTTTCTTTGAACATCAGCAAAACACGTTACGGTTCAAAATCGGCTATTTTCAAGGGAGAGGGAGATGTTCTGAAAATTCAGGAAATGAGTTTATTGCGCATCCAGCGGCATAAAAAAATTACTTTGTTGGTCGCGGCGGATCGTGAGCATTTTTATGTACTAAAAAAAGGGGCTTTGCGTATTAAAATGGCGGGTAAGGAATGGGATTTGAGTGAGGGGAGTATGTTGACCGTATTGCCCGCTGAGCGAATCATCTTTAAAAATACGAGCAACGGACTAGTAGAAATGTACGAGATGCGTTATTTGTCAAAAGCGCCAATAAATTCGGAAAGAGGTGCATTGGCCGGTGGAACCTTCTTAGTACCCTGGGAAAGTGCGGTATTTAAGGCGACGGCAAAAGGGGGTGGCCGACAGTTTTTTGACCGACCCACCGCGATGTTAAATCGCTTTGATATTCACGTGACAACGTTGAATGTAGGCCAACAAAGTCATGACCCGCATACGCATATCAACGAAGAAATCATTTTAATGATCGAGGGTCTGGCTGAAGAACGAATTGGGGATTTACGTGAACGTGCCAAGGCGGGAGACGTCATTCGTTTAGGCTCCAAAGTCCTTCATAACATCACGAATGTAGGTGATAAGCCATGTATGTATTACGCGATTCAGTGGAATTAAAATGTATTTTTCCTTATAGCTTTGGCAATCGATCGATTGCCAAAGCTAAACGAGAAAGACGAAAAAAAATTTCAATTCAAACTGATAATTATTTGTCATAATTTTTAAAAAAAACCTTTACAACCCAATTTATTCATTAACTCCATTTCCCACCTTTTTCCCATGAAAAGAATTATATCCATTTTAATACTTCTGATCAGTTTTCCCACGATTGCACAAAAGTCGCCCTATTATCCATTGGCTAACCAATGGGAACATCGTTCGCCCAGCTTATTTCAAATAGATTCAACAAAAATAAAAGAGGCGATTTCATTTGCTATCAAACACGAGTCTAACCTACCCAAAAACCTTTGGCTTTCTCAATCCATACAATATGGAAAGGAACCCTTCTCTGATCCGATAGGCCCGATGGCTGATCGAGGACCCGCAGCTGGCCTCATCATTTACAAGGGATATATTATCGCCGAATGGGGGAATCCATCCTCCGTCGAGATGACCCACAGTGTAACCAAAAGCATGGTCTCCTCTGTGGTAGGTCTTGCCCATGACAAAGGCTTAATTCGCTCGTTAAACGACAAGGTTTACACCTATTTACCGCCTATTGAAATCGCTAATTCGGAAAGTATTTCAGCCAATCAGAATCCAATCGCTAAAACCTCCTTCATCTATCCCTTTGAAACCGAACATAACCGAAAAATAACCTGGGACCATTTATTACGCCAAACCAGTGACTGGGAAGGTGTCTTATGGGGGAAGCCGGATTGGGCAGATCGTCCTTCGGATAAATCCGAGGAATGGACGACCCGAAAGCGATTTGAACCGGGAAGCGTTTATAAATATAATGATACGCGTGTGAATGCACTGGCTTTGGCGGCGACCGTTGTTTGGCGGAAACCATTGCCCGAAGTGCTGCGGGAAAATATCCTGAATCCGATTGGTGCCTCGAATACCTGGGCATGGACTGGTTACAAAAATGCCTGGATTGTCCTGGATGGAAAAATGATTCAATCCGTCAGCGGAGGGGGGCATTTTGGGGGTGGAATGTTCATTAATGCCTATGACATGGGGAGATTTGGCTTATTAACCCAGCGAAAAGGAAACTGGAACGGCAAACAAATTATTTCCGAAGATTGGATTCGAAATGCTACTACCCCCACCCCAGCGAATATGGGCTATGGTTTCATGAACTATTTTTTAAATACGGATCGTAAATTATATCCATCTGCATCTGCAAGCGCCTATGCGCATATTGGGAATGGAACGAATGCGATTTATGTGGATGCGGAAAATGAATTAGTGGCAGTGGTTCGTTGGATCGAAGACAAATCCATGGATGGCTTCATTAAAATTATGTTGAGTGCATTACCCCAAAAAAAATGATTAATGCGATTTTATGGAAGGAATTACTCCATCGGGCCCCAAAATTCTTTACCGAAGTCTAAACCCCAAAAACAAAAAATCCCCAAATCTGAATGATTTGAGGATTAAATTGCCTACCTGAGTAGTCCGTACGGGAATCGAACCCGTGTTTCATCCGTGAAAGGGACGTGTCCTAACCCCTAGACGAACGGACCAAATCTTATTTTGGTGGCACAAAGGTAGAGGTTTTCCCTAAAAATTCAAACTACCGATTCAAAATAAATAGATAAATTTTCTAAATTAAATTCCTTATTTTAGCCTAAACATTGAAATAGAAGCCATTATGCCCACCGTATACCCGCATTCACGCCTAAGCGATTTTGATATATCTCTGTTCTTAAGTGGCAAACACACACGACTTTATGATAAACTCGGCGCCTTCGAACTAGAACGCGAAGGGGAAATTGGAACCTTTTTTGCCGTGTGGGCACCGAATGCCGAGGCAGTTCATGTGATTGGTAATTTTAATTTTTGGGATAAATATTCCCATCCGCTTTTCAAACGCTGGGATTACTCCGGTATCTGGGAAGGCTTCATCCCCGGCATCCGAAACGGTGAAACTTATAAATATGGCATTCAAACGCAAGAAGGCGCCTATTTGGAAAAATTAGACCCTTTCGGATTATTTTGTGAAACCCCACCCAAAACGGCTTCGATCGTTTGGACTACCTTCAACGAATGGAAGGACCAAACCTGGATGAACGAACGCGCCTCCAAAAATGCCATGGACACTCCCATGTCTATTTATGAAGTGCATTTGGGTTCCTGGCAAAAAACCTTAGAGAATCAATACCTGAGCTACGAAGACCTGGCCGACAAACTAGTCTCCTATGTCCAAGACATGCAATTCACCCACGTGGAATTCATGCCGGTCATGGAACATCCCTTCGCACCTTCCTGGGGCTATCAAATCACCGGCTATTTCGCGCCTTCCTCCCGCTTTGGAGATCCCCAAGGATTCATGAAAGTCATCGAAAAATTACACCAAGCAGGCATCGGCGTGATCCTCGACTGGGTTCCCTCCCATTTTCCTGGCGATGAGCACGGCCTACGTAATTTCGACGGCACCTGCCTCTACGAACATCCGGATCCGAAAAAGGGCTATCATCCCGACTGGAAATCCTATATCTTCGACTACGGGCGCAACGAGGTCCGCAGCTTTCTCCTATCTAACGCCGCCTTTTGGTGCGAACGCTACCACGTAGACGGACTCCGCGTAGATGCCGTCGCCTCTATGCTCTACCTCGATTATTCGCGCAACGACGGCGAATGGGAACCAAACATCCACGGCGGTAATCACAACCTCGACGCAATTTCTTTCCTACAAGACCTCAACGTACATATATACGGGGAATTCCCCGACATCCAAGTCATCGCCGAGGAATCCACCAGCTTCCCAGGCGTCACCAAACCCGTATTTTCAGGTGGCCTAGGTTTCGGTCAAAAATGGATGATGGGCTGGATGAACGACACGCTTCGCTTCTTCCAAAAAGATCCAATTCACCGACAATACCACCTAAACGAACTCACCTTCTCGCTCATTTATGCCTTCACCGAGAATTTCTGCCTCCCCCTCTCCCATGACGAGGTCGTGTACGGCAAAAATTCTTTGTTGAACAAAATGCCCGGCGACGACTGGCAAAAGTTCGCCAATCTCCGCCTCCTTTTCAGCGAACAATTCACCCACCCCGGTACAAAATTGGTATTTCAAGGGGGTGAATTCGGCCAACGAGAAGAATGGAACCACGACCAAAGCCTCGATTGGCACCTCACCGAACAACATGCCCACAAAGGCATCCAAAAAACGGTTCAAGCACTCAATATCCTCTATAAAACCGAACCCGCACTCCATAAAAAACAATTCGACTACGAAGGGTTCGAATGGATTGAATCCAACGACCAGGGAAATTCCGTCATCAGCTTCATCCGAAAAGGGGATAGCCCAAAACAACACATCATCGTAATCCTCAACCTCACCCCCGCCCCGCGCGAAAATTACCGCATCGGCGTTCCCCTTCCTGGGGTTTGGAAACAAATTTTCAACTCAGATAATGTGGAATTTGGCGGAAGCGATTATCCAGTGGCCGGCGCCATGATGACCGAAGAGATCAATTGGCAAGGAAAAGCATTCTCCATCTCCCTCAACCTACCCCCTCTTTCCGCCATCCTGCTCAAGGCCTAAAAACAATAAAGACTCAGAAAAATCCCGAGCCTTTATTCAATCCGCCTAAGTAGTATTTTTATTGCTTGTAGTCAATAATCAAAATTGTACACAAAAATAACAAATTTTTCATATTTAAAAATTCAAATGGGAAAATTTTTATTATTCATATATAAAATAGCATAAAATAGGGATTATTTGTTTTTTTCGAGCAGATCTTCCATGTCAGAAAGTTCCACTTCCAGCGCTTTCGTCGAGATCGTAATCTCCCAAGCACTCATGCAGAGGGCGACGCACATACCTAAAAGCCCGATTCCGAAAAACCAACGAGCAATCAACTGCTCATCCATAAACAACAAAAACATACACACTACACTCAAGATCAAACTGAAAATCGCGATGATTTGCATGTATTGAATCAATTTCATCCGCAAGCGAAGGTTTTGAATCTGTTTCAAAATCGAATCATCCGGGTTCAATTGGAATTTTTCATGCAATCCGCGAATTAACGAAGCCATCGACATAAATCGATTCGTGAAGGCGATCATCAACAAAGAAACGGTTGAAAACAACAAAGCCGGGGTACCAATTCCTAATTCCATCTTTATTTGATCCAATAGGTGTCCAAGTACATTGTCATCTCCTCCTTCAACTTCTTCGCCTCCCGCGCCGCTGAAACTGCCGTATCATCCCCCGCATAAAGAATGCCTCGGGAAGAATTCACCAACAAACCTACGCGCGAATTCATTGCATATTTGGCCACATCCTCCAAACTTCCCCCCTGCGCGCCCACTCCCGGCACTAAAAAGAAATTATCTGGCGCAATCTCACGCACTTTTTGTAAAAAATCCGAACGCGTCGCTCCAATCACAAACATCAATTGCTCCGCATTTCCCCAGCTCATGGCCAAACGCATCACGCGTTCATAAAGCGGTATATAATCCTCCGACTTTGACATTTGAAAATCATGACTCCCTGGATTCGATGTCAAAGCCAATAAAATCACCCATTTATCCTCAAATCTCAAAAAGGGTTCCACCGAATCATGCCCCATATATGGCGCCACCGTGATGGAATCAAAATCAAATCCACTTGACGCCGGATCAAAAAACGTCTGCGCATATTTATACGCCGTATTTCCAATATCCCCCCGCTTCGCATCTGCGATGGTGAACACATCCGTAGGCATATACTCCATCGTCTTTTGTAAACTTTCCCAGCCTTTTGGCCCCATAGCCTCATAAAATGCGATATTGGGCTTGTAAGCTACGGCATATTTCTCCGTGGCATCGATCACCGCCTTATTAAAAGCAAACACAGGATCCGCTTCGCTTAAAAAGGATTTGGGAATCAACGCAGGGTCCGTATCAAGGCCGACACATAAAAAGGAACCCTTAGTTTCGATTTGCTTCACTAATTCGCTGGAATTCATGCCAATTTATTTGCAGGGATTGTATTAATGATCAAATATCAATAATTTTGATACAAAATAAGGCCTTTCCAAAGCAAAAACAAAGGGAATTCGCCAATTGTCCACATTTCTATGCAATTTAAAAATCACGCACTCGCAGGAGTGATCGAATGTATTCCCACCAAATTTTTTGACGAACGAGGACATTTTTACGAGTCCTACAACCAAAATCTTTTTTCGGCCAACGGAATCTCCGAAAATTTTGTTCAAGATAATTATTCCTTTTCTACCCCAGGTGTCCTAAGAGGCTTACATTTTCAAAAAGATCCACACGCGCAAGGCAAATTAGTTCGCTGCATGACCGGTAAAGTCATGGACGTCATCGTGGATTTACGGAAAAGTTCGGCGACTTTTGGCCAGCATGCCAGCTTCATCTTAGACGCTGACCAAGGTAATATGTTATACGTTCCACCCGGATTCGCCCATGGTTTTATCGCCTTGGAAGAAACCATTTTCGTCTACAAATGCACCGATTTCTGGAATAAGGCGGCTGAATCAGGATTGCGTTGGAATGACCCTCAATTAGGCATTCAATGGGGCGAGATTCAGCCCATTGTTTCCGAAAAGGACCAAATACTCCCATTATTCGATGCCAATGAAACCATATTTCAATAATATTTGATACCTTTGTCCCCAATGACTCGAAAGCTGATTTTATCAAGCCCATTGTTGGAAATAACCATCTCAAGGTTATGTCAAGAGCTCATTGAAAATCAAATCGCTGGTATCGAAACGGTTATTTTAGGTTTACAACCGCGTGGCATCTATTTTGCCCAGCGCATTCAGACCGAATTACAGAAACACAGCGAAAGCGCCCCTTTACTCGGAAAATTAGATGCGACCTTTTACCGCGACGACTTCAGACGCCGTGATCCATTAGCCCCTAATTCCACCGAAATACCCTTTTTAGTCGAAAATAAACGCGTTATTTTAGTAGACGATGTGCTTGCTACGGGCCGAATGGTTCGTGCAGCCATGGATGCTTTGAACGCATTTGGAAGACCTGCCAAGGTAGAACTTTGTGTCCTAATCGACCGAATATACAATCGAGATTTGCCGATTCATCCCGATTATGTGGGCAAAAGTGTCAACACGCTTGCCACAGAAAAAGTCTTGGTGGAATGGACAGAACAAGGTCATGAAACGGATAAAATTTGGTTAATGACGCAATAATTAAACTATGTTGAAATCGCCACACTTATTAGGAATCAAGGACTTAGATGCGGAATCGATCGACTTGATTATAAAAACGGCCAAAGAATTCAAAGAGGTCCTTAACCGGCCCATCAAAAAAGTTCCTTCTTTGCGCGATGTGACGATTGCCAATGTTTTCTTCGAAAATTCCACAAGAACCCGTTTATCCTTCGAATTAGCCGAAAAAAGACTTTCCGCCGACACAATTAATTTCTCCGCATCCGGAAGCTCCGTCAAAAAAGGGGAAACCTTATTAGATACGGTCAATAACATTTTAGCCATGAAGGTCGACATGATCGTCATGCGCCATGCAAGCCCCGGTGCACCGCATTATTTGGCAAAACACATCAAGGCGAACATCATCAATGCCGGCGACGGTACCCACGAACATCCGACCCAAGCGCTCCTCGATACCTATTCCTTGCGGGAAAAATTAGGGGATTTAGCAGGTAAAAAAATCGCCATCATCGGGGATATTCTACACTCACGCGTGGCCTTGTCCAATATTTATGCACTCAAAAAACAAGGGGCCGAAGTAAGACTTTGTGGACCAAGTACGCTGATTCCGAAACACATACAAAGTTTAGGCGTGGAAGTATCACATGATGTCAAAAGTACGCTGGCTTGGTGCGATGCGGCGAATGTGTTGAGGATACAGTTGGAACGCCAACAAATCAAATACTTCCCTAGTCTCCGCGAATATGCCCAGTTTTTTGGCATCACACGTCAAATGCTCGACGAATTACCGAAGGAAATTGTATTAATGCACCCAGGACCGATCAACCGAGGCGTCGAACTCAGTTCCGATGCAGCGGATTCTCCCCATTCCATCATCCTGGATCAAGTAGAAAACGGGGTGGCCGTACGCATGGCCGTCTTATATTTACTCGCCGCGAGAGGCTAAATAATCCGAATAAGCGTTTAACATGTCCTTTGCGTCAATCTGATTTCCGCAGGCAAAATGACCCAATGGGCAATTTTTCTTGCCATGATCCCCACAAGGCCGACAAGCTAATTTTTCACGGACTTCAATCACCCGATTCCATGTCGATAAAGGTCCAAAACCAAAGGCCGGAATCGTCGAACAAAATAAAGCAACCGTGGGCGTATTAACGGCCGAACAAAGATGCATTGGGCCGGAATCATTGACGAACGCTAGTAAACTTTGTTGGTATATATACGTGGAACCTAAAAGTTGGTGCTTCCCCGTCTCATTTCGGATAATTCTTTCCTGCCCTTGACATGCAGACTCGATTTGATCTGACAAATCCCGCTCATTCGTCGAACCCATCAGGACAATCGGCTGATCGACAGGCAATAAACGAATAAATTCAATCCATTTCGATATCGGCAAGCGTTTCGTTTCCCACACAGATCCTGGGGAAATACACAGATATTTTTTCGATTCCAATCCTTCCGGTAGGGAATAATTTTCCACATGAAGCGAAGGCGGATAGGTGGTTTTACCTAACCAAGAAGCTAATAAACCCGTATTTCGTTCCGTTTCATGCAAACCATTTCCAAAATCATGGTCCACCCGCTCATCAAATAACCAAGCCAAAGGATTTTTCGCAAATCCAACCACCTTTTTCGCACCCACGCACAGACTCAAAAGCCCCATGCCGAAAAATCGCTGCACCACAAAGACCTGATCATAGGATTCTTGGGCCAATTGCTTGCGTAATTTCCACCAGGATGCCCATTTTTTCGATTTATCATAGACAAATACTTGTTGAAGAGTAGGATACGGATAGGCCCTTAAAATACCTTCATTTCCTTTGCGAACGAGCATGTGCACTTGGGTATTTGGAGATTCCAAACGTATTTTTTCTAGCATCGAGGTGGACAAGACAGCATCCCCTAAAAATGCCGTTTGAATAATAAGAACCTTTGATTGCGATGACATGCAAGAAAAAATGAGTGATTGGCCATAAAATTACTTAATTTTAAGATCTTTTTGGTAATTAGCCCCATATGAATTCAATTCAAGTCAAAACCCTTTCGAATGGCATCACGCTGGTGCACCGACAAGTCTTACATACCGAAATTTCGCATGTAGGCATTATGTTGGACATCGGAAGTCGGGACGAACTGGATTCCGAACAGGGCCTCGCGCATTTTTGGGAACATTTAGCATTTAAAGGCACCCCAAAATACAATAACATGCAGATTATCAATCGACTAGAATTAATTGGCGGGGAATTAAATGCCTATACAACTAAGGAAAAAATTTGCTTTCATGCCTCCGTTTTAACGCCCTATTTCGAACGGGCACTTGAATTATTAACCGAAATCACTTTTCATTCCACCTTTCCGGAAAAGGAATTAGAAAAGGAGCGCAGCGTCATTTTGGAAGAAATGGCCATGTATTACGAAGCGCCCGAGGATGCGATTCAGGACGATTTTGATGAATTATTATTTCCCAATCATCCCCTCGGAATCAATATTTTAGGAACCGCCGAACATGTGCAATCCTTTCAAAAAAAGGATTTACATGCCTTTATTGACCGCAATTTAGATACGTCACGGATTGTCATCTCCTCGATTGGGAAATTGGCCCATGACAAAGTATTTGCTTGGGCGGACAAGCATGTGGGGAGAATTCCTGCAAAAAAACATCAGGTGTCTCGGATATTGCCCCCGGCGATGTTGCCCATGGAACGCATCACGAAAAGGGGCCTTACGCAGTCACATGTGGCGATGGGCAGACAATCCTTCGCCATCGAAAACCCCAACCGCCTCGCCTTCTTCATGTTAATCAACCTTTTGGGTGGTCCCAGCATGAATTCTTTATTGAATGTTTCCGTGCGGGAAAAACATGGCTTAGTGTATTCCATCGAAGCGACCTTTACGAGTTACATGGATTCTGGATTTTGGGCGATTTATTTCGGCACAGAACCAAATCAGGTGGCGAAAGCCATCCGATTGATTCATAAGGAATTTGATAAATTAAAGGATAAAGCACTTTCTCCGGCACAATTGACCAAAATAAAATCTCAATTAAAAGGTCAAATGGCGATGGCGGAAGAAGGGAATTTAAATTTCATGTTGATGATGGCCAAAAACCTTCTGGATCGAGAAAAAATCGAAAGTCTTGACGAAATTTTTACGCAAATCGATTTTGTGACGGCGGAGCAATTGCAACAATTAGCCATCGACATGTTGAATCCCCATGAATTAAGTAGGCTCATTTTTGAACCCTAATCCTTTGCATCTTTATTTACATATCCCCTTTTGTCACCAGGCATGTCATTATTGTGACTTTCATTTTTCGACGAATTTAGCCCAAAAAAAGGCGATGGTTGATGCCATTTGTGCCGAATTAAAGCTTCAAAACACCTATTTACCCGTAAAAAACTTAGAAACGATTTACTTTGGCGGGGGGACCCCTTCGCTCCTACTTCCAGCTGAATTAGCGAAAATTCTTACATACATTCATCGAGATTTTTCGGTTGACCCCCAAGCTGAAATCACCTTAGAGGCAAACCCAGAGGATTTAACGGTCGAATACCTGGAAGCCATTAAAGCCTTGGGCATCAACCGACTGAGTATCGGTATTCAATCCTTTCAAGAAAAAAACCTTCCTTTTTTACATCGAAATCATAGCGTTTCGGATTCATTGCTTTGTATTACGCGAGCTCAGGAGGTGGGTTTATCCAACATCAGCTTAGATTTAATATATGGCATTCCAGAGAATACGATGTCCGATTTGGAAAAAGATCTCGATACCGCCATTCAGACGGGCGTGGAGCATATTTCAGCGTATAGTTTGACGATTGAGCCTAAAACAGTTTTTGGTCAACAAAAAAAGAAAGGAATTCTAAAGGAAATCGATGAAGAACTTATGTCTGATTCATTCCTATATGTCCGTAAACGATTGACTGAAGTGGGCTTTGATGATTATGAAACGTCAAATTTTGCTAAAAACAAGCGCTATTCTCGGCATAATACGTCCTATTGGAACCAAGAACCTTATTTGGGGATAGGCCCCTCCGCACATAGTTTTAATGGAAACAGCCGACAATGGAACGTGGCCAAAAATGGACTCTACATCCAATCGATTTCAGAAGGACAAATTCCCTCCGAAATCGAAATGCTAAGTCCAGAAAACAAATTAAACGAATACCTCATGACGCGGTTACGGACGGCCTGGGGAATCGATTTGGAAACAGTGAAATCAGGTTATTTGGCATGCCAACGAACTTTTCCGCAATTAGAAATTGACCATTGGATCGAAAATGGCATAGCGATTTTGGAAAAAAATCAATTACGATTAATAGGTTCAGGAAAATTAATGGCAGATAAATTGGCCAGTGATTTATTTGTCGTGTAACAAATTGTAAATTCGTGAAAATTTTCTGGCATGGCGAAACGCGTTGACACTTCTAAAACCTACCAATCCACCCCGCGGACCTCGAAATTCGATCGCATCAATCGACCGAGCGCTTCGAACAAAAAAGGGGGATCCTTTCGAAATGTCATGCGATTTTTAGGAAAAGTACTTTTGTATGTGTGGATATCCACCGTAGTTGCCATTGTTTTATTAAAATTCATCCCTGTCTATTTTACACCCACCATGGCCGCGCGCAAAATCGATGCGCTATTGGCCGGTGAACCCAGTAAAATCCATAGCCAATGGACGCCCTACAAGGAAATTGACCGCAACTGTGCCCTAGCCGTCATCGCTTCCGAAGATCAAGTTTTTCCCGATCACATGGGATTCGATTTCAAATCTATGTGGCAAGCCGTGAATAACAATATGAAGGGCAAGCGAATTAAAGGGGCGAGTACCATTTCCCAACAAGTGGCTAAAAACGTGTTTTTATGGCAAGATCGTAGCTATCTAAGAAAAGGACTAGAAGTATATTTTACCCTCATGATTGAAATCGTATGGGGCAAAAAACGCATTTTAGAAGTATACCTCAACGTGGCAGAAACGGGGAAAATGACCTTTGGAATGGAAGAAGCTTGTCGGCGCTTTTACAATCATTCCGCCAGCGAAGTAAGCACGACCGAGGCCGCACGCATCGCAGCCTGTTTGCCTAACCCCATTCGATTCTCGGTGGCAAATCCCTCGGGTTATATTATGAAACGCACCCAAGCCATCAAACGACAAATGAGTGGCCTTGGAGGAAAAAAATACTTATATAAAATTGATTAAAATAATTCCGCACTCGGGTCCCAAAACTTATTTTTAAAATCAAGTATTTGGTCATTTTCAACTTGAATTCCCTCCGATTCCAATAATTCTTGCATGCGATTTCCACCAAAAAAGTGTTTTCCAGTCAATGCGCCCACCCGATTCAGCACACGATGAGCGGGAACTTCAGGAAGCGAATGAGAAGCATTCATGGCCCAACCGACCATCCTTGCCCCACTTTTCATCCCTAAATAGGCCGCAATCGCCCCATAGGTACTTACGCGTCCCCTGGGAATGAGACAAACGACCTCATAAATGGCATCAAATGTATTTTCCTGGACCAATTACTCTTCCTTTCGTTCAGCAATTTCACGTTCTAATTCAGCATACCATGTTGTGCCAAATTTTCGAATCAAAGGATCCTTCAAAAACTGATAAACCGGCACACCTAATTGAGCCCCGTGTGAACAAGCATCCGAACAAATAGACCAACGGTCATAATTAAGTGCCTGATATTCAGCTAATTTTTGAATCCGAATCGGATATAAGTGACAAGATATAGGTTTCCGAAAATCGGTTTTCCCAGCGAAATAAGCTTGCTCAATTCCACATTTCAAATAGCCCTTTTCATCATAGAGCGCATACACACATTCCCGACCTTGAATAATCGGCGTAGAAAAATCACCATCCTCATCTTTTACCCACGTGCCTTGTTTGGCGATTTCAGCCAAACCATCCGGAGATAAAAAAGGAGCAATTTCATCCTGAATCCGTTCGATAATGGCTAATTCCTCTTCTTCCAAAGGGGCGCCTAAATCTCCTTCCACGCAACAAGCCCCTTTGCATTTGGCTAAATCACATACAAAAAACTCATCAGCTACATCTTCACTGATAACCGTGTCATCGATTAAAATCATATCAGGGGTATTTAGGACAACAAATGTACGGATAATTCGTTTTTAATTATTATTTGGTAATTTTGTAAAACCAACAAACCCAAAAAATTGATCAAATCGGTATTCCTCTTTTCCTTCTGTTGGGTCGGGATTTCCTTCCTCTCCTTTGGCAATACGATGAAAGATACCCTTTCCATCGGAAATGTCCGAATCGCTATTCATGCCTCTGCCAAAGCTATTTTCGAAAAGGAATTCACCATGTTAGGGGCCAATAAACGCTACTCGACCGCCCTTTTGGACAAAATGCGGCTCTATTTTCCAGTCATTGAACCCATTTTAAAAGAAGGAAACATTCCGGATGAGTTCAAATATTTATGTGTGCAAGAAAGTGCCTTAAATGCGAATGCGATATCCACTTCGGCAGCGGTGGGCTATTGGCAATTTAAACTGGAAACTGCGAAGGATGTGGGATTACAGGTGAACCAGCATATCGATGAACGTCGGCACATCATCGAAGCTACCAAAGGCGCTGTCCAATATTTTACCCGAAATAATAGCGTATTAAACAATTGGATGAGCACCTTGCTCTCCTATCGTTTAGGCTTGGGAAGTATCAAAAAACTAAATTATGCTGCGGATTGGGCTGGAAAAACGGATATTCAGGTCGATTCATCCACGGATTGGTATGTAATTCGTTTCTTGGCCTACAAGGAATTTTGGGAAGAAAAAATGGCCAATGAGCCTGTTTCGAGTCCGGAAAATCGGTTGTTAACGTATGAGACAAAAGGGGGCAAGAATTTATATGACATATCGGATGAATTAAAAATCAGTTATGACGATATTAAAAAACACAATTCTTGGATTTTGCACGATTATTTGCCCGAAGAAAAATCCTATACGATTTACCATCCCTCCAATCTGAAAATGTTCATAAGTCCAATTGAGAGCCCGGAATTCATCGCATCGATAGACTCGAACCAATTATACCAACCGAATCCTAAACCAAACAATAAGAAAAAGTATACAGATATTTTAAGCGAAGAGGTTGAAACACGCACCCATACCGTAGCTTCAGGTGAAACGATGAGTACGATTGCCTCAAAATACAACATGAAATTACCCGAATTATTGCGCCTAAACGACATGAATATGCAATCCATGCTGATGTTAGGGCAAAAAATCAAGGTAACGCGCATAGTACCCATGCTCGAAATAATTGCCCAAAAACTAGACCAAAAATCTCAGAAAACACCCGAGAAAAAGGGAAGTAAACCGGAAACCGAAATCAAACGAGTAAAAGAGGAAGTTCGAAAAGTGGAAACCAAAGAAGAAAAAACAAGTTTCTACATTGCCCCGGCCGAATCCCGTGAAATTGTTTTTAAAGAAGAAAGCACATCGCATGCGGCCGAAATACCCTTGGTTAAACCTGCTGAATCAACAAAAGGCAGCGAAAGCATTGCCAAAAAGCCAATAACCCAACCAATTCATGCAGATGATGTCGAGGTGGTTTCTGCTGGATCCAATGAAATTCTAACCAAAACACATACCGTTCAAGCAGGCGAAACCCTTTTTAGAATTGCCAAAACCTATGGCCTTCGCCTGGAGGATTTGATTAAATGGAATAATTTAGGGAAGAACACACCCGTAAAAATGGGTCAAAAAATCAAAATTAGCCCCAATTAAATCACCCGCAACATCAGTAGACCATCTCGAAGGGGCAACAATACTTTTTCTACGCGTACATCATCCAAGCATTTTTGATTGAAATCTCGGAGGGCTTGTGTCGATTTATCCTGCGCTTTGGCATCTACAATTTTTCCGCTCCATAGGACATTGTCCACTAATATAATTCCACCTCGATTCATTTTATCGATTACCAAATCAAAATACAAGGCATAATTACGCTTATCGGCATCAATAAACACAAAATCAAAAGGTCCAGGAATCGTTGGGATTTCTTGTTTTGCATCCGCAATTCGATACTCGATTTGGTGGGCATATTCCGAGCGGTCGAAAAAGGAACGGGTAAACGTTTCCAGCTCTTCGTTAACATCCAAGGTGATAATTTTCCCTTCAGGCGCTAGACCCTCCGCCAAACAAAGCGCCGAATAACCCGTATAGGTACCAATTTCCAAAATACGTTGCGGTCGCTGAATCTTTGAAATAAAGGATAAAAAACGACCCTGCAAATGCCCAGAAAGCATCCTAGGCTGTAAAATCATGGCATGTGTTTCTCGATCTAACTCCTTCAGCAAGGCTGATTCTGGATCTGAAAAAGCCCTTGAATACTCCTCTATGGCGGGATCGATGAATTCCATGCGTTATTTAATGCCGGTGTAGAAAAAGTCTAGGGATCCATCTGGATCTTGACTTAGAAAATAATCATCGACTTGGATGGAATCCACGAGCGTAGAATTGGATTTAGATACCGAAAGTCGACTTAACCGATTGGCTATGTCATAAGGTACTTGGAGCCAAGTGCGTGGCAAACGGTATTGCAAATTAAAAATATCAAATCGCGTGATACGTTTGACCGATTTTTTATTCTCTTCGTAATAGTCCATTACTTTTTCATTGCCATGTACCCCTTCTGTGATAACCTCAGAAAAGTATTTTTTCATCAAATCACGTAATTCATGAGCTAGATATTCCCGCACATGCCAAGGATTCCGGGTCAAGGAAAATTTGCGATTCACCGTCGTTAAATACAATTTACCCCCTGGCTTTAATACCCGCGCGGCTTCTTGTAAAAAAAAGGCGTCTGGTTCGATGTGTTCGATGACCTGGAAGGTGACCACGAAATCGAAATGATCCGAGGGTAAATTTTGAAGAGGCGGCAAAAACATGTCGATAAACGTGAAATTCGGATATTGGCCACTCAGTTGGCTCATTAATTCCGTATTTTTATCAACGCCCGTATAGTCAGTTAACGAAGGGGCTAAAACTCCCACACCCCGACCGGTTCCACAGCCGATTTCAAGTACATTTCCCGAAATTAATTTACTTACGTGTAGATAAGGAAATAAAAGCCGTTGGTGCACCGGATTATCCGATGGAATTTCAGAAGAAGCGATTTCAGTCGTTTTGTACATATACAGATTATTTGCGCACAAAGGTACTAATTATATTAGAAAAGGTCGAATGGAGATCATCTGCTGATATGTTAAAAAAATTGCCGACCTTTGTTAAAATTTACAATTCCATATCGTGTCAGAAGAAAACGAATCGCGGCCACCATTTAAACGGCCATTTAAGCACTTTACCACACCTAAAACAGATAACAAAGAGTTTGTTTTCGGGGTACAATCTGTCCTAGAAACCTTGCGTTCTGGCAAGGAAATCGATCGTTTATTGGTTCAACGTGAATTAGGAAATACCGAAATTTTAGACCTTGCCCGAGAAAAAGGGATTCAGGTACAAAAGGTTCCCTTGGAAAAATTAAATCGCATTACGCGAAAAAATCACCAAGGTGCCATCGCCTTCGTTTCGGCTATTCATTATGCCAAATTAGAAAATGTCATTGCGGATACCTTCGAAAAAGGGCAAATTCCACTCGTAATTATTTTGGACCGAATTACCGATGTACGAAATTTTGGAGCCATTGCACGAACTGCGGAATGTGCGGGAGCGCATGCCATCGTGATACCAGCCCGAGGCGCCGCGCAGATAAATGCGGATGCGATGAAAACCTCATCGGGGGCATTAAATTTCATTCCGGTTTGTCGGGAAGATAGTTTATTACAAGCCGTTGATTTTCTTCAAAATTCCGGCTTAAAGGTCATTGCATGTACGGAGAAAACAAAGAATTCTGTGTACGCAGTGGATTATTCAAGTCCAGTGGCCATCATTTTGGGATCGGAAGAAGATGGTATTTCAGATGAATTGATTCGTAAAGCGGATGAATTGGCAGCAATCCCGCAATCAGGCCAAGTAGGTTCACTCAACGTTTCTGTGGCTACAGGTGTGATTGTTTTTGAGGCGATACGCCAACGAATCTAATCGCGCTTAACCACCGAGGCCGAAGCCTGTGCCGTAGGCAATAACAACACATCCGCTAAATTCACATGCGCAGGCGCCATAACCATGTAACGAATCACTTCGGCTACATCTTCCGCGACTAAGGGCGTAAATCCTTGATATACTGCGTTAGCACGTTCCATATCGCCTTTAAAGCGAACGGCAGAGAATTCCGTATTCACCGCACCGGGCGCTACACTTCCTACTTTAATGCGATAGGGATTTAAATCTAAGCGCATGCCTTGAGTCAGGGCTTCAACGGCGGCTTTAGACGCACAATACACATTTCCATTCGGATAAATTTGTTTGCCTGCAATGGAAGACACATTGACAATATGTCCTGCCATACGAGCGATCATGCCCGGAATTATGGCCTGAGAAACATATAAAAGGCCATTGACATTACTATTCATCATCGCATCCCAATCAGCCGCATCCCCGGATTGAATGGGAGACATTCCATGCGCATTTCCAGCATTATTAATTAAAACATCGATGTGTTGCCAATCTAAGGGTAGTTGGTCAAAAGCCGATTTTACCGCTGAGGCATCACTTACATCAAAAACAAGAAGATATGAATCCGTAGATAATTCAGCCTGCAAGACCTCTAAGCGTTCTTTCCGCCGACCACATAGGATCAGGTTAAAACCCTCTTTGGCTAATGCTTTCGCCGTGGCCCAACCAATACCCGAACTAGCTCCTGTAATGCATGCAATCTTTTTCATCTATTTTTTTTGTAGCGAAGGTAAGACCCAATTGCGGTTCTAAAAAATTTGTGGGTAATTTGCACAAAAATTTTGAGATGAATTATTTGATTGTAGGCCTCGGAAACATCGGACCCGAATACTTATTTACCCGCCATAATATTGGATTTATGGCCGTGGATTATTTGGCTACACAAAAAGATCTCAAATTCAGCCACGAGCGGCTGGGTTCGATCTGTCAATATAAATTAAAAGGAAACAGCATTTATTTGCTAAAACCTAACACGTTCATGAACCTGAGCGGCAAATCTGTGAATTATTGGATGCAACAAATCAAGATAGAAAAGGAAAACCTTCTTATTTTGGTTGATGACATCGCCCTCCCCTATGATACACTCCGATTAAAACCCAAAGGATCCGCGGGTGGGCACAATGGACTCAAAAGCATCGAAGCCACTTTAGGCACTCAAGAATACGCACGATTACGTATGGGCGTTGGTGACGATTTCCCTAAAGGACGACAAGCCGATTACGTCCTAAGTAACTTTTCCTCCACCGAATTAGACAACATTCCGCTCATCCTGGATCGAACTTCCTTGTTCATTGAAAATTTCTGCCTCGAAGGCATCCAAAAAACAATGAACAAATACAACCAATAATTGCATTTTTAGAAGAATTTTTGAATTTTTCCTAAATTTTAAAATTAGAATTATTCAAAAGTATTTAATTTTTAAGCAAAATTAAATTTGGTATAATTAAATATTTCATTTATTTTATGCTGTTTTGATGCAATATTTCCGAATATTAATCAATACGAACTCCTAAATTGTGTAAAATAAAGTTTTGCTATATTAAAAAAATACAATAATTTTGTGGTGTTGATTTAGCAAATAAATATAACAAAACACATGAAGAGTAAATTAGTATTGGTAAGTTGTCTAATGGGATTAGGCCTTATCGCAACAGATGTAAAAGCAAGCGGTTCAAATCAGAATGTAATCAATTCAAATTTGGTATCAACAAAGAGTGAAACTCTTTCTGAAGTAATTCAGATCTTAATTCGTAAGGAAAATGTGGGAACGAAAGCCTCTGCAACAAGCTTAACAATTTCCATCTTAGAGGATTATCAAAATAACAACCAGGCTTACTTAAAGGCGAGCCAAGAAGATAAAATCACATTTAATCAAACAATGAATACGATTTTTTCACAAGGAAATACGATTTCAGATGAAAAAACGTTGAATTGGTTGAAAGAAATTAAAAAATCAGCTGCAGCCATCAACACGGTGTGGGCGATTTTAGCTGAACAGAAAGTTGATACTGAAATTTCTAACAATTTTTCAGAACAAAATGAAAGTTTAGTGGTTGTATTTAAAAATTAGATTGTTAGTAGTTTTCATAGTTAAATAGGTTTAGAGGTAATCAAAAAAGGTGTTGTTTGTAACGACACCTTTTTTTTATTTTTTTTGCACTATACTTATATTATTTCCGAAATACTCCTATATTTGTATAAATTTTCATAGTTAAATAGGTTTAGAGGTTAAACAAATAAGGTCAGAAGTTTCTTCTGACCTTATTTTTTGTGCTTTATTTTATCAAAATGACACATTAACGAATCGTGGCCCCATTCCAAACTTCTTTGCTCGGCTGCATAAAGGCTAGACTCCCATCTGCGTCTTCCGCCATTAAAATCATTCCTTCACTGTCGATTCCCATCATTTTTCGAGGGGCAAGATTGGCTAAAAAACTAATTTTTTTCCCGACAATCGCCTCTGGCTCAAAAAATTCAGCTATCCCACTCAAAATCGTTCGTGTGCGAATGCCGTCGTCCACGGTCAACTTCAATAATTTCTTACTCTTCTCCATCTTAGACGCCTCTACAATTTGACCTACACGAATATCCATTTTCGCAAAATCATCAAATTCAATCGTTTCTTTGATCGGTGCAATCTCTTTCTTAGCTAATTCCATGCTTGATTTACTTTGAGCTAATTTATCTATCTGTTTTTGAATGACATCATCTTCGATTTTCTCAAACAATAAACCTGGGTTTTGCAGAGTTTTACCGGCAGGAATCAAATCAAAGTTGGCAATTTCCAACCAAGAACAATCCTCCAACCCCAAAGCCTTTCGTAGCCGTTCAGCTGTAAAGGGAATAAAAGGCTCCAAGGCAATGCTCGCATGAGCGACCAATTGAATCGCATAATTCAACACAGTCCCTGCCTTCGCCGGATTTTCCTTGATAATTTTCCAAGGTTCCGCCTCGGCTAAATATTTATTGCCTATACGCGCCACTTCCATAGCTAACACGAGTGCATCTCTAAATTTATAATTTGCCAACGCCGCATCCAATTTAGCCGGAATTTCCACCAATGCTTTCCGTAATTCATCCTCCAACCCCGTTTCCTCAGCTTTTACAGGTACTTTGGATTCGAAATTTTTATCAATGAGTACGAAGGCCCTATTGACAAAATTTCCCAAAATCGCCACGAGTTCAGAATTATTTTTCGTCTGAAAATCTGCCCAGGTAAAATCGGCATCCTTGGTTTCTGGACTTGAGGCCGTCAATGCATAGCGTAAAACGTCTTGCTTGCCCGGAAAATCGACCAAATATTCGTGCAACCAAACCGCCCAATTCCGAGAGGTCGAAATCTTCTCCCCTTCTAAATTCATGAATTCATTGGCCGGAACTTGGTCCGCTAATTGATACCCTCCATGCGCCAGGCACATGGCAGGAAAAATCAAACAATGGAATACAATATTGTCTTTCCCGATAAAATGAACAATGCGAGAATCTTTAGCTTTCCAATAGGTCTCCCAATCAGGGGTTAATTGGCTCGTCATGGACACATATCCAATCGGCGCATCAAACCATACATATAAGACTTTTCCTTCCGTACCCAGCAAAGGAATAGGTACACCCCAATTTAAATCCCGAGTCATGGCACGAGGCTTTAAACCATCTTGCAACCAAGATTTAACCTGCCCCAATACATTTGGTTTCCATTCTGGATGCGAATGTATATACTCCGTCAAGGCCGGCTGCCATTGATCCAAGGGTAAAAACCAGTTTTTCGTAGGCTTCAAAACCGGCGATGCGCCACTTAACATGGATTTTGGATTCACTAATTCATTCGGAGATAAGGTCGTTCCACATTTTTCACATTGATCTCCATAAGCCCCAGGCTGCTTGCACGAAGGACAATCACCCACAATGTAGCGATCAGCGAGGAATTGATTCGCTGATTCATCAAAATATTGCATCGTGGTCTCTTCCACAAATTTCCCCTCCTCGTACAATTTCAAGAAAAAATCTTGTGAAATTTTATGATGAACCGGATCTGAGGTCCGACCATAGATATCAAATGAAATTCCAAATTGATCAAAAGAAGATTTAATCTCTTTGTAATAATAATCAACCACCTCCTGTGGCGTTTTCCCCTCTTTTTGGGCCTTAATGGTAATAGGAACCCCATGCTCATCCGTACCCGAAACAAAAATGACATCCTTCTTTTGCAAACGCAAAAAACGCACATAGATGTCCGCTGGCAAATAACAGCCCGCCAAATGACCAATGTGGATAGGCCCATTCGCATAAATCAACGCTGCTGTAACCGTGGTACGTGAAAATTCAGCCATATACTATTCAAATCAAAACACAAAAATAGCTAAAAAATCTACATGGGGACGAGAAAATATAATTCACAAATATTTAATGGTCTTATTGGATTATATTTCAAAAAAAAGTATCTTTGCAGACATTTTTAATAAAAAACGACGAAAATACATGTTAATTATTTCAATTAAAGAAAACGAATCCATCGACAAAGCGTTAAAACGTTTTAAAAAGAAATTTGAGAAAACAGGTGTAGTAAAAGAATTACGTAGAC
>CANFVE010000035.1 GCA_947450365.1 Cytophagaceae bacterium
ATGACCGGCGCAGGCATGATGGATTGCAAAAAAGCGTTGACTGAAGCAGAAGGCGACTTCGAAGCAGCCATCGATATCCTACGCAAAGCAGGTCAAAAAGTAGCTGCAAAACGTGCAGACAATGCAACCAACGAAGGTGTGGTGCTTGTTGCCATGTCAGCAGATCATTCCAACGGAAAAATCATCGCCCTAGCTTGCGAAACAGAACCTGTTTCAAAAGTGGCGGATTTCAACAATTTAGCGAGTTCTATCATCGAAAAAGCTGCCGCAGCTCACGCTCCTTCAGCGCATGATTTATTAGCAGAACCCTTGCAAGATGGACGTTCAATCGAAGGTCATATCATCGAATTAACCGGTAAAATTGGCGAAAAAATCACCCTTGCGGCCTACGAAAACGTAACCGCCGAGAAAGTTGTATCCTACATTCACTCAAATAACAAAATCGGTGTATTAGTTGCATTCGAAAATGTTCAAGGAGCTGATGTTCAGGAAGTTGGTAAAGACATCGCGATGCAAATCACGGCTATGAAACCTGTCGCTTTAGACAAGGATGGCGTGGATGCGGAAACGATCGAACGCGAAATTGAAATCGGAAAAGATCAAGCACGTCAAGAAGGGAAACCAGAGGCGATGTTGGAAAAAATTGCCGTAGGTAAATTGGAGAAGTTCTACAAAGAACAAACTTTATTGAACCAACAATTCGTGAAAGATTCATCCATCACGATTCGTCAATTATTAGAGCAAACACAAAAAGGCTTAACAATTTCTTCATTCAAACGTATTTCGTTAGTGTAAAAATTGAGCTTTGAATTTTTGAAAAAGACTAGTCGAAAGGCTGGTCTTTTTTTTGTGGGCAAATTTCGAAATTGCCCAGCCATGCGGTTGAATTAGTGCAAGACATTTTCTAAATTGTATTAAATTTATTCGCATGTCCAAAATTGTAGTTCTAGGAGGAGGAGAAAGCGGTGTAGGCGCTGCTTTACTTGCACAATCAAAAGGATTCGACGTTTTCCTGTCGGACCAAGGGCAATTGAAGGATGCGTACCAAAATACTTTAGCCGAGCATTTCATACGATTTGAATCTGGCCAACATAGCCTCGACGAAATTCTCAGCGCCTCCGAAATCATCATCAGTCCAGGCATCCCTGAAAAAAATGACATCGTTAAGGCCATCAAGGCGAAAGGAATCTCCCTCATCTCTGAAATCGAATTCGCCGCGCGCTACACCGATGCCAAAATCATCGCCATCACGGGCTCAAATGGAAAAACAACCACGACACTTTTAACGTATCATTTATTAAAAGAAGCAGGCTTCCATGTGGGCCTCGGGGGTAATATCGGGAAAAGTTTCGCCAAACAGGTTTTGGAAAATACCTATGACTATTTTGTACTTGAAGTATCCAGTTTCCAATTGGATCGCTGTTTCTACTTTACGCCGGATGTGGCCGTTTTATTGAACATCACGCCGGACCATTTAGACCGCTACGAATACAAATTCGAAAATTACATCTTTTCCAAATTTCGCATGTTTCAAAATGCGACAGAAAAGACGACTTGCATATATTGGGCCGATGATGAGGTAATCAAACAACATTTGGGTCGAATTCCCGCAACCCAACAAAAAACGATCAGCTTTTCACGGCCAGATGCCAGCGCACGAATCAACGAGCAAAGCATCGAATTTCCAGACGGAATTTTGGAGATAAGCTCCGCCCCTATCCAAGGACCCCACAATGCCATTAATATGTCCGCGGCCATCTTAGCGGCTGAGGCCGTCGGCATTTCTTTACGTGATATTAAAAACTATATAGGAACGTTCCAAAATGCCCCCCACCGCCTAGAACCTTGCGGACATTGGAACGGCATTTCGTTTGTGAATGATTCCAAAGCCACCAATGTGGATGCCGTCTATTATGCCTTAAATAGCTTTAAACAACCCATCATCCTGATCATGGGTGGGGTCGACAAAGGCAATGAATATGAGGTACTCGACGCCTTAATCAAGGAAAAAGTCAAGGCGCTCATATGTTTAGGTAAGGATAATCATAAGTTAGAAAGCCATTTCGGGCCGATTTGTCCACGTATTTTTTCCACCGACGTGCTAGATGAAGCCATCCGAAAAGGAATGGAATGGGGTGTTTCGGGGGATGTCGTTTTACTTTCTCCCGCCTGTGCTAGTTTTGATTTATTTAAAAATTATGAAGACCGGGGAGATCAATTTAAAGAGGCTGTAAAACGTGTATGCCATGGAAACTAGAATTACGAATTATATCAAATCACATTTGGCTGGGGATTACCAAATCTGGTTCATTGTGTTCCTTCTGAATACCTTTGGTTTATTGATTCAATTTTCCGCCAAAGGGAAATTAAACATGAGTGGGCCCTTTGACCCCATCACGAACATGTTAAAATCGATGGTCATTTTAGGCCTTTCGTTCTTTTTAATGTCCTGGTTTTCTCGGCAGAATTACATCAAAATGTCGCAATTCAGCCATGTCGCACTGATTTTTTCGTGGATATTGATTGGTATCGCATTGAAATTTGGGGAAAGCAAAGGAGGCGCAAGCCGTTGGATCGAATTAGGACCCATCAGTTTTATGCCTTCGGATATGGCGAAATTATGCCTCACGGCGAGTTTGGCGAAGGATTTTTCGACCCGCCAGGCCGACCAATCTTCCTACAATTGGGTCATGTTTTTTTGGCTCTTATTTAAAATCGGGATGACCTGTTTCCTGATTATGTTATCTAATTTCTCAACAAGCATCCTAATTTTTGGAACCAGCATCGTATTGATGTTTTTTGGTCGGGTCCCCATCATGCAAATTGTGTATATCGTTTCCGCTGTCTTTATGCTGGCGGTCGGGGTGGTGTTTTTTGAGGTAGGCCAACGGGCGAAGACCGTTAAGTCCAGAATCGCGAATTTTAATTCTCGGATCAACGAAAAAGAAAGCAAACAATTAAATAAAAAGGGAGATGATTATCAGCTATATCGAAGTTGGTACGCCATCGCCACCGGCGCCCTGACGCCCAAAGGTCCCGGGAAAAGCCAGCAACGCTATTTCCTTTCCCAGGCCGAATCCGACTTTATTTATGCGATTATTTTAGAGGAATATGGCATTATAATTGGACTTTTTATTCCGATCCTATTCCTCTGGTTTATGTACCGAGGGGCCTCCGTCATTCGATTTAGCGTCAAACCCCTGGGAGGATTACTTTCCGCGGGCCTTACTTTTTCGATCGTATTGCAGGCTTTTATCAATATGCTCGTATCTGTAGGAGCCGGTCCGGTAACGGGCCAACCGATGCCGATGATTTCATCGGGAGGAACTTCGTTGATTTTTACGGCGATTAGTATAGGATTGATTTTGTCGGTGAGTCGTGACCGTGAAATGATCGCCAAAGATTTAAAACCAGTAATTTAGTGAGTATTCAACGTGTATTAATTTCAGGGGGTGGTACCGGCGGACATATTTATCCGGCCATTGCCATCGCATCTGCTCTGCAAGAAGCCAATCCCTCGCTCGAATTTCTATTCGTAGGCGCCGAAGGAAAAATGGAAATGGAGAAAGTTCCCAAGGCTGGCTTTCGGATTATTGGCCTTCCGATTGTGGGGATTAATCGCCAACACATGTGGAAAAACCTCCTCTTCCCCATCAAATTACTCCGTAGTTTATCGAAAGCGTTTGCCATTTTAAAAGAATTTAAACCTGATTTGGCGATCGGTGTAGGCGGATATGCCTCCGGGCCAATGTTGATGGCCGCCTACGTGAAAGGTATTCCGTTTGTGATTCAGGAACAAAATTCTTTTGCGGGAATTACCAATAAATTATTGAGCAAAAAAGCCCAACATATCTTCGTCGCCTATCCCGGCATGGAGAAGTTTTTCCCGAAAGAAAAAATCAAACTATTGGGCAATCCCGTCCGCAAAGACCTGATTGAATCCAAAAGTAAACGAGCCCAAGCCGCCAAATTTTTCGGTTTGGATGCTGAAAAATCAACTGTGCTTGTGATCGGTGGGAGCCAAGGTGCCCGAAGTATTAATTTGGCCATCGAGAAAGGATTACAAGAATTGGAGAAGACAGGAGTCCAACTCGTTTGGCAAACGGGTGTTCCTTTTGAAAATCAAGCCAAGCAATCTGCGGCGAAAAACCCAAGCCTTTCCAGTTATGTCTCGGCCTTTATTTATGAAATGGATTTGGCTTATGCCATGGCCGATATTGTCATTTCTCGGGCTGGGGCTTTATCGGTTTCCGAAATCTGCCTGGCAGGGAAAGCGAGTGTTTTAGTCCCCTTCCCAAATGCCTCCGAGGATCATCAAACCGAAAATGCGCTGAGTTTAGTTCGCCAGCAAGCAGCCCTGCTCGTCAAAGACAACGAAGCACAAGACCTATTAATCAAAACGGCCTTGGAGACGTTGGCCAATAAAAATCTATTGGAATCATTAGCCAAGGCAAGCCTTTCCATGGGCAAGCCCAAAGCCGCTCAAGAAATCGCCGCTACTCTTTTAATCTAACATGCGCATACAAATAAGCCTTTCTGATTTAAAACATGTGTATTTCCTGGGAATTGGGGGAATCGGGATGTCGGCCATTGCCCGTTGGTTTTTACACAATGGATTTCCGGTGTCAGGGTATGATAAAACGGAAAGCCCCCTGACGCGTCAATTGGCCGCCGAAGGCATGAATATTCATTACGAAGATTCCATCGACCTCATTCCAGCCATCACCTTACAGGATCCCGAACATTGTCTTTTTATTTTCACCCCAGCCATTCCAAACACGCATGTGGGCAAACAATTTTTGGAATCCAAAGGGATCTCGCTTTGGAAAAGATCCCAGATTTTAGGCTGGATTACTGAACAAATTCCGACCTTAGCCGTGGCCGGAACCCATGGAAAAACGACTACCTCGTCCCTACTTGCGCATTTATTGAAACATGCCGGAAAAAATGTAACCGCATTTTTAGGCGGTATCACGCAGAATTATGGAACGAATTTCATTCCAAATGAAGGTCCTGAACAGGTAGTTTGTGTCGTGGAGGCCGACGAATATGATCGATCATTCCTTACCCTACATCCACAGGCTGCGGTGGTCACCTCGACGGATGCAGATCATTTAGATGTTTATGGAGCGGCGGAACAGGTATTGGAATCGTTTCAATTATTCACTGATCAAATCCAGCCCGGTGGATTTTTTATTCAAAAGGAAGGATTAAGTCTGCATTCAAACGAAAAAAACAAAAGCTTTGGCATTGAAAAAGGTGATTTTCAAGCCATCAACATCCGAATTCAGGACCACCGCATGGTGTTTGACATGAAATATCCTGATGGCCGAATCAATGACATCCCGATGCGAATTCCAGGATTTCATAACATCGAAAATGCCTTGGCGGCGAGTGCGCTGGGGATGTTCGCCGGGCTAAGTCCGGATGAAATTCATGCGGGCATTTCGAGTTTCAAGGGTGTCAAAAGGCGCTTTGAATACCATCTTGAAGAAGAAAATCATGTGATGATCGATGATTATGCCCATCATCCGACGGAGATCGAAGCCTGTTTGCGCTCAGTGAAAGCCCTATATCCAGGGGTTCCGTTAACCGCTGTATTCCAACCCCATTTATTTTCGCGCACGCGTGATTTTTTAGATGATTTTGGAAAGAGTCTTGGATTGGCGGACGAAGTATATTTGTTGGACATTTACCCTGCGCGCGAATTGCCGATTCTGGGAATTACGTCGGAATTAGTCTTGGAAAAAATCCCACATGTAGCCAAGCAGGTTATTTCGAAGGCCGACTTGGTTTTGCGCATGAATGAAAAAAAACCTGCCTTATTAGTGACGATGGGGGCGGGAGATATTGACTTACTATTGAATGATTTAAAAATGGCATTATCTTCGTAGATTCTTTATGAGCAAATTGAAAAACCGAGATTTCAGGCCATTAAAAACCATCGTCATTTATGTGATTTTATGTTCACTGGCATTGGCGGGGATTATTTATTCGGAATTGCAATACAAGGATATTCGATGCACGGGAATCGTCGTAAAATTAGATTCCGAAAATGAGCGCCCATTGCTAGGGAAAAATGACATAAATTTGGTCGTAACGAATGAGGGTGCGGATTATTTTTTAGATAAACCTATCCATGAAATTTCCCTCCGAAAGATCGAGCAACGCGTTAAACGCATACCCCTAGTCAAATCCTGCGAAGCCCATCATGATTTTAGCGGCAAAATCATTATTTCGATCAAAGAATATCGTCCAGTCGCACGGATCCTCCGCTTCACTAGTGGCGAATCGAATCTTCGCGACCAATACGTTACTCAGGAAGGTAAATTCATCGGAACAAGCGATTTGTTTACCCCACGAACCTTAGTGGTTTCCGGTTCCTTTTTCTCCAAAAACAGAAAGGATTTACGTGACGCCCGAGGCAAAACCCTGATTCCCTTATTTGAATTTATCAATGATGATGATTTTTGGCGAGCGCAAATCAGTCAAATCATCGTGGCCGCCGATGGCGGAGTCGTCATGGTTCCGACCTTGGGGAAAACCAATATCGATTTTGGTCTACCCATCCACATCGAATCGAAATTTAAAAAACTACGCCTTTTCTATGAAAAAATTATCCCAAACAAGGGATGGAATACCTATTCTTGGATTCATCTAAAATATAAGAATCAGGTAATTTGTGATTATTAGGCATTTTTCTTATTTTTAAAGATTATACCCGAAAGGGTAATTCCAATTTAGTTTTAAATGATTATCAACTTATGCGAAACGATTTGATCATTGGCCTAGACATCGGTAGTTCTCATGTGAGAGCTGTAGCTGGAAAGCTTAATGGAGGGAAATTAGACATCATTGCCACCGGAAAATCAAGTACAACTGGTTTTTTAATGCATGGGGATATTGTCAACATCCACAAGACCTCGGCCGCCATTTCAGATGCCATTAGTCAAATTGAATCCGTGATCGGAAGCAAAAATAAAGACTTTTATTTTTCGTCTAATTTATCCGGAAGTCACATAAACGTTCAACCATTTAGCATTTCAAAACTTCGTAAAAATCCGAACGAAGCAGTCAGCGAAAAGGAAATTTTTGACCTAAATGAAGAGGCCAAAAAGTCCATTGGAGAAAAACATCCATGCGTATTACACCGCCTGCCGATCGGATTTACCGTAGGGAATTTACCCGAAACGATGGAACCCGTAGGTCAAATCGGCCCAAAAATCCAAGGAGATTACATGGTCGTGACGGCTAGTTTTGACAAATTTGAATTATTTAAGAAATCCCTTCGTGCCGCAGAATCTGAGCATATCAAAGGTGGGAATCTATATTTTAGTCCTTTAGCTACGTCCAGCACGGTTTTAAGTGCGGAGGAAAAACAAGAAGGCGTTGCCTTAGTGGACATTGGGAGTGGCACGACGGAGATAAGTGTGTATGTCAACAAACGATTGACCCATGCCACCGTCCTCAATTGGGGAGGTGACCGAATTACCGAAGATATTAAAATTGGCCTTGATGTATCTGGTGAACATGCCGAAGCCTTAAAAGTTCGATTCGGCTCCGCGTTACACAAGGAAATTGACATTCACGAAATCGTCATGATTCCTGGCATCGCGGGCCGAAAACCGATTCCAGTTTCAGTGAAGAATTTAGCCATTATCATCGAGGAACGGGCCAAAGAATTAGCCGCGATCGTGCTCGCTGAAATCTCTAAAGTAACCAATCCCGAAACATTGCGTGGCGGAATTGTTTTAGTGGGCGGTGGGGCGCAATTGCCCGATATCAGCGAATTATTTCAACGATCCACAGATATCGATACCCGCGTAGGTATTCCAAATGCTGGTTCGAACCAGTTCACCATTGCCGAAGAAATCAAAGACCCATCTTACGCCACAGCAATAGGTTTGGTCCAAGTATATTTCGATCAAGTGGCTGACGTAGAATCAGAAAGCGAACTCGTAGACGCATTGGAATCTAGCCCCGAAGCCACACGCTTTGATGGTCCTTCCGGTGGCTCATCAACCAAACCTCCCGGAATTAAAAATATTTTCAATCGAATCGTCGATACCCTGATGGGCGGAAACGAGGAAGTAGGAGAATACTAATAAAAATGCCTGAAGAAATTCAGGCATTTTCTTTTTAAGTCAACTCACAGAGTAGAATGTATTTGACCAACTAACGATCTAGGCTTTTAGATTAAAATCTCCAAGGCCATTGGCCCCACAAAGCCCTAAGAACTCATTTTACCTACGGCACAACTCACATAGGATTTCGCTTGGCTCAACAAGCTATTATTGCACTTTTCCGGATAACCTAAAAAATTTAATTTCTGAATCACTTCTTCGCGATTAATATGCGAACCCGTCAAGGTGATATGTTCCGTTTCCAAATCGATATCAACCGATTTTACCCCAGCCAATCCCATCAGCGATGTCTTAATGGTCGACAAGCACCCACCACATTTGATGTTTTCAACGAAAAATTCTTGCGTTTTCATCTTTGTTTTTGTTTTAGACCCTCAATCTACACCCAAAAAAAAATGAGTTTTGTGACGAATGTCACCATCGGCTAGTTCCTGTCAAAGATCAGTTTTTCGATCAACTGAATCAGGATATGAATGACCTTGATATGAATCTCTTGAATTCGATCCGCGAAACCAAAATGATCCACCCGAATCTCAATCGCACCTGAATTGGCTAAGGCTCCTCCATCCTTTCCTGTCAATAAAATCACCTGCATGCCTTTGTCCTTGGCAGCTTTCACGGCTTCTAGAATATTGGCAGATTTTCCGGAGGTAGAAATTCCCACGAGGACATCGCCCTCATTTCCTAAACCCTCAATAAAGCGAGAAAAAATAAAATGATAACCGAAATCATTGCTCACACAAGTAATATGCGAGGGATCTGAAATTGCCATCGCCGCCAATGCAGGCCTATTTTCCCGATAACGGCCGGATAATTCTTCTGCAAAATGCATCGCATCACAATGGCTACCGCCATTTCCACAAGAAAGAATCTTTTTGCCTTGTTGGAGCGCCCCAGCCATACATTCCGCCGCTGCTTGAATGGCTTCGATTTTACTCGGGTCCGATAAAAATTGGCTTAATACGCGTTGGGATTCCGCTAAGGACTGTTCAATAATTGCTTTCACGACCGCTATTTTTTTCTCAAAGATACACTTTTCTTAAAAATCTCCTCCGGCACCGCCTCCGCCAAAATCGCCTCCGCCAAAACCACCGAAATCGAATCCGCCTCCGCCACCGCTGGAACCTCGTCCATAATCCCCCCCGCCAAAGAAAACAGGTGGGAAAAACATGCCTCCGCCTCCTCGAGAACCTGGGCCGGAACCACCCCCTCGGTTGCGAATGGCTTTGATAATACTGATGATGACGAAAATAAGGAATAGGATGAGCACAGGGGGGATTCCACCAGATTCCTCATCGGGATCCGCTTTAAATTGACCACTGGCTCGTTGCATCATTTCCGTCGTCGCTGCATCCAAGCCTCCATAATAATCGCCAGCCTTCAGAGAAGGTTTCAATATCCGATTGATAATCCGCTTGCAAACCGCATCGGGTAAAACATCTTCGATGCCCCGGCCCGTCACAATTCTGATTTTACGATCCTCCACCGCCACGAGAACCACCACCCCATTGTTTTTACCCTGTTGGCCCACTCCCCAGGTCTTCCCGATTTCCATCGCAAAATCATAGGGATCTCGTGTACCCGTAGTCGGGAGTAAGACAATCGCAAATTGGGTGGATGTGGAATCTGCATAGCCGCGCAATTTTTGCTCCAAATTTTCCCTTTCTTCTGGCTTTAAAACCGAAGATGCATCGAGGACATAGCCATTCGGTTTGGCTGGAATATCTTGTGCCAGTGTTGGAATAAATATCCCAAACAAAAACCCAATCAGAAAAATGGAAAATATATGTTTCATGTGTTAAGCCCCAAAGGACAATTCATCCGTGAGCTCATTCAAATCATCCTGTTGGTAAGGAAAAACGCTAGCCAACACCTCACCGATCCGACGGACCCCATGGGACAGCCCATAACCGATTTCTTGCTTGGCCAAATACGGCCTCATTTCATCTCGAATCGTTTCCCAAAATTCAGGAGCTACATGCGCATCGATTCCTTTATCGCCCACAATCGCGAATTTCCGATCTTTGATGGCAAGATAGACCAACACCCCATTTTGCAAATCCGTTTGATGCATACCTAAATCAAAAAAAAGCACCTGTGCACGTTGCACAGGATGCCCTTCACAATGACTTTCGATATGGACTCGAATTTCCCCAGAGGTCTTCAATTCGGCCTCTTGGATGGCTTGCAAAATCTGTGCTTGTTGGTCTTCTGCAATATGCATTATTTCTTCTCGTCGAAATTAACCTCTGGTGCTTTTTCAGATCCCGCTTCAGCTTGGAAAAAGCCCTTCTCCGTAAAACCTGAAAAGGATGCAATTAAATTGTTAGGGAACGTTACGACCAAAGAATTAAATCCTTTCACAGCCTCGTTAAACCGATCGCGTTCTTCTTTGATCCGATTTTCAGTTCCTTCTAACTGCGCCTGCAATTCAGAAAAATTCTCGGTAGCTTTTAACTGAGGGTAATTTTCAGCCACAACCATCAAGCGAGAAAGCGCACCGCCCAAGGAAGATTGTGCGGCTTGGTATTTTTGAAGATTTTCAGGACTTAAATCTTTCGAATCTAATTTCATTTGCGTGGCACTTGCCCGCGCTTCGATGACAGCGGTTAACGTTGATTTCTCAAAATTAGCCACCCCTTGCACCGTTTTTACGAGATTTGGAATTAAATCGGCTCTGCGTTGATACGCACTTTGCACATTCGCCCAGGAGGCTTTCACTTCTTGGTCACTCGTTGCCATGCCGTTTCGAGCACCTACGCCCCAAAAAATAAGAAGGGCAACCACACCTAACGCAATCCAAAGTTTCTTGTTCATTTGATTAAAATTTAAGGTTTTTAGCTTCGCAAAGGTAGACATATTTTAAAATGTCCTTCGCATATTTCCATCAAAATCATTTTTTGATGTTAAAGGTTCCAAATCCCTGATGAAAATTATTTTTGAGCCAACATCATCCGATCCTTGCCAAAAAAATCAGGATAAAGCGTCACATGGGAAAACCCTTTTTGGACTAACATATCCCTGGTTTCCTGCCCAAAAGCCTGATTAATTTCCAAGGCCAAATGCCCACCATCCTGCAAGCGATCCATGGCAAAATCAGCGAGGGCCACATAAAATTTCAAGGGGTCTTCGTTTGGCACAAACAAAGCCTCATGCGGTTCGAAATCCAAAACATGGGCGTGCATATCCTCCTTTTCCTTTTCCAAGACATAGGGGGGATTCGAAACGATGAGATCCCAATGGCCGGAAGTTTGGGTCCATGTAAACAGATCTTGTTGGCAAAATGCCACCCGTGCACCCAGGTTTTTTGCATTCGCTTCCGCGGTCTGTATCGCCTCTGCGGAAACGTCCCAGGCACTCAGCTCCGCACCGGTGGCCAAGGCAAGGCTGATGGCAATACATCCTGAACCCGTTCCCACGTCCAACACGTTGGAATCCGCTTTTATCAAAGGAATAATTTTTAAAACCAATTCCTCTGTTTCCGGCCTCGGAATCAAAGTAGTCGGATTCAAGGCAAAAAGTCGATCTAGAAAAAACCCGGCGCCCATGATATATTGCAAGGGTTCCCCGCTGGCCAGTCGGTGCACACGCGAATCCCAATCCGCGAAAGCTTCGACCGCTTTTCCCATCCTCACATCCACCGCCGATAAATCAAAGCCAATATCCAAACATCGATAGGCGATGGCCTTTCGCTCTTCATGCGTATATCGATCACCCAAAGCCTGGATGATTTGATCAAAAAGTAGGGTTGAGGAAATTTTTGTCATTAGAATAAAATCAAGCAAATTTAGGACTATTTTTTTGATGGAGTTTGCATAAAATCCCTATATTTGAGATTCTAAACAATTACCTATGAATATAAATCGAAGAGAGGCGGTCCAGCGGGTCGCTGCGCTCATGGGAGGCATGATTTCTGCTCCCGCCATGGCCGGCATCATGGGCCAAAAAACCAACCAAGGCACATTCGTTTCCTTTTCTGCTGAGCAGGTGGATTTGATCGTAGCCATAGCCGATGTAATTATCCCTTCGACCAAAACCCCTGGAGCAAAAGCTGCCGGTGCCGAAAAATACATCTTAAATGTCGTTCAAGATTGTTACACCAAAGCGGAACAAGATACGTTCTATGCGGGTTTGGTGAAAATTGATGCAGATTGCAAGACAAAAACAGGCAAAGGTTTTGTGCAAGCCTCAGACGTGCAAAAAAAGGAGGCCTTGACCGCTTGTATGCTGGAAGGTGATGTGGCGAGAAAAGCGAAAAAAGGCGTTACCCCTTTCTTCTTTATGATCAAGGAATTGGCGACAGTGGGGTATTTCACGTCGAAAATAGGCGCCACTGAGGCCTTAGATTACCTTCCGATTCCAGGGAAATTTGATGGATGTATGCCGTTGGATCCAAAACAAAAAACCTGGGCTTTATAATTTACCTGAACTATTTGACCGATGAATTTAAATATAGACGCAATTAAATCGATTACCTATGACGCAATTGTCGTGGGATCTGGGGTTTCTGGAGGCTATGCCGCCAAAGAATTAACCGAAAAAGGCATGCGCACCTTGGTTCTGGACCGAGGCAAGCAAATGGAACATATTACCGGGTACGAACCGAGCTATAAAGATCCTTGGGATTTTAAATACAATGGCTTATTGACCCAAGAACAAAAGGCTTCCCATCCAAAGCTTTCCCGCGATTATCCGTATAACGAGATGACTGAGAAGTATTGGATGAACGATTCCGATTCATTATACAAAGAAGAAAAACGCTTTGATTGGTTTAGACCGAATATTGTTGGTGGCAAATCCATCATGTGGGGCCGTCAAACCTATCGCTTGAGTGATTTGGATTTTGAGGCGAATTTAAAAGATGGCATCGCGGTGGATTGGCCGATTCGCTATGCTGACATCGCGCCTTGGTATTCCTATGTAGAAAAACATGTGGGGATTTCGGGAGAGGCCCTAGGCTTGCCACATTTACCGGATTCGGAGTTTTTAAAGCCGATGGACATGTATTGTGTGGAAAAGGAAGTTCGCAAGAGAATCGAAAAGAATTTCCCAGGTAGACATATGACCATTGGTCGGGTAGCGAATTTATCAGAGGCGAAACAGGCACAATTGGGCATTGGTCGGTCTGCTTGTCAGTATCGCAACAAATGTCGCTTAGGTTGCCCTTATGGCGCATATTTCAGTACGCAATCCTGTACGTTACCGCCCGCGGCGAAGACGGGTTTATTGACCTTGCGTCCTGATTCCTTGGTATCTGAAATCATTTACGATGCGCAAAAACAACGTGCGAAAGGCGTTCGCGTGATTGATACGGTCACTCATGAGGTGAAAGAATATTATGCTAAGGTGATTTTTGTATGTGGTTCGACGGTCAGTACGACCGCGCTTTTATTGAATTCAAAATCGAATCGGTTCCAAAACGGTTTTGGTAATGATTCGGGTGAATTAGGTCATAATTTGATGGATCACCATTTTAAAGTGGGGGCCAGCGGAACTTGGGAAGGTGATGAGGATAAATATTACATTGGTCGGCGCGCAAACGGAATCTACATTCCACGTTACCGAAACATCGGAAATGACAAACGTGATTATTTACGTGGATTTGGGTATCAAGGAAGTGGAAGTCGGCAAGGCTGGAATCGCGGCATCGGCGACCTAAGTTTTGGTCCGGATTACAAAGATTCGATGACACGTCCGGGTCCATGGTCGATGGCCTTAAGTGGTTTTGGTGAAACCTTGCCTTACCACGAAAATAAAATGTATTTAGACCCAAATACGAAAGATAAATGGGGTTTACCGGTGGTTGTATTTGATGCAGAATTCAAAGAAAACGAGCGGAAAATGCGGAAGGATATCATGAATGATGCGGGTGAAATGTTAGAAGCGGCGGGATTAAAAAATGTCAAAGCCTATGACAATGGCTCTTATCCGGGTATGGCCATCCATGAAATGGGAACGGCGCGGATGGGTCGAGATCCGAAAACTTCAGTGTTAAATGGACACAATCAGGTGCATGCCTGTAAAAATGTATTTGTGACAGATGGCGCAGCCATGACGTCCACTTCTTGTGTAAATCCTTCCCTGACCTATATGGCCTTAACGGCCCGGGCGGCGGATTTTGCGGTAAAGGAAATCAAAAAGAAAAATTTATAAGAACCCTCATATGCGGATTTCGGTCCGCATTTTTTTTGCTTTATTTCGATGAAAAAAACCATTTTATTGTCCGCCTTGTGTGTAGGACTTTTTTCAACCATGGCAGCAGCGCAACAAACCTATCCCACGATCGGTAAAATCCACCGATTAGACCCTGCATTAGATCGTTTATTGGATACCACCTCCAAAATTGAAATTTTAGGCACCGGATATACCTGGTCTGAAGGCCCCGTTTGGGTGAAAAAAGGGGGATTTTTATTGTTTTCGGATGTCCCTGAAAACGTGATTCACAAATGGTCGGCCAAGGACGGAGTCACGCAATTCCTCAAACCTTCTGGCTACACAGGGACAGGCGTTTACTCCGAAGAACCGGGCTCGAATGGCTTGATTATCAATAAAAAAGGAAACTTGGTTTCTTGCGAACATGGCGATCGCCGAATTGCCGAAATGCCTTTGGATAAACCCGAACAAAAGAAAACCCTCGCGCATTTATTTGAGGGAAAAAAACTCAATAGCCCTAATGATCTCGTTCAAAAAAGCAGTGGTGAATATTATTTCACCGATCCTCCCTATGGACTTCCGGGCCGGGGAAAAGATGAACCCGCAAAAGAATTAGCTTTCCAGGGAGTGTATAAAATCGACAAAAAAGGAAATCTAAGTTTGCAAACCACGGATCTTGTACGGCCCAATGGCCTGGCCTTTAGTCCGGATGAGAAAACCCTATATGTGGGACAATCGGACATGAAAGGATTGATTTGGATGGCTTATCCGGTTGAGAAAGATGGAAATTTAGGAAAAGGAAAGGTGTTTTTCGATGCAGGGTATTTAGCCAAAAAAGGTTGGCGCGGCGCACCCGATGGATTCAAAGTGGATCAGGAAGGAAACCTTTGGGCGACAGGGCCCGGTGGAGTTTTAATCATTAGTCCAGAAGGAAAATTATTGGGTAGAATCGAAGCAGGTTCTGCGACGGCCAACTGTGCATTTGGCGAGGACGGCAAGACCTTATTTATCACAGCCGACATGAATTTACTTCGTGTCAAAACCAAAACGACCGGAATAGGATTTTAAAATTTTATTTAATTACCTAACGTGCAATCCAATTTACTCATTCAGCTTTGGGAACTCATAGGCCGACTACATCCTTTGGTCGTCCATTTTCCCATTAGTCTACTTTGGGTGGGATTAGTCCTTGAATGCCTCCAGTGGAGAAAAAAATCCGATCAATTCCTTTCGGCCATCGGGGTGATTTTATGGATTGGCACCGTAACAGCAGCGATAGCCGTATGCCTCGGTTTTATATTAATGAATCAAGACGATTACAGCGGGAATACCATCACGATACATCAATGGTCCGGTATTGCAAGCACCATTTTTTCAGGCCTGACCCTTTACGCATACCTAACCAAAGAATTTAAAAGTTATCGAATCCTATTCATCCTAACGGTCTTGGGCGTAAGTTTTGCGGGGCATTATGGCGCCATGCTTACCCATGGCGAGGATTATTTGGCGCTGACTAAGGAAGAAAAAAAACCTAGTATGGTCCTAAATCCTTCTCTTTCACCAGAGAAATTAACAGGCAAGATTGATCAAAATCAAAAACAAGACTTAGGCGTAGAGGCTAGAAATATTTTAGCCAATCATTGTTTTGACTGCCATAGCATCAAAAAATCAAAAGGTAAACTGCGATTAGATGCATTAGCCTATGTCTTAAAAGGAGGAAAAGAAGGTCCCGCACTTGTCATCGGTCATCCAGAAAAAAGTGAAATGATTCGCCGGATTAAACTTCCGGCCAGTGATGATGAAGCGATGCCAACAAAAGGCAAGCGTCTTTCGAAAAAAGAAATTGAAATTCTCGAAATTTGGGTCAAACAAGGAGCTCCTTGGCCTAATTCCGCCATTAAATCTAGTCCATCAGCCACATCAACCTACGAAAATACCGGCAATACCGAAGACGAAACTAAAGTCTCCGAAAAGCAAGCCGCTTCTTCTGTAGACAGAATTCCTTATCCTTCCGATCAGCCAGCGAAAGCTCCTGACGTGTTAAATGCGGCACAATTACAGGAATTAAATATTAATGTCAGGTCGATTTTGGCGCACAATTGTTATAGTTGCCACAACGCCACCAAAACAAAAGGCGGATTACGTCTGGACAAAAAAGAATTTATATTTAAAGGGGGCGAAAATGGCCCAATTTTAGTAGTCGGAAATCCTGAGAAAAGTGACATGATCCGACGGGTTAAATTACCCGCCGGTCACGATGACGCGATGCCCACGAAAGGTAAGCGGTTAAGCAAGGAAGACATCGCGATGTTGGAATATTGGATCCAGCAAGGTGCCCCTTGGCCAACAGGTCCCGAAAAAAGTTTATACCGCGTGGCTGCTTTGGAACCACGAATGCCTGCGCTTCCTAAAGCCACGGCAGGCTTGAGTCAGCCGATTGATTTATTTGTCAACGACTATTTCAAAAAACATAAAATCACCTGGCCACGTTCGGTGGACGATAAAACCTATCTAAGACGCGTCTATTTAGACGTCACGGGATTACTGCCGAGTCCAGAAAATATAAGCGAATTTTTAAAAGATCCGCGTCCGAATAAAAGAGAATTGTTGGTGGATAAACTTCTTGCCAACAATGAGGGCTACGCCCAACATTGGTTAACCTTCTGGAATGATGCCCTTCGCAATGATTATACGGGCACCGGATATATCACCAATGGCCGCTTTGGAATTACCAAATGGCTTTATGGCTCCTTAAAAACCAATAAGCCCTATGACAAATTTGTCAAAGAACTCATCAGCCCAACCAAAGAATCGGAGGGTTTCATCCGTGGTATTCAATGGCGTGGAACCATCAATTCTAGTCAAAGTACAGAAATGCAAGCGGCCCAAAATGTATCTCAGGTACTATTGGGATTAAACTTAAAATGTACCTCATGTCATGACAGTTTCATCAGCGATTGGAAATTGGACGACGCCTATGCCTTTGCCAATGTTTTTTCGAGTAAAACCTTGGAAATTCACCGCTGCGATTTACCCACAGGCCGCATGGCTGGCTACGGCGTACTTTATAATTCGCTAGGAAAAATTAAAGAGACAAACGTAACGGCCGAACGCCTTGTTCAACTGGCTGATATTTTAGTCCAAAAGAAAAATGGGCGATTATATAGAACCTTGGTCAATCGGGTTTGGGCACAGTTCATGGGCAGAGGAATCGTAGAACCGGTGGATGTCATGGATAATGAACCTTGGAGCCAAGATTTGTTGGATTGGTTGGCCTCCGATTTCACCGCCAATGGCTATGATATGAAGCGCTTAATGCGTCAAATTTTAATTTCCAAAACCTATCAAACCCCGGCTGTGGGGCTGAAAGAAGCGCAGATGTTGACGGCAACTAATTTCGTTTTCAAAGGCATTCTAAAACGCAGAATTACGGCTGAACAATTTGCGGATGCGGTCAGTCAATCTTTCTATCCACTTTACACAGATTCGGCCTTTGTTAAAAAAATGTTGCCCGCCGATATTAAAAATGACATTCCATTTGCACGAGCTTCTTTAGTCAAAAATGATCCATTTTTAACTGCCCTAGGAAGACCTAATCGAGAAAATGTATCGACGAGTCGTATTTCGCAGGCGAATTTATTGCAAGCATTGGAGTTGACAAACGGCAATAAATTCAATGTAACTCTCCGGAAAGGAGCCGAAATTTGGGCGCAAAAATATAGTACAGGGGAAGCCTTGGTGAAGGCGCTCTATGTAAAGGCATTGGGTAGGGAACCCAATCCAAAAGAGTTGACCTTGGCGGTAAAATACATCGGGAAAAAACCGAGTGTGGAGGGAATCCAAGATTTAGTTTGGGCGGTGACATTACTCCCAGAATTTCAATTAATTATCTAATCAAATCTGTCATGAAAAACCATTGGAATAGACGTGAGTTTTTACAAAATACCAGCGCAGCGACCATCGCAGCATTAGGTATGGGCTCTCCTATTGCGAGTTTAATGGCTGACCCCACAAACCCCGTCGCCAAAAAAGCCGCCACCGCAGATACCGTGATTTTATTATGGATGGCTGGAGGAATGGCGCATACGGAAACCTTTGACCCGAAACGATATACGCCATATGAAAAAGGAATGGAGGGGAATCGGGTGTTGAGTACGTTTAAATCGATGCCAACCGCATTGGATGGGATTCATTTTTCGGAAGGTTTGCAATCGATTGGATCTGTCATGGATAAAGGAACGGTTATTCGCTCCTATGTCGCGGCCGATTTAGGCCATATTTTACATTCACGTCATCAGTACCATTGGCATACGAGCTATGAACCGCCGCAATCGGTGGCGGCGCCGCACATTGGCGCCTGGATTTCGAAAGAATTGGGGCCTAAAAATCCGGTGATTCCGTCGTTTATTGATATAGGCCAACGGTTCACCGTCGGCGAGGCCGAAGAACTAAAAGCCTTTCATACCGCCGGTTTTCTAGGCAATGAACATGGCCCTTTCATGATCCCTGATCCAAGCCAAGGCTTAGATAGTGTTCGACCACCGGTAGGTATGGATATGAAGCGATTTGAAAGTCGAAATAAATTATACAATAACTTAATTTCCCAAAGTGCCTTCGGGGAATTTGGTAGTGATTATCAAAAAGAATCGCTGCGCCGTTCAATGGAACAAGCCTATATTTTATTGAATTCACCTGAATCAAAGGCCTTTAATTTAAGTACCGAGCCCAAAGAAATCTATGATATTTACAATACCGGTCGATTTGGATTAGGCTGTTTATTGGCACGCCGATTAACTGAAAAAGGGGCAAGATTCATAAGTGTAACGACGGAATATGAGCCATTTGTGGGCTGGGATACGCACGAAAACGGACATACTCGCTTAGAAGGAATGAAACGGATGATTGATGGGCCGATTGCGCAATTAATCAAAGATTTAGATCAATCTGGACATTTAGATCGAACATTGGTGATATTAGCGAGTGAATTTAGTCGGGACATGATGGTGGAAGGCCGGCCCGACTTAAAGGTTCAAGAACAAGTAAAACAACCCGAAATTCTCAATGACATCAAGTTTTATGGGATGCACCGGCACTTTACCGATGGATGTTCGATTTTAATGTGGGGTGGCGGGATAAAGCGCGGGCATGTATATGGAAAAACGGCTGATGAACGTCCGTGTAAAACCATTACGAATCCGGTCAAAATTGATGGAATTCATCAAACCATTTACCATGCCTTGGGCATTAAGCCGGATACCCAATACGAAATTGAAAAACGCCCCTTCTACACCACGCCGGATGGAAAAGGGAAAGTCGTACAAGATCTTTTGGCCTCATGAAACAGAAAAGATTCGTACTCCTTTTATCGATTTTGATTTCCATCGCCTGGACATTTCATGCCTGCAATCGAAATTCGGGTGTACAAGAATCCGAGGAGGAAATGCCGGATGTGATTAGTTATAATTTTGATGTACGGCCCATTTTATCCGATAAATGTTTTGCCTGTCACGGACCTGACGCGAAAAAACGTCAAGCGGGTCTGCGTTTAGATGATCCTGCCTTAGCTTTTCAAGCCCTCAAGGAACATCCCGGCGCGCATGCGTGGGTCGCAGGAGAACCCAATGAATCCGAGGCATATCTCCGAATAACGTCGAAAGACTCGACCAAATTAATGCCTCCGGCAACGTCCAATTTGAAACTGAATGGGTATGAAATCGCCGTGATCAAAAAATGGATCAAGCAAGGGGCCAAATATGAGAAACATTGGTCTTTTGTCGCCCCGAAAAAACCTGAATTGCCCGAAATAGACAATGTGGCTTGGGCCAAAAATGAAATCGATTATTTCATCGCCGAAAAACAGGAACAAAAAGGCTTAGAGCCCAATGAAGAAGCCGATAAAGAACGATTATTAAAGCGGCTAAGCATCGACTTAACCGGCTTACCTCCCACACTTTCCATGATGGACCGCTTCCTCGCAGATAAAAGTCCGAATTCCTATGAGAAGATGGTCGACGAGCTACTGAAAAATCCATCTTATGGCGAAAAAATGGCTATTTATTGGCTCGATTTAGCGCGTTATGCCGATTCCCATGGGTATCAGGATGATGGATATCGAACCCAATGGCCTTGGCGGGATTGGGTTATCCATGCGCTGAATAAAAACATGCCCTATGACCAATTTGTGACCTGGCAACTCGCCGGTGACTTTTTGATCAATCCCGCGAAACCGAATCAAACAAAAGAATTATTATTAGCCACAGGCTTCAACCGAAACCATAAAATCACCGAAGAAGGGGGTGTCATTCAAGAGGAATATCGACTGAGTTATGTGACCGATCGAAACGATTTATTTGGCAAAGCATTTTTGGGAATGACCTTAGAATGTGCCCATTGCCACGATCATAAATATGATCCTTTTTCACAGAAGGATTATTATCAAATGTTTGCGTTTTTTAATAACATCAAGGAAGTGGGGATCGAATCCGTCATCGGAGGACCTGAAACCTATGCGAAAAAACCCTTGATGGAAATTAGCAATGAGGATGTAAAAAACATCCTGACGTTCATTAATAAACCCGATACAAATCGGCTGATTGTCTCGGTTATGACCGACATGGACACGGCCCGAAAAACATTCATTTTAAAGCGTGGAGCTTATGATGCGCCAGGGGATGAAGTAAGTCCCGGGACACCTAAATCCATTTTGCCATTCAATAAAAATTATCCCAAAAACAGATTAGGCCTATCGAAATGGCTATTTGACAAAAAAAATCCATTGACGGCCCGGGTTTTTGTGAATCAAATTTGGCAAGAGTTTTTCGGAAAAGGTATCGTGAAAACGACGGGGGATTTTGGGATGCAAGGGGAATTGCCGACTCATCCGAAATTATTGGATTGGTTGGCCGTCGATTTTATGGAACATGGCTGGAATGTCAAACGTCTCGTCAAGCAGATGGTTGCGTCAGCTACCTACCGACAATCAGCCATAAGCTCCCCAGAAAAATTAGCCAAAGATCCCGAAAATATTTATTTAGCCAGATCTTCCCGCTATCATATCGATGCCGAAAACATTCGTGACTTGGTACTGGCAAGCAGCGGACTTTTGGTGCCCAAAATCGGAGGGCCCAGCGTGAAACCCTACCAACCCCCAGGATTATGGGAGGGAGCCACCTCCGGTAGAGGATTATTGTCGATTTACGTGCAAGATCATGGCGAGAGTTTATACCGTCGGGGTATTTATACCCTTATCAAGCGGACGGTTCCTCCGCCGACGATGAGTATTTTCGATGCCAGCAATCGAGATTTATGTGAAGTCAAACGATTGAAAACAAATACGCCTTTGCAAGCGCTTATGATGCTGAATGACCCGACGGTACTGGAAGCATCTCGGGTATTAGCCGCCAAATTATTGGTTGAAAAAAGTAGCACGTCTGATAAGATCAAAAAGGCCTTCCGGATGATTGTGTGTCGAAATCCTTCTGCTAAAGAACTAAGCGTGTTAACGACTTATTTCACAAGCCAAAAATCAAAAATTTCAAGCGTGCAGGCCAGCAAAATTTTGGCCGTGGGAGAATATCCGATGGCAACAAACGTGGATAAAAAGCTGTTGGCCGCTATGATGCGCGTGGTGAACACCATTTACAATTTAGAGGAAACCATTACGAAATCGTAAATCATGGAAAAGGAAATATTAGAACATGGCTTGAATTTTAATCGGCGACGCTTCCTATCTACCATGAGTTTAGGTTTAGGAAGTGTGGCTTTGGGTTCCTTGATGATTCCGGGTTTGCTCAATGGCGGAGATCGCGATGAATCAGGTTTTACCCCAGGCATACCTCATTTTGCGCCAAAGGCCAAGCGGGTCATTTATTTGTTTCAAAATGGTGCTCCTTCGCAATTAGAGACCTTTGATTACAAACCCAAACTATGTGAAATGTACGGGATGGATTTACCGCCATCCGTGCGTGGAGAACAGCGCCTAACCGGAATGACCGCGAATCAAGCGACCTTCCCTTTGGCGGCTTCCTTTGCTAATTTCAAGCAATATGGGAAAGCCGGCACATGGATTAGTGACATTATGCCGTATACGTCGAAAATCGTGGATGATATTTGCGTGATTCGGTCGATGTACACGGAAGCCATTAATCACGACCCGGCCTTAACCTTTTTACAAACGGGGTCCCAACAAGGCAACCGGCCTTCCATGGGTGCTTGGTTAAGTTATGGCCTCGGAAATGAAAATAAAAATTTACCCGATTTCACGGTTTTATTGTCCCGAGGAATTGGCAATGGCCAAGGGGTATATTCCAAACTTTGGTCCAACGGATTTTTAGATTCCATCCACCAAGGCGTACAATTTTCGAAAGGCGAAGATCCTGTTTTGTACATCAAAGATCCGGCCGGGATGGCCAGAAATGAGCGTCGAGAAATGTTGGATCAATTGGCCCAGCTGAACCAAATATCCTACGAGGAATTCGGAGATCCCGAAATTACCGCCAAAGTCAAGCAATATGAAATGGCCTACCGGATGCAAACCGCCGTGCCGGAGGTGATGGATTTGTCTAAGGAATCCGACGACATCGTCAAGTTATATGGCCCTGATTGTTTGGTTCCGGGTACATTTGCGGCCAATTGTCTTTTAGCCCGTAAATTATCCGAAAATGGCGTGCGCTTTGTTCAATTGTATCATCAGGGATGGGATCAGCATGGCAACCTTCCATTTGAAATTAAGAGTCAGGCGAAAGATGTCGATCAAGCCTCCGCGGCTTTAGTGACCGATTTAAAACAAAGAGGATTGTTAGATGAGACCTTGGTGATTTGGGGTGGGGAATTTGGTCGGACGAGTTATAGCCAAGGAAAATTAAGCCCTGAAAATTATGGCCGAGATCATCACCCAAGATGTTTCAGCATTTGGATGGCCGGAGGTGGTATTAAGCCTGGAATGGTCTATGGCGAAACGGATGAATTAGGGTACAACATCATTAAAAATCCGGTTCATGTGCATGATTTCCAGGCAACGGTCTTGCATACCTTGGGCTTAAATCATGAAAAATTAATCTTTAAGCATTTAGGCAGACGGTATCGATTAACGGATATTTCAGGAAAAGTGGTTCGCGATATTTTAAGTTAAGCTATGAATCCAAAATGGAGAGGTATTTTTGAACAATTTGTCTTTACAGCGGCTGTATTTCTAGCGTTTTTATTGGCATTTGAGGATCAAATCGTGGTTCCCAATTGGTTGCAGGTCGTCGGACGATTGCACCCCTTAGTCCTCCACTTTCCGATTGTCCTATTGCTTATTTTAGTCACCTATGAATTTTTCAAATTTACCCGAAGCCAAACACCCTGGACGGAAATCGTAGAAAAATGGGTTAGGGATGCTTGGATTACAGGGGCTGCCCTGACTGGTTTAACCACTATTTTTGGTTTATTACTTTCCAAAGAATCCGGCTATTCGGGTGATACGTTATTTTGGCATAAATGGAGCGCAATCACCTTATTTACTGTTTTTAGTGGGATGTATTGGATTCGAAATGCGGCGTTTTACCAACAAACCAGCGCCCGAATTTTAGTCGGAATCGTCGCTCTTTTACTCCTTTTCACAGGCCATTTGGGTGCGGAATTGACGCATGGGGAAGGCTTTGTGGTGGCGCCTCTCGAACAAGGCAAACAAATCTATCTCGAAGACGCCTTGGTGTTTGATCATATGGTTAAACCCATTTTACAATATAAATGTGTCAGTTGCCATAACCCGGAAAAGAAAAAAGGGGGTCTCGATTTAACGAGTAAAGAACGTATTTTAAGCGGTGGAAAATCCGGTCCCCTATTCGTAATCGGAAAACCTGATAAAAGTCTATTACTCGAGCGGATTCATTTGCCGATGGAAGATAAAAAACACATGCCCGCTTCCGGTCAACCCCAATTGAGCGATGAGGAAAAAATAATTTTATCACATTGGATCAAAGAAAATGCGACGTTTACGAAAAAAGTGATGGATTTGGCCGAGACAGATTCACTGCGCATGATAGGAAATAGGCTATTTGTCTCCGTGCATGATGAATCCCAAACCTATGATTTTTCTGCCGCAGATCAAGAGACCATTGACCAGTTAACGAATGAATATCGGACCATCGCACCCCTCGCCAAGAATTCACCGGCTTTGCGCGTCCATATCTTCAATAAAAATGAGTTTACCTCAAAAAAATTGGAAGAATTAATCGCCATTAAGGAACAAATTATTTTCTTGAGTGTGGCAAAAATGCCTGTCAAAGATGCTGATTTAGGAACGATTGCCCAATTTGAGAATATCGAGCGATTGGAACTAAACTTCACCAATATTACGGCAAAGGGTTTAATCGCGCTAAAAACGTTACCTCGATTAAAAAGCCTTTCACTTTCGGGCACGCAAGTAAATTATCCCGATTTACAGGCCGCGATGCAAGGCTTAAAAAAATTACAAGCCATATATTTATGGGATACGCCACTCACAGGAGATGATTTGAAGGCCCTTACAGCCAAATTTAAAGGGGTTCAAATTATTGGTGGATTTAAGGATGATGGTCAGAATCCTTTGAAACTGAATCCGCCAGAATTAAAAAATACGTCCACCATTTTTGATACCGAGGCGCCCCTGACTTTATTTCATACGATCAAGGGCGTAGAAATTCGATATACGATGGATGGCAGCCCGATTGATAGTAGTAAATCGGCTATTTTTAATGGGAAAGTGACGATTAAGTCCAACACAAGAATTCGGGCAAGAGCCTTTAAGGCCGGTTGGATCGGAAGTGATGAAGCGGTTTTTGAATATTATAAATGTGCGATAAAGCCCGATAGTGTCACGGTCGTGCTGCCTTTAAATCGGGTGCATCAAGCCAATGGCCCTAAATCGTTTTTCGACCGAAACCTAGGAACTTTTAGCGCCAATGCGCCTGCCTGGGCGAATTTTTGGACCGGTGTTCGAAACAATGACATGGAATTGAATCTGAATTTCAACACACCAAAAACCATTTCTGTGGTTTCATTGCGGATTATGGAAGAGTTGGCCACCGGAATTTTCCCGCCACAATCGATCGAAATTTGGGGGAAAACGAACCCGACAGGTGCATTTAAGCGCATTCAGATGTTGAAAGTTCCGGTTCCGAAAGAAACGAGGTTCCATGAATTATATGCGATCGATGTGAAATTCAAACTGACAAGTTTCAGAGAAATGAAGATTATCGCCAAGCCGCTTGAAAAAATTCCCCAGTGGCACGGCGCGAAAGATAAACGTGCCCTGCTGCTCGTGGATGAGATCTTCTTAAACTAAAAAAAAGCCCGCTGGAACTGCGGGCTTTTGTATGAATTGACTTACAATTTTTTGATTTTCACATTTCGGAACCATACGGGGTTTCCGTGATCTTGCAAAGCAATCCGACCTTTCATATCCACCCCAAAACCGGGCATGTCCTTAAACTTCGAACCAGCAATCATCTTTTTCCAATTTTCATTATCATAGCGCGTCTCTACGACTTTGACACCATTCAAGTATTGTTGGAGTAATCCCCGATTACACACGATCCGAGCCGTATTCCACTCACCTACCGGCTTCACTGGTTCTGAGGATGATTTGATCAAATCATATAAATCTCCAGAGCGGTGATTGAAGATTTTTCCATCTGGATGACCTTCATTATCAAGCACTTGCATCTCTGGTCCCGTATTATACGTACTGTGATATTTAGGATCTTCAGTCACATTAAAGATGATACCCGAATTTCCATTAGGTGAAATGCGCCATTCGATGGAGAAATCATAATTTTCAAAAGCCTCGTTCGTAATTAAATCGCCGCGTTCCTTTTTTGTTACGTCAAATGAGATGACACCATCCACGACCGACCAGCAATTACCCGTAAAACCAGGTTTGTTGTAGGTATGCCATCCGTCTAATGATTTCCCGTCAAACAATAATTGAAATCCGTCCTTTTTTTCCTTTTGGGTGAGCGTATTTTGTTGTGCAAAAGCCATCGAGCCCATGGTCAACAACGCACATGTAACAATCCATTTTTTCATGTGTAAATAAGTTTATTTGAACTGCAATACTAATAAAAGATTCGAAACAATCTATCAATTAGATGAGAAATTGCTGTTAGATTCTTTGTAAATTGCATGCTAATTTAAATTTGCATGAAGACCAAGGTAAAACCCAAAGCATCCATTAACATCGTAACGCTCGGTTGTTCCAAAAACCTCGTAGATTCCGAAGTGTTATTTACCCAATTAAAAGGGAATGGCTTGGAAGTTACCCACGAAGCGAAAAAAGACACCGCTTCGATCGTCGTGGTGAATACGTGTGGCTTTATCGATAATGCCAAACAAGAATCCATCGACACCATTTTACGCTATGCAGATGCCAAAGAAGCTGGCAAAATCGATAAACTTTACGTCACGGGTTGTTTGTCGCATCGGTACAAAGAGGATTTGGAACGTGAAATTCCGATGGTCGATTCGTTTTTTGGCACCAATGAATTACCGCGTTTACTGAAAGCGCTGAAGGCGGATTATAAGCATGAATTAGTTGGGGAACGCCTTTTAACCACCCCTGCGCATTATGCCTATTTAAAGATTGCGGAAGGTTGTGACCGGCCTTGTTCTTTTTGTGCGATTCCTTTGATGCGAGGCAAACACGTCTCGCGGCCGATGGATGAATTGGTGTTAGAAGCCAGTTCCTTAGCCAAAAAAGGAACCAAGGAATTGATTTTAATTGCCCAAGATTTGACCTTTTACGGCTTGGATTTGAAGGCGGATGGCGCGCCGAATGGCCGTAAATTAAAAGAATTATTGGAGCGGCTTTCGGATGTCAATGGCATCGAATGGATTCGTTTGCAATATGCCTATCCGGCGGGTTTTCCGCTAGAAATTTTGGAGACGATGGCGGAGCGGGAGAATATTTGCAAGTATTTGGATATGCCTTTACAGAGTGGTTCGGATGCCATGTTGAAACACATGCGCCGGGGCATCACCCGCGAAAAAACGGAGGCTTTAATCGAAACGATTCGGGAAAAAGTACCGGGAATTGCGTTGCGGACAACCTTGATTTCTGGATATCCAGGTGAAACGGAGGCTGATTTTGAGGAGACTTATTCCTTCGTGGAGCGGATGCGTTTTGACCGCTTAGGAATTTTCAATTATAGCCATGAGGAAAATACGCATGCTTATTTGGTCGAAGATAATGTGCCTGAAGAGGTGAAACAGGAGCGGTCGGATGAGATAATGGCACTCCAACAAGGAATTTCGGAAGAATTAAACCAACAAAAAATCGGCCAAACTTTCAAAGTCCTCGTGGACCGAAAAGAAAGCGGCTATTTCGTCGGTAGAACCGAATTCGATTCCCCAGAAGTGGACAATGAAGTTCTCATTCCGGCGGAACAATATGCTCGTTTAGGCGATTTCGTCCACGTGAAAGTGAACAAGGCAGAGGAATTTGACCTCTATGGGGATATCGTTTCTTAATAGCGCGGAACGTCCGGATCGACCAAACGCGACCAAGCATCAATTCCCCCCGTTAAATTAATCCACGTACCCGGATTTGCTTGATGTAAAAAGCGAATGACCTGCGCCGAACGCATGCCATGGTGGCACATAACGATGCAAGGCAAGGCGGTTGCTAACTCAGCATGGCGGGTCGGTATCTCCCCCATCGGTATATGGATGGCGCAATCTAAGGCGGCCAAGTCCAATTCAAAAGCTTCACGCACATCTAACAGATAGGCCTTCCCTTTCGATATCATTTCTTGAGCCTCTTCTGGGCCAAGGTCCTTTGGAATTTCTTGAGAACTCAGGGATTGGTTTTCTCCGGCCTGGTTTACTCCGACCTGATCTATTCGAACCTGATCCGCCTCCTCCGATCGCGCGATGGCAAAAGTCCGCATGCTCATGTCGCGCGCATCCCAGCGCAACAAACCCCCTTGACAAGGCGATGAAAAACCGGCCACATATAAAATGGCTTCCTTGGCCTGTAAAATCCCCATGACCCCGGGTAGAAAACCGAGGACACCCACCTCATCACACGCTGGAATTTCCATTTTTCCGGGCTCTTCAGGAAATAAACATCGATACGTGGCGGTCCTACGACCATCCGTCAACACCGCATTGCAAACACTCAATAAACCTTCCCAGGCATGAATCGCCGCATAGACAAAGGGTTTTTCGAATGCCACACAAACATCATTAATCAAATAACGCGCGGCAAAATTATCTGTACAATCGACAACTAAATCAACGCCCCGTACGATTTGTGATGCATTTTGCGTACTTAGGTTTTCCGGATAGGCATGAATTTTGACAGAACTTTGTAGGCCCTCGGCGAATAACTTCGCCTGAGAAACTTTTTTGAGCCCGATGGCCTTTTCGGTATATATCACTTGTCTAGCCAGGTTTGATTCATCCACGACATCCCCATCGACTAACGTGATTTCACCTATTCCCGCCGCAACTAAATAAGGCAGAACCGCCACACCCAATCCCCCAAGACCGACCACCAACACATGGGCTTGACGCAGTTTTTGCTGGCAAACCTCATCCCATTCGGCGAGGGCTAATTGTTTTCGGTAGCGTAAACGTTCCTGTTCTGTTAACATAATCGCATAAAAAAAGCCTCCTTGGTTTTCAAGGAGGCTAATTTCGAAAATTTTTTCTAAACTATATACTCAATGTACCCTTACGAGCTGATTGAATTAATGTTTTTTCGAATCCATTTTTGTTGATCGTACGAATCGCCTTCGCAGATACTTTCATACGAACCCAAACTCCTTCTGACTCCAAGAAGAATTTCTTCGTTTGTAAGTTCGGATAAAACTTACGCTTAGTTTTATTATTCGCGTGAGAAACATTGTTTCCAACTCGTGTTCTTCTTCCTGTTAATTGACAAACCTTTGCCATGATCTAGTATTTTTTAATTGTAAAATCGGATTGCAAAAGTAGAAAAATATTTTCTAAATCACAATCCTATTTGTAAAAATTCTAAAATATCATTCCCTTTC
>CANFVE010000036.1 GCA_947450365.1 Cytophagaceae bacterium
ATTGTTATGCCAAAAGTTAAAGCCAAACGACAAAGTGTATCACTCGATATGACAGCGATGTGTGACGTGGCTTTCCTTTTGTTGACGTTCTTCATGTTAACCGCGAAGTTTCGTCCAGAGGAGGCAGTTACGATTACACCCCCATCATCCATTTCAGAGAAGCCTTTGAATGCGAAAGATGGAATGTTAACGATCAGTGTTTCGCCAGAAGGCGGGGTTTATTTGGCAACTGATGATCAATTAGCAAGAGAATTTATGTTAGAGCGCATGGCGAGTCGCTATGGAGTAGCTTTAACTGCTGAGATGAAGAAGAACTACATGAGTTCTGAAATCGTAGGCTATCCTGCTGGTGCGATGCGTCAGGTGTTGAGTATCAAACCGTCTGAAGCTAAGGATAAGGGTTTTATTAAGGGTATTCCTATCGATTCAGCCAATAATGAGCTGTCGTATTGGGTAGGATATGCTAAATTGTCCAATCCGAATTTGAAGATTGCAATCAAAGGAGATCAGAATTCTGGTTATGATACCTTTTCTGATATTATCGGTACTTTGCAAGCGCAAAATATCAATATATTCCAGTTGATTACATCTCCTGAGAACAAACCCAAATAAGTATTCATTTTAATTCGAATAAGAAATGGCAGAAATAGATAGCTCCGGTGGGGGTAAGAAAGGCGGAGGGAAGAAGCGAAGTAAGAAAATGTCAACCAAAATTGACATGACACCGATGGTGGACTTAGGCTTCTTGTTGATCACTTTCTTTATGTTAACGACTACGTTAGCTAAGCCCGTGACCATGCAATTAAACATGCCTGATAAGACGGATACGAAGGAAACGTCACCCGTAAAATTATCGGAAACTTTAACGGTGATTCCAGATGAATTTAAGGTGTATTATTACCAAGGTATTCCAACCGAAGCAGGTACTAAATTAGAGGTTACCGATTATTCAGATAATGGTATTCGTAAGGTAATTGCGGATTTGAAGAAGAAAATCGGGAACAATTTTACGCTCGTTATTAAGCCTACCAAAAAAGCAAAATATCGCAATATGGTGGATATGCTCGATGAATGTGCGATCACTAACAATAAGCGCTACGCGTTATTAGCGATTGACCCTGCATCTGAGGATTTAATTAAACGCTCGGGTAAATAAAAAGGCATAAGCCTATTTAATAAATTTTTAAATTAAGAAATACTATGTCACAAGTAATAAGCCAAGATGCTACATTGGATGACATTATCTTTAAAGAAAAGAACCGTGAGTTTGGGGCTTTTCTTTTAAGGACAACGTATCCAAAGGTTATCAAACGGTCGGTATTACTAGGCTCTGCTCTTTTTGTAGGTGCATTGTTGCTTGCAGCATTCTGGAAACAGTTGACTGCAAACCTCACCACCAAAGAAGAAATCACAGCTGAGGTAATGAAATTAGACGCGCCACCTCCACCCAAAAAGGTAGAGTTGCCGCCACCGCCACCGCCGCCACCACCCAAGGAAATCCCTAAGGTAACAACAACCAAGTTCTTACCTCCAGAGATTAAACATGATGAAGAGGTGACTAAACCTGAACCTCCACCAGAAGAGGTAAAAGGTAACACAGCGTCTGAAACGGTAAAAGGTGAATCAGAGACTTACGAGCCTCCTGTGGATCCAGATGCGAAAGGACCTGAGCCAGTTGAACCTCCTAAGCCTGCTGAAGATGAAATCTTTACAGCGGTGGAGCAACAAGCAGAATTCCCTGGTGGACCTCGTGCCTTTGGTGCGTTCCTTCAGCGTAACTTGAAATACCCATCCGCGGCACAACGTGCTAACGTAGGTGGTAAAGTATATGTTCAATTCGTAGTCAATACGGATGGTTCTATCCAAGATGTTCAAGTATTGAAATCTGTAGGTTTTGGTTGCGACGAAGAAGCGATTCGTGTAATTAAGTCCGTACCAAAATGGAATCCAGGCAAGCAGTCTGGCCGTGCGGTTCGTTCACGTTTTACACAACCGATTACATTCGTTCTTTCGGAATAAGTTCGAATTCAAATGATTTCAGACCTGCTAAATGTATTTTTGGCAGGTCTGATTGTTTTACCCCCATGATGTTATGAACTTACCCGCAGCAACAATCATTAATTTAGCCTTGATGTTATGAATTTGCCCGTCGCCACGATTATTAATTTAGCCTTTCGCCTCATCGCCGCCCTTGCTTATATTTCCTTAGGCGTTTATGTAGGATTTATGGCCGAGTATTTCTTAGGAACATGGTTTGGCGTTCCGATTACCTTATATCTCGGAATTTTATTTATCTTGTATGGGCTTTTTAGATGTTGGCGGGCTTATGCGTATTACCAAGAATTGAGTGAAGATGAATATGGGAAATATGATGCGTAATTATTTGATTTTAAGTCTTTTGGCTTTTGGCCTATCTTCCTGTTTTTTGTTCTCCTCCAAAGAGGCTCCCAAAGATGGTCCGGCACAGGGGGAAATTGCCATTGCGGTAGATGAGTCGTTTCAGCCATTGGTTCAGGCGGAAAAAACTGCTTTTGAAAATAATTACCATTTCGCCAAATTAACGATTCGATTTACCCCTGAAAATGAGGCGGTCGCTGATTTATTAAACGAAAAAGTTCGCTCGATCGTCGTTTCGCGCGATTTAACTGCAAAAGAACAAGAGATTTTTACACGGGAAAAAATTACCTATCGGAGTTTTCGATTTGCAGCGGATGGGGTTGCCTTGTTGACAAATATGGCCAACAATGATACCCTCATTACCCTTCCTGCCTTGAAAGGTTTATTGGAGGGTCGTGTAACGGATTGGGCTTCCATCGGGTCAAAAAGTACGAAAGGTGAGGTTGTCCTTGTCGTGGATAAGGCTAATTCGAGTAATATTAAATTTTTAATCGATCGCTTAGGGATTTCAGCTTCCCAAACACTACGGGTTTTTGCGGCTGGATCGAATCCGAAGGTGATTGATTATGTAAAGCAGCACAAAAATGCAATTGGAATCATTGGGTCGAATTGGATTAGTGATGGAGATAACCCGACTTCCTTAGGTTTCATTCGTTCTGTACATGTGATGTCAGTAGCCGAAAAAGAGGGATTGGATAAATCAAAATACACCCAACCGTTTGGATATAATTTGGCATTAAAAACCTACCCGCTTCGTCGGGAAATTAAAATGATTTTGAAAGAATCCCATTTGGGTTTAGGGACGGGATTTGTGAATTATGTGTGTGGAGAAATGGGACAATTAATCGTTTTAAAGGCGGGTTTAATTCCGCTGACCCGACCTATCACGATTCGCACCTATCAAATTAACCAATAAAAAGAATTTGTTGATGTATTAATTCGAATTCTAAAGATTTATAATTAAATTTGTTATTCTAAAATTATTACACTTTTTGAGTAAAATATAGAACATTTCGATGTTCGAAGCCTGAGAAAAAAAACAGTTAAAAACATTTAATAATTACAATGATGAAATTGAAATCGTGGATATTAGGAGTAGGATTATTGGTATCTAATATGATCTTTGCCCAAACTGCACAAGAGGGTATTCATTTATTAGACCGTCACCAGCCGTCCAAGGCAAAGCAGGTATTTGAGAGCTTGGTTGCTGCGTCTCCAACGGGTGAGAATTACTTTTATTTAGGGTATTATTATTTGAACCAACGGGATTGGGCAAATGCCAAAGCCACTTTTGAAAAAGGAAAGGCTGCTGATCCCAAAAATTATTTGAATCAGGTAGGATTGGCTTCCATTTTGGTAGGTCAAAATAATGTTTCCGCAGCGAAAGTTGAGTTTGATCGTATTTTGGCAGAAACGAAATTAAAGAACATCGATGTGATGTACCGTATTGCGGAGGCTTATTCGATGTACTATATTTTAGGGAAAGAGGATAGTTTTAATGCCAATAACAATGATCCGGGTGAGGCAATTCGCTTAATCGATGCGATTCAAGATCGTTTGATGAAAGATAAGAAAATGCCTTCCGCCGAACAATATATCGTAAAGGGAGATGCCTATTTGATTAAAAATGATGGAGGAAATGCCGTAACTGCTTACGAAGCGGCCATTTCTCAAGATCCAAGAAACGTAAAAGCGAAAGTGCGTATCGGTACGGTTTATTTACGCGGAAAGAACTACAAGGAGACACAGGCACGTTATAAAGAGGCCTTGGATTTAGATTCAAACTATGCACCAGGTCATCGTCGATATGGAGAGTATTTGATCGTAGGAGGTCAGTACAAAAATGCGTCGCGATATTTCAGAAAGTATTTGGAAAAAGCGGAAGCTACTCCGGAGGTGACCTTGGAAACAGCGAAACTTTTATTCCTATCGAAGGATTATGAGGGAGCGATGAAATTCACGGATGAGGCGGATAAAAGAGGCGTTCGTGATAATGATGTTTTCCGGATGCGTGGATATTCGAATGTGGAGATGGGGAATTTCCAACAAGGAATTGACAATTTGGACGGCATGGTGAAACGTGGCGTAAAACCTTATTTCATGGATGATTTGTATTTTGGAAAAGGATACCAAGGCTTAGGAAAAGATTCGATGGCGATTGTGTACATGGAAAAAGCGGCTCCTTTGGATACGAATAACAACGTATATTCCTTAATTCATGATATTCGTTACAAGCAAAAGCGCTATTCCGATGCGGCGGAAGCTGGTAAAAAAGCCATTCAATGGAAAGAGAAAAAAGCGCAAACTGTTGGCTCTGGTGACTATTTCAAAGTAGCCATGGATTTATATTTGACGGCTGCTTTCATAAGCAAAGCTGATACAATCGGTCGACCAGCGATGGCCATGCGTGCGGATTCCATGTTTGCGAAAGCCATTGCCGTGAATGAAAAATGGCCTCCGTTTTACATCAACCGGGCTAGAGCCAATAACTTAATCGATTACAGTGGAACCAAATGGTTAGGTGCGCCTTTCTATGATAAGTTTATTACTACGGTTGATCAATTGCGCGCTGAAAAAAGTACTCAATACAAAGAAGATAAAAATCAATTGTTTGAGGCCTATAAGTTTTTAGGTGGTTACCACTTGTCTGTGACAAAGGATGACGCCAAAGTGAAGGACTTGTTTACAAAAGCCCAAGCGATTAAGGCTGATGACCCAGATATCAACGCATATTTTAATCCGGCGCCTGCCACAGCGGCACCGAAAAAATAATAAGGAAAGCTGCTCTCGAGCAGCTTTTTTTTCGTTTTTAAATTTTAATCACATTCTATGTCATATGCATTAATTACTGGGGCGAGTAAGGGAATTGGGAAGGAAATCGCGATGGAATTAGCTGATCGTGGCTATGAGCTTTTGCTTGTCGCGCGAAATTCCTATGAACTCCAACAAGTCAAAGAGGAAATCCAAAAAAAATATGCGGTGTCGGTCGATTATTTAGTGGTCGACTTAAGTGAAGCTTCTGCGGTGGAACGGTTATTTACATGGGTTTTAGAAAAGCAAATCGACCTGCGAATTTTGGTGAATAATGCGGGTTATGGCTTAGTTGGGGATTTCGAATCCTATTCGTTCGAGGAGCATCAAAAAATGATGCAGGTCAATATGAATGCCTTGGTAGAGGCTTGTCATCGTTTTTTTCCTATGCTTTCGGGAAAAGGTCAGGCCTATGTGTTGAACATTGCGAGTTCTACGGCCTATCAAGCCATTCCGTTAATGAGTCTGTATGCGGCGTCAAAAGTCTTTGTTTTAAATTTTTCACGTGGCTTATTTCATGAATGGAAAATCAAGGGGATTTCAGTTACTGCGGTTAGCCCTGGAGCCACGAGTACCTCGTTTAATGATCGGGCTAATCTCCGGGAAAGTGCCCGGAAAGCCGCCCAAAAAGTCACGATGAGCCCTGCAGCCGTGGCGAAAATGGCGGTGAATGGCATGTTTGCGAAAAAGCCAGAAGTGATTACGGGTTTCGTAAACCAATTAGGAGCATTTTTGGCTTGGATTGCACCAAAATCCATCAGTGAGAAAATAGCCAAAGGCATCTATGAAAAATAGTGCATAATGGAAACGCTCGGCCATTTACATCCATTGTTGATTCATTTCCCCATCGGATTGCTTTTGGCAGCCTGCGTTTTAACGATCTATGCTCATTTTTCCAAAAAAGAGTTTGAATCCTTTATTCAGATCAGTCTTTGGGTAGGATTTGTGTTTTCGGTGTTAGCCTCGTGTTCAGGGTGGTTGCTATCAAACTTTTCTCTACAGGATCCTCAATCACTTTTCTGGCATCAATGGACCGCCATATTTACTTGTATACTCACAGGTTTCGTACTTTTTCTTAAAAAATGGCGCTTTTATCTGAGTTTTCTATTGTTCGGGGCTATTTGTTTCACTGGCCACTTAGGTTCCGTGTTAACTTATGGAGAGGGTTATTTCTCCTTGGCAGAAAAAAAGGTAATAGCCTTATTGGCCCCTTTGGCTGCGAAACCTTTAGAAATTTCCCAGGAAACGGCCATTCAAATGGAGAAAGCCAATCTTCAAACAGTTCCTGTGGAAAGGATTTCCGAAGCTCCCAATCCTGAATGGATTCAGGCATTTCAGGCCAAACAAATCAGCCTGATTGAGCAAGGTGACCATGGACTTTCTGCCAATTTTTTACATGTCAAAACCGACTTTTCGGGTGTTTTTAAGGATTTTCAAAAAATGGCCCCTTGGGTTACTCAATTAAAATTGGCCCATCAAAAAAACATCGATTTTGCCTTACTCAAAAATTTTACGCAGGTACAGGATGTAGATTTATCAAATACGAATCTTGTTGATGGCGATTTGGTGTATCTTCGAAATCTATCCCAATTGAAACGTTTGAACGTAGTCGGTACCCAGATTTCCGATGCAGGATTAAATAATTTGATCGGCTTGAAAAACCTAAAAAAAGTGTATGTTTGGCAAAGTTCCATGAGCCAAGAAGCGGTGGAAAAATGGAAACAAGCAAATCCCAATGTCGAAATTGAAACAGGCCAATTTTCATTTGTGAAACCCGACTCTATAAAACCCCTAACACGATGAGGCTGTTGATGTTTTTGTTCTTTCTGGGAGGAATCAGCATTTCGGGTTTTTCGAAACCCAAAGGGAATTTGACCTTGCCTGTAGACGTCGCGTTGGCGATGCGTGCTTTACCGAGTGCCTTAGATTTCAACATCGACGTCAAACCCATTTTATCCGATAAATGTTTTGCCTGCCATGGACCAGATAAGGCGAAACAAAAAGCCGGATTGCGATTGGATCAGGCTGAAAATGCCTACGCGACTTTGCCTGAAAGTCCTGGAAAATTTGCCATCGTTCGAGGAGATATCTCGAACAGCGAGCTGGTGCATCGCATCTTGTCGAAAGACCCCAAATATGTCATGCCCGTACCTAAATCTCATTTGGACTTATCTGCCAAAGAAAAGGCTGTTTTGGTGAAATGGATACAAAATGGGGCAGAATATAAGCCGCATTGGGCCTTTGTAAAGCCGGTCAAAAAGGAAGTGCCTTCGGGTAAACATGCCGTGGATTATTTCGTGCAAGCCAAATTAACGAGTCTCGGATTAGGTCTTTCAGCGAAGGCGAATCGGAATTTTTTATTGCGCCGACTTTCTTTCGACCTTACAGGTTTACCCCCTACCCCCCAGGAAATTCGAGCCTTCGTGGATGATACAAGTCCGGATGCTTATGAAAAACAAGTGGATCGATTGTTGGCCTCGCCGCATTTTGGTGAACGAATGGCGGCTGATTGGTTGGACATCGCGCGTTTTGCAGATTCGCATGGTTATACGATTGACCGAATTCGAGATATGTCGCCTTATCGGGACTGGGTGATAAAAGCATTTAACCAGAACATGCCCTATGATCGGTTTATTCATTACCAGTTGGCAGGTGATCTAATGCCAAATCCGACCCAGGATATGCTTATCGCCACGGCATTTAATCGAAATCATCCTCAAAATACGGAGGGTGGAATTGTGGAAGAGGAATTTCAAATGGAATATGTGTTGGATCGGGTGAACACCTTTGGTGATGCCTTTTTAGGTTTGTCGGCAGGTTGTGCCCGGTGTCATGACCATAAATTTGATCCGATTTCGCAGAAAAATTATTATCAATTAAGTAGTTTTTTTAATACCGTTCGTGAAGCTGGACAGATTTCGTATAATGACGATATGCCGAGTCCCACGATGCTTTTGCCGACGGCCAAACAGGAAGAGGTATTGACTTTCATCAAAACCAAGATTCAAACGGCTGAGGAAAAATTACGGCTGCATCAGCTGTCAGCAGATTCCCAAAATTCTTGGTTGGTCAGTCAGGAAGCACAAGATTTGTTGGCTCCTAAAATTCCTTCGAAACGCGGATTGTTGGCTCATTATGGGTTTGAAGGAGTATTGTCTTCTGAAATTCATTCGAAGGATCTAGGAATCATGAAGCGCGAATCTGGAAAAACGGGGGATGTGCCCGTTTTTGTGGCAGGTAAACAGGGTTCGGGCTTGCAATTTGATGGTGACGTATATGTGGATTTCCAAGGGATGGGTGTTTTTCGGAAATCGGATCCATTTACATTCGGGATGTGGGTCCATATTCCTAAAGATTTAAAAGAAGGCGTCATTTTTCATAAGAGCAATGCGGAGCGATTGTATAATTTCAAAGGATTTCATGTGTATTTGAAAAACAATCGATTGGAAATTATGATGGCCCACACCGCTCCATCGAATGCGATCACGAAAATCACGCAGGCGGATGTGCCTCGAGATACCTGGATTCATTTGGCCTTGACTTACGATGGTTCTTCTCGCGCTGATGGGTTTAATTTATACATGAATGGACAAAAGGAAAAGATGGAAACCTTGGTGGATGCGTTGGACAAGGATATTATTTTTTATTCGAAGCAGGAACCGGGTTTGCAGATTGGGGGTTGGTGGCGTGGCTTAGGATTTAAGGGTGGGCGGGCTGATGAGGTGTATGTGTATAATCGGGCTTTGCGAGAATATGAATTGGCTTTGTTAGCCTCGCGGGATCAGCCGGTGGATCTGCCAGATTTTTATAGGCATGTTGTGGATAGTTCGCGGCAAGTCCTCTCGGAGGAATTGCGGCATTGGCGAAAGGCCTTGTCTGATTCCACCGAAAAAATTCAGGAATTGATGGTTATGCGGGAAATGGAATTCCCTAAGAAAACATTCCTCTTAAAACGAGGCGTATACGATGCGCTTGGGGAAGAGGTTTTTCCTAATACCCCGGAAAAAATATTTCCTTTTTCGGGTCAATTGCCTAAAAACAGGCTAGGCTTAGCGCAGTGGTTGACCGACCGATCAAATCCCCTCACGGCACGCGTGACGGTGAATCGGTTGTGGCAACAACTCTTCGGGCAGGGCATCGTCAAAACCTCCGAGGATTTTGGAAATCAGGGTGAAATGCCGGTTAATTTACCTTTATTGGATTATTTGGCGCTCGATTTTCAGGAAAAAGGATGGGATGTCAAGGGCTTGCTGAAGCAAATGGTCATGTCGGAAACGTACCAGCAAGATTCCAAAACAACTACTGAGCTTCGGGAAAAAGATCCTGAAAATCGCCTGTTGGCCCGTGGTCCATCTGTGCGATTGTCGGCCGAAATGATGCGGGATAATGCCTTAATGGCCAGCGGTTTATTGAATCTGCGAATTGGTGGAAAAAGCATATATCCCTACCAGCCGGAAGGCCTATGGGAAATCAATAGCCATTCCTACAAGGCGGATACGACTCAAGAAATTTATCGAAGAAGTTTATATGTGGTCGTGAAACGGTCCGTTCCCAATCCGACTTTGGCCACGTTTGATGCCTCTGCGCGGAGTTCTTGTTTACCTCGCCGACAAAAAACGACCACTCCTTTGCAGGCCTTGGTATTAATGAATGATCCGACCTTTTTGGAGGCGAGTAAGGTATTAGGGTTCCAAATGGCGCAAGCAAAAAGTGCGCAAGAGGCCATTCAAAATGCATATTTGCGGGTAACGGGTAGGGAAATCAAGGCGGAGGAATTGGTTATTTTACAGCAATTAGAAGCCAAAGAATTAGCGAATTTTGCCATGAAGCCTCAAAAGGCCAAAGGTTTATTGGCTGCCGGCAGATATAAAATTCCGCAAGATGCGGACCAGCTAAGGGTGGCTTCCTTTGCGGTGGTGGCCAGTGTGATCATGAATTCAGACGCTAGCATAACGAAAAGGTAAAGTCATGGAAGATCATAAAAGCCCTTTTCGTGTAAACCATCCAGATTTGGAAGCCTTGAATCGAGGCTTGGACCGAAGGAATTTTTTACAAAAAACGGCCATGGGTTTTGGTGCCTTAGCTTTGCAAGGCTTGTTTTTAGGAATTGAGGCGAAGGGAGCCAGTATCCAAGAACAGATTATGGAGGCATTGCCTCGCATTGCGCCCAAAGCCAAGCGCGTCGTGTATTTGTTTATGAGTGGCGGGCCGTCTCAATTTGAGACCTTTGATTATAAGCCCGAACTAACCCGTTGGATGGGGAAGGACCTTCCGGATTCCATTCGTCAGGGCCAACGGCTCACTGGCATGAGCGCAAATCAAGCCATTTTGCCTGTAGTACCTTCGGCTTTTGGTTTTAAGCAATATGGAAAAAGTCGGACGTGGGTATCGGATTTATTGCCTTATACGGCTCAGATGGCTGATGATTTGTGCATCATTAAATCGATGTATACGGAACAAATCAATCATGATCCTGCGATTACTTTTTTTCAAACGGGTCATCAATTGCCCGGAAGACCTTCCATCGGATCATGGTTGAGTTATGGCTTGGGCAGTGAAAACAAAAACCTGCCTGCGTTTATCGTGATGGTTTCCAAAAATGCCTCGAAAGACCAACCTCTATATGCCCGTTTATGGGGCAATGGATTTTTACCATCTGAACATCAAGGGGTTCAGTTTCGCTCGGGCAAAGATCCTGTATTATTTTTAAATAATCCAGAAGGGTATGAAGGATCAGATCGTAAGGAGATGTTGGATTATCTTAAACAATTAAATGCTTTTCAAAATGAAACATGGGCCGATCCGGAGGTCGATGCCCGTATTTCGCAATATGAAATGGCATTCCGCATGCAAACTTCGGTTCCCGAGGTGATGGATGTATCAGATGAACCGGATGAAGTATTTGATTTATATGGACCCGATAGTCGGGACAAAGGAAGTTTTGCGGCCAATTGCTTATTGGCACGCAAATTACTCGAGAAGGATGTTCGCTTTGTGCAATTGTATCATCAAGGCTGGGATCACCATGATAGTCTACCCAAAAACATTATTAATCCGTGTAAACAAACGGATAAAGCTTCGGCGGCCCTATTGATGGATTTAAAGCGAAGGGGTATGTTGGATGATACGCTTGTCATCTGGAGTGGTGAATTTGGCCGGACGGTATATTCCCAGGGGAAATTATCCCCCACGGGATATGGCCGCGATCACCACCCCAAATGTTTTAGCATGTGGATGGCAGGCGCGGGAGTTAAGCCGGGCACCTATGGAGAAACGGACGACTTTAGTTATAACATCGTCAAGGATCCTGTTCATGTACACGATTTTCAAGCGACGCTGCTTCATTTGATGGGAATCAATCATGAAGAATTAATTTACAAATACCAAGGTCGGCGATTCCGATTAACGGATGTCCACGGCAAATTGGTTTCTGGCATTCTTTCATAAGGTTTATGGGTTTAAATAGATTGTTTTCTCCGCATGGTAGCTGGGGCTACTAAGTCGGAGCACAAATTCCCCTTGTTTAATGCCTGTGATATTTATTTCAATTCGATCCTTCGAATCTTGAATATCCCAAGTTCGTTGGGTGATTCCCCTAAAATCGATAAGGGATAGTGTTCCTTCACGAATATCTTTCCAAATTTCAATATTGATTTTTTCCCCGGTACTTGGGTTGGGATACACGGAAAATCCTTGATGTTGGTCCTGAAGTTCAAATGCAATTTGTGCTGTAGGGGACCAACAGTAAATAGTAGGGTTATTCGCCAATTCATACGTTTTTTTTGCGCGTACTTGATATGTTCCCGAGGATAAGGCCTTAATTTTAGCACTGCTGTCCGAAAGAAACCGGTCTTTCCAAGTCCACTCATAGGCAGAAATGGCATCTGAATGATAGGCCTCTATAAAAAATGAACCTTTGGGAAATAGAAATGGAGGTATAGGATTCGGACGATTGTAAATGCTTACTTGGTCGCTTTTCGGTGACATGCAGCCCCAGGCATTGCTTGTATGAAGGAAAAAGTCTCCTGAATGGCTAACTTGAATTGTATCTCCCCTTGCACCTGTATTCCAAACATAGGCAAAAGCCTTGCTTGCAACAAGGGTTTTCGTTTCTCCATCGCACATTTGGTGGTTTTCTACAGGTAATATCCTTGGTTTTTCGGGAAGGGGGTGGATTGAAATTTCGAGGGGTTTTGACCAGTTGGACCAACAAAACCCATCCATACTCTGCCTAGCCTTAAAGCTTTCGATCCCCTCCTTATTCGTTTTTCGGCGAATCGTGTTCGACTTTTCAGGTACATTCCATTCAAAAAATGCTTCAGGTTTGAGTAGGCTAATCCTTAGGCTATCTTGTACACAGATGGAATGTTGAGCCGCTTGGATCGTAGGGATTTCCGCCATAGGATGAACCGGCACGGAAAGCACTTCACTCCGATGGATACAATCCCATTTATTCACAACCGCTTGGAACTGTCCTGATTCAACTAATTTGGCCTGAAATATGTGTGATTCAGAGATGAGGTGGCCATCTTTTTCCCAACCGACAAATTGTGTTTCTGCGGGTAAATTTGCTTGTAATTCAACTGAATCACCAGCGCATACATAAGAATCAAAATTTTTGAGAATGCGGATTTGTGGTCTTTGCAAGCCTTCTAAAGTGAGGTTGATGGGATCGGCATTTCCGCCATCGCAACGAATCGTGATGTATTTTTCATAGGATACTTGAAACGAAATTGTATTTCCCGAGCCGATTATTTTCTCAGGCCCATATTGGTTGTAATAATTCGTTTGTGCGGGACATCCTTCAACTTCAATGTCATAGCTCTCTGTATCACAATGTTTGATTTTGTTCACAAACATCGTGGTTCTAGCAGGTATGACAGGTTCTAGTTTATTCGCTGGACTTTGTACATTCTGCAAGGGTTCGTTCCTCTGGGGGTCTGCTCCTCCAACATTTTCCTGACTACCCTGCCCACCCGCATTTATCGGATCTGAATTTCCACCGGCACTCGGATTAATCGGGTCGATCGCAGTTCCTGGGGTTGGAGTTCCGTTAGTCGGAATATTCCCATCGGCACTCGGATTAATCGGGTCAATCGCAGTTCCAGGAGTTGGAGTATTTCCGCTTCCAATCGGATTAATCGGGTCAATCGCAGTCCCTGGCACTGGAGTTCCGTTAGCCGGTGTATTTCCTCCGGCAATCGGTTCAGGCGTAATCGGGTCGACGACGGGTAGGGGAGTCTGTGGAATCGGGGTGTTCGGTTTTACAGGTTGGGGTACCTCCAAGGAAATATAGATGGAATCTTTAGCCACGCAATTTGCTTGGTCTGTCACGGCAATTTTAACATAGCCCGGAGTTGTCAAGGGCCCGAATGTAGGATTCGCATCCGAAGGAGAATGAATCGGGACATTGTTGCTGGTTGACCATTGAAATCGATAAGGAGGCGTTCCGCCACGCGCAGTGACAAAGGCCTTTGTGTCGTAAAATGATGACGTGCTGAAGGTGGTCGATTGACCCGCGGAGGCATAAAGCACGGGTGGAATGGAGACATTGATGGGCGTTCTTGGACTTTCACATTCATTGATTTTTTGAGAGACCCAACGCGTTAATTTCAAGGGTTCTGTTCCTGAATTTTCTGTCGAACTGACGGTGAGGGTCGTGGCTGTACTCAAGGCATTTGCTACACTTTCCGTTAAATACCAGATGTTATTGCTTCCCCCGGAAGCCTTAAATACAAGGCCATTTCCCGGACAAACCACTGAAGGTGTTCCTGCATTTACAGGTGCCGACGGAACATCATAGCCTTGTGCGCTCGTTCCCAAGGAAGGCAAACTTTCACAACCCAATTTTACACAGGTGGCTTTATATAGCATGGGCGTTTTCGTTAATTGAACCACTGAAATTCGTGCCCCAGTCCCTATTTTTTGTTGATTCGCATCATACCATTGGGTCGTATAGGGCGAACAACCCGTCGAGTTAATCCCAATAGGTGCCCCCAAACATCCTTTATACAAAGTCGTCGAATGCACGGGAACTGGACTGCTTTTGATCTGTAAACTCACTTCGGTAGAGGTTCGCGGACAGGTTGTGGTTTGATTTTCGTTGGTCAGAGAACCTTCATTGTCATTATTCGGTGTGATGGAAAACAAAACCCGTACCTTGAATTTTTGCCCAGCTAAGCCCAAGGAGGCATTTGAAATCTGTAAATTTTTAGTCCTAGTACCTGAGAAATTTGAATCATCGGATAAGTCCGAATAGGTCTGTCCATCGATGGACCGGCTCCATTGAAACAGGGTCGCGGAGGCTAAGCTAGCCGCTGGTATTTGTACTTCCAAGGCGCCCGAACCCCGTTCGCAAATACCTGGATTTAGGATGGAACTGATTTTATGCAAACTAATTTCGGCGGGATTCGAATATACACTGCAGGATGCCATGCCGACTTTGGCTCGATACAATGTCCCCGAGGGATTATTCACATCCCCGCTCGGAAAAATTTGATAACTGGAACTCGTAGCCCCCGCGATACTCACGTAATTGGCATCCGTAGGTCGCTTGCATTCCCATTGGAAACTAGCCCCCGTCGTGGCCAAACAGACCATTCGAATGCTGTTTCCATCACAATCGCTTTGGTTTTCCGGTTGCTTGCTAATCACCGGACATTGCCCAAAGGCCGACAAACAAAAAAGTAAAAGTAGACAGGTGTATTTCATGGAATCTTCTTGATTTGATTCCCGAAATAACAATGAAAATGAATCGAAAAATGCGGTCGAATCGCCGCCGAGGAGGAATGATCAAGTAACTGATAAATAAAAATGCAAACCCCTGAAAAACAAAGGTTTGCATTTTATCAAGTACTTGATTTTTAGATATCGCAGATCTTCACCGCTTGGGCTAAAGACGCTAATTTATCTTCTTTGGCCGGAATAAATTCCTGACCGATGTACCCTTTATAGCCGGTGTCATAAATGGCTTTGACGATGCCCGCATAATTTAATTCTTGCGTTTCATCGATCTCATGACGACCCGGAACTCCTCCCGTATGGTAATGGGAGATGTATTGATAATTCTTTTTGATGGTTGCAATTACGTCCCCTTCCATGATTTGCATGTGGTAAATGTCATATAGCAATTTGAACTTATCTGATCCTACCAATTCACAAAGCACCGCGCCCCATTCGGTATGGTCACATTGGTAATCCTTATGGTTTACTTTGGAATTCAAAAGCTCCATGGAAATGGTTACATCATGTCGTTCGGCCGTTTTCATGATGCGTTGCAAGCCCTTTTTGCAATTAAGCAAACCCTGCTCGTCGCTCAATCCATCCCGATTTCCGGAAAAGGTAATCAAGTTTTTTACACCCGCTTTGGCCGCCCGAGGAATCAAATCCTCATAAAACTCGACTAATTTGTCATGGTTTTGAATCTTATTGAAAAAATTAGGTAAGCCCATTTTTTCGGGATATTTACCCCAACCGATCGCCGCCGTCATGTCATGTTTTTTCAAAATATCCCATTCCTCCGGTCCGGTTAATTCGATGGATGTCAAACCAATCTTTTTGGCATTCACCACCAATTCTTCAAAAGGGATTTTGTCGTAGCACCAGCGACAGGCGGAATGATTGACCTTGCCTTTTAAATCGGCGCCTACGTGTTTATCGGCTTCTTGAAAGCGATGTTCCATGTTGGTCCCCAACAATCCCACACCCGCAAATCCGGCCGAGTTTTTTAAAATGTCTCTTCTAGTCATGTGTTAATAGGTTTAATTTCGATTCAAGTTATTTAATTTTTCCATACGCCCAACAATTCAAAGGTGCGCGCCGCCATTTTTATGTTATATGTTCGAGCAATTTTTTTATACCGGAACAAATCAATTATCGTCCCAACCAATAAAAATCCTCCCGTAAAAAAATACGCAATCCCCAAACCTACCCGCTCTGTTATAAAACGATGCAATCCGGCAAAGCATAAAAAACCAGCCAAAATACATACCAAAATCAACACCGGATCCCTTCGCTTTTCCGCATATATTTGAATGAAATTCGACTGCTTGGAGGGCTCTAATTCCAAGAATAGTTTTTTGATATATAAACTCTCCTCATAATCTAAACCCGCCAAAAAAATAATCGCCTGATCGTTCATATTAGTTAATTTGATTCATCCATTGCAGCACAAATGCCTCTGAAATTTGGAAAAGCTTGCCCGGAAATACCCCCAATAAAATACTTAAAATCCCAAGGGAATACATACTGATCGTTTCCAAAAGGCTTATATCTGACATATTCCATGTGGTATCCCTCAGAAATACAGGACCTAAATACACTTTTTGGAATGTCCATAACAGATATCCAGCTCCCAATAAAATCCCGAAGGCCCCAAATACGGCGACACCCGGTTGGACATACACACTCGTAAAACTCCCCATCAAACTGAAAAACTCCCCAATGAATCCTGAAAAACCGGGTAAGCCTAAAGACGCAAACATCGCAATTCCGGAGATCAACGTAAAACGAGGCATCATTTTCGCGAGCCCTGAATAACTATCCACATTCCGATCCCCTGTCCGCGTGTAAATCGCACCCACCATCAAAAACAATAAGGCGGATAAAATTCCATGGGAGATTAATTGGAATAGGGCTCCTTGCCAACCCTCCACATTGAAGGCCGCAATCCCCATTAACACAAAACCCATATGCGACACCGATGAATAGGCCACCAATTTCTTCAGATCCTTCATTGCCAATGCATTATATGCCCCAAAAATAATGGACAAGGCGCCAAGTATCGACATCACAATTGCATATTGTAAGGCCTCTTGAAAGAAAAAGGGAATCGTCATGCGCAACCACCCATAGGCTCCAATCTTCAATAAAACGCCAGCCAATAACACCGAAATCGGCGTTGGCGCTTCCACGTGCGCATCAGGCAACCACGTATGCAAAGGCACCAAAGGTAATTTTATCGCAAAGCCAATGAATAATAACCAAAAGCCCCAAGCCCGACCACTCATGCCTCCTAACAACCATCCCGAATTGGGCGAAAAAATCGATCCCGGAAGACAATTGTTCACATCACTTAAGGCCGAAATATCAAAACTGTGCACGAGTAAATGCTTTGGAATTTCACCCGCCGAAATCGCTTTTTGAACAGCCAACAAGGCCTCCAAATCAAAATTTTGTCCCTCTCGAACCCAGCCATTTAATACCGCTGTTTCATATGGATCTATGTAGGCCATGCTGATGCCTAACATGACAATTAAAATAAACAGCGATCCCACCAAGGTATATATGAAGAATTTCAGCGAGGCGTATTGCCGGCGCGGTCCTCCCCAAATCCCAATCAAGAAATACATGGGCAACAACATAAACTCGAAAAAGACATAAAACAAAAACATGTCTTGCGCCAAAAAACAGCCCATCAGCGACGCATTCATCAACAACACCAAGCCATAATATGCCGCCGTTTTTTCCTTAATCTCCTTCGAATTCCATAAAGCAATAAACGAAATCAGGCCCGTCAATAAGACCAAAGGTAAACTCAATCCATCCATTCCCAGGGCATATCGCGAACTGAAATGCCCTAAAACACCAAGTGATAAATCGATCCATCGGGCCGATTCCTGAAATTGAAATCCTCCCCCCACTTGAAAAATGCTCACCAAATAAACCAATAAAATCATTTGTAAACCCGATACGGCAATCGCCACTGGTCGATCATAGTTTTTGGCAAAACCAAAACCAACCACCACCGAGCCCACGAATGGAATCAAAATCAATACCGATAAGAGTAAAATACTCGTCATATCAACAGGCTAAAAAGTAAAAATAGACCAAAAGTTATAAAAACCAATACCCAATAGGAAGCTAGTTTGCCAGATTGCCAACGGCCCAAAAGCCCTCCCAGCACCGCACTTAACCTACTTGTACATCCCACCAAAACCCCATCCACTACCCATGTGTCCACCCAGGCACTCAAATGAGCCAAAATCACCTGCAAACGGGCCATGCCATTCACCGCTCGGTCGTATATGTGCGTTTCGATCCAGTGGGCGTTCCGACTTTTCATGATCACATATTGAAATGAATCGGGCCAAAAATTTGGCCAAAACTGAAGGTTTCCACTTGGCACCCATCCCCGTGTTAACCATGTCAAACCAATCCCCAACACCCAAGAAATCCCCGTCCAAAGTAACCATAAGGTAGGCACTTCAAAACTTGGTAATCCAAAATAAGTGAAAACGGGATTTCCCAATACAAAAGCAAAACTTCCCACAGCCAAGATTCCGATGGGCAAGACCATGGCTAGATCTAATTTGTTCGTTGGCTCAGTGTTGTTTTCACCCCGCGATTCCCCTAAGAAAATTAAATAAAACTGACGCGAAATATACCAGGCCGTCAGCACCATGCCCAGCGCCGTCGCGATCAATAATCCCTCATAATACAGCGCATAGCTACTATTTTCTGAGGAAGTCCATAAATAACCTGCGATGTGTTCTTTGCTGTAAAAACCGCCAGTCAACGGCAAGCCCATCATCCCCGCCCCAAAAATCGCATAGGCCAAGGCCGGAACCGGAAGCGATTTTCGCAAGCCTCCCATGTGATGCACATCCTGTGAATGAATCGCATGAATGACATAGCCGGCGGATAAAAATAAACCCGCTTTGAAAATACCGTGGGTCCACAAATGCATTAAAGAAACGTCGGAACCCATGCCCATCCACATCAGGCCTAATTGGGAAATCGTCGAATAGGCCAAGGCCTTTTTAATGTCCGATTGAAATAAGGCAAATACGCCTCCAGCCAATAAGGATATCGCCCCAATTCCCCCCATCAGCAAATGAACCTCTTCGCTCGTCAATGGAAAGATGCGTATCCCAACATACACCCCCGCCGCCACCATGGTCGCGGCATGAATCAATGCCGAAGCTGGCGTAGGACCTTCCATGGCGTCGGGCAACCAAGACATGAGTGGAAATTGTGCCGATTTTCCGATTCCGCCCAATAAAATCGCTAAACCCACCAAAAAGGGCGCGGGGCCAGATAATCCGATATTCATCGCCGAAAATTGGTCCGTCTGAAAATGCATCGTAAGCCCAATTAAGCCAAATAATAAGCCAATGTCCCCCAATCGATTCAACAAAAAGGCCTTTTTCGCCGCACGAATCGCTTCGGGTTTTTGATACCAAAAACTAATCAACAAATAGGAACAGGCACCTACTAATTCCCAAGCCCCATAAAAAATCCAGGTTTGATCCGTTAAAATCAACAAAGTCATCGCCCCTAAAAAGAGATGTAAATAGGTATAATATCGCCGGATGTTCGGTTCATGGGCTAAATACGAAGCGGAGAAAATATGTACGCAAATAGCTACCAGGTGCACCAAAGCCACTAAAACTTGGGCCGGGGTATTCATCCAAAAACTTGCCTGAATGGATTTTTGGCCCATATTGAACCAAGTATAGGCCACGCGGAAGTCGGACCCATGTATGCGAGAAAGAAAACTAAACGCGAATAAACCGCTGATGAGGGCTAAAAAAATGGAGCTGATCTTTGAAAACCGGGAGGGGATGATACCCAAAAACAGTCCAGAAATCCATGGAAGCAAGAGGAGGCCAATAAAGTGGACATGTAATCCCATGGGGTAATTTTTGCCTACAAATATACGAGTTATCTCCTCTTTATCCGCCGCTAACCGGGGGAATTAAGGCGATTTCCATGTTTTCCTCGACCAAAAATTCAGGCTTCGGAAAATGGTGATCTACTGCGATGCGCAAGGAAGGTAAATCGCCCAACACGGGGTAGCTGTTTTTTAGGTCGGTCAGCAAATCTCCTGCAGACATTTTTTGCTCCACGGTATATGAAATTTTGTCTGATTTTAGTAAATCTTTGGCAATTCCAAAGAGAAGAATTTGATAGCTTGGCATTCGTTTAAGGGCAATTTTGTACCTTTGTTTTCTTATACAAATATACTTGGATATTCCACAAAGCCCAACATCGCCGAAATCCGTTATCTACGACAACCATGGTCGGGAAATGAGCTATTTGCGATTGGCGGTTACGGACCGTTGCAATCTGCGCTGTTCGTATTGCATGCCTGCCGAGGGAATCGCCTATTTGCCCGAGAAAAAATTATTGACCTGGGACGAAATGCTGCGAATCGTGCAAGTTTTACACCCCATGGGCATTCAAAAAGTGCGGATTACGGGAGGTGAACCTTTTGTACGAAATGGCTTGATGGATTTTTTGACGGAGCTTAGTCGGTTAAAGGATTTGGAAATTTGCCTCACGACGAATGGTGTTTTGCTGGAATCCAATATCCAAAAGCTCGCCAATTTAGGGATCAAATCGATCAATCTAAGTTTAGATGCCTTAGATCGAGATCGTTTTTTCCAAATTACGCGTCGGGACGATTATGACACGGTGTATCAAAATCTACTCCGCTTAATCGAGGCTAATTTTCAGGTAAAAATCAATGCCGTCGTCATGCAAGGAAAAAACGAGCAAGATATTTTGGCGCTCACGAATTTTGCCAAAGATCATCCTGTTTCCGTACGATTTATTGAGGAAATGCCCTTTAATGGATCGGGCCAATTGGAACCCGTGCTACATTGGAATCACCGACGTATTTTATCCGAAATCCAACAAGCCTATCCCGCAATCCTAGCAATGCCCGGGAAACTGGGTGAAACGGCTACGAATTATCAAATTCCTGGATTTCAGGGGGATGTTGGCATTATTGCCGCCTTTACTCGAAACTTTTGTGGGAGCTGTAATCGGGTACGTGTGACGGCTTTAGGTCAGGTGAAAACCTGTTTGTATGATGATGGGGTATTTGATTTGAAAGAATTTATGCGGTCCGGGGTTCGTGACGAAGAAATAGCTGAAACTTTTTTGCGCTTATTTGCACATCGGCCACTCAACGGATTTGAAGCAGAAAAAAATAGAAAAGGGGTCATTCAAGAATCGATGACCACCATAGGAGGATAAATATGGAACAGATTTCGCAGATTATTGATCGGTTTTCAGGTCTAAAGGTGATGGTCATCGGCGACCTCATGATCGACGCGTATACCTGGGGAAAAGTAAGTCGGATTTCACCCGAAGCACCCGTGCCGGTCGTGAATGTCACGAAAAAAGAAAGTCGGCTAGGCGGCGCAGGTAACGTCGTTCTAAACGTAGCCAGTCTCGGGGCGGAACCGATTGTGTGTTCTGTAGTCGGGGATGATGCCGCTGGATTGGAATTATTTGCGATGCTTCGGGCACAGGGTTTGTCGGTGGACGGCTTGATGACGGAATCGGGTCGGTCTACGACTGTGAAGGAACGCGTGATCGCGGGGTCCCAACAATTATTGCGCATCGATTCCGAAACCGAACAAGCGATTTCCTCCGAAAGTAAAAACAAATTATTTGCGTACATCGCCTCGCAATTGGCCAAGGTTGACATCGTGATCTTCGAAGATTATGACAAAGGCGTTTTAAGTGAGGATTTAATTCAGTCCGTGATTCAATTAGCCAAATCCCTATCGATTCCCACCGTCGTTGATCCAAAGAAAAAGAACTTTTTTGCCTATGCGGGTGCGACACTTTTCAAACCGAATTTACATGAATTGCGGGATGGATTGCAGGTTCATCAAAGTCGTTTCGATGCCGAACACATCGCGCAAACCGTGGCGGATTTTAAGGCATCCCAGCAATTTGAAGGCTTGTTCTTAACTCTTTCTGAGCGGGGTGTTTATCTTGATTTTAAAATGGAACAAGTTTCCATTCCAGCCCACATTCGTCAAATCGCGGATGTGTCGGGTGCCGGTGATACGGTGATTTCGATCGCGGCCTGTGCCTTGGCTGCGGGGGCGAATGCCTACCAATTGGCCGCATTGGCTAATTTAGGCGGAGGATTGGTGTGTGAGTCTTTGGGCGTAGTGCCTATCGACAAAGAGCTTCTCCGAAAAGAAGCGCTTGCGAATCTATAACGTACCTATTCAGTTAGGCTTCCTGCACCCAAGCGGTAAATTCAATTTCCACTTTGTATTGCGGGGCAATCAGCGCGGAAATTTCGTAGATTCCGGTGGTCGGTTTTACCTGGCCAAAAAAGTGGGCATGGGCCTTCGCGATGTCCAGGTTTTTTGAAATGTCGGTGGTAAAAATACGCGTCCGAACGACATCATGGATCGAAGATCCCGCTTCTTCCAACACCACGGCGATTCGCTCGATGATGTTATAGGTTTGTGCATAAAAATCGTCGGCGCTTACTTTTTCGCCATCGATAAGCGCCACGGTTCCGGATATTTCCAATAAATTTCCCGTTTTCACGGCGCGGCAATAGCCAAAGGTTTCTTCAAATGGCGATCCACTCGCGATGTTTAGGCGTTTTGTCATATCAGATTACTAATTTTTTTCCAAAGGGCCGGTTTGGCATGTTTGACTACTTCCCCGATCACAATAACCGAGGGATTACGAAGGTCTTCTTTTTTGGCTAAGTTTTCAAGTTCTTCGGCCGTTGAAATACCAATTTTTTGATTTTTTGTCGTCCCATGTTGAATTATGGCTGCTGAAATTTCACCCTTTCCGTAGGCTTTACAGAGTGCGGCTATTTCCCCAATGCGGTGCATACCCATTAAAATCACCAAGGTTGCGCTCGATTGTAAACCCAATCGTAAATCGTCCGGCAGCGAACCATCGCTCTTCGTTCCGGTCATCACCCAAAAACTTTCATTCACCCCCCGGATGGTTAGTGGAATTCCCGCCGCGCCCGCCGCTGCGTAGGAAGAACTGATTCCAGGAATGTATTCGGTAACTAATCCGAGGCGCTGGGCATATTCGATTTCCTCCTGTCCTCTTCCAAACACAAATGGATCCCCGCCTTTTAAGCGAACGACATGGCCTAATTCATAGGCTTTTTCGACGATTAAGAAATTGATCGCATCTTGGGAATGACTTTGGCCGGCGATTTTACCCACGAATATTTTTTCCGCCGATTCTTTCGCGTGGCTCAACAATTCCGTATCCACCAAGGCATCATATAAAATCACCTGCGCGGAGGCGATGCTCTTGATGGCTTTTAATGTGATTAATTCAGGATCACCGGGTCCGGCGCCTACGACGCTGAGTCGGGGCTGCGGTTCTAAGTTTCTGAATTCGTGTAAATTCTTCATATACGTAGGCCGATTATGCTTGGCGATATTTTTTGGCAATACTTAAAAAATGGGCTGCTTCCTGAATAAAGCTGTTGGCAAACCCTTCGGATGGCTCTTGTTGATTGATTTGCAAGGCTATTTCCGAAAAGGATTTTCCTCCCAAATCCACTTCGCCGGTTTGGACAAAATGCTCATCAAATTTTGTGATGACACCCATTTGGGTGGACACATTCACGCTTTTGTCTAATAAAAGTGCTTTGGCACCTGAAATAAACACACTATATGCATGGTAAATCGAATCCGCCCAGCGCTTATCTGCCAAGGCCAATTCCGTCCATTCATATTTTTCTTCGGTTTCAAACAACAAGGTAGCCACCAAATCAATCATCACCCCGGCACATTCACCCACCCCAATTTCCGTGGCAAAACTATCACTCGCCCCCCAATCAATGAATTCATCATCCACCAAGTTTTGTAAATCCGCCAAGGGTTTCAATAGGCCATAGAAATATTTTTCTCCTTGTCGGTCATAATACTGATGGAAATATTCACCCGCTTCCGCATTTTCTTCGTAATTATTCAGGATCACTCGCAAGGCTTCTGGACCCCGTTTCGAAGGTACTTTGATGACTTTATCCGCAATTTTCCCTTCGCCATTTCCGAGCGTCGCACCCCCTAAAAGCACTTGCAAAGCAGGTAAAACACGTTTATCGGGAGATTTCAGGGAAGAGCCGTGAAAGCCGATGGAGGCCATGCTATGTTGGCCACAGGCATTCATACAACCCGAAATTTTGATTTTCATTTGGCTTTCATGAATCAAGTCTGGAAAATCTGAGCTGATCACTTCTTCGAGTTTCGAGGTAATATTCGTCGAATCCGAAATAGCTAAATTACAGGTATCCGTTCCCGGACAAGCCGTAATATTCGCGATCGAATTCGCCCCTGGTGCCGCTAAGCCATGCGCCTCCAATACCTGATAGACATAGGGTAGATTTGCTGTTGGGATACATTTTAGCAACAAGCCTTGGTTAATCGTAATCCGAATATCATCCCCGATATAGCCTTTTAGCGCCTCGATTAATGACCGCGACGTTGTGCTTGAAATATTGCCGTTTAAAATTCGGACATAGGCGCCGTGGAGGCCAATTTGTTTTTGTTCAAAGGTGTTCGTGGCGATCCAAGTTTGATAAGCCTCAGTCCTAGGCGCAGGGACATTTGAAATCAATTCAGGTGTTTTTACCTCCCAAGCCGTGGCGTCTGAAATCTCTACGCTATGATTTTTCAGGGCCTTTTTTTCCGTTTGGACAAGGTCCATAAAGGCCTCGAAACCAATTTTTTGAATCAAGAATTTCATCCGAGCTTTATGTCGAGAATTCCGTTCGCCATGGCGATCAAACACCCGTAATACGGCTTCGATGAATGGAATAACCTGGTTTTCGGGTAAGAAATCGTAGGCGGTATGGGCCAACATCGGTTGGGCGCCTAATCCTCCACCCACGACAACCTTAAATCCCCGAAGCCCATTTTGCAAGGCAGGAACAAATCCCAAATCATGCAAATAAGCTAATGAGGTATCTTCAATGGTATTGGAAAAGGAGATTTTGATTTTACGTCCCATCTCTTGGCAAATCGGATTTCGCAAGAAATAGCGAAAGGCCGCATCGGCGTGCGGACTCACGTCAAAGAGTTCTTTAGGATCGATGCCGGAAGTAGGGGAGGCGGTGATATTTCGAACCGTATTTCCACAGGCTTCGCGCAGGGTGATATCGTCTTGTTCCAATTGGGCCCATAATTCAGGAGTCCGATCGAGCGAAACGAAGTGGATTTGAATGTCTTGTCGGGTCGTTAAATGCAAATTCCCGGTCGAATATTCATCGGAAATATCGGCGATGCGCTTCCATTGATGGAATTGAATTTTACCATAAGGAAGTTTGATGCGGATCATTTGAACGCCTTGTTGGCGCTGCCCATACACCCCTCGCGCGAGTCGTAAACTTCTAAATTTTTCCTCATGGATTTCGCCAGACCTAAATTGGGCTATTTTTTTGGCTAAATCGAGGATGTCTTTCTCAACAATCGGGTTTTCAATCTCCGTTCGGAAGCTTTGCATATATCAATCAATTCGTATAAAACGTATTTAGTCTATATAATATATAGAGAATAGGCAAAAATACGAAAATACATTTTATTGCCAAAGAATATTTATATTCGTTTTTTAAAAATATTCATCGATGAAAAAAATCATTTACCTATTTCTATGCTGTATTTCTGGCAGCTTATTGGCTCAAAAAACAAATGTACCCGCGGCCGTAGAGGCGGATCCTCAGGGTGTTCAGGTGGTCAAAACGAATCATAGTATTCAGATTGGCGGAAAGACGATTGCTTATACGGCGATTACGGGTTATATGCACATGAAGGCGGATACGGGGAAGGTATTGGCCAAAATATTTTTTACCTATTATCAAAAAGACGGAGAGGATGCGGGAAAGCGGCCGGTGACTTTTACGTTTAATGGGGGACCGGGATCGGCATCGTTGTGGTTGCACATGGGCGGTGTGGGTCCGAAGCGGGTGGTGTTGAAGGATGATGGAACGGCCACGGCGGCGCCTTTTACCTATGTGCCGAATGAATTTTCGTGGTTGGACAAAACGGATTTAGTTTTCATCGATCCGGTTTCCACTGGTTTTTCTCGGGCCGTAAATGGAGAACCGTCCAAAAACTACCATGGCTTTAATGAGGACATAGCTTCGGTGGGGGATTTTGTGCGGACCTTTTTGGGGCGATATGAGCGCTGGGCTTCTCCGAAATTTTTGGCGGGGGAATCGTATGGAACCACGCGGGCGGCGGGTTTGTCGAAGTATTTGCAAGATGAGCATCGAATTTACATCAATGGGGTGATTTTGATTTCGGCGGTGTTGAATTTTGGCACGAATAATTATGATATTGGAAATGACTTGCCGCGGGCATTGTACATTCCATCCTATACAGCGGCGGCTTGGTACCATAAAAAATTGGCGCCCGCTTTGCAGGCTCGGCCGATCGCGGAGGTGTTAAAGGAATCGGAGGCCTGGGCGATTGGGGAATATGCGTCTGCTTTGATTAAAGGTGGTTGGATGTCTGCCAAAGAAAAGGAGGGCATTGCAGAGAAGATGGCGTATTGGACGGGCTTATCGAAGGAATTGTGTTTGCAGGCCAATTTACGGGTGGATGAAAATCGCTTTTATAAGGCTTTGCGCCGGGCTGATGGCTTGTCTGTGGGGCGGTTGGATGCACGATTCACGGGGCGTAATTTGGATGATGCGGGAGAATTTGTGGATTTTGATCCTTCATTCACGAATATTGATGGGCCATTTACGGCTGCGATCAATGATTATTTGGGACGTGAATTGAAGTTTAAAGATGAGAAAGGTTACAATGTCTTTGGTGACGTATATCCATGGAATTATAACAATGTGCAAAATAAGTATTTGAATGTGGCGGAAAGTTTGCGGGATGCGATGGCGAAAAATCCGTATTTGAAGGTCTATTTGGGATGTGGTTATTATGATTTTGCGACGCCATATTTCACGGCGGTCTATGATATCGAACATATGTTTTTACGTCCGGAACAGCGTTCTCGGGTGAATATTCACTATTATGAGTCGGGCCATATGTACTACATTCACAAACCATCCTTAATTCAATTCAAGAAGGACATCGATTCCTTTTTCGATTCTTCGAAATAATTGTTAGCTTTGCCATCCCAAACAGAGGGGTGTCCGAGTGGTTTAAGGAGCACGCTTGGAAAGCGTGTGTAGGTCTCAAGCTTACCGAGGGTTCGAATCCCTTCCCCTCTACAAAGCCTTTCAGCGTGAGCTGAGAGGCTTTTTTTATTGCGAGACAAGCTTGCTTGGTGGAGCGAATAAAAAAGTATGTACCATTCGCGAAGCGAATGGTGTTAGGCTTTGTACAAGCCACCCTTTGCGGATGACAGCGAATGAAATGAAGCTGTCACTCCCCCTCTACAAAGTTTCGTTACTCATGGGCTAGCCACCCTTTTGCGGGCTGACAGCGAAACGGAGGGAAGCTGTCAAGCAAACCGCTACAATTGGTTTCCCAACCCCTTGATTCGCTTTTCTCAAATTTTCTTCTAATTTTACAGGAATTAAAACCTATTTAAAATGAAAGATTCTTCAAATAAACCGCTCCAACGGCGGGAGTTCCTCGCGCAAGCTAGTCTCGCTTTGGGCTCTTTTATCATCGTTCCTCGTCATGTCTTAGGCGGTAAAAAACCAGATGGAAGTGCTTATTTGGCACCTAGCGACATGATTAACCTTGGATTTATCGGAACTGGTAAGCAAG
>CANFVE010000037.1 GCA_947450365.1 Cytophagaceae bacterium
ATCCTGCCACCCCGACACAGTCAATTTATTTAGGAGTGTTTAACACAATTAAATAAATTGACTTTTTATTTTTGGTTCCGTAGCTCAGTTGGATAGAGCAACTGCCTTCTAAGCAGTAGGTCTTTGGTTCGAATCCAAACGGAATCACTCCTTACCATTTTATTTCCTTACTATTTCTTCTATTTATATTATCTTAGTAGTTGAATTTCAATACTAATACTCCTTTGCGTACAGATTCCTTTACACATTTAAGAAACTCGATAGGTCTTGCATTGATATGGATCATGCCTTCCTTGGTTTATTTTGTAAAGGAAATATTGGGTTTCGGAGGGTCGGCCATTTTTAGCGGTTTATTTTATTGTATAGGCTTAGTCTTAATGCTAAACCGGACTTCATTGCGACAGGCCTACAAATTAAATCCTCATATCGCTGCCGTAGGTCTTACTTTTTATTTATTTGCCCTGATTTATTTTTTTGTTTTCAATAGCAATCCTCCAAGTTTCACGCTGGAATTGCTGAATTTATGCATTTCGACGCTTTATATATTGTTATTGATGCGTGTAAGTAATGAAAGCCAGGCATATTTAGTATGGATTATATTCTTTTCGACACTATTGATTAATATTCTATTAATTTATTCCATTAGCACGAACCCTTATTTTACGCTGGGTGCTCGAGCATCTGTACAAATGAGTAATAAAGGGAATTCAGAATATAGTGGTAATCCATATGTATATAGTAAAAATGGACTTTTGGGTTTTGTAATTTCGTTATTAATGATCCAGTTGAAACCAATTTTAGTCAAAAATTATTCATTTCTATTTCGAATATTCCTTCATATTAATTTATGGTTGAGTTTAGTCGTTATCATTCTTACCCAAACCAGGACTACATTTTTGGCGCTGGCGATTATCCTTATATTGTATTTTATTTTTCTTTTTAAGCCTAATAAGGAGGCTTTAAAACCGACCAAAGCTGCCTATACATTTTACGGTATCGTATTGATTTTTATGAATTACATCAATACTAAATTTCATTTATTCGAAATCATTTCAGGCTATTATAGTTCGTATGCAGCCCAAATCGAACGTGCCTTACTAACAGGAGGAAATTTAGGTCGAGTTTCAGATAAAGACATGTCTGCCATGACACGTGTTCGAAATATTGAGTATTTTTTTTCGGAGTGGACTCAAAATAAATATAATTTCATTTTTGGATATGGCTATCGATTTAAATATATGGATGTTCCGGCGCTAGAAGTCTTTTTGAGTTTTGGTCTTTTTGGATTGATATTATTTGTACTGTTACATGGGTCTTTATTATTTTATTCCATTAAAGCTTTGCAATCAGGATCAATCTTTCAAATATTTTTAGGACTTATCTATTTTCATACCTTTATTTCCATTTTTACTGCGGGTAGGCCAACAGATTTTCCGTATTGGATTAGTTATTTTATATTCATGCGTTTTTTAGGTGTTACGAATGAAAAGGAATTAAAAACGCTTTAATTTGATTATTATCGTATGGAATCTAATTCAATAGGTATTTTAATATTGGCATATAATGAAGAGATTCATCTTGAAAGATGCATTCTCAATGCTAAAAAATTAAGCCCATATATATTCGTAGTCGATTCATTTTCTACAGATCAATCTAATTCTATTTTAGAATCCCATGGTGTGCCCTATTTGAGACACCCATTTACGACCCATGCAAAACAAATAAATATTGGAATCGAGCAATTTCCTCACTCAGTAAACTGGCTATTTAGGTTAGATTGTGATGAATTAATTTCCGATTTGCTCATTGATGAAATTAAAGAATCACTTTCAAATAGTAAGAATAATTCCATAAATGGCTATTTTATTCAAAGAAAAGTCAATTTTTTGAATGGCATTCTTCAGTACGGAATGATTAATCCTATTTGGCTTTTACGTCTTTGGAAAAAAGAAGATGGCCAATGCAACGATTTATGGATGGACGAAAAAATTGAATTAGTCCATCCCAATACCGCCAGATTAAAGGGTATGTTAGTTGATTATAATTTAAATGATCTTACTTGGTGGACTCAAAAACATAACAATTACGCCACGCGCGAAGCATATGAAATCTTAAGGCAAAAATATCAATTACATACTCCCGAATTAACAAAAACACAAGATCGGTGGATTGTGAAATTTAAGATGTTCTATAATCAGTTGCCCATTTTTGTAAGGCCTGTCATTTTATTTTTTTACGCTTATATTATAAAATTGGGAATTTTGGATGGCAAGCGAGGTTTGATTTGGAATTTTTTACAAGTATTTTGGTATCGTTTTTTGGTGGATGTCAAAGTATTTGAATTTGAACTAAAGCACCAGTATAATGCGGCAAGTATTCGAGAAACTTTAATAAAACATTTTGAAGACTGATTTTTCAACATTTCGTGATGAGGTATCTCCTGGTTTTTTTCGAAAATTCAGGTATTTAATTTGGCTACTGGTTACCAACATCATTTTTACAACCAATATTCCTTATCCAAATGGATTTAAGGTATGGATTCTTCGAACATTTGGAGCGAAAATAGGTCAAAAAGTAGTTATTAAACCTTGGGTAAAAATAAAATTTCCTTGGAATTTAACACTTGGAGATCATGTTTGGTTAGGTGAAGAAGTGTGGATTGATAATATTTCTATGGTTACGATTCAATCACATGTTTGCATATCGCAAGGAGCTTTGATCATCACAGGTAATCATAATTATACTAAATCCTATTTTCCTTTAATTACCAAACCCATTTTCATAGAAGAAGGAGTTTGGGTTTGTGCTAAGGCGATCGTTACAGGTGGCGTAACCTTGAAAAATCATTCTGTACTTTCTTTAGGATGCATCGCCACAAAGGATTTAGATTCTTATTATATTTATGGCAATTTTCCGTTAGAAAAAATTAAACCAAGAACAATCTCGTCCATATGAATGAAATAGCTCACTTATTTGCGAATAAGGAATTTCAAATTTTGGTTTCATTTTTTACTTCTTTATTTGTTGCTATAACAGCTATTCCGGTTATAATCAACATTTCTAAATTAAAAGATTTAATGGCTGAAATTGAGGATCGCAGTTCGCATGAGGAATTAACCCCGACATTAGGTGGCGTAGCCATCTTTGCAGCGACGCTGATTGCCTATTTCATTTGGGATAACCCAAATGAGGGACATGAAATACACTTGACAGTAGCTGCCCTCATCATCTTATTCTTTTTAGGAATTAAAGATGATATATTAATATTAGCGCCTAAGAAAAAATTATACATTCAAATTGCAGCATCTCTGTTATTAATTTCATTTGGTGATTTACATATTTCAAATTTATTTGGCTTATTAGGTATTTATGAAATCAATTATATCTCAAGCATCATTTTTACCACCTTTATCTTTATATCATTAACGAATGCAATTAATTTAATTGATGGCATTGACGGCTTGGCTGGTTCGGTTGGGTTACTATCAAGTTTGATTTTTACCTACTTGTTTTTCGATTTAGGCTTATTTGCCATGGCGACTTTGTCCATTTCACTAGCTGGTGCTTTATTGGGTTTTTTAAAATTTAATTATTCAGATAAAAATAAAATTTTCATGGGCGATACAGGTTCCTTGTTAGTAGGGTTCTTGTTATCTTTTTTTTCTGTGAAATTTGTTGCTTTCAATAGTGACTTTATATATGATCCCAATCTTGGTAATGATTCCCCATTACTCGTCATTTTAATTTTAATTATCCCACTATTTGATACCTTACGAGTATTTATCTTAAGGATTATTGAAGGAAATTCGCCATTTAAAGGAGATCGGAAGCACATGCATCATATTTTAATTGATTTAAAATTGAGCCATGGGCAGGCTACGCTACTTTTAATCATTTTTAATAGCCTGTTGCTTGCCATATTTTCTATTTTTAGGCAGCAGTTTTCCAACAATCTAATATTACTCGGACTATTTGTAAGCTTTCTAATCTATTGTCTTGCGGGATATGTATTGTCAAAAAATATTGATTATCAAAAGATTGATCGAATTCAATATACGAAAATTGATAAATTGAGAAGACTTCAATTAGTCGAAGAGAAAAAGGTTTCGACTAGACCAAAAGATCCTGAAGTAGAATAGATAGTTTTTGAAATTCAATTTGAAAATCAAATTTAGGTTTTTCCGTATTTTTAAACTTGGAGAGCTTATTTAAAACTTCCTTGAGACCTATGGCAATACTTTCCGGGTTCAACTCTTCTACCAATTGGCCAATCGATTCTGAAAGTAAAAGGGAAGACCCCCCCGAATTAGTGGCTAATATGGGCATTCCTAATGCCTGAGCCTCAAGCATGACCAAACCCATGGATTCTTCTCTAGAGGTTGAAACAAAAATATCCCCTTGTCTTAATTGAGCAATATAATTTTCCTCAGAATTAGTTTCAATAAATTTTACAGATTTGTATTTCTCATTTGTTAAACGAATAATTTCACTAAATGCTGATTGATTCGATTTTCCTAACCAAATAAATTCGAGGTGGGGTGAACGAAGTATATCCGCTACTTTAAGAAACAAATCAGTTCCTTTTCGATAACAAATAGTACCCGAGGATATTATTTTAATCTTTTTACTAGATGTTGCACTTTTCCCACGTCGATGTTCCTTCCATTGTTCATATTGAATGCTCGAATTTATCACAGTCATAGGTATTGTGAAAAATGGCATAAATAGATCTTTAACGAGTTGAGAACATGCAATCAGATGGTCACAAGCGCTAAGAAGTAAAGAAAAATCTTTAGCACTAACGGATTCGAAATTATACAATAATTCATGAACATGAACGATCGTTTTTATTTGAAATTGGTCTTTATAGGCCAACAGATGCATTTGACTTATGGTATTAAAGTACCAAAGAGTAGCCTTAAAATCTTTCTGAATTTTGCTTAATTGCTTTCCAATGACGTCTATTCCAACATGAAATTGAATTTTGTCGAGTGGCGAAAACTTTTGGTTTAGGTAATAAATAGGAATATGTTCATCGATAAAATCAGTTAATTCCCCTTTTCTATCGCAAATAACTACACCAATTTTTAATTGACCTTGTTTTTGTAATGCCTGTATAAATTCATAGATCAAGGTTTCTGAACCTGTTCGACTAAAAGAATTCACAAAAAACAATACTTTATTGGACATCTGATAGCTTCAAATTAATCTGATTAGAGATTAGTAAGGGAAAGAAATTTAAAATTACTAATTTTGAACTTGTAATGAAAACTTGTATCCCATGGATTTAAATTCCCTTCGAGGTAAAATTGATGCAATCGATGATTCTATTTTAGAATTATTAGTTGAACGAATGAATATCGTAGATGAGATTGGCGCCCTTAAGAGGAATCAAAATTCTGTTATTTATCATCCTGATCGGGAAAAAGATATTATTGATCGACTTGCCTCGAAATACACAGGTAAATTAACTAGAAATGCAATAGAGGCTATATATTTAGAAATTTTTGGCGTATCTCGTAATCTAGAATTGCCAGAATTAATTTCATTTTTAGGGCCTGAAGGTAGTTTTACGCATCAAGCTGCGGAAAGTCGTTTTGGTGCTATCGCTGAATATATTTCTTTGCCAAGTATTAAATCCGTTTTCGAATCTGTGGAAACGGGTCGAGCTAAATACGGAGTTGTACCCATAGAAAACAACCAAGAGGGGATGGTGAAGGAAACGATGGATTATTTACATGCGACCAACTTATTTATCATTTCTGAAATTATTATTCCCGTTAATTTTTGTATCGCCACGAAAGAGAATAATTTAAGTCAAGTAAACCGAATCTATTCTAAAGACATCGCATTCAATCAATGTAAAGGATTTCTGAGTGATTACTTTGGTCAGAAAGAGGGAGACTTTTTTGTTGAAATTGATTCCACCTCAAAAGCGGCAAAATTAGCAAGTCAAGAACCAAATGCAGCTGCATTATGTTCTCACATAGCTGCTAAGATTTATAATTTACCCATCTTATTTGATAATATTCAAGACAACGAAGCGAATCAAACCCGCTTTTATATCCTTTCAAAAAATAAAAACCTTAAAAAAACACCTAAGGATAAAACGACCATCGCCGTAAAATTACGTAACGATGATAAACCCGGTGCTTTGGTGGCATTGTTGAAGAAATTTGAAGAACAAAATATCAACTTACTTAAAATAGAATCCAGACCTCAGAAAGACACAAATGAATTTAAATTCTGGTTCTTTATCGATATTGAAGGGAATATATTGGATACACCGATTGAAAAAATTATTCAGGCCCATGAAGAAATCAAATTCTTAGGAAGTTACATGAACCTGTGCTAAATCTGCCTTAATTTGCATTTTTAGCTGTTCTATTGATTCAAATTTAATTTCATTTCGGATTTTTCGACCAGGTTGGATCGTCATCAATTCATGGTAAATATCTTGATCAAAATTTAAAATATGAGTCTCAATTTTAATTAAACTACTATTTTCGATTGTAGGCCTGTAACCAATATTGGTAATGCCTTTTAATGAAAGGCCTTTTACAAATACATTTGATTCATATACGCCAGTAGGGGGGACTAATTTAGTTTCGTCAGGCAAAGATAGGTTAGCCGTAGGGAACCCTATTGTTCGTCCTAATTTATTACCTTCAACGACCTTTCCGGACAATTCAAACGCATAGCCTAATAATTCATTTGCTCCAGGGATATCATTATGACCAATCTTGGATTTGATAAGAGAGGAACTTACCGTTTCTTCCTTAATGATAGCAGCCTCTACCGAGATTGCCTCCATTTGATCAGCATATTGATTTTTTAAAAAACTAATCGTGCCTTCCCTATTTTTGCCAAAATGATTATCATATCCAAGCACCATGGCATTGCAAGTCAATTTTTGAATCAAAACATCCGACACAAATTGACTAGCAGAATAATTAGCCATGAAATGATCAAAAGGCAATAGAAAGATATAATCCACGCCTAATGCTTCGATTAATTTTAATTTTTCCGACGGGCTAGACAATAATTTCTCTTGATGGTCAGGAAGAAAATATTCACTTGGATGATTACTGAATGTAATAATGACTGATTTTAACTGGCGAGATTTCGCCAGTTCGACAGTCGCTTGAATAACCCGGGCATGCCCAATATGAACACCATCAAACATACCAATTGATACAACGGTATCGTGGTTGTCATCCCAGCTTTCGAAATTTTTATAAAGTTTCATAGTTGCTAGGATCAAAAGTTGATATGGTCTGCGCATGTTCGATTCTATATTCACCGATACCCGTTCTCACCAATTTTTTTAAATAAGCCCCTGAATTAACCCTCATCCCAAAATCACGCACAATACTTCGAATATAGGTACCCTTAGAACACGTAATTTTAAAATGAATTTCAGGAAACTGCGCAACATCTATGTCAAATGAATATATATGAACATCCCTTAATTTAATGGCTAAATCTTCCGCCTGAATGCCATTGCGAGCATGTGTGTATAAGCGTTGGCCATTTAATTTGATGGCTGAATAGATAGGAGGGGCTTGTTGGGATTCCCCAACAAATGAATTTGAAATTTCTTTTAGCTTCGAAATATCAATGTGATCAATCGGAAATTCTTGATCAAAGGGGGTTTCTAAATCAATACTTGGGGTTGTTTTACCCAATTCAAAGGTACCAGTATAGGTTTTCGTTAGGCTTTGAAAATAGTCAATTTTTTTTGTGTATTTACCGACGCAAATAATGAGCAAACCAGTTGCTAAAGGATCCAAAGTACCCGCATGACCTATTTTTTTAAAGGACCCTGCGTACTTCATCTTTTTAACCACATCAAAAGATGTCCAAGTGGCAGGTTTATCCATTAAATAGAACTTATCTTCAACTACCTCTATTTCCACACCAATAACAAAATTAAAAGTAAACCAGCCGTAATCCGGTAATAACCAAAATATTTAAAACCAAATTTGGTTACTAAACCCACCATCCATTTAATCGTCAATAAAGCGATAAAAAAACTAATTCCGAATCCGATATACAATACGGTGGATTGTTCTCCAAATAAAAAATCTTGAATGTGTTCCTTGTAATCCAACATTTTTTTGGCACTCGCACCTAAAATTGTTGGTATTCCTAGGAGAAAAGAATATTCGACGGCCGATGCATGACTTAGCCCTACTAAACGACCGCCAATAATCGTGGCACCGGAACGAGATACCCCAGGAATCATAGCAATGCACTGATAAAAACCAATTTTTATAGCTTGGGGATACGATATTTCATGAATTTCCTTATCCTCTTTTTTACTAGGTAACCAAGTATCTATTTTAATTAAAATAAGACCACCAAGGATCCAAGAACCTGCAATAAACCAATAGCCTTGAAAGAAGGCTTCCAACATGTCATCTAACAATAAGCCCAAAATTACAGCAGGCACAAATGAGCTAATTAAATAATAATAGAGATTTAAGCCTGAAAGTAATCTTTTGTAATACAATAAAGCTACAGCTGAAATCGCGCCTAATTGTATAAATACCGTAAAGAAATTTAGAAAATCGGAAGAAGGAAGATTTAAAAGAAATTCGGAAATGATTAGATGGGCTGTTGATGAAATGGGTAAAAACTCCGTCAAACCTTCAACAATTCCTAAAATTACTGCATGTAAAATTTCAATCATTTTTTCTTGAAATTAAATAAAGCGAAAATAGGTGTAATCACTCCAGTTAAAACAAGTATAGGTCCAAGTGTAATCCCAAGAAACCCAAAACCAAAAGGTTCCTTATCTAAGGTCATCACAAAAAAACCTATCACCATAATGGCAATACCAATAATCAAAATGGTGATTCGTTTAGAATCTAATGGCATAGGAGTCATATTAAAATAGATTAGAATGGCGAATCTTTAAATACTTATTAAGTGACAAGAAGGTTGAGAATAAACTAAATATCATACAAAATAAAAGACAACCAAAGAAGGAAAGAACTTGTAATGGCGTATTTAAAAATATAACAGATAATTCTTCCACCGCATTTGAAAAATAATAAACGAGGGAAATAGCTAATGTAAAACCAATAGCCCCTCCATAAAGTCCATGCAATAGGGCATTTAACAAATAAGGCTTACGGATAAAATCGTTAGTTGACCCTAACAATTGCATCGATTTGATTAGTAAGCGATTACCATGGATGTTAAGTTTCACATAATTTGACATTTGTACATAAATCAAGGCCGCCAAAATTATGATTAATCCAATAAGAAAAAGACTTATTTGTCGGATTTTAACAATTAATAACGATACGTACAAGGAAGGGTAAGTCACCTCAAAAACCCCAGGCATCGTTTCAATCAGCTTTGCTACACGTTTAAATCCCTCTGAATTCTTATAATCTTCTTTAAGACCGAGTATAATCAAATTTTTAAATGGATTATTTTCGCCTAATAAATCTTCATAATTTTCATTCGATTTTTTTTGAAAATCAGCAGCTATTTTTTTCTTACCTAGAAATTGAATATCGATTTTGTTTTCTTTGGTTCTCCCTACATATGAAGCCTTCTTAAAAGTCAAAATATGTTGCTGGATTTGATTGTATGAAACAGAATCATCTAAATAAACATACAATTTCATTTGAGATTTAACCTCTTGGCCCCAAGTTGATATCCCAAAAAATAATTCAAAAAATAAACAAGAAATAAAGGCCATGCTTGATATGGAAATGACCAGTAATTGATTAATTGAATTGGGTTTAACTTTATTTGTTTTCATCTTGGGTCCGTCTAGTGATAAGATCTCTTAATTGGGCTGCAGACTCATAATCTTCGTCCATTAACGCCTTTTTTAATTTCCCTTGTAATTCTTCGATATCTAATTGCTCACTTGATTCGTCGCTACTATCTTCATCGTCCATTAGCTCGCTGCTTTCTTCACTAGTAATTGAAAGTGATAGCAAAAGTTTGGTAGAAATAAGAATAGGTACATTCACCCTCAAAGCGATGGCAATGGAATCTGATGGTCGAGCATCCAATAAAAAAGTGGTGCCGTTATGTAAGCATGAAATTTTAGCAAAAAAGATACCATCCTGAAAATTGGTAATTTCAATTTCCTGAAAAATAATGTCTGAGAGATTAGTTAACTGAATAAATAAATCATGTGTTAACGGCCTACTTGGTTTAATTCCTTCTAAATGCAGGGAAATAGATTGAGCCTCTTGTTGGCCAATTACTATAGGGAATTTTAAATCAGGATTTAATTCTGATGCCAATAATAATATAAATGAATTGGCACCTAAGGAACTAGGAGCTAAATTCAAAATCTTAAGTTGATGCTTGTTTTCCAACGAAATTTAAAAAAACAAAGGTACCAAAAACTCGCCTGATTTTATATCTCTTTCAGGATTTTTGTTAACCTAGGCACAACATCAAATAAATCACCAACAATCCCATAATCTGCATGTTTGAAAAAAGGTGCTTCTGGATCTTGATTAATAACGACAATCTTACCTGACCCATTAACTCCGGCCAAATGTTGGATGGCCCCAGATATCCCACAAGCGATATACAATTTAGGCGCAATTTTTATTCCCGTTTGACCTACATGCTCATGATGTGGCCGCCAATTGATATCCGATACAGGCTTCGAACAAGCAGTAGCCGCATGCAAGGTTTGTGCTAATTCCTCAATAATTCCCCAATTACCAGGATCCTTCATGCCTCGGCCTGCACCTACAACAATGGATGCCTCCGGAAGTGGTATAGAGCCTTCATGTGTATCAACCTTAATTATTGAATATTTTTTTGAAGTTTCTAAATCCAAAGATTCAAAATTGACCTCCACGGAGGCTGCATTGGAATCCGAACCAAATCCTTTTGGAAAAATTCCCACGAAATGAGAAGAACTTAGTTCTGAATGGGCTGTCGCTTTTCCAGAAAATATCGATTTCTGAATGAGATAGGAATCGCCCTTTTGAGTTATCTGTTTAATATTAGGGACAATTTGAAATCCTAATGTGGCAGAAATAATACCAGCAACTGAATCCGAAGTATTTGACTTACTCAACCAAATTTCATCAATACTTAGCGCTGAAATTTGATCTCCTAACTTTCGTAATTCAGTAGTTTCGGCAAAGAGACTATTTCCAGCATTTATTTGGTAACCTATTACGCTACCCTTAAGTTGAGGAATAGAAGCTTGTTTCGGGCCAGCAAATGAAAACAAGTAGTAAGCCACTTCTGAACCAAAAAACGTGTCGGCAAAACCTAATAAAGTCCTTGTGTAAGAGCTAAGTTCGGTACCTTTAAAATCTATAAATATGGCTATTTTTTTCATGGCTATAATTGAACATCTTGTTTTAAATAATCTACCAAAACTTGTAATTGATCCGAAGGAATCATGATTTGCTTCCGATTGGTTTCATTAATTTCTTCTGAAATCAGAGCCTGGGTCGAAGGAATAGATGGGGCTAAAATTTTAATTTCCTTCGTCCGGGCGGTCATAATACCTCGCATGGATGGAATTTTCCATTCGGCAATGGGTTCTTGACAACCTAATACAGCAGGAAGCTGGCAGGATACTTCCGCTTTTCCACCATCAATTTCAACTTCTAGTGTAAGGTTTGATCCGTCTATATTCAATTGCATCACCGGAGAAAAATGGGTCATTTTTAACAATCCAGCAACGATTCCATGTGTTTGTCCACTATTATAATCAATAGCCTCTTTTCCCATTAATATTAAATCGAATGGATTATCTTCAACATAAGATGCTATTTCTTTAGCTAATTGGTATGAATTTTTGGCAATTCCATCGATTCGAACGGCTGAATCAGCTCCTAAGGCCAAACATTTACGAATTAATGGTTCAGATTCTGAAGTACCCATATGTAAAACTACCACATCAGCTCCATTGGATTCTTTTAACTCAATCGCCCGAGATAAGGCATAATCATCATAAGGACCAACAATATATGTTAAACCTTGTACATCTATAAAACCTTTTGACGAATCTATGCTAATTTTGGAGGTTGTGTCAGGTACGACTGAAATGCAAACTAATATTTTCATAATTTAAATTTGTTATGCAAGCATACTATATTTTTTTAACTCTTCCAACATGAATCGTAAAGAATTTTTATTGTCTGAAATAAAAGAGAATCCCAGCGATCCTTTAAATTATTATATGCTAGCTTTAGAATATAAAAAAGAAGGAGAGGAGACGCTGTGCAAAGCTCTTTTTAATCAGTTAATTGATCAACATGAACGGTATTTACCAACCTATTATACCTACGGGTCTTATTTAATTGAACTAGCTGAGGAAGAAAAGGCAGAAGATGTCTTACAAAAAGGTAAAATACTTGCTTTGGAGGCAGGTCATGAAAAAATGGCTAAAGAAATTCAGTCTCTAATCGATTTTTATTGTTAAGCGTAAAGAACCTCTTCTAAATCTTTTTCAATTTTAAGATTATCAATGATGAATTTTTGCCGTTCTGGGGTGTTTTTACCCATATAATAACTAAGCAGTTGCTGAATGGTAAAATCTTTTGCCAAAATCACCGGCTCCAACTTGATGTTTTCCCCAATAAAGTTACCAAACTCATCGGGTGAAATTTCCCCCAAGCCTTTAAAGCGGGTAATTTCAGGTTTCGGACTTAATTTTTCAATCGCATTTTTTCGTTCTTCCTCGGAATAGCAATAAATCGTTTCTTTTTTATTCCGAACCCTAAATAAGGGAGTTTCTAAAATATAGATATGTCCATTCCGCACTAAATCAGGGAAAAACTGCAAAAAGAACGTTAATATTAATAATCGAATGTGCATTCCGTCCACATCGGCATCTGTGGCAATGACAATTTTGTTATACCGTAAATTATCTAAGGAATCTTCGATATCTAACGCATGTTGTAACAAATTAAATTCTTCATTTTCGTATACAATCTTCTTTGTAAGCCCAAAACTGTTCAAAGGTTTACCCCTGAGACTAAATACGGCTTGTGTCTGAACATCCCTCGATTTTGTGATACTACCACTAGCGGAATCTCCCTCCGTAATGAATAAAATGGTATCGTGCTTAGAATCTGATTTCTCATCCGAAAAGTGAATGCGACAGTCACGCAATTTTTTATTGTGCAAATTGGCCTTTTTAGCCCGCTCATTAGCCAATTTTTTAATTCCGGCAATATCCTTTCGTTCGCGCTCAGATTGAAGAATCCGTTTTAGGATGGCATCCGCTGTACTCGGATTTTTATGTAGAAAATTATCCAATTCGGTTTTAACAAAATCGCCAATGAAAGACCGAATCGAAGTTGAGTTTGAATCGGGGGATATGGTAGTCGAACCTAATTTCGTTTTGGTCTGAGATTCAAAAACAGGTTCCTGTACCCGAATGGCAATGGCTCCCACAATACTCGCCCGAACATCTGATGGATCAAATTCCTTTTTATAAAACTCCCGAACTGTCTTTACAAGAGCTTCGCGGAAGGCAGATAGGTGAGTTCCTCCTTGCGTTGTATTTTGACCATTCACAAAAGAATAATATTCTTCTCCGTACTGATTATTGTGGGTAATGGCTAACTCTATATCGTTCCCTTTTAAATGAATAATCGGGTATCGATTCTCTTCTGTATTGGTCTTTTTATTCAATAAATCCAATAAACCATTTTGAGAAAAGTATTTTTCACCATTAAAATTAATGGTTAAACCCGCGTTTAAATACGCATAATTCCAAAATAAAGAATCTAAGAATTGAGGAATAAAATGGTAATTTTTAAAAATAGTATTATCAGGTTCGAAAATCACATAAGTACCACTTTTTGCTGTCGAATTTTCCGTACCCTTTGATTCCGTCAGTAATTCTCCCTTACAGAATTCCGCCCATTTGGTTTGGCCATCTCGATAGGATTGAACCTTAAAATAATTGGAAAGTGCATTGGTTGCTTTGGTACCTACGCCATTTAAACCAACAGATTTTTGAAATGCCCCTGAATCATATTTACCTCCTGTATTAATTTTGGAAACACAATCGATGACCTTGCCTAAGGGAATTCCCCGACCATAATCACGCACCTCTACTTTATGATCTGAAATTTTCACATCAATCGATTTTCCGTTTCCCATCATATGCTCATCGATGGAATTATCCATGATTTCTTTGACTAGAACGTAAATCCCGTCATCGACGGATGAGCCATCCCCCAATTTCCCAATGTACATACCAGGACGCAAGCGTATATGTTCTTTCCAGTCCAGTGAGCGAATGCTATCATCGTTGTAAATAGGAGGGGTATTTTGAATCTCTTCCAAGGCTAATCGTTGAAATTAAATGAATAGGATAATTTTAAACTTTCCATAAAGTTAAAGATTATTGAGGTTTTTTTTTAATTTTGCCTTCTTGAAATATTATAATTTTTATAATTATGTTGAATAAGCTTTTACGTGTATTCATAATTAGTATTTTGTTTTTTCAAATGGGTCATGCACAGGTTATGCCCATTGGAATTCAAATTCCGAATCAAATTCGGCCTTCTTTAATACCTGCTAATCAGCCAACTGGCAGTAATCAAGTCAAACCACGTGTTGTAACCGCCTCTAAAAACGAAAAAAAGTTTTCAGATAGCTTAATATCTACTCGCCAAGTTTCTGATGCCTACCTTTCAGGAAAGGTAGATACCTCATTAATTAGTTTAAGAAAGAAAATCTTTGGCTATTCGATTTTCAATAATAAGGTTGGAGTTTTTGAACCTAATTTAAAAATTGCCACACCCAAAACCTATGTAATTGGGCCAGACGATGAGTTAATAGTAGATATCAATGGATATTCGGAAGATCATTACAATTTAACAGTAAGTCCAGACGGCTATGTTAAAATCAACCGAGTTGGAAATGTATATGTTGCCGGCCTAACCATTGAGGAAGCAAAAGCACGTATCATTTATAAATTGTCCCAAATATTTGTGGGTCTGCGTCGGGAAGGTAGTGGCCCGAGTTCAACTAATTTATATGCGACTATTTCATTAGGGAATATCAGAACGGTGAATGTTAGTATTCAAGGGGAAGTCATGTTCCCTGGCACTTATTCCGTTTCTTCTCTTTCACGTGTAATGAACGTTTTGTACCTAGCGGGTGGGCCGAATGAACGGGGGACTTTTCGGAATATTCAAATCATACGGAATAAGAAAATCGTAGCCACAATCGATTTATATGACTTTTTAACGTCGGGTATTCAAAAAAATGATATAAATGTACAGGATCAGGATATCATCAAAGTGGGTGTATATGAAAATAGAATTGAATTAAAGGGCAAGTTCAAACGGACAGGTTTATTTGAAATCAAGGCCAATGAGAATTTAGCCCATGTCGTTCAAGATTTAGGTGGTGGTTTTGAAAATGGAGCCTTTAAAGATTTGGTTAAAATAACGCGGTATACGAATCGAGATAAAAAATTAATCGATTTGAGTATGGAGCTTGCGAATTCATTCGTTCCACAAACTGGTGATGAAATTGTAGCAGAAGCCATCGCAGAAGGTAGATTTGAAAATAAGGTAAGTATTACGGGTGAGGTATTTCGTCCGGGAAATTTTAGTTTAGAGAGTAATTCTAGCCTTTTAAAGTTAATTCAACGGGCTGGAGGAGTTAAAGAAAATGCATTTTTAGACCGGATAACCATTGATCGTATTAATGAAGATTTGAGTCCTATGAACTTGTCCGTCAATCTTAGGGACTTATTAACAGGTAAAATCAAAGACATTAATCTAAAGAGAGAGGATAAAATTTCCATTTTTAGCATATTTGATTTGCGGGAAAATTATACAGTCACTATTCGAGGGGAAATTAATTTAAACAAAGAAAAGATGATTGGCTCAGGATCTACAAGTGCGAAACTTGAGGTTCAAGATGCCCAAAATTCAGCCAATAATACTATTGAGGAGGATATTGCGGGAAAGGGACCGACAAACGTGGGGGATAAAACAAATTTAAAATTAGTTCTACCTTTTGTCGAGAAAATGACCGTTGAGGACATTATTATGAAAGCAGGGGGGCTGAAAGAATCTGCGGCAACGGGTTTTGTTGAGATAGTCAGGAGAAAAAAGAATATTGGTTTAGATAACCCAGAATTGGTTAATTCTCAAATTGCAGAGATCATTCGTTTTTCTATCGCCAAGAATTTGTCACTAGATAAAACAGCTTCAACTTTTGAGTTAATCCCCTTTGACGAAGTTTTCATTCGGTCATCTCCTAATTACGAAATTCAACAATTTGTATCCATTAAAGGTCAAGTCTTATTCCCAGGCGTATATGGAATTGAGAAGAAAGACCAGCGATTAAGTGAAATTGTCAGTCGAGCAGGAGGTTTAAATAAGCAAGCATATCCTGAAGGGGCTCGTTTAATTCGGAAAATAATTTTATCAGATGCAGAAAAAAGTCGTAAAAATGAGCAATTAGATGAAATTGCTGACAATTATGATAATACAACCATCAAAAAAGATCCGGTTTTAAACAAAGAATACGAGACCATTGGAATTAATCTGGTTCAGGCCATTGAAAACCCATTAGGTGAAAATGATTTAATTTTAAATGACGGTGACGTAGTTGAAATACCTAGAGAACCACAGACCGTAAAAGTTTCTGGAGAAGTTTTATATCCCAATAGCGTGAAATACTTAAATTCTAAATCATTTGGGGATTATATCTCTGAGGCAGGTGGGTATACGTCAAATTCTGTTAGAAAGCGAGCCTATGTATTGTATTCAAATGGTTCCGTCAAGCGAGTGAAGAGCTTTTTATTTTTACGGTTTAATCCGAAAATAGAAAAAGGGGCGGAGGTTATCATACCAGCAAAAAGCAAGAATGTAAACTATAGCCAGCAAATTATTTCATTAGTGTCAGTTCTGACAGGTACAGTCACTAGTATTATTGGTATTATTACATTAATTAAAGCAACAGCTAATTAATATGTCAGAACTCAGACAGGATCAATTTTCCGTAGATGCATTTTTATTAAAAGGGTTAAAGCTTATTCCTTTTATCAAAAAGAATATCAAATTTATTGGAATCGGAGTTTTATTCGGAGGATTAATAGGTTTTGGGGTGGAAATATATCGAAGTAAAAATTTGGTACACAGTTCTGAAATCGTATTTATCTTGGACAATGAAGGCGCTACTGGAGGTGGATTGTCTGATATAGCAAGTACCCTAGGTTTAGGAGGTTTTATGGGAAATTCGTCCATGTTTTCAGGAGAGAATTTTAAAGAATTATTAAAAACTAGAAGTTTGTATCGAAAAGCACTTCTAACAGAGGTTGAAATAAATGGTAAAAAGGATTTATTCGCTAATTTCTTTCTGAAAAAATGTGATTTAGCTGAACACGAATGGTCTGATTTACCACCTGATTTCATCAATTATAGATTTAAAATCAACGATATCAGTCAAGCGAATATTCAAGACAAGAATATCTTGAACACCATTTATAATTATTTAAATGGAAAGACAAATATTGATATTGAAAATCCAAAGTCTAGTTTTCAAACGTTAACAGTTGAAACTAGAAATGACACATTGTCCTATGTTTGGTCAAAATTATATTTAAAAACAGTTACTGATTATTATATAGCCAATAAAACTAAAAAATCGAAAGAATTATTGGTCATTATGGATAAACGTGTGGATTCCTTACGTTCGGCTTTATATTATACGCAAGGAAAATTGGCTAATTATAATGATCAGAATCAACAAATAATTTACCAGCGAGCTCGTATTATTGCAGATAGGTTACAAATGAATTCTTCGCAATTGCAATCCATGTACTTTGAGGCTGTTCGTAATTATGACAACCTAAAATTCTCATTGATTAAGGAATCGCCTTTATTTACGATTATTACGGATACAGAGCTTCCATTGCCATTTGAACCTTATCGATGGGGTCGAGTAACTATTATTGGCTTAATTTTGGGATTTTTCTTAAGCTGTTTTTATTTATATTTAAAACAGATTTACGATCATAGTAAATTATAAAATGGGAATAATTCAGCGTTTTAATACCCAATTCAAAGAAATTTTACATGACTCTGAATTGTTGTTTATCTTGGCGAAACGTGATATATCCGTTCGTTATAAACAGACCTATTTAGGTGTGAGTTGGGCCATTGTCCGTCCCGTTTTAACGATGTTGGTATTTTTATTTGCCTTCAAAAATGTGGCCAAAATTCAGGATCTATCCGGGTATCCGATTCAACTCGTAATATTCTCTGGTATTTTATTTTGGAATCTTTTTGCAACGACCTTTCAATCCGTAAGTAATTCAATCATTTCAAATGGTAATTTAATAAGTAAGGTGTATTTTCCGCGCCTGATTATATGTTTATCATCTATGGCAGTCTCTCTAGTTGATTTTTTTGTGGGTCTTATTGTGTATATCATCTTAGTTTTCGCTTTAGGTCATACATTAAGTTTACATATCATTTATTTACCAATTGCACTCGTACTAACCATCGTAACAAGTCTCGGTTTAGGAATATTGTTTGCTTCATTTTCTGTCAAATACAGAGATTTATTACAAATCATACCATTGATTGTTCAATATGGTTTTTTTGTAACCCCCATTGTATATACTTCTCAGAATTTAATTGGATCGAAGTGGTATATCTATTATTCTATATTAAATCCGTTAGCGGGTTTGGTTGAGTTTTTTAGATATAGTTTATTGGTGGAGTATCATTTATTTGATTTAAACATGCTATTCATATCGGCTGCAAGTACTATGTTTATCTTTTTAATCAGTTTATTCGTATTTCATCGCCGGGAAGATTCCTTTGTAGATCATTTATAATATGCAGGTAATTGATGTTACTTCTGTTTCCAAAAAATATAAGGTTTATAAAAACCCTGGACCAGTTTCGTTGAAAAACGGTATTCAAGAAATATTTAATAATAAAACGAATCAGGAGTTTTGGGCAATTAATGATGTTTCATTTTCCTTGAATTCGGGTGACAAATTAGGTATCGTTGGGAACAATGGGGCAGGAAAATCCACGTTGTTGAAGATTTTAAGTAGGATTACGAAGCCTACATCAGGTTCAATTTCAGTAAGTGGCAAAGTAGCAAGTTTATTGGAGGTTGGAACAGGTTTCCACCCAGAATTAACTGGTCGGGAAAATATATTTTTAAATGGCGCTATTTTGGGCATGAAAAAACATGAAATTATAGCCCAATTTGATGAGATTGTCGATTTTGCCGGAGAACAAATTATTCGTTTTTTAGATACTCCCGTGAAACGCTATTCCTCTGGAATGTATGTGCGTTTAGGTTTCGCGATTGCCGCCCATTTAAACCCTGAAATTTTAATTATTGATGAGGTTTTAGCAGTAGGGGATGCGGATTTTCAAAAAAAATCCTTGGGAAAAATGAAAGAAGTGGCTTCGAGGGAAAAAACCATTTTATTCGTTAGTCACAATTTGACTGCAGTAGCGAATTTATGTAATAAAACACTTCATTTAGAAAAAGGGAAGGTCAAAGATTTTGGCGATACTGGCCAAATTTTAACATCTTATATGGCAGCACTTCAAAAAAATATTTTTGAACATTATTTTGAAACCCCTGAACAAGCACCTGGAAATGACTTAATTCGACTTAAATATGCCAAATTAACCCCAGTTTTACAGGAAAATCAATCGTATTGGGATATTCGACATCCTTTTAAAATAGAATTCGAGTTTTGGAATTTAGGAAATACACAAAATTTGAATGTTAGTTTACATGTTTTTGCAAGCACAGGCGAATGTATTTTTAATGTTGGATCGGATCAATTAACTTGTCAATTTGGTCTCATCCGAGGTACCTTAGCTGTACCGGGTCATTATTTAAATGATGGCAATTATGTGGTTTCCTTTATGGTTGTTAAAGACAAATCGATCATTCTGTACAATTTTGAAGAAATATTTAATTTTGAAATAGCTGATTTTCGAGAAGATACCACCTGGTATGGAAAATGGCCTGGTTATGTTCGCCCTTCATTTTCATTTCCTTTAGAGCAAATTACTGAAACCTTATAAATGATATACGTTACAAAGTCCTTTCTTCCTGATTTAAAGGAATATGTTTCTTATTTAGAACGTATTTGGCAAACGAATCATTTAACAAATGATGGTCCTTTATTGCTTGAATTAGAGAAAAAACTAGCTGAATATTTAGAAGTAGACCATTTCATCTTTGTCACAAACGGTACCATTGCACTTCAATTAGCCATTAAGGCGTTGAATTTATCTGGCGATGTCCTTACTACACCTTTTTCCTATTGTGCGACAACCAATGCGCTTATTTGGGAAAAATGCAACCCAATTTTCGCTGATATAGATCCACAAACACTAACTGTAACTAGCCAGGAAATTCGAAATAAAATAACGCCTAGTACCAACGGAATCCTGACTACTCATGTGTATGGAAATGCTGGGGATTTAGAAGAGCAAGAAAAAATAGCCAAGGATTATAATATTCCTTTAATCTATGATGGAGCCCATGCTTTTGGCGTACGGGTAAAAAATAAATCCATATTTTCATTTGGGACAGTTAGCACTTGTAGCTTTCATGCAACCAAAATTTTTCATACGATTGAGGGTGGGGCTGTAATGACAAATAATGCTGAGTTAGCATCTAAAATTAAAGGACTTCGAAGTTTCGGACACAAAGAAGATGATTATTTTGACATCGGCATCAATGGAAAAAATTCCGAATTTCATGCGGCCATGGGATTGGTTAACCTGTCTCATTTCCCATCCATTCGCGCGCATCGTAAATGGGCTGTAACGCGTTACGATGAACTCATCTGTTCACCTGTTCGGAAAGTACAGTTTCAGGATAATTTGGAACGTAATTACAGTTATTATCCCATTATACTACCAAGCGAAAGTGATTTATTTCATGTCACAAATCACTTGTTAGCCGAGGGAATAAAACCTAGACGCTATTTTTATCCATCCTTGAATACCATTCAAATTATTCAAGGGGAGCCATGTCCAATCTCTGAAGACATCGCAAAACGTGTTTTATGTTTACCCTTATCAGCAGACATACAAGAAGAGGACATAACAAGAATATCCTCCATTTTAATGAGCCATTTTCAATAAATAAGACAATATGTATTGGCTATTATTTATTTCATTCGTTTTATTAAATTATAAAGTAGCTTCAAAACTATCCAACAAGCATTTTGAAGAAATTCTAATACTTGGCTTTCTAGTTTACTCAACAAGCGTTATTCTTAGCGGTTATTTTCTTTCCTACATAAATCTCTGGAACTCAAAAATATTGTGGGCAATTGTTCCATTTTTTACTACCTATTTCATTTATGTATTTTTCAAACGTCCGATTTTTCTTGAAAATAACAATGGAATTTCTGCATTTAAAGTAACGGGAAAAACTATTCAATCCATTCATGAAGAATTTAAAGCCTTAAAAATCCATGAGAAATGGATATTTAGACTGCTTTTTTATGCAATTGTCATTGTAAGCTTGTTTCAATACACCCTTATTTTCAATTGTCCGCCCAATGAATGGGATAGTATGACTGGACATTTAAATCGTATTTTCTATTTTCTGCAAAATGGATCCTTATCTCATTTTGTCGGTACTAATTGGAATATTGATACCTATCCAAAAAGCTTTTCTTCGATTCAAGTTTATCCATTTCTCATGAGTGGAAATGATGAACACATGTTTAAATTGCCTAATTATGGAGCTTATTGGCTCATTTGTTTTAGTATGTACGGTATTTTGAAACAAATTGGGGTGCGCTACAAAACTCGCTTATTTGTTTCTTTTGTCATTATATTATTGCCAAATATCATCTCTCAATCCGTTTTGACAGATACAGATATCGTATTAGCCGCCTATCTTTCATCTCTATTATATGCTATTTTAAGGTATGAACAATCCAAGACGATCGTTTATATGTATTGGGCTGGAATGGCTTTTGGCTTAGCCTTGAGTCATAAAATCACCTTTGTATTTTCATTACCACCCCTTATGCTTTTTTATGGATACGTATTATTTCAAGAAAGAATTCATTCGAGATTATATGTAGTCAAACATATCCTAATTTCTCATGGATTGGGCATTGTTTTATTAACCCTATCCACGGGATATGTATCCAATATTTATTATTACGGTCACCCCATTGGTCCCAAAACAGCCATTTCACATCAATCCATTGAAAGGGCTGAAAATCTACCAAATTTACTCGTTCAAGGAAGTCGAAATGTTTTACGCTATAGTTTTGATTTATTGAATTTTGATGGACTACGAAATATCCAATGGGTGGAAGATCAACAAATAAAAGCCAAAATAGCACTAAAAGGAATTGATCATTCGCTTCATTTAGGATTGGAAACTACTAAAGAATTCACAATCCTTCCATTTACCTTTAACCGTAGATTTGAGCATTATAATGGCACACCCATTTATGGCGCTATTTTTATTTTGTTTTTGATTCCGTCTTTATTTTTATATGCTCAGAAGCCTACCAAGATTTATACTATATTTTTAGGCGCTTTTATTTTACATTTTTTAGCTCTTTCATTTACTGCCGCCTATGATCCATGGAAAGGGAGATATATGATTAGTTCTGCCATATTTATGATTCCTTTATTGGCCTATTTTGGTGAATGGTTTATCCAGAATAAAACCAATTTGTCCCGAAATTTTTACATGTATGTATCTACAATACTCGTTTGTATTTCAGCTATTTTAACCATTGCGCTCAACATCCGTGCGCTTACTTTTGATTTCTATGGAAGGAAATCTATTTTTCATTCCTCGCGTATGGAAATTTTAACAAATGCCCGACCCGACATAACCAAGGCCTATCAAAATTTCGATCTCATCGTACCAGCAAATGCCACGGTAGCATTGGCAACCATCAATGATGATTACGAGTATCCTTTATGGGGCAAACATTTCACGAGACATCTTATTCCAATCAATCCTTTTAATGAAGGATTACAAGCAATTCCCGCAAATGCTGAATATTTATTTTTTGCCAAATCAGTTATTTCGCCAAGGAAAGGGGATATTCGTTTAGGAACCGATCTAAGCAAAAATGATTTATTGGTGAAAGGAGAGGATTATTACCTCCGGAAATTACGCTAGGTCTTTTGCTTTTTCTTCTTTGCAGAAGGAAAAAGAACATTGTTCAAAATAAGCCGATAGCCCGGTGAATTTTTATGTAAGAGCAAATCTGTGTGCTCCTCGTTGACAAAATGCTGGTAATCTTCCGGATCATGGCCGCCCAAAAAGCTAAAAAAACCTTTCCCAAAGGTACCATACAGATATTTCGCCTCGTGTAATGGCTCATTCTCGGCCAATATAGTTATGGAGGACTTAATTTTAGCAACATCAAACCCAGTCGTCTGTCCCATATAGCCATGAATCACGGATTCATGGTTTTGTACTAACATACTAGGAATTAAATCCGATTTTGCAGAAAATTCATTGAGTTCAAAAAAATCATTATCTTCTAAAACGGCCCTGGGCTGGTAATTGGGAGATGAATCAATGGTTGAAAATTCATTGATTCGTGGATTTGGGAAAAGGGTAAAATTAGTGAAAGCTAAAGTTTGATTGAAATTCAACAACTGATTTGCATTTTCCTGAACTGGATCATGGTCATAAAATGAATCTACAATGTCGATTTGCTGAGCTGCTAAGGCAATATCGAACGTATCAGTGGCATTACACATAGCAAATAAATAACCACCTGCTTCGATATACAGTTTCAATTGCTGGGCGACGGCTGATTTTAATTGGCTTATCTTGCTAAATCCATGTTTATGAGCCATTTCTTCATCTTCTCTGATTTGTTTTTTATACCAAAGTTGTTCCCGCTGCGTATACATTTTTCCCATTTGCCCCGTAAAATCTTCATGATGTAAATGAACCCAATCATATTTTTTCAATTCTCCACTTAAAATTTCATTATCATAAATCGTTGTAAACGGAATACCTGCATACGTTAAAGCCAAGGAAACTGCATCGTCCCATGGAGAAGCCGATTGAGGAGAATACAAAGCAATTTTTGCTATTTTCGTTAATTCAGCCCATTCCATATTCGAATTTTGTGATTCAATTTGTTTCTTCAAAAGAGAAACTTCAGCTTCAGATATGACCAAAGAACGAATACCTTTAGCCACTAAATTTTGTTGATGTAAGGGGGAATGTTCAATCAAAAAAGAACCACCGCGATAATTGATCAACCATTGGGCCTTGCTATCCCCATCCGATAATACTTGATAGATATATCCATAGGCCTTTAAATGATCCGTTTGGTCGGTATCCATGGGGATTAAGATACTAGAACCTAAAATAGGCAGATGTAGTCCTAAAAATATGATTAATGGATAAATAAGCTGCTTCATTGGTTTCACAAGCTGTGAATAAAGTAATAAATTGCAAGGTAAAATTAATTAGCCGAGAACCCATATGAATGTCAAGGAAAACGTTTTAGAAGGCTTACGATCGATCAAAGGTAATCTACTTCGTACTGTCTTAACCGCCTTAATTATTTCCTTAGGAATTACCTCATTGGTGGGGATTTTAACGGCTATTGACGGAATTCAAAGTTCGGTTGATAATTCATTTTCTGGCTTAGGAGCTAATTCATTTGATATTCGCAATCGGGCGGCGATGCAAATTAGGCGAGAGGGGCAACGGGAAAAACGCTTTAAAAATATTACCTATCGGCAGGCCTATCGGTACAAAATAAATTTTGCTAATAAAGGTAAAGTTTCTCTCAAAACGAATGTTTCCTTTAATGCCATTGCCAAATTCGCATCTAAAAAGACCAATCCCAATACCCGATTAATGGGAATAGATGAAAATTTCATGGAATTAAAAGGGTATAAAATAGGGGGTGGAAGAAATTTTTCAACAAACGAATTTACAAATGCTGTTAACGTATGTCTTTTAGGAGTTGATGTCATTGATCAATTATTTGAAAAAAATAGTCCTCTGAACAAAGAAATTGTCGTAAGTGGATTAAAATTAAAAGTAATTGGTATTTTAGTTAAAAAAGGAAGTATGATGGGAGGAGGAGATGATCGAGTAATTATGGTTCCCTTGGAAACTGGACGTAAAATGGCCGTAGGTCGTCAATTAAATTTTGACATCACAACATCCTCAACCAAAATTTCCAATTTAGATGATTTCATGGAAGAGGCAAGAGGTGTGATGCGTCGAGTTCGCATGGATCCAATAGGAGCTAATGATAGTTTTACGATTGATCGATCGGACTCCATTGCCAAAAGTTTTGAAAATATTACGTCCTCTCTTCAAATTGGCGGATTTGTCATCGGTTTTATTACGCTATTGGGGGCAGCGATTGCGCTCATGAACATCATGATGGTCTCGGTAAGTGAACGAACAAGAGAAATCGGTATTCGTAAATCATTGGGGGCCACGCCAGCACGCATTCTACAGCAATTTTTGATTGAAGCTATTGTCATTTGTTTAATTGGCGGAATTGGTGGAATTATTTTTGCTATTCCGATCGGAAATTTAATTGCACAAGGAATTAGTTCGGGAACAGCCAGTTTTATTATCCCATGGTTATGGATGAGTGCGGGGATCATGATCTGTATATTAGTAGGCTTATTTTCAGGAATTTACCCAGCATACAAAGCATCTAAAATGGATCCTGTGGATGCCTTGCGTTATGAATAATTATAAGAATATTTAATCCCAACTTGGTAAATAAGAGAATAAAGCCTACTTTTGTGTATTGAATTGCCCAGATGGCGGAATTGGTAGACGCGCTGGTCTCAAACACCCGTGGGTGCAAGCCCGTGCCGGTTCGACTCCGGCTCTGGGTACAGCCTCTCAAGAAATTG
>CANFVE010000038.1 GCA_947450365.1 Cytophagaceae bacterium
AGCAATACCTAATGTTTTTAATGAATTTTTGATATATAAACTTTTCATTATTTCAGGGATTAAAATTTAATATTTAAACCAAAAGTTGAAACTGAAGTAGCCGGAGTTACGTTATTTTCAATATTACCGTTTGAAGTTTCAGGATCCACCCCATTATCCACCGAACGATATTTCGAGAAGATAAATGGCTGTTGAATACTCGCATACACACGCAAAGAAGATAAACCTAACTTCTGAGCAGTCTTAGCTGGAAACGAGTAACCCACATTGATGTTACGAACTTTAATGAAAGAACCATCAAAATACATAATTGCTGTATTATAAGCTGGAAATTCTTGGTTAAAGTTAGGACGTGGGTAATAGGCATTAGGATTGTTTGGCGTCCAATAATCCACCTTGATTTGGTTATAACGACCTTGTAAATAGTTTGAATTTTGGTGGAATTTAGACACAATCATTTGTCCTTGACGTGTGAAAATAAAGAATGATAAATCAAATCCTTTATAAGAGAAACGGTTTGTAATACCACCCGTCCATGAAGGAACGTCTGATCCTAACAAAACACGATCATCTGCAGTGATTTTACCGTCACCGTTTGAATCAGCTACTTTAATTTGACCTACTGTAAAGCCCATGGACTTAGCCATATCCGCCTCAGAAGTTTGCCAAATTCCAGCATACTTATAATCATAGTATGAGTTTAAAGGTTTTCCGATGAACCAACGGTTACCTACGTCATCCTTTGCACCATTGTACAATGACACAATTTCTTCTGTGTTTTTGTAGAAAGTAAAGTCTGTATTCCATTTGAAACCACTTTTTGTGTCTACGTTAACAGTTGATAACGAAAGCTCAATACCTGTATTTTTTGTTTCACCCACATTACGAGTAACGGCAGCAAAACCAGTCGAAGTAGGTAACTGATCCGATAATAATAAATCAGTTGTATTCGTTTGATAATACTCAATCGAACCTGCAACTTTACCTCTCCAAATACTAAAGTCAGCTCCAATATTCTTCGAAGTAGATGTTTCCCACTTCAAATCCGCGTTACCGATTGTATTAGGACGATATCCATAGGCTGCTGTATTGTTCCAAGCATAAGAAGTTCTACCTTCTAAACCAACTGTTTGGTAAGGAGAAAGACCTTGGTTACCTACTTGAGCAAATGAAGCACGTAATTTCAATTCATCTAACCAGGTTAAATCCTTCATGAAATCTTCTTGATGCATATTCCAACCTAAAGCCGCCCCAGGGAAGTTACCCCATTTCGAGTTTTCTCCAAAACGAGATGAACCATCACGACGAGCCGTCACAGTTAACAGATATTTGCCTTTATAGTCATAATTAATACGAGCCATATAAGAAGCAATCGTCCATTGGATCAAGTTAGAACCTACTCCTTGAATAGAAGAAGCGTTAGCTAAGTTAAAGAAGGACTGAGTCTCAACAGGTACCCCCATCACACTTTGCGTATACTGCTCAAAATTATCTCGCTGCATAGATTGCAATAAAGTAACGTTTAAACTATGATCCTTAAATGACTTCGAATACGTCAAGATATTTTCTAAGGTATAGTTAAATCCAAAACGATTATCTGTACTTGCCGTAGGGTTACCCCCTTTAATATCATTTGTCAAGGCGCCATTGAAGCGACCATTACGAGAAATCGTAAAGTCAGGACCAAAATTTACGCGATACTTTAAGCCTTCAGCTAATTGTAATTCAGCGTAAATTGAATTAAACACACGGTATTTCTTCGTATTATCAATTTTTGCACCCGGAACGATTTCGTTTAGTGGGTTTGTTAATAAGGCATCGTCCGTTTGTTGGAAAATTAAATTTCCTTGATCATCATATGCTTTTGCTAATGGATTTTGAGAAGATAAATAACCATAAGGATTCAAGTTTGCTCCATTAGTTTCTGAATACATCACATAAGAAGATGCACCCACTTTTAAACTTTTATTTACTTGATGATCCACGCTAGCACGGAAAGAATACCGAGTAAAATCTAAGCCTTCAATAATCCCTTTATCTTGAAAATAACCCGCATTGATCGAAAATTGAGTCTTTTCATTTCCACCTTGTACACCCAAGGCATGATTTTGCTGAATACTTTGCTTCACCATCATATCTTGATAATCCAATGATCGCTTATTTGCAATACCATCTAATTCAACCGCAATGAATAGTTTAGAATCTGCAAAAGCATCAATTACACCTGTAGGCACAACATTACCATTTGCATCTTTATAGGTACCAATTGTACGACGAGACTCACGCTTCATTTCAGCGTATTCCTCTCCATTAAATAACTTGATTTTATCTAAATTTTTTGTTTGACCAACATAGGTATCATATGAGATAACAGTCTTTCCATCTTTAGTACCACGTTTAGTAGTAATCAAAACAACACCATTCGCACCACGTGCTCCGTAAATAGCGGTAGCCGTTGCATCCTTTAAGATTTCCATAGATGCTACGTCATTCGGATTCATATCCTCATAACCACTTGATAAAGGAATACCATCCACAACATACAATGGATCATTACCCGCATTAAACGAACGACGACCACGAATCAACACCTTAGGTACAGTACCTGGCTTTGAACCTGATTGAGCCACGTCCACCCCAGCCACACGACCTTGCATCGCTTGACCTAAGTTAGTAATTGGCATTTCTGTGATTTGCTTAGACGTCACAGATGAAATAGCACCTGTCAATTGACTTTTCTTTTGCGTACCATAACCCACGACAACAACCTCCGTTAGCGCTTTTGTGTCAGCTGCCAAAGCCACATTAATTTGACCTTTAGAACCAACTGCAACCTCTTGCGTATTGTAGCCAACTGAAGAGTAAACCAATACTACAGAAGGTCCTGAAACAGAAATCTTATAATTTCCATCTCCATCGGTGGATGTACCTTTCGATGTTCCTTTAATGGAAACACTGGCTCCCGGTACACCAGAACCATCATCTGAAGCCGTTACACGCCCAGTAACCGTACGGTCCTGTGCCTGCAATTGAATTCCTAATAGCACGAATACCATGCTAAACAGGAGTTTTGAAAGTAATTTTTTTCTCATAGGGTTGAAAAAATTAGTTAAAAGAATGCAAAGTTTGGTTTATTCGAACCCATAATGCTTCGCACTCATTATGGGTAAGTTGGTCTTTACTTGTATTTTTCACCTCAATCCCCGACCAAGAAGCAATTGAAACTTTTTTAAAAAAAGAAAACAAAGCTTTTCTGCCTTTCATTCTAGCAAGAAGCCTAATTTCCTTTTTTTGATGAGACATGTTAACCGTAAACGTTTAATATACCCAATAAAGCAGTACAGAACCCAGATATACTCAAAGAATTCTAAAATAAATTCTATTGTATCGCAAATGTTTTAGTTGACATTCCATCTTTCATCACCCGCAAAGCTCCAAAAATCAGATTATACACAGATTGATGGTTAATGCGCATGCTAGCACTAATTTGATCCGTATCTAAATTTTGAAAATATTTTAATTGAATAGCCTCCCGTTGCCGACGGCTTAATAGGTCCATACCTTTTAATAGTTGCTGATTTCCCAGCCATTGTTCTTCTCCTTGTATCATCACATGTTCTTGTGAGGGTAAATCTTCCACATAATCGCGCATGTAATTCATGTGATGCGTGTTATTGCGCATTTGACTTTCCAAATGGCGAACGATTTTACGCTTTATCGATGCCATTAAATAATATTTTACACTTGTAGTAGGCCCCAACGTAGCATGGTTTTTCCAAAGTTCCACAAATAAATCATGTAGACAATCTTTGATCAAATCTTTATCATTTGTGATTCCCATGGAATAGGAATAAAGTGGTTGAATAAAATGCTGATACAAACTATTAAAAGCCTTTTGATTCCCTCCCCTTAACTGATCCCAAATTTCAACTTCATTCATACGCTGCTTCATCGAAAAACAAATTGTACTATTTAAATAATTAACAGTTTAAAATAATGCTTTACAAATACTAGTAACCCAATATATCACAGTTAAATTGAATAATTAAAGGAATTTCTATTATTTTTTTCCGTAAACGTTTACGGAAACGTTTACATTTTTTTAAATCAAAGAAAGCACCCATATTTGATAAAAGATTTAACCCAATAGCGATATGCAGGCAAGAAAATCTTTATTGTATTAAATTGATAATTTATAAAAAAAACGATGGCAAATAAAAAATTAAATGTGTTGGACGCATCCATGTTAGTCATGGGATCAATGATTGGATCAGGCATCTTTTTAGTCAGTGCAGAGGTGGCTCGAACCGTTAATTCCCCTATCGCCTGGATATCTACTTGGCTGTTAACTGCCTTTCTTACAATCACCGGAGCATATGCCTATGGTAAACTATCGACGGTTTTCCCCAAAACAGGTGGACAATATGTGTATTTAAAAGAATCCTATAATCCTTTGGTGGGATTTTTGTTTGGCTGGGCTGCTTTTTTGGTCATTCAAACAGGAACAATCGCCGCCGTAGCTGTTGCCTTCGCCAAATACACAGGTTTTATTTTTCCAGAAATCATTAATGATGTTCCGATGGTAGGGAACTATATTTCGAGCCAACAAATACTCGCCGCATTACTCATCGCCAGCCTAACCTTCATTAATCTTAGAGGCATTCAATTCGCTTCAATCGTTCAAAATGTATTTACCATAACCAAAATAGGTGCCATCATTTTATTGATTTTCATCGGATTTTATGTGGGTATCCAAAACGGTTGGATTCATTTTGACAATTTTTTCAGATCGGCTACCACCTATGATACGACTACGCATCAATTCATGGATATTTCTTGGGGACAATTTGCAAGTCTTTTTGGTGTAGCCATGATCGGACCTTTGTTCTCCTCTTCAGCATGGAACAACGTCACATTTGCTAGCGCAGATTTCGAAGATCCGAAAAAAACCATCGCCAAAGGACTTGCCTATGGCTCAGCGCTCGTTTGCTTATTGTATTTCTTAACAAACATGGCCTATTTAGGAATTCTACCCCTTAGTGGATCTGAAACAGGAGAAACATCCTATTTGCGCGGGATTATGTTTGCTAGTCAAGACCGCCTAGGTTCAGCCGCATTAGAAACAGTTTTTGGCGCCTTGGGCGCGACCATTATGGCTATTCTAATTATGATTTCCACCTTTGGGTGCAACAATGGCATTATTTTAGCAGGTGGCCGCTTATTTGAAGCAATGGCAAATGATAAATTATTCTTCAAAAAGGCCGCAGAAACTAATAAAAATGGCGTACCCTCCTATTCATTACTCATCCAAGGGATTTGGGCCATCGCCTTGTGTTTTTCAGGTTCCTATGGAACTTTGTTAGATTTCACGGTTTTCGCGATTCTATTGTTTTATTTCTTAACGGTTATATCTGTATTCAAGAAACGTTTGATGCAGGAATCATTATCAATTAGTCAGAAAATCCTCTTTGGTGCCTATTTAACCATCCTTGTCTTGATTGCAGGAAATTTATTATACGTCAAAACAGTATCATCCACCATCGGATTATTCCTGGTGCTAGTAGGTATTCCTTTCTATTACGTAATGAAACGGAATCAAAGAATATGATTTGTCTTAAACCATTCTGCTAAACGATCGAACCACAATTCATTTGTGGTTTTATTGTTTAAACCAAAACCATGACCACCTTTGGCGTACACATGCAAATCGGCCGACACATTATTCGCACTTAAATTCTCCACATAGATTAACGAATTTTTAATGGGAACGGCCTTATCATCTGCCGCGTGCACAATAAATGCTTTGGGCGTATAATCCGTAATTTGTTCCTCATTGGAAAAAAGATGCAGATTATCTTCGCTTGGCTTTTTGCCTATCAAATTCACCATCGATCCAGAATGGCCAAATGGACGCATCGAGATCACTGGGTATAACAAAATTTGAAAATCGGGTCTCAGATTAATGTAATCATTGATGCCCGTATAATCTTGATTGAAATGCGTCGCTGCACTAGCCGCTAAATGACCACCGGCTGAGAAACCCATGATACCGACTTTCCCCACATCTACGCCCCATGTATTTGCATTTTTTCGAACAAGTCGAATGGCTTGTTGGGCATCCTGCAAAGGTGCAATTCTACGGTCTACTTGGCGCGTACTATCCGGAATCCGATAATATAGTACCAAGGCATGAATTCCTAATTCATTTAATTTTTTGGCGATATCTGTACCCTCATGCGTACTAGCTAAAATCCGATAGCCCCCGCCAGGACAAACAACTACACAGGGTCTGGAGCTTTTACCACCTTTGGCCTCATAGAACGTATATGTAGGTTCTGTTACATTCGAAATACGCAACATACCGCCACTTACCTCCCCTTTTTGAAGGTTAGGACCTGAAATATAATTTGGGATAGCGCCCTCATACAAAGGCTTGGTATCTTGTGACATGGCCGTATAAAATGAGGCTAAAAATAAAATTAAAGAGATTTTAAGGAATGGTTTCATGGAGAATAGTAGGTTCAGGTTTATCAGTTGTAATTAAAACAACTGCCAATAGTATAAAAAAACTAGCAAATAATAAAATACCATGTAAAGGTTCATCTAAAATCAAATTCCCTAAAATCAAGGCTATAACCGGATTTACATAGGTATAAGTAGCTACCAATGTAGCATCCAAAACTTTCGAAAGATATCCAAACAGGCTATAACCCAGCATAGATCCAATGAGCGCCAAATAAATAAATACACCAAATGCTTTCATGGGGATTTCAGCAAAATGAATTTGTTGGACATCTCCTTTCAAAAAACTAATCAAAAAAACCAAGACACCACCTGAAAGCATTTGAATAGCACAAACTTGAGTGAAATGATATTGGTTGGCTTGGCGGAACTGGATTTGAAAAACAGCTATATTCCAGCCTATTACGGCCAACATAAGGAAGCCTACGCCAATAAAAAATTCAGTTTCTTTACCTGCGATAGCTAATGATTTTTGGCTCATCATCAAGGCAATTCCCAACAATCCCATACAAGTACCAATTAATTTTCGTAGCGACGGCTTTCGACCCGCCATCCAAAAAAAGAGTACCAATAATAAGGGACCTAATGCCATAAATACAGACGAAAAACCAGAAGGAACAATTGAACCCGCTAAGGCCATACATCCGTTACCGAGTGATATCATTAATAAACCACAAAAAAAATGAGTTTTGAAATGACCCTTTTTCATAGGCACCCAATGTTTACCCACAATGGACCAGATGAATAAAAGGGACCCAGCGACTATATTGCGGCCAAAAGTAATAACTAAAGGAGGTAAATAACTCAACAGAATACGCACACTTAAAAAAGTGGACCCCCAAATCAAATACAATAAACCTAAGGAAATAAGTGCCGCCAAGGGCATCTTTGCTTGTTTATTCATTGGATGCTAATAAATCAGGCCTACGAGCTTGTGTGCGGGACACCGCTTGTTCATGCCGCCAAGCCTCAATTTTTTTATCATTTCCTGAACGCAAAATCTCAGGTACCTCCATCCCATTCCATAGCGCTGGTCTTGTATATACGGGTGGGGCTAACAAACCATCTTGAAAAGAATCCGTTAACGCGGACATTTCATCTCCAATAGCCCCAGGAATTAAGCGAATTATCGCATCCGCACAAACAGCTGCTGCCAATTCACCCCCAGATAAAACATAATCTCCTATGGAAATTTCTTTGGTCACATATTTTTCTCGAATTCGCTCATCAATCCCCTTATAATGTCCACAAATAAAAATCAAATTCTCACAGAGACTTAATTGATTTGCCAATCCTTGTTTAAATACAATTCCATCAGGGGAGAAAAAGATGATTTCGTTATAATTTCTTTGTTGTACTAATGAATCTAAACATATCGACAAGGGTTCGACCGAAATAACCATTCCTGCCCCTCCGCCAAAAGGATAATCATCAATTTGCTTGTGTTTTTTGGTGGAATAATCATGTAAATCATGCAAATGCACTTCCACTAAACCCGCTTGTGCCGCACGTTTACAAATGGAATGAGCAAAAAAACTTTGCATCAAATCAGGAATTACTGATATAATATCAATCCGCATGATCTTCTAAATATACTTCCAATAAACCATCTGGAAGTCGGCTATGAACAATTTTACTCTTTTTATCAACCTTAGGTATAATCTCATCAGTCAAAGGAATTAATACCTCCTTACTTTTATAAATCATAATAAGTACATCTTGTGCGCCTGTGGAATAAACTTCTTTCACAACACCCAATGCTCCTTTTTGCTCATCAAACACTTGATAATCTATGATTTCATGATAATAAAATTGATCATCTTTTAATTTGGGGAGAAAAGAAACAGGCAAAAACAATTTTTTACCGACTAATTCCTTGGCAGCATCCAAACTTTCAATTCCTTCCAAGACCAATAAATTCAAATTATCACGAATTTGAATATCCTCAATGAAATAGGGTACTAATTCATTTCCCATCTGAACAAAGACAGATTCTAAGTCCTCATATTCATAGGGATCATCGACATCTAAAAAAACATGAAATGCCCCTTTTAAGCCATGCGGTTTAGAAAGGGTTCCTAATTCAAAGTATTCTGTTTTTGCCATAGGTACAAAAAAAAATCATACAAATCTGAAAACAAATTTGTATGATTTTCAATGAATTTAAAAATTTATTCTGCTGCTGGTGCTTCTTCAGCCGCTTCCGCTGCTGGTGCTTCTTCAGCTGCTTCTGCTGCTGGAGCTTCCGCTGCTGGTGCTTCTGCTGCTGGAGCTTCTTCTACCGCAACTTCTGCCGCTGGAGCTTCTTCTACCGCAACTTCTGCTGCTGGAGCTTCTTCCACTGCAACTTCTGCTGCTGGAGCTTCTACCTCATCTTCATCTGTTTCATTGATTGCTTCTACAACGCTTGCCACGATAGCATCGTCTGCAGCCTTATTTTTAGCAGCAATGTTTTCAGCTCTAGTCGCGGAAACCTTAGATTCAGCCTCTAAACGAGACGCTTTAGATTTTGCTTTTGATTGTTGGATCGAAGTAGCTTTCGTTTGAATCTTGACTTCTTTCTCAGCTTTCCAAGCTTCAAATTTCGCATCCGCTTGTTCTTGCGTCAAAGCACCTTTCAAAACACCTACTTGTAAATGTTTTGCATATAAAATGCCTTTGTAAGATAAAATAGCTTTCGCCGTATCTGTTGGCTGAGCGCCATCCATTACCCATTTGATGGCTTGTTTTTCATTCAAAACAACCGTTGCTGGGTTTGTGTTAGGATTGTAAGTACCGAGTTTCTCGATAAAACGTCCATCACGAGGTGCACGAGCATCTGCCACTACGACATCAAACATTGCTAACTTCTTGCGTCCACGACGCGATAATCTAATTTTAACAGCCATTATACATGGGTTTATGAGGGATCTCGTCCCTCGGGTTTATAAAAATGTCTGCAAAAATAAGGAATTAATCCAATAGGAGCAAATGAAAAAATGAGAAAATAAATCGATAAGCCGAATTCTGTAAGTAGGAAATCCTACCCTCTTATCATTTATCTTGAACAAACATCACTGTTTGTCTCGAGCAATCTACCCACTGACATCGGACGAGCAACCCTTTTGCCTTTCGGCAGTCAGCCTATTTGATCTTGCAACGCGTGAGGTTTACCTATGCCTAATTTGTCACCAAATCAGCGGTGGGCTCTTACCCCACCTTTTCACCCTTACCCCGAAAGGCGGTAATTTTCTGTGGCACTGGCTGTGAAACTCGAAAGTTTCCCTTCCGGTTAGGAAGCACGCCGCTCTATGTTGTTCGGACTTTCCTCTTTAAAAAAGCGATAAGATGATTTATTTTCTCATCACAAAGGTATTTATTTTATTTCATTAATGCCCAATTCCCCTTGATGGCTCCCAACACATAAAATCCCTGCGCATTCCAATGATAGGCATGAACAAGAAGCGATGGGTTTATCGCCTGCATGGAACCCGTTTGAACCATCCATGGGCTTAATTGCCCTTTCACATCGACCCGAAATTTAGATGCGTATTTTAATAAGCGGCGCTCAATCTTTTTCGAAAATACCCGTTGAACGCCCATTAATCCATTCATTTCTGTTTGTAATACCTGAATTCCCAGGGTCCCATCTTGATAGGTAATTGGAACAAATACAATGGAATATTCAGCTTTTTCTCCTTGAAAACCGACTATTTTAGCCACCATTTTTGTCTCATTGATCGCTTGAATCCGTACGTGTGTGGGAAATTTTGGCGATAAACGATTGAATTCTTTCTCTAAAATTTGCTCAAAAAACAACCAAGGGATTTCTCCGCGTAAGGCCAAATTCGAATCAGATTCATGAAAATTCAAAATGCGAGGAAAAATTACAGAGGCAACCTCCCGATTGGGATGAACGTGAGCAGAGGATTGAATCCAACACGATGCGGATATGCCCGTGGGGGTAATTTGACAATCTTGAATGTGAAATCCATACACATTTACATGAAAATCTTTCGACATAGCAAGCATGGGGCCAATGGCATTACGTAACATCCCTTCCAATGATTTTTGGGCTACTAATTCATTCAACTGATTGCCTAATCCTTGTCGAATCACATCGGCCTTTGAGGCTAATAAATTATCAACAATCGGAGCAGCATTTATCGGGAAACCTGCCACCGAAATGCTTGGTTTTTGAATCCATTCATAGGAATAGCCTAGATCGGAAATAGATGCTTTCGAAAAATCAGTTAAATTTAACCTAGAGGATAATTTCAACTGCATTTTTCCATGGATATTACCAGCAGAAATCCCTGCTATTTGTGGTTTAGCATCAAATACCGTAGGCAATTGTACAATGAGCTGCTGGTTTTGCCCGGCACTTAATTTCAAAGGTCCTTGTTGGGCTATCTCAATCGGAAAGCCTATAAATGCATCTGCCTCGCCCGACTTAAACAATGGACGGTTAGGCATCCGATTTAACCAATGATTCAATGTATCAAAGGACATCGATACATCTACCCGAACAAATGAAGGCTTCGCATCTGGCACATCTGCTTGATACCTAACCGGTTCAAATTTTTCTGTAGGTATGTTTCGATTACAACCCCAAAAACCAAAACCTACCAACAAGCAAAAATTTAATATCTTATTCATATAAATCTTTTTCGAATTCCCCATTCCAGAAAAATTAAACTTACCAAAACCAACCACAAATATGGATATTTCCAAGCTGGAATTGATTTCAACTGACTTTTTCGTTTGATACGTTTTTGAATTACATTCGAGAAATCAACTTGCTCCTTTCCACCTAAATAGGTTAAAGTAGCTTCATTGCGCCCAGATGAATCCTGTTTTGATGGATATAATTCCTGAGTGGATTGGATAGAATCCTGTGAAATATTCCGTAAAAATGTTTGAGCAAACATTCGTTGGAACAAGGAATCAATCTGTACAAATGATTTTTGTTGACGATATTCGTCCATCTGCTGCTCCCAAAAATGAACCTCCTTTCGATATAGGCTAGATGAATTAAGTAAAACGGAGGCAGGTAAATCCACTCCTAAATACCAAACTGACCGATTCTGATAAGTATTTAAATCCTTAGGTAACGTGCTATAAAAAATAATATTTTTCATCACAGAGGTAGGCTGTGGATTTTCCCCAAAATGCCAATTTAATTTGAGGAAATGTTTGGCTGCATAAGTCGAAATCACCCCGACATTCGGATGAGGACACCGCGCAAAACCATCGACAATAGCCTTTTCCCGTAGCACTTGCCAGTTTAAAACCGTTTTTTTTGCATCTCCTAATCTAAATACCAAGGTATGTAAACCTAATTTTGAGGATTGGAGAGGAACGGGTATTCGTTGGTATGCATCCAAGCCCTCAAAAACGACCCACTTTTCAAACAGCTTCCTCGAACCATCCCAGACCTGCAAATCTACTTTTGTATTCGCTTGGACTTTCTTCGTCCATACATCAATGGGCAAATAAATCAACTCATCCAAAACAGTCCGAATCATATTCAAAGGAATATAAATTCCTGCATCCTCTGAAGGTGGAAGAGGTCCTATTCCGATTAAGTGAATCGGGAAGCCTAGATTATTCTCAGGCTCTAAATCAGTTAATTGACCATCTGTCAACAAAAATGCCTGATCCACCGGCAAATCCCGATCCAATACCCGCAAAGTGTCGAGTGAAAGGGCCCAACTGGAAGTCGGCAAAATGATAATCTCAAGGTTAGGAAAATCCTGCCCCAACGTCCTTTTGACCGAATCAACCTGTTTTTTTCGAATATAGGGCGAAGAATCTACCAACAATATTTGTCGGGAATTTTCTTCCAAATGAAGAGAAGTAATATTCAGCGGAATAACAAAAACCACCAAAAGCAATAAAATCATTGCCCGTAAAAAGCCTAAAACAAATCTTATTCCAAGATTTAAGCGATTTTGTAATCCAAAAAAATAAAATGAAAAACCTAGAAAAAAAACAAACCCCAATCCGAGAAGAATCAAGATTGAGGTTTGTTCCGAAAATCCTTTAAATTCCATTAGGTTAAAAGACCACCATCTACCTGAATGGTTTGACCTGTTACATACGAAGATAAATCAGACCCTAAGAATAAACATACATTGGCAACTTCCTGAGCTTGCCCTCCACGTTTTAATGGAATCGATTTTTTCCATTCTTCGACGGTAGCCGCATTCAATTCTTCAGTCATTTCGGTCTCGATAAAGCCTGGAGCGATGGCATTGCAACGAATATTTCTTGAGCCTAATTCTAGCGCCACTGATTTCGTAAAACCAATAATACCTGCCTTGGAGGCTGCATAATTTGCTTGTCCCGCATTACCTTTAATCCCTACGATCGAAGTTAAATTAATAATTGAACCCGATTTAGCTTTCATCATCGGCTTTGTAGCCGCCTTGGTTAAATTAAACACGGATTTCAAATTCACTCGCATCACTTCATCCCACTGTTCCTCACTCATGCGCATCAATAAACCATCTCGGGTTATTCCCGCATTGTTGATTAAGACATCAATCGCCCCAAAATCCTCTATAACTGAATTCACTAAATCCTCGGATTCTTGATAATTAGACGCATCCGAACGGTATCCTTTGGCTTTAATTCCATAAGCCGACAATTCCTTTTCTAATGCCTGACCTTTCTCAACTGAAGATAAATAGGTAAATGCTACTTGGGCACCTGATTCAGCAAATAAGGTTGCAATAGCCTTGCCAATTCCACGGGACGCACCCGTTACTAATACTACTTTGTTTTCAACGATACCCTTCATCTATTTTTTCTTTCTAATAACATGTATTTGTTCGGCTTCATCCGCATAATCTGCTTCGATAATTTCCCCTTCAGCCAACGGACCCTTTAAAATTTCTTCCGCTAAAATATCCTCTAAATATTTCTGTATCGCACGATTCAAAGGTCTCGCGCCATATTGAGGATCATATCCTTTATCTGCAATAAAGTCTTTGGCCTTGTCCGTCAATTCCACTTCATAACCCAAATTCGTCAAACGATTCTTCAATTTAACCAACATCAAATCAATAATTTGATGTAAATCGGCTCTTTCCAACGAATTGAAAATAATTATATCATCCAAACGATTAATGAATTCAGGTGCAAAAGCCTTTTTCAAGGCATTTTGAATCGTTGCCCGAGCCGCCTCATCAATATTATCCACCTTCGACTTTGTCGAAAATCCAATCCCAGACCCGAAATCTTTTAAATCGCGTGCCCCAATATTGGAGGTCATAATGATAATTGTATTCCGAAAGTCAACCCGCCGACCTAAGCCATCCGTCAAAATTCCATCATCCAATACCTGCAATAGCAAATTGAATACATCCGGATGTGCCTTTTCAATTTCATCCAACAAAATTACTGAATACGGTTTCCTACGCACCTTTTCAGTCAATTGCCCTCCTTCTTCATACCCCACATAGCCCGGAGGCGCTCCTACTAAGCGAGATACACTGAATTTCTCCATGTACTCACTCATGTCGATACGCACCAAGGCATCCTCCTTATCAAATAAATAGGTCGCAAGGACCTTAGCCATCTCCGTTTTACCTACGCCCGTTGGGCCTAAGAAAATAAAGGAACCAATCGGTTTTTGTGGATCTTTCAACCCCACGCGCGTTCTCTGGATCGCTTTCACCAATTTCTTCACCGCATCCGATTGACCAATTACATGCTTAGTCAATTCCGATTCCATCAACAACAATTTCTCACCTTCTTTCGCCGCAACCCGATTCACCGGAATACCCGTCATCTGCGCGATTACCTCCGCCACACTCTCCTCATTCACCGTATACTTTTGCTTTTTGGAATCTTCTTCCCAAATCTGCTTGGCTTTTTCTAATTGATCAATTAACTTTTTCTCCCGATCACGCAACTGAGCCGCTTCCTCATATTTTTGCGACTTCACCACCTGATTCTTCTCCTTCTTCACTATTTCAATTTGATTTTCCAATGCTACGATATCCGCTGGCACGTTAATATTCGAAATGTGAACACGCGCACCCACTTCATCCATCACATCAATCGCCTTATCAGGCAAGAACCGATCCGAAATATAGCGATCAGATAATTTTACCGCGGAAATAATCGACTCAGGCGTATACAGAACATGATGATGTTCCTCATATTTATCTTTGATGTTATTTAAAATCTCTATCGTCTCCTCCACCGAAGTAGCATCTACCATCACCGTTTGAAAACGACGTGCCAATGCCCCATCCTTTTCAATGTATTGACGATATTCATCCAAAGTCGTCGCACCAATCACCTGAATATCTCCACGTGCCAATGCAGGTTTAAACATATTAGAAGCATCTAATGAACCCGAAGCTCCACCCGCACCTACTATCGTATGTAATTCATCAATAAATAAAATGACATCCGTCGACTTCTCCAATTCATTCATTACCGCCTTCATACGCTCCTCGAATTGCCCCCGGTATTTAGTACCTGCCACCAAGGAAGCGATATCCAAGGTCACCACGCGTTTTCCAAATAAGACCCGCGAAACTTTTTTCTGAATAATTCGCAAAGCCAATCCTTCCGCAATGGCTGTTTTACCAACCCCAGGTTCTCCAATTAAAATCGGATTATTCTTTTTACGACGCGATAAAATCTGGGCCACACGCTCGATTTCCTTTTCACGACCCACAATCGGATCCAATTTCCCATTCTCCGCAATCTTCGTTAGATCCCGTCCAAAATTATCTAATACAGGTGTTTTACTCTTTTCAGCTCCTTTGGTACTACTCGCGGAAGCACCCGTTGAACCCGCTCCAGAAGAACCACCTGAATACAAACGACTATCATCGTCATTATCATCCGCATCTGTAGAGGATTTCGGGGAAAGCCCTTGATTCGCACCCGATTGAAATTCAACCATTTCCTTGATCAAATCGTAATAAACTTGATGTTTTTCAAGAATTTGAGTAGCGACATTATCTTCGTCACGCAAAATGGCCATTAATAAATGATCCGTCTCCACTAAATTTGTTTTGAAATACTTCGCCTCCAAATAAGTCAGTCGAAGTACTTTTTCCGCTTGTTTAGTCAAGGGAATATTCAATAAATTCTGCTTATCAAAACTCGATTTACTCGTCGTTGAGGTCGAATGCTCAATACTATGCCGCAATTGGTCCAAGGAAACTCCTGATTTTAACAACAAATCTATCCCTGGCCCTTCTCCATCACGAATCATTCCCAACATCAAATGCTCAGTTCCAATGTAATCATGCCCCAATCGCAAAGCCTCTTCACGTGCCAGCGAAATCACTTCTTTAACCTTATTTGAAAACTTAGCTTCCATATGATTTCTATTTTATACAGCCCAAAACAACACAAACCTGCATTTTGTTCAATTAATTCTCATTTGTTCCAAAATCCCCGCCGATTCCCTTCCATGATTCATCAAAAGGTCCAAAATAGACAAATTTGGAACAAAATCAGTTCCAAAACATTGTCGATATGGAACCGAAACCGCAATTGAAGAACCATCCATTTCACCCTTGGCTTGCACCTGATTATAAAAGCTTACTCCGTCCTGAACCAAAAAATCATCCGTAAACGAATAATGAAAATCTTGACTTAAAATTTTCATGATAAACTTTAAAAAATCAATATTTAAATCTACTAAAAATTTATTTTTTTTCGCAAAAATCTGTTGAATAAATGGTTCAAAATGTTCAAAAAAAGGCGCTTTCCCATAAGCCGCTTGAATCGCCCCCAAATGCCTTCGAACCCAAGCCTGACTATAATCGATTTGAACATCTTTGGTAAATACCTTATGTCCAGTGGCATGGACAATTGGTACACTCAAAACCTCTACCCCATTGGCACTTAAAATCCGACTTCGATTCCGATAAGTTTGCTTTGGAAAATGTTCCATCACTTCAAAAGAAAGATTTTGCTCCCGCTGACTTAACAGAGACATATAGGTTAAACAAGGTAAATAGTGAAGTTCAATGTGCATTCCAAAAAATAATCGGATATTTGCAAAAATACGATTAATCGCCCGAATTTCGGGTAGAAGCAAAACATGTTTTTCTATAAACTCATCGGGCATTTACCCCTTTTCATCCTATACCGGGTGGCAACGTGCATGCAATGGATTTTTTTCTATGTTATTTCCTATCGAAAAAAGGTCATATTAGATAACATCCGTCGATCTTTTCCAAGCTATTCAAAAAAGCAAGTTAATCAATTGGGCTATAAGTTTTATGGCTACTTAGCAGACCAATTGGTTGAATTTTTCAGAGGCGCTGCCATGTCCAAAGAAGAACTTTTGAAACGAATGGTCATGGTGAATGAAGGGTTAGTTCAGGCGTATATCAACCAAGGAATTCCAGTTGTTTATGTAGCCGGTCATCAAGGAAATTGGGAATGGGCTGTCCATCGATTGGCCTTATCCGACATCCAACACGATATCGTATATCAAAAATTAAGCAGTCCTAGTTTCAACGAATTCACGATGTGGGTGCGTCAACGGTTTGGAAATAATGTACTTTTAGAAAAAAGAGAATCCATCTTGGCCAGTCGAGAACGTAAAAACATCCCTCGTGCCATTTGTTTAGCCGCTGACCAATCTCCACAAAAACCCGAAAGCGCCTATTGGACAAATTTTTTAAATCAAGACACCGGCTTTTTCACTGGGATGGAACGTTTTGCCCGCGAATATAAATACCCCGTATTTTTTGTCGAATTAATTCGAACTAAACGTGGTTATTATACCATGACTTTTGAAGAACTCGCGAACCCTCCCTACGAGAACCTAGAAAAAGGAGCTATAATTGAATCTTTTGCTCGTCGTTTGGAAAAATCGATTGAACAATACCCGGATCAATATTTATGGTCACATAAACGTTGGAAACACGCCAAACCAAGCCACATTCAAATGAATTGGTAAATTATAAAAAATCAGCGCAATCACCGGCACCTTCTCGAATCACCGCCGGCTCATCTTGTGTTAAATCAATCATGCTAGACGGCGAAATCCCTCCGAAACCACCATCGAGAACTAAGTCCACTTGCTGCTCATATTGATCAAAAATCAAACTCGGGTCAGTATAATCTTCTACCAAACAATCTTCATGTTTAATCGTGGTAGTCAACAAAGGATGTCCTAATTCTTTAACTATTTCTAAAATGGGCATATAATCCGGAATTCGAATTCCCACGGTTTTTTTACCTTGAATTAAAATCGAAGGAACCTTTGAACTTGCAGGCAGGACAAACGTGTAAGGACCTGGTAGGTAATGTTTCAGGATTTTAAAATTGGAATCACTCACCTTGGCAAAATTTGAAATCGAACTTAAATCATGGCAAATGAAGGAAAATCGATTTTTGTTGGCCTTAATTTGTTTGATTTCGCAGATGCGATTGATGGCTTGTTGGGATAAAATCGAACAACCTAAAGCATACATCGTATCCGTTCGATAAATAATAATCCCATTTTTTTGAAGAACACCTACGATACGATCGATGATTTCTTGTGAATTATTCTTATCGTATAGTTTCAGGTATTGAGCTGCCATTTAATTTGTAGTAAAAAAATCGTTTGTCAATTCTTCCTCCTCCACCTCTTCCTTCACCTGATCAATACTCGCATTAATCTCAAAACCCACAATCAAAATAAGGGAAACAAAATACAACCAAACCATCAAGGCAATCAATGAACCAATTGACCCATAAACCTTATGATACGACGCAAAATTGACCAAATAATAAGAAAATAAATTCGTTACTAGAATGGTCATGATGGAAGCTGTAATCGAACCTGCATTAAAAAATTTCCATCGTTTATGGATGGCAGGGGCATAATAATAAATAATAGAAATCGTGAAAAAGAAAACTGAAAAAATAATCAGGTAGGTCAATGATTTAGTAATATAAAAGGTGAAATCATATTGAATTAAATCTTTTTTCGCCAACATTTTCACCACAAAATTCCCCAAAATAAACACAGTAAATGCAATCAAAAGAACAAAAGTCAATAAAAAATTCAAGCCCACGGCGATAAATCGTTCTTTAAAAAATCCGCGATTTTCATTTGTCTTGTACGTTAAATTAAAGGAACGAATCAACGCCATAATTCCACTTGTACTCGCATAAAGCGCAAATAGAAAACCGAAAGATAAAACCCCTCCTCGCTTTTTATTCACAATCTCTGAGATTAATTCTGTTAGATCTCCTTGCAGATTCTTTGGCATGGTACCCTTTAAAAATCCGATCATTTTGAGATCCAGATGATCAATCGGCATGTAGGGCAATAAGGAAAACAAAAATATAATGGTGGGAAAAACGGCTAATGTGAAATTGTAGGCAACCGCGGCCGCACGCACATCAATGTCAAACTGAAAGATCTTTTGATACAAAATGGAAATAATCCGACAAAGCACATAATGCTCCTCATATTCAACCCATATAGCCTTCAATTCCCGAATTAAGTTCTTTCTTTTCATTTATTAAAATAAGGCCTTAATGCGTGAATAATCCATTCCGGCGCTTTAATGACTTTTTTCTGAAGCATATTCATGAAAACCAATGTTGTCTTTCCTTCATTGATTAATTTCCCCTCCGCGTTTTTGATGCGATAGGAAAACTGAATTTTTGCCGTGGGTAATTGGTCCACCTGACAAATCACCGTCAATTCATCATCATACAAGCCAGGAGCTAAAAAAGTAGAATGATGTTCAAAAACGGGTAAACCTATTCCATTATCCTCTAAATCTTTATACGACACGCCTAAACTGCGTAGGGTTTCCACTCGAGCAATTTCATATAAACGGGCATAATTTCCATAATAGACATAGCCCATTTTATCGGTATCGGCATAACAAACTCGGTACGTAATCGCGTGTGAATACATTTATTTGATTTGATGCTCGTCTAAAGCCTTTTGATATTTAGCCGCATTTTTTAAATGCTGAGCATACGTAACAGCAAAATTATGGAATCCTGAAAAATCCTCTTTGGCACAAAAATACAAGTATTCATGTTTTTCAAGATGCAATACCTTGTCCATCACCTTTGGATCAGGAATGGATATAGGCCCCGGGGGTAAACCTACTAAGCGATATGTATTATAAGGAGAATTAATGGCTGTATAACGACCGGTCACCCGTTTAATCGTAAAATCTTTCCAAGCAAAGACGATTGTAGGATCCGCTTGAAGCGGCATCTGAACCTGTAACCGATTCCAATAAACACCCGCTATACGCGACTGCTCAGCAGATTCCTTACTTTCCCCATATACGATGGAAGCTAGAATTCCCACTTCAATCGGACTCAAACCCAATGCCTTCGCTTCTTGAATCCGCTTATCCGTCCAAAAACGGTCATGCGATTTTTTCATTTTGGCCAAAAAGTCGTCAAAGGATGTTGTCCAAAACACCTCATAGGTGTCTGGAATAAATAAACAAGGAATGGTTTCTTTGGTAAAACCAAGAGGTTCAACAATACTAGCGGAATCCAATAAATGATAAATACTTGCTGAATCATAGGCTAATTGGCGACCCAATTTTCCTGCTAGATCTTCTTTCAACCGAATATTTGAAATCGTAATTTTTAAAGCATCTTGACTCCCATTTCGCAGTTTTCTGATGATTTCCCAATTGCCCGTCGTTTCATAAATCAAATAACGTCCAGGTTTTACACGCGCTGGATAGTTAAACACCTTAGCCAAAAATCGAAAACTTAATTCATCTCGTATAAGCTTATGTTTTTCAAGGGTATCCAAAACCGTTTCATAGCTTGCCCCTTTGGGAATTAACAAGGCAAAAGGTTTTTTATCAACCTGGAAATTTGGGGTTTTAAAAATTTGCCAAGCATAATAGGAAAACATCGCTGCCAACAGCGAAAAAACTAAAATGAAAATTTTAAATTTTTTATTCGATACCATCCTACGCTATGTTAAAATCTAAATGAAAACGAGTTGACAAACTACGTAAATCCTGCACAACTGCCTCCAATAACGGAATTCCGTGTAATTTGCGTTCTAATTCTAATTCCCTTTCTGGATCCCCTGGAATTAAGACCTGTTTGCCATCTACGGCTTCTGACGCACGGAAACGCTTAATCCACCTATCCATATCTTTTTGAAATTCCTCTGCGGGACGAAATGCATCAATCCGCATGGCCCCTAAAAAATGACCCGTCCCCTTACCTACCGTTTCTCCGGCCTGCATAAAACCTGCTGTGGCAAATGGAGGAACCCAAGGACCAAAATTAGCTCCTGAAAGGACTCCTGATAAAATATCCACGATGGCACCTAAGCCATAGCCTTTATGACTTCCATGTTCACGGTCACCGCCTAAAGGCAAAAGTGCACCACCATTCTTTATGGCAAAAGCATCGTTACTCGGATTCCCTAATCGATCCTGAACCCAACCATCGGGGGTATCCATGCCTTTTCGTTGCAAAATTTCTAATTTCCCATAGGCCACGGCCGTAGATGCAAAATCAGCCACAAAAGGTGGTTCCGTTAAGGCGGGAATCGCCACCGCGATCGGATTCGTTCCTAATAATTTTTCTCTAGAAAAAGTAGGTGTAACTAAAGGAGCTGCATGCGTCATGGCCCATCCAATCATATCCTGTGGTAAGGCTTTCATCGCATGGTATCCAGCTATTCCAAAATGATTTGAATTTTGAACAGCCACCCAACCCGTACCGGCCAAGGCAGCCTTTTGACAAGCAATTTCCATCGCTTTGGGTGCAACCACCAGCCCTAAACCCCGATCACCATCTAATAAAGCGGTGGAAGGACTTTCATGTAATATGTGTATCTTAGGACTAGGATTTAAACGCCCATGATCATATAAGCGAACATAACCTGCTAATCGTGCTACCCCATGTGAATCAATGCCTCGAGCATCCGCCGAAACTAAGACATCCGCTGCCAAATGTGCATCTTCCTCAGGACAACCGATCGACTCAAAAACTGAAGAAACAAATTTCTTCAATAACAAATAATCTGCTTGCATCGTTATATTGAAACCACAAAGATAAAATAAGAATTACATTAAATCGTCAACAACATGCTTACTTCTATTTGGTTTTGGATTGGAATTATCATTTTACTGATCGCCCTTCGCGACATTTTCTTTCAAAAACGACATACGATTACCCATAATTTTCCTGTTGTGGGGCATTTACGTTATTGGTTAGAACAAATAGGACCTGAATTAAGGCAATATATCGTGGCCAATAACCGAGAAGAATTACCTTTTAATCGCCAAGAGCGCAGCTGGATTTATGCATCCTCCAAAAAAGAAAATAATTTACAAGGATTTGGCACAGATCAAGATTTCAACGCTCCCGGCTACATTTTCATTAAAAATGCCATGATGGGATTTAATCCCTCCGAAACCCATTTATCTAAAAAGAATCCAAGTTTTTTACCAGCAGCCAAAATCATTGGATCATATCATAATCGTAAAAAACCGTTTCGCCCCTATTCGATTGTGAATATTTCAGGGATGAGCTATGGATCTTTGTCGGCAAAGGCCATTGAATCCCTAAATATCGGTGCTAAACATGCAGGTTGTTATCACAATACAGGCGAAGGTTCCTTATCACCCTACCATCAAATGGGGGCCGATGTGGTTTTGAATATTGGAACGGCCTATTTTGGGGTGCGTGAATTAGACGGTCGTTTTTCGATGGAGAAATTAATCGCCAAAGTGGAACAAAATCCGAACCTAAAAGCCATCGAACTCAAATTGTCCCAGGGGGCTAAACCAGGCAAAGGGGGCATGTTGCCCGCAGCGAAAATAAATCAGGAAATCGCTGAAATTCGACACATACCCATGGGAAAAGATGCGATTTCACCGGCATTTCATTCGGAGTTCTCAACAATTCCTGAAATGGTTTCATTTATCGAACGAATGGCGGAGGCTACTGGTTTACCCGTAGGGATCAAATCCGCTATTGGTAAATTAGAACAATGGGAGGAATTGGCCATTTACATGAAAAAAACGAATAAAGGACCTGATTTTATTACTATTGATGGAGGTGAAGGAGGAACTGGAGCTGCACCTCATGCATTTGCGGATCATGTGAGTATGCCCTTCACCTTTGCCTTTGCGAAAATTTATCAGATATTTCAACGCCATGAATTGTCTGATAAGATTTTCTTCATTGCTTCTGGCAAATTAGGATTTCCTGAAAAAGCCTTGATGGCCTTTGCGATGGGTGCGGATTCGATTAACATTGCTCGGGAAGCGATGATGTCTATTGGTTGTATTCAAGCCCAAAAATGCCATACGAATCATTGCCCCACAGGCATCGCGACATCCAACAAATGGCTTCAATCCGGAATCGATATCACACTAAAAAGTGAACGATTCTATCTGTATCACCAAACATTAGTCAAAGAAATTGCTGAAATTTCACATGCCTGTGGATATGAACATCCTTGCCAAATGACCATGGATGATATCGAATTATCCATGGGTGATAATAACCAAACGATGATTCTTTCGAAGGCTTTGGGATATTTCAAAACACCAGTGGAGTATAACGGATTGGAGAATTTAGCGAAATGTAGCTTTTTAGGTGGGGAAAACGCACGTAATCGGTTATCTTTGTAGCTATGTTGTCAATATCCAATTTAAATTTCTACTTCGGTAGCCGTGCCCTCTACGAAGGAGCTAGCCTTCACATCAAACCTAAGACTAAAATTGGCCTCATCGGGGCGAATGGAACTGGTAAATCTACCCTATTACGCCTTATTTCAGGAGAATATACGCCCGATGGAGGAACGATTTCCAAATCAGGTGAATGTACAATTGGATTTTTAAACCAAGATTTATTATCCTATCAAACGGATGATAGCATTTTACATGTGGCCATGCAGGCCTTTGAACGTCAATTAGAACTTCAAATCGACATCGACAAAGTTCTTCATAAGATGGAAACGAATTATGAAGACAAAGACGTGGATTTACTTTCGAAATTGCAAGAAGAATTCGAGCGACTGGATGGATATACGATTCAATCCAAAACAGAAGAGATTTTAGAGGGGCTAGGTTTTTCGACGGAAGATTTAAGTCGGCCCTTGCGACTATTTTCAGGTGGATGGCGTATGCGGGTGATGTTGGCCAAATTATTATTACAAAAGCCAGCCTTGTTGTTATTGGATGAGCCGACCAACCACTTGGACCTACCTTCCATCGAATGGGTTGAAAAATACATTCATGATTACGAAGGCTCTATCGTTGTCGTATCCCATGATCGCTATTTCTTAGACCGAACCGTGGAGAATATCGCCGAGGTTTCCAATGCAAAAATCACCCTGTATCCGGGAAATTATTCCTTTTACATTGAGGAAAAATCCTTGCGAAATGAAATTCAAAAAGGAGCCTACGAAAATCAGCAAGCTCAAATTCGTCAAACCGAGCGATTTATCGAACGCTTTAAAGCCAAAGCCAGTAAGGCGCGCCAAGTACAATCTCGCGTAAAAGCATTAGACCGCTTAGATGTGGTCGATGAAGTAATTGACGAAAAGGCAAAGGTAAATTTTAAATTTAATTTTGGGACTCAGCCGGGACGTTTCATCTTGTTTTTGGAGCATATCACGAAAGCATACGGGGATAAGGTTATTTTAAAAAATACGTCAGCAACCATCAATCGCGGCGACAAAATTGCATTGATTGGAGCTAATGGAAAAGGAAAATCCACTTTACTACGAATTATTTCAGGCAGTGAAAAGATCGAGGGTGAACGAAGAACGGGTCATAATGTGATTGAATCGTTTTTTGCGCAACATCAATTGGAAAGCCTTCAAGTAGAAAATAATCTATTAGAAGAATTAAAAGGCACGGGGACGACAAAAACCGAAATGGAATTGCGTAGCGTGCTGGGTTGTTTTCTTTTCTCCGGAGAGGAAGTATTCAAAAAGATTAAAGTCCTTTCAGGAGGGGAAAAATCACGTGTGGCCTTGGCGAAGGTATTAATTTCGGAGGCGAACTTTTTATTGCTGGATGAGCCAACGAACCACTTGGATATGCAATCCGTGAATATTTTGATTCAGGCACTCCAACAATACGAGGGAACCTACGTCGTCGTTTCCCATGACCGGTATTTCGTTTCGAACATCGCCAATAAGATTTGGTATATTGAAGATTATGAAATCAAAGAATACCCTGGCAGTTTCGACGAATATGAGGAATGGCAGTCGACCCGCGGAAATAGTCCCGCAGCCACTCCCAAAAACGTAAAAGAAAAGCCTAAACCTGAATTAGCTCCTGTAGAAAGTCCTAAAAAAGAAGTGTCGAACGAAAAGCAAATTGCTAAATTAGAAGCTCAAATCATGGAATTGGAAAATGCGATTTCAGCCCTTGAAAACCAAATGGCTACATTAGCACAAAAGGGTGAATTTGATGAGGTTAAAAAAATTGAAATTGATTTAAACCAAAAGAAAGCGGCTTTAGAAGATGTCACGAACGCATGGGAAAGTTTAATTGCGTAATCATTTGTTTAGGTTTATGCTTGCTTTCAAACCCATGGTTGAACGGGCAAGTCACAAATAAAGTTTTTAAGGAGTCCATTAAAACAGTTTATCTTTCCCAAGGACTAGCCAACGAATACATCACAGAAAATCCCTGTTTCGCTCTCGAAAACCAAGAAAATTGGAACCTGCAATTCGATGATTTAAACCTTCAATCCGGGAATTACAGCCTTCGTATCATCCATTGTCAATCGGATTGGAAACAATCTAATTTAAGTGAAATCGAGTATTTGGAACAATTTAACGACGTTCCTTTACGAAATACGGCTTCATCCATGGGTACCAAAATTCCTTATCAACATTATCAAATTACACTTCCTAAAACACGAATCAGCGGTAATTTCATTGCGATGATTTATGCGAATCGGAACAAAAAAGACACCATTTTAACCCGACGATATTCCATCTACCAAAGCGAAATGACCGTCGCTGGAAAAATGAGTTTCGCTAAAACAAACACCCTCCGAAATACGCATCAAGCTTTAGAAATTAATCTATTGTACCCAGATAATTATTTGATTAGTTCGGAGGATGCCTTAAAAATTGAAATTCGGAAAAATAGCCAATCAGAAAATCAAATCAAGCAATTCCCAAGGCCTATTATCAATTCAATGGAAAGAAAAATCTCCTTTCCGTTTTATAATCAAGAAAATAGTATCGCGGGTGGAAATGAATATCGCATGATCGATGCGCGAAGTAGCCAACAAAAATTAAGTTATGTAGGCGCTATTCAAACCGAAAATCGATATACAGAAATCAT
>CANFVE010000039.1 GCA_947450365.1 Cytophagaceae bacterium
ACTGCTTTAGATAAGCATGCCGTTTTGTACAATGAGAAAAAGAGAAAAGGTTTAGTAGGTAGAAAACCAGAAAAAACAGAAGCATAATATGACACTTGTAAACGAACCTGTAGATAAAAATAGTAATCGCAAGAAGTATTGCCGGTTTAAGAAATCGGGCATTAAATACATCGATTACAAGAATCCAGACTACTTATTAAAGTTAGTGAATGAGCAAGGTAAGATTTTGCCTCGTCGCATAACTGGAACTTCGTTGAAATTTCAACGTAAAGTGGCGCAAGCAGTTAAGCGTTGTCGTCATTTAGCCTTGATGCCATATGTGGCGGATGGTTTAAAATAAACCGGGGATACCCTGATAAACATTTGATTGTAAAATAAGATGGAAATTATATTAAAAACGGATATTGCTGGATTAGGATATAAAAACGACGTGGTAGCGGTGAAAGCTGGTTATGGTCGTAATTACTTGATCCCACAAGGATTTGCTGTGATGGCAACGCCTTCAAACCGCAAAGTCGTAGCAGAAAACATCAAACAAGCCGCTCACAAAGTGGAGAAAATCCGTCAGGATGCATTTGATTTAGCTGCGGCGATTGGCGAAATGACTTTGACTATTGCTGCGAAAACAGGAGATAGTGGTAAGATTTTTGGTCGTGTAACGAGTATTCAAATCTCTGATATGTTGAAAGAGAAGGGTTTTGATATCGATCGCAAGAAAATCTCTTTCGATTCAGAAGTTAAGATGGTGGGCGATTATACCGCTACGCTTGATTTGCACAAAGAGGTGAAGCACAAAGTTGCTTTCTCTGTTGTTTCTGAATAAGTAGATCAGCCTTCATTAAGGGTCGTATCAGGCAAATGCTGGTACGACCTTTTTTATTTTATGGTTGATTCAAATCAAAATTTATTGGTAATTTAGTAGGATCTTAATCGCTTATGTGTCGACTTATATTCTTGTTCGGGTTAATATGTTCCTTTGGGCTTTCGGCTCAAATCAGTATTAGCTACCCTGTGAATCGCCAAGTGTTTCAGCGAAATAATGCCAACGAGTCCAGTATCTCCATTCTTGGAAATTGTACCGATAAAACTGAAGTAGTTCAAGTAAAATTAGAGCCCGTTATCGCTGGCCAAGGAACCTTAATCGATTGGATAAATTTAGACACGAAACCAGCCGCTGGATTTTTTCAAGGAAAAGTGATGGTAAAAGGGGGCTGGTACACCTTAAAAATTCGCTCACTCGTCGGAACTAGTATCAAAGATTCCACGACATTATCTCGAGTAGGTGTGGGTGAAAACTTTATTATCGCTGGTCAATCCAATGCACAGGGAATCGTAAGGCGCCCTGAAGAGCAAGGAGCCAAAGACGACCGCGTGAATTGTGCGAATTTTTACAATTGGGAAGCTGAATATAATTCTGGATCGAGTGCAAAGCAATTGGAGCTGAGAAATTTAAATTTTCCGACGACAGAATTCAGCCAATTAAGTAATAAAGCCACCATTGGTCCCATGGGTCTTTCTCCTTATTATTGGGCTAATTTGGGAGATTTACTCGTTCAGAAATACAATGTTCCCGTTTGTTTTTTCAATGTCGCCTGGTCGGGTACAGCCCTGCGAAATTGGATCGAATCCGCCAAAGGACTTAGTTCGGTCAATCCCTGGGAAGCTTCTTTAAGCTATCCGAAAGGTTTTCCTTATGCAAATCTTCAGCGTGTAGCCGAAGTCTATGGCCTCAAAAATGGTTTTCGGTCCGTGCTTTGGCATCAAGGTGAAACAGATACAAATCTTCGAACGAGCCAAGAATCGTACTTGTCGAATTTAAAAGAATTAATAAATCTTTTTCGAAAAAATTCAGGGATGGAAATCCCATGGCTTGTTTCTGAAGCTTCTTATTTGGCCTTGTTTAATGACAATGGGATTGGCTGTAAACCTGGATTAACGAATGCTGGCATACTTCAAGCTCAGCGAGACATTACGTCTTTAAAGGACTTAATGCAAGTTTACAGCGGGCCTGCTACGGATGATATTGAAATTCCTCGAAAAAGTGATGAATATTCTGTTTGTGTCCATTTTACGAATGAATCATTCCCAACATTAGGGAATCGGTGGTTAAGCAGTATTTCGTCCCTTATTTCAGCCAATGCAAGCCCGATTTTAGCTAAAGAAATACCCCAGTTTACAAAGGTTTGTGGGCCTTCCAATGAGCTGGTGGTCAGCACCACGACAAATTTCAAACAGATTTCGTGGATGAAAGACAACACCGTTGTCAGCAATTCTTTTTCCAAACTGGCCTTAAAGCCTGGAACCTATTCCTTAATCTTAAAAGATGATTTGGGATTTGAATTTTCAGTGCCATCGATTCAGGTAAGCACGATGCCTATTCCCACAGCTCCCATGATTAAGGCCACCGGAGATACTTTGTTTTGTGAAGGGAAATCGGTCCAACTAACCGCATCTCTCGGCGCCGGAACCTATGTGTGGAATACAAACGAAAAAACCAGCAGCATTATTTCATCAGGAAATGGCACATTCAAGGTTCAAACCATCAATTCCGATGCATGTACGTCTCCCTTTTCATCCTCCATTCAAACCAAGGTTTTTGCGAACCCTAGCACTCCTACCATCACGACGGCTAGCCCTTACTTCTTATATGGGGGTTTAAAAATTTTCGATGTGGAATTTAATTGGGAAATGAATAACGTCGCTTTGCCGGCGGAAAAAAACACCTATTTACGCGTCAAGGAATCAGGCAAATATTCTCTCTACGCCTCCAAAAAATACACACCAGGCCCTACCTGTATTTCCCCGAAATTCGACTTTACGTATACCCTGCCAACTGATGGAGGCCTAAGCATGTATCCTAATCCGGTTGCTACGATGGCCACAATCCAATCCGTCAGCTCTTTAAAAGGCGCGGAATTTACTTTGTATGCGCATGATGGCCGCCTCGCCTTGCAAGGGAAAATTGATGAGGATGGAGCTTATGGCCTAAAAGTGGAGGGCTTGGCAAATGGTCTATACAAATTGATTATCAAGACGACGAATCAAGTATACCAGCGAACCCTTGTTGTAAGTAATTAACCTAACCCGTATTAAGCTGTGTTCTTAGAACCCAACAAATAGTAACCTTGGTTGTCAATAATTAACCCAAGCCATAAACAAGCCCGCTATTTTCCTAATTACCTATTCGAATGCCGAATAGCAGACATAGAAAAACCGCTTCCTTTTGAGAAGCGGTTTTTGTTTAAAGGCTTTTGAAAATTAAGCTAGGGCAGCTTTCAAATTTTCATCTAAAGCAGCTAAAAACTCCTCCGTATATAGATAGTGTTCGCCATGGTTTACTTTATTTCCATGGATACAAACCGCTAAATCCTTCGTCATTTTACCTGATTCTACCGTTTCCACACATACTTTTTCAAGCGTTTGGCAGAAGTGAATCAAAGCCGCATTGTTGTCTAATTTACCACGGAATTCCAATCCACGCGTCCACGCAAAAATGGAAGCGATTGGGTTCGTCGATGTCGGCTTGCCCGCTTGGTGATCCCGGTAATGACGCGTCACCGTTCCGTGCGCGGCTTCCGCCTCCATGACTTTTCCGTCTGGTGTAATTAAGACAGAAGTCATCAAACCTAATGATCCAAAACCTTGAGCAACCGTATCCGATTGAACGTCACCATCGTAATTCTTACATGCCCAAACGAAATTACCATTCCATTTTAATGCAGAAGCGACCATGTCATCGATCAAGCGATGTTCATACACAATCCCCGCCGCATCAAATTTCGCTTTATAATCATTTTGATAAATTTCTTCGAAGATATCTTTAAAACGACCATCGTATTTTTTCAAAATGGTATTTTTTGTTGATAAATATAAAGGCCATCCTTTGCTCAAAGCCATGTTAAAGCATGAATGCGCAAATCCTTTGATGGACTCATCCGTATTGTACATGGTTAAGGCTACGCCATCTCCTTTGAAATTATATACCTCGAAAGATTGCGCCTCACCACCATCTTCCGGTGTAAAGGTGACCGTTAATTTTCCTTTGCCTTTGGTAACAAAATCAGTTGCACGGTACTGATCCCCAAACGCGTGACGACCAATCATGATCGGTGCGGTCCAATTAGGTACTAAACGCGGCACATTGGCACAAACAATTGGCTCACGGAAAACGGTTCCATCCAAGATATTACGAATGGTTCCGTTGGGAGATTTCCACATTTGCTTTAAATCAAACTCTGTTACACGCGCCTCATCAGGTGTGATGGTTGCACATTTGATTCCAACGCCATATTTTTTGATTGCTTCAGCAGCCTCAATGGTTACTTGGTCATTCGTCTCATCCCGGTATTCTACGCCTAAATCGTAGTATTTAATGTCTAAATCCAAGTAAGGAAGAATCAATTTATCCTTAATGAATTTCCAAATAATGCGGGTCATTTCATCGCCATCCAATTCCACCACTGGGTTAGCTACTTTAATTTTTTCCATGTTTTGAATTAAAATTATTTTTAAAGCAATTTCTAAATAGGCCTTACCTAATTAATCCTACAAAGGTAATTAGGAATTCTTATTTTTGATTAATTTTTTGCTTCAAAAAGCGTAAATTGCAGTCCTTTTTTAATTCCGATTCGATATGTTTGATAATTTAAGTTCCAAAATTACCTCGGCCATGCGCACCCTAAAGGGGAAAGGCCGAATTACCGACGTCAATGTTGCTGCCACGGTGAAGGAAATTCGTCGGGCCTTAATGGACGCCGACGTAAATTATAAAGTCGCCAAAGAAATAACTGATCGAATTAAGGAGCAAGCCTTAGGCCAAAAAATCCTCATTTCAGTAGAACCGGGCCAATTGCTCGTCAAAATTGTTCATGAAGAATTAACCCAATTAATGGGTGGGAGCAAAGAAGATATTAATTTAAAGGGTGACCCCGCCGTTGTCTTAATCGCCGGTCTTCAAGGTTCTGGTAAGACAACATTTTCAGGAAAATTAGCTCAATACATTAAAAAAGGGGGTCGGAATGTCCTATTAGTGGCTTGTGATATTTATCGTCCAGCGGCGATAGACCAATTGAAAGTATTAGGGGAACAAGTTGGCGTAGAAGTTTACGCCGAACCTGAGAATAAAAATGCCGTCTCCATTGCCGAAAATGCCTTATCCTATGCCCGCAAAATGGGTAAGAAAGTCGTGATTGTCGATACCGCCGGTCGTTTGGCCGTAGATGAGGCGATGATGAATGAAATTGCCGCAGTGAAACAGGCGATTCGACCGACGGAGATTTTGTTCGTCGTCGATTCCATGACCGGTCAAGATGCTGTCAATACGGCGAAAACATTTAATGAACGATTGGATTTTGATGGGGTTGTCCTAACCAAATTAGACGGCGATTCACGTGGGGGTGCAGCTCTTTCGATCCGACAAGTGGTCGAAAAGCCAATCAAATTTATCTCCACAGGGGAAAAAATGGAGGCCTTGGATCAGTTTTATCCAGATCGGATGGCGAATCGGATTTTGGGCATGGGCGATGTGTTATCCTTGGTGGAAAGAGCCCAACAAGCCTTTGATGAAGACGAAGCCGCTCGTTTAAATAAAAAAATACGTCAAAATAATTTCTCGTTTGAGGATTTTTATGCGCAATTGCAGCAAATCAAAAAAATGGGAAATATCAAAGATTTGATGGGCATGGTTCCAGGCATGGGCCAAGCTGTGAAGGACGTAGATATTTCAAACGATTCCTTCAAACCGATCGAGGCCATCATTCAGTCCATGACTTTGAAGGAGCGTCAAAACCCTGATATTTTAAATCCATCGAGGAAAAATAGAATCGCGAAGGGGTCGGGGACATCGATCCAACAGGTCAATAATTTGTTGAAACAATTCGAAGACATGCGAAAAATGATGCGCATGATGAACAAGGTCCAGGATGGCAAAATGAAAATGCCGAATATGGGCAATATGCTGAAGCGATAATCCAAAAGATCCGAAAGGGTCCTTTTTTATGGAAGAATTTGGAATGTTTTATGACTAGCGTCGAAATTTACATGTGGCGCCAGTGACCAAAATTGTTTCGAATGATCATCTCTAATTTCACAAATAAATAAGTCATATAGACCCTTATCCAAAAAATCAGTTTGAATCGTCACCATACCGGCTTTCGATAGGTAGTTGGCATATGGTTTTTGAATGAAATTCCGAATCCCAATATTTCTGAATGCGATAGGACTCAATAAATTTTTCCCGGTTTGTTTGTGGTGAAGGATTAAAAAATAGGAGGTGCTGATTGGGTTTTCAACGGCTAATTTATTGAAAATCAAATAACTGTAATGGTGTAGCAGCGTGTCTATTTTACCTTGATTTGAATGTACGTGGTTTTCGATGCGCAGGGCTTCTACTAAAATTTTAGGTTTTGCTGATGTGGCCATCGAATTTAATTCCTCATCGGTAGCTATTAAGGGTTCAGTCTGAAGCATATGTTTCCCATAGGCTTCCTGAAGGATAGGTTTAATATTTCGAAAAACGTGAGGAATCTCACAAATAACGGCCTGATATCGGTGCCAATTATCATGATCCGCGCGAAGGATATTTTTCCGTTCAATCAATGTTTCTGAATTGTTGAAATAGGAAAGGAAAGCCAACGAAATAGAGAACAATAGGCCAAATCCCAAGGCATATTTTCTAAAGCCTGCTTGCACATGACCAAGCAAAAGCATAAAAACACTGATGGATAAAAGGATACTGTACAAAAAATAGCGGCTACTGTGGTAGGATCTCCAATCCATTCCGCTTCGCGGTAGCGCTATCATCAAGGTGGCGCCCAGAACGAAAATACCCAAGTAAATAAAGAAGCGGTTGATACCTTGATTTTTTCGAATCCATTTTTGGTAACTAAAATAGGCCATTAGGGAAACCAAAATGCCGCCAAACAGAATGGCAAATTCATCTTTGCCTTTGGTAAATTCGAGGGCAATGGAACCAAGAATACCTAAGTAGAAATAGGTGGTATTTAAAAGACTGAAGTTGAACTTCGCATGATCACTCAGACTATACACCGGAATTAAAGATAAAAAATAGATAAATGTCGCTAAAAAAACCCAGGGTAATTGCTTGATTCGTTGCTCACTTGCCACATAAATACCGATCAGTACAAATAGGGCAATTCCATTTCCAAAGGAATAGGCGGCTAAAAATGCACAAATTAGGGGGATTAAGATCGATTTTTTATTCTCTAGCCAATCGATGGCGAAGGCCACGAAAAACACTAAATAGACTTGCTGAAGTCCCGTAATGGGCCAATTCGTAACTTCAGAAAAATGCGGATGAAACAAAAGGAAATTGATGGGCAAGAGGTAAATCAGTGGAAAGCCAGACCTCAAAAATTGTTTGACGAGGAGGATGAAAAATAAAATCAAAACAACCAGGTTAAACCGCGTAATCCATTCGAAATTTAATCGCCCTCCGTCGACCCACTGATTTAACCAAACCGTTAGGCGAGGCACGAAAATGGAGTGGTCGTTGACTATTCCAAAAAGCCCATGGTACCAAGAAGTAAAATCTGACCTTAAATGTTCCTTTTGGACAACAAAGTCAATTAACATGACATCATCCCGAAGTGGAAAATTGAAACTTAAATAGGAAGTATAGGCAAAGAAAATCCCAATATTTGCGATTAGGATTAATAGCGGCCATTTTGTATTAAGTTTCTGCATGATTTTCTCTACCCTTATTTTCGAATAAGAGCGCTCAAATCTTTTTCGAACCGAGTAATCAACCGATCCATCGTGGCATCGATGACCTTATCCGTCAGCGTTTGGGTTTCATCTTGAAGCGTAAAACTTACCGAGTAGGATTTCTTCCCTTCCCCTAAATTCTTGCCCTCATAGACATCAAATATGGCCACATTTTTCAAAATCTGCTTCTCTGTTTGGCTGGCCAACTTATAAATTTCATTATAACTAATCGAACGATCAATCACCAAGGATAAATCACGTCTCACCTCCGGGAATTTCGAAATTTCTTGATACTGAAAATTTCCTTTTTCCTTCTTTGACCAATAGTCCCAATCGAGATCTGCCATGAAAACCTCTTGCTTCACGTCCAATTTGGCCGCTAAATCCGGATGGATTAAGCCAAATTCAACACAGGTTTTCTTCTGAACTGAAATCCGCAAGCCATAGGCGTAGGTTTGCGAGTTTTCAATCGGGCTAGTTTCAAATTCGGAGACACCTAATTGACGCATCAACGCCACCACCGTTGAATAGACATGATGCAAGGCTGATTTCTGAGGTGCCTGTGCCCAGGTTTCCCCCTCACTTAATCCACTGAAATATAAAGCCAAATGTCTTTTCTCTAGGTATTTGGCCCCTTTTTTATGATAGGTTTTCCCGAATTCAAATAGTTTTAAATCCTTTTGTCTTCGGTTAATATTATGTGCCAAGGCTTCTAATCCAGCAAAGGCCATATGTTGACGCATCACCCCTAAATCTTCAGAAAGCCGGTTTAAAATTTCCACCGAATCGAATCCAAGGTCATTCGCAATCCAAGCATGATAATCCCCCTTGGTCAATGAATTCGTGATGATTTCATGAAATCCTTTGGCCGCTAAACTTTGCGCAAGGGTTTGTTGGGTCTTTTCCACATCGATCAACGGAAACTCCGAAATAAAATGTGCACTTAAATGTTCCGATAACGGAATATTGTCTAATCCATAGATCCTCAAAATCTCCTCCACCACATCCGCCTCGCGCGTCACATCGACCCGATAGGCCGGTGCCAAAGCCAAACAACCTTCCGATGAAATGTTCTGTAATTCGAAATCTAAAGCTGTCAAAATTTCTTGAATGCTGAGTGCTGAAATCTCCACCCCCATCAATTGTTGAATCTGGGTAAATGATACGTTGATTTCCGCCCGAGCCACTTTTTCAGGATAATAATCCAAGATATCTGAAGCCACTTCCCCACCGGCGATGGACTGGATAAGTTGGACTGCATATTCCAAAGCAAATAATTTTGCCTCCACATCTGTGCCCCGTTCAAAGCGGAAGGAGGCATCTGTTTTCAAACTATGTGTTTGGGAGGCTTTGCGGATGCGTTCAGGTTTAAAATGCGCCACTTCTAAATAAACGCGCGTCGTTCCATCCTGAATTCCCGAATCCTGTCCGCCCATCACCCCCGCGATTCCGATTGGCCCCTCCGCATCACAAATCATGATTTCTTCCGAACTTAAACTGCGTTTGATTCCATCCAAGGTCACAAATTCGGTTCCTGCATCGAGCGTTTTAACGATTAATTGTTGGCCTTTAATGGCATGCCAATCATAGGCATGCATCGGTTGACCCACTCCATGACAGATGAAATTCGTAATATCGACAATGTTATTAATCGGACGTAATCCAATCGCCAATAATCGTTCTTGCAACCAATCCGGCGATGAACCTACCTGTACTCCTTCTATGGTCACTCCGCAAAAACGCGTACAACCCGCATCTTGAATGTCTACTTGAATTGGGAATTGTTGGGTTGATTTTTTAAATGGGCTGATGCTTGGCAACGTAATGGGCAATCCACTCACTGCCTTAATATCCCTTGCGACTCCCCAGTGAGATGCGGCATCTGCCCGGTTGGGCGTTAAGCCAATTTCCAACACCAAATCCGATTGAATCTGAAAATACGCGGCTGCTGGTGTGCCATTTGGAACATCCGTTTCTAAGATTAAAATACCCTCATGCGAATCACCAATCCCGATTTCATCTTCCGCACAAATCATCCCCTCTGAAATTTGGCCATACACCTTTCGGCGTTCGATGGTAAATAATGCCTTCCCATCGGCATCGTACAATTGCGTGCCGGGCGTTGCCACGATGACTTTTTGCCCCGAAGCCACATTGGATGCCCCACAAACAATCTGTAAATTTTCAGCTAATCCTGCATCTACCGTCGTAGCATGTAAGATTTTTTCTTTTACCTCAAAAGGTTCGCAGGTTAGGACTTCTCCAACCACAAACCCGCGCAAACCACCCGGAATTTTTTCATGCGATTCAATGCCTTCCACCTCGAGCCCCGTATCGGTTAAAAGTATGTCCAATTCGGATGCGGACCCTTGTTCGGGCAATTGAGAAAGGTCAATAAAATCGCGTAACCAGTTAAGAGAAATCTTCATTGTAATTTGTTATCGAGCTAACTTCATTTTGTAATCCACCGAAACTTTACCTCGTGTAATGTCCGTTAATTTATTTTTGATCAAACGTTTTTTAACCACATTTAAATGATCTGTGAACAAAATTCCTTCGATGTGATCATATTCATGTTGGATAATCCGCGCCGCAAAACCCTCAAATATCTCCTCCTTTTCATCCCCATGTTCGTTCCAATAATGGATTTTGACATATTCAGGTCGGAAAACTTCACCCCGAATGCCCGGGATGGAAAGGCAGCCTTCCTCAAATCCCCACTCTTCTCCCGTTTCGTCTAAAATGGTGGCATTAATAAATACCTTTTTGAAATCGACCAAGGTCGGATCCTTATCTTCCTCATCCTCTCCCTCATTCATTGGTCGACCATCTACGACAAACATCCGAATATCCATCCCTATTTGTGGCGCAGCAAGCCCCACACCACTCGCGGCATACATGGTTTCAAACATGTCATCAGCTAGCTTTAGAACATCGAGACTACCGAAATCGATTGGTTTCGCGACCTTTCGCAACACAGGATCCCCGTAAGGAATAATGGGATATATCATAACAAATCAATTCAAACCACAAATTTAACTAAATGTCCTTGGATTGCAATCATTTCAAAATTTTGTAATTTGCGCGGATATGTAGCCTAAGTTCATCACAAATTCGACCCACATGAATCGTAACTTTTTTAAAGCACACCCCTGGCATGGCATCCAAATCGGAGCGCAAATGCCGGAATTGGTTACTGCTTTTATTGAGATTGTCCCAACCGATACCGTCAAATATGAAATTGACAAAGAAACCGGTTACCTAAAAATTGATAGACCCCAAAAATTCTCGAACATTGTTCCTGCCCTTTACGGATTTTTGCCACAGACCTATTGTGCCGATGGCATCGCTGAATTAGCGCGTAAATATTCCGGAAAAGACATCGCCCATGGGGATGGGGATCCTTTGGATATTTTAGTTTTGTCAGAACGTGCGATTACGCATGGGGATATTTTATGTCAGGCGATTCCGATTGGAGGTATTCGGATGATCGACAAGGGCGAGGCGGACGATAAAATCATCGCCGTATTAAAGGATGATCCCATTTATGGCAAATGGCGTGATATTTCAGACGCACCCAAAGATATTGTTCAACGCCTTCGTCATTATTTTTGGACCTATAAAATGTTGCCTGGGGAAACAAGTACCCATGCGGTCGATATCGATGACGTATATGGACGTGAGATAGCCCATGAAGTGATTCGGCAGTCGCGCGAAGATTATCGGAAGAATTTCGGATAGCCTACGTTCCGCTGTTTTAAGATTTTGGCCTTTGAACATAATTGTGTAGATTTTGTTTAGGAAGGGTACTATTCTTGTGATTCAATTGTAAACTGAAATTTTATGTGGCAATTTGTCAAATTTAGCCTAGCCACTGTGGTAGGTATTTTTCTTTTCTTGTTAGTGGGCCTTCTCATCACCGTTGGAATTGGTTCTGCGATGAGCGGGGAATCCGAATACGAAGTAAAAGAAAATTCGATTTTGAAATTGGATCTCAATCGCCCGATGGTCGAAAATGCATCCATCGAAGAAGATGATCCATTTGCCGATATTCCAAATCCCTTTTTCTCGAGCACCGAGAAAATCGGGTTAATTCAAGTCCTATCCGCGATTGATCGAGCACGCCTGGATTCTAAGGTCAAAGGCATTTATTTAGACGTTAGTTTTCCGATGGGGGGGTATGCCCAGCTTTCTGAGATTCGGGCTGCGCTCCAACAATTTAAAGCCAGCGGTAAATTCATTTATGCCTATTCGAATTCCTATTCGGAAAAGGCCTATTACATGGCTTCCGTGGCGAATGAAGCTTATTTAAATCCGTCAGGTTTATTGGATTTCAATGGAATCAGTGTGCAATACATGTTCTTTAAAAAGGCCTTTGATAAATTAGAAATTGAGCCCCTAGTTTTCCGGGTCGGGCAATATAAATCAGCTGTGGAGCCGTTTATTCGAGAAGACATGAGTCCTGAAAATCGGGCCCAAACGCAGTCGTTTATTGGGTCAATCAATCGGGAGGTTTTTGCCAAAATTTCGGAAAGCAAACATATTCCGGCAGATAAATTAAATCAAATTGCGGATAGTTTATTGGCCATGGATCCGAAGAAAGCGGAACAATTGGGCATGATAAAATTAGGCTATTGGGATGAATTTGAGGCTTTGTTGAAGTCCAAAGTAAATTTAAAGGCGAGCGATGATTTGAAATTCATGAAATTTACGGATTTCCTAAAGGCGAAAGATCCTCGGCCAAAGGTTGAGGGTTCCGATAAAATTGCCGTATTAGTGGCCGAGGGGGAAATTGTGGGTACGAATGGGGGAGATGGAAGTATCGGTTCTGATAATTTTGTGAAGGAATTAAGGAAGTTGCGGGATAATAAATCGGTAAAGGCCATCGTTCTGCGCATCGATTCGCCGGGTGGATCGTCTTTAGCTTCAGATATCATGTGGCGAGAAATTGAATTGGCGAAGAAGGTAAAACCGATTATCGCGTCGATGTCGGATTACGCAGCCTCTGGTGGCTATTACATGGCGATGGGGACGGATGCGATTGTGGCCCAGCCGACCACTGTCACAGGGTCCATCGGTATTTTTGCGCAATGGCTCAATATAGATAAATTTTTGAGCAATAAAGTTGGGATCACCCAAGATCATGTCAATACGCATGCAAATTCAAATTTCTTGAATTCAGCGGGAGAATTAACAGATTTCCAAAAGTCGGTGGTTCAGCACATGGTCAATCAAGGCTATGAATCATTTACATCCAAAGCTGCTGCGGGCCGTCATATGTCGGTGGCCAAATTGAAATCGCTGGCTGGTGGTCGCGTTTGGACAGGTGTTCAGGCTAAATCCTTGGGTTTGGTGGATGAATTGGGTGGTTTGGATAAGGCGATTGAATTGGCCGCAACGAAAGGAAAATTGAAAAAAGGAAGCTATAAAGTGGCCATTTATCCAAAAGCAAAATCGTTTTTAGATCAAATTTTAGAATCGGCTACTTCGAAAACATCGATGGCACAAAAATTCGCGGAGGCAAATATGCCCTGGACGAAATCGATTTGGGAATTAGATCGCTGGAAAAAAAGAGAAGGATATCTCGCTTTAATGCCTTATTTGATTGAATTACAATAAGGAGACATTATCTTTGTTGAAAAATAGGAATATATGGTACGTAATAATTGGACTCGTGAGGAGGTTGAACAAATTTTCAACCAACCGTTTTTAGATTTGGTTTATCAAGCTGCGACGGTGCATCGCCAATACCACGATCCAAACGAGGTTCAAATTAGTACCTTATTGTCGATCAAGACGGGCGGTTGCCCCGAAGATTGTTCCTATTGTTCCCAAGCAGCGCGGTATCACACAAATGTCAAAGTGCAAAAATTATTACCTTATGAGGAAGTAATTCAAGCTGCTGTTCGGGCGAAAGATAATGGAAGTTCTCGTTTTTGTATGGGAGCCGCGTGGCGCGAAGTGCGTGATAACAAAGATTTCGATCGCGTGTTGGATATGGTCAAAGGGGTGAATTCTTTGGGAATGGAAGTGTGTTGTACCCTCGGGATGTTGTCAGAACAACAAGCCGAAAAATTAAAGGACGCCGGTCTTTATGCCTATAATCATAACATTGATACATCGGAGGAATACTATGACGATGTGATTTCGACAAGAACCTATGAAGATCGCTTAGAGACTTTGGGGAATGTGCGGAAAGCGAAAATTTCGGTTTGTTCTGGGGGGATTATCGGGATGGGCGAAAGCGCGGCGGATCGAATTGGTATGTTGTTGACCTTAGCCAATTTACCGGAACATCCCGAATCCGTTCCGGTGAATAATTTAGTGCCTGTGGAAGGAACGCCGTTTGAAAATCAAAAAACGGCCTCGGTATGGGATTTAGTTCGGGTGATTGCTACGGCGCGTATTATGATGCCAAAATCCGCCGTTCGTTTATCCGCGGGACGCCTAGAACTCAATTACGAAGGTCAGGCCTTTTGTTTTATGGCGGGAGCCAATTCGATTTTCTCAGGAGACGTGTTATTAACTACGCCGAATCCTGATGCGAAATCCGACCAAGAATTATTTCAAATCTTAAGCATCAAGCCGAAGGAAGCCTTTAAAGATGCGAAGAAAGCGGGTGTTGAATTTAATCAAATCCCCTCTGCGCAAGGTTTAGCGCATACGCATTAAGCGAGTGATTTGGTCATTGTATAATGCTGAATCTCATTGAATAATAAATAGGATTCTTTTTGAATTTCATAGCCAAGTGCCTGATAAAAGGGCACTGCATTTTCACGGGCTTCTAAGATGATTTCATTCCAACCTTTTTCCCTCGCCATGTCCTCCAGATAGTGCATGATGGCTTTGCCTATGCCCTTGCCTTGTTGGCCCTTCGCCACAGCCACACAACGCACTTGTCCTTGGCCCGGAGCTGAGGCATGCATACGTGCTACGCCCAATGCCTCATTCCCTTCTACCGCCATCGCATGAATGGCTTGATCTTCGTCACCTAAAACTTCTGAACCCGCGGGTTGATTCCAGGGTTCCCGAAGGACATCAAAACGCAGTTGGAAATAGGCTTTCCACTCATGTTCTTGGGTAGGACTAATTATTTTCATACGGGCGATAAAAAAACGCTAGCAAGGTAAAAGACCTAACTAGCGTTTCCAACAAGATTCAACAAATTATTTTGCAAAATTCACTGCGCGCATTTCACGAATCACCGTTACTTTAATTTGCCCAGGATATTGCATTTCTTTTTCGATTTTTTGCGAAATATCAAACGATAAATTTGACGCTTTTTCGTCTGTCACATGTTCCGCATCGACTAAAATACGAAGTTCCCGACCTGCTTGAATCGCATAACATTTTTGAACCCCATCAAACGACGTGGCCAAATTTTCCAAATCACGCAATCGTTTCATGTAGGACTCCATCATCTCGCGACGTGCCCCTGGTCTTGAGCCAGAAATCGCATCACAAACCTGAATGATCGGAGAAATCATGGATGTCATTTCAGTCTCATCGTGGTGCGCACCGATCGCGTTACAAACCTCCGGATGCTCCTTGTATTTCATGGCTAATTCCATACCCAACAAAGCGTGAGGCAATTCAGGTTCCTCATGCCACACTTTTCCGATGTCATGTAGCAATCCAGCACGTTTGGCAAGTTTCGCGTTTAAGCCTAATTCAGCGGCCATCGTTGCGCATAATTTCGCAACTTCCCGCGAGTGTTGCAGTAGGTTTTGGCCATATGAAGAACGGAATCGCATCCGGCCAATCATCTTGATTAATTCAGGATGTAAGCCGTGAATACCTAAATCGATCACCGTTTTTTCACCGATTTCGATAATCTCATCATCGATGTTTTTCTTCGTTTTATTCACAACCTCCTCAATACGCGCCGGGTGAATACGTCCGTCTTGAACCAAGCGGTGCAAGGACAAACGAGCAATCTCCCTACGCACCGGATCAAAACCCGAAATGATAATCGCTTCAGGTGTGTCATCCACGATGAATTCCACGCCAGTCGCGGCTTCGAGCGCACGGATGTTACGTCCTTCCCGACCGATAATCTTACCCTTCACATCATCCGATTCGATGTTAAAAACCGATACACAGTTTTCGATCGCATTTTCTGCGGCGGTACGCTGAATGGTTTCGATAACCACTTTTTTGGCTTCTTTGGTGGCGGTTAATTTTGCTTCTTCGATGGCCTGTTTTACGAGGGAGCTCGCTTTACTTTCAGCTTCGGCTTTGAGGGCGTCCATGATTTGTTGACGCGCTTCATCCGCGGAAAGGTTGGCGATTTTTTCTAATTGGCTGATTTGTTGGGCCAATAATTCATCTGCTTCCGCCCGTTTTTTCTCCAAATCTTCCAATTTCTTTCGGTAGTTTTCCTCCTTGGATTGGATGCTTTGTTTTTGGGATTGAAGGTCTTGCTCGGCCGCTTTTTGTTGCTCCTGCTGTTGCACTAAAATCCGTTCTTTTTCCCGAAGGATTTGCTCGTTTTCGCTGAGGATTCCTTTTTTTGCTTGAGTTTCTTCTTCGAATTGAGCACGTAAGCGAAGGAAATTTTCCTTGGCCTCTAACATGCGGTCTTTTTTTAGATTTTCTGAAGAGATTTCTGCATTTTTCAAGATGTCTTCCGCCTTTCGTTTGGCTTCATCTTCGAAATTTTTACTCGCCTTCGAAAAGAACACTTTTCCGGCAAATACGCCCCCCGCTAAGGATAACAAGGGAATTAGGATACTTAATATGCTTGACATAGAACGAATGTGTTTATTTGTACATTAGTCCCGTCTGAACCTTTCAAGGCATTAAATCGCAAACTTTGCTGTCATGGCGAGCAATTGCTCATTTTCAGCTTCCACATTGTTTAATAATTCTTTTGTTTCCGTATCAAATTTTATTCCACACATCGCCAAATCCAACGCAACCAAAGCCATTACGGCATTTGGATCTGAATTTTGGGTCTTTTCCTCATAAAATTTAACTAATCGGTTCACTAAAGACGCTGCATTTCGCACACAAGACTCCTCTTCTACATTTACCTGCAAGGAAATCGCTTGAATTCCCAATAATAAGTTGCAAGGTAATTTATGACTCATGGTTTGCGTAGTTGCTCGATACAATGATCTATTTCAACAATATATTGATCTAATTTTTTCTTAAGTTCAGCAGTTGGGACCGCCGTGTTATCTGTATTAACTACAATTTTACCAATTTTATCTGATTTTTTAAAGTTTTTCTCCAATTCTTTTGCTTGACTCTTGACCTCTTCTAGCTCTATTGATTTTTCTGAAAGTGATTTTTCTAATCGTATAATTTCGCGATTTAATTGCGCAATTGTCCCCTCCTGCTCCTGAAGGCGCGTAATCATTTGGCTGATTTTTAATTTTAAGGCCAAATATTGAGTGACAATTTCCTGTTTCATTCCGGTAATTTACACGTTATTTTTCAATCATTTGCGGACGACCCTTTTTCCATGAAAATTCCTTCAGCCCGATGTACAAAATGAGAAGTATGAGCCCAACATTTTCCAAGACAAATGTGTTCCATTCCAATCGATCCGCCAAATAATTCCCCATCCCTATACATCCCGCGCCGAGCACAATGTAGATGAAACCCGCAGCTATTCGGTAGGGCGTAGGATCGTATTTTTGCCCGCCAATATAACTCAAAGTCATCATCACAAAACTCGAAAACAAGAACGACCATGCGCAAGCCATGTAGCCATACAAGGGGATAAATACGATGTTTCCAGTAATCGTTAAAACTAAACCGACCAAGGTAATCATCGTCCCCATATAGGTTTTGTTTGTTTTCTTAAACCAAACCGATTGGGTATAATAAACGCCCAAAAACAAATTGGCTAATAACAACACGGGTACCACGGAAATCCCCTCCCAATAAATCGCCTTGCGCAAAAATAATTCCTTAATCCAAAATAAATTTACGGAAACACCGACCCACAATACCGAACAAACCACCACAAACCAATGCGTGACTAAAGCCAAATTTTTCTGGCTATTGTCCGCAGTTGTTCTGCCTAAAAATAGGGGTTCGGCCGCGTATTTAAAGGCTTGAATCGCTAAACTCATGAAAACAGAAAGCTTGTAGCAATTGCCATAAATCCCCAAAGCATCTTGCGAAGTCCGGCCCGGATAGAAGTTGGCCGGCAAAAATTCTTCCAGCAAAAGTCGGTCGAACATCAAATTAAACATCGCCGCCAAACTCATGAACATAATCGGATAGGCATATATCCAAAGGGATTTCATTTCCATCCAATCCCAGGTCCAGCGATACGCGGCAAACTCGGCTTTTAGCCAGTAAAACAAACAGGCATTTCCAATTAAGTTAGCCAGAAAAATATAGCCCGCCCCAATTTCTGGCTGGTATAAATCCCGTAAAAAGCTGGGTCCAAATCCTTGCTCATGCATGGGTTTTAGCCACATGAGGAATGCCAAGTTTAAACCCACATTCAATAAAATGGAGGCAATTTTAGCCTTGACAAAGGTCTTGATTTTATTCTCCAATCGCAGTTTGGCAAATGGAATCGCCGTAATCGCATCGATGGCCAAAATCAGCGCCAGCCATTTTAAAAATATCCCTTTTTCTGCATAACCTAAAAAGGACATGATCGGGTCTGAAAATGCAAAAAGGAGCAATGTAAATGCACCTGAGGTGGCGATGATGGCACTTAAAATGATATTGTAATATTTCTCAGGGGCTTCTTTGGCAAATCGAAAATAGGCCGTTTCCATGCCATAGGTATATAGGATGTTAGCGATGGCCATATAGCCATATAGTTTCACATTGATACCTAATTCTGCCGGTAAAAATGCCTGCGTATGAACAAATACAAGTAAAAAATTGAGCGAGCGTCCCAAAATGGTACTAAAACCATAGGAAAGAGTTTCACTAGCTAATTTTTTTAGAATGGACATAATGGTATATTTGCCAAACTCAAAGTTACATATTTCTTGAAGAAACGCGATTGAATTTTGTAACTTGCCACCCAATCTACCAATTAATAAAACATTCGAATGCGCTCAGGCCTATTTCTACTTTTAGGATTTCTTGTTTTAGCACAAATTTCCAACGCTCAATCCGTAAGTTATTATCCATTTGCGTCCCAATTGGCCATTTCGTCGAATCCAACCCAACCCGCGTGGGCAGAACTCCGCGTGCAAATGAATTCGGCTACATCCGCATTAACGACTGAATTTGGCCCCATGTTTACCGTGAAGAAAACGAAAACGACCGCTTTTTATATCGGTGGTGGCGCGAACATCGGTTGGATGTCCAATGTGATCAATAATTCTTCTATGTTAAAAGGCTATTATGGAAGTGCAGGTTTTCGCGCTTTTCCCTTTGAAAAATTACCTCAAGTAGGTTTGAATTTCGAATTCACCCCCTACACAGATTCCAAAGTTCAAACAGGCTTATTGCGCGCTTGGCTCGGACTCAGTTACCACTTTGGAAAAAACAATTTCAAAAACTAAGGTTTTTGATAGCCAATCGTTTGGTAAAAAGTATCTGAATAATTCTCAGATAACGGAATGTGATTTTCCCCAATTTTGATTTTTTGATTCCGGATCGATTCGACCTTTTTCAGCGAAACAATGTATGATTTATGGACGCGTTGAAATTCATTCGAAGGCAATTTTTCTTCGATCGACTTCATGGTCATCCGACATACCACCGGAAATTTTTGGGTTCTCAAATGGATTTTAATGTAATCCTTCAAGCCTTCGATGTACAAAATATCTTCCAACATAATTTTCATCAAGGAATAATCCGCATGGATGAAAATGTATTCAATTTTATCCGGACCTAGATTTTGCGCTTGCGAAAGTACTTGCTTGCTTTTAAAATAGTCGAGCGCTTTATGGGTAGATTTCAAAAAGCGTTCAAAAGAAATCGGTTTTAAGACATAATCGACGACATCGAGATTGAAGCCATCGATCGCGTATTGTTGGTATGCTGTCACAAAAATCACCATAGGTTTCTGCGTCAAACTTTCCAAAAACTGCACGCCAGTCAAACCCGGCATTTGAATATCTAAAAAAATGAGATCTACTGGATTCGTTTCTAAGTATTTGATTGCGTCAAATGCATTTCGACAGCGTTTTTCCAATTTCAAAAAAGGAACCTTCGCGATATTATCTTCCAATAAATCCAAGGCCAACGACTCATCATCTACGGCAATGCAAGACAAAATGGTGGTTGGCAATGCCTTGAAATCTTCGACAATTTCTTCTTCCATAATCTTAGGTATGCGAAATGATTAACTCGATTTGATAAGAATCCGCCTCTTCATGGATCGTTAGCGTGTGGGTTGTTGGATACAAAAGTTCCAAGCGCCGGCGCACATTCGCCAATCCAATGCCCGAACTATCATCTTTTTTCTCCTCTATTTGCTTGCCTTTTTTATTTCGAACAGTGAAAATTAATTGGGCAGGGGTATCGACTAAATTGATCTCTATGGTCGGATTTTCAATCATCCCAACCCCATGTTTGAACGCATTCTCAACGAATGGAATTAACAACATCGGTTCGATACCGCTCGGATTTTTACAAATGTCATTCTTGAAATCAATCGAAATATCATTCCCAAACCGTAGTTTTTGCAATTCAATGTAACTTTCTAAATAGATGTATTCCTTATTGATATTCACCTTCGAATCATTCGTTTCATAAATCATGTAACGCATCAATTCCGACAATTTAATCACGACAGGTTCCACCATTTCCGGTTTTCTGCGGGAAAGCGCCACCACGCTATTCAAGACATTAAACATGAAATGCGGGCTTATTTGAGATCTTAAAAAGGACAATTCCGACTTTAAACGCTCTTTTTCTTCTTCCTTTTTGCTTTCTTGTTCTTGAATATTATCCGAAAGGAAACGGTAACTGATTCCTACGGCTACGACGAAGAGCAATTGGAATACAATCCGCAAACTGATACCGCCCCGTCTTCCGCCACCCCGATTTCCTCCTTGGGATACCTCATCAAAAAACCAGGCGAATAATTGGTCATGGTACCAAACCATAAATACAACCGAGCCTAATAAACAAAGCAGATATAGGAGAATCCCTCGGGTTTTAAAGACTTTTGGGATAAGAAATTCGGTATTGAAATAAAAGAAGGGGATGTTATGAAGTCCAAAAACCACAAAAAACAGGGTCCATTGGAAATGTCGTTGGACATCCTCGGGAGAACTGGAATTGGTATTCGGTCCTAAGAGGATCGGAATCGCCAAAAAACACATCCAAAAAAAGATGTGTAACAGGATAGGTCTTAGTTTTAGGGTATTAATTGCCATTCACTTCTAAAAATGAAAATCAAATTAACACAAAATCTAGTATATTAACGGAAATTTTTCTACTTGGCACCCAATTGTGCCGATGAAAATCAGTAATTCATTGCCATTATATACCTATTTAACTCTTGAGTATGAAGAAATTACTTCTATTTCTGTTTGTCCCGCTGGCTTCTTTTGCCCAACAAACAATCCCGCTGACGGATTTGCAGGCCTTTGATCAGCCGAGTTCCAACTGGACCATCGAAGGCGCCATCAAATCCAATTATACCGACACCAGTTTTCACGTGAGTTCAGGGAAAGGTGTCCTCGTGAACACCCTAAGACATGGGAAATACAAACGGACGGATGATTTGCGATTTAAATTAAATCATGGGGATATCCATTTTATGATGGATTTTATGTTGCCCAAAGGTGCCAACTCAGGTATTTACCTACAAGGCCGCTATGAAGTTCAATTATTTGATTCATGGGGTAAAAAGACACTGAAATTCGGGGATTGTGGCGGAATTTATGAGCGCTGGGATGATGCCCGAGGAAAGGGGAAGGAAGGATATGAGGGATATGCTCCTCGTCAAAATGCGTGCAAGGCACCGGGATTATGGCAATCGATTGAAATCGATTTTGAGGCGCCTCGGTTCGATGCCACAGGCAAAAAAATCAAAAATGCCGTATTCAAGAAAGTGATTTTGAATGGTGTGCTTATTCAAGAAAATATCGAAGTTTCAGGCATGACCCGAGGAGCTTTGTTTGATAAAGAAGGACCGCTGGGTCCTATCACCATTCAGGGGGATCATGGGCCTGTCGCTTTCAAAAACATTCGCTATGAGAGTTATGATAAGCCGACAGCCAGCCTTTCGAATATCAGTTATACCTATTATGAAGGCAAATTTGCAGAACCGACCATCGGGGCTGCGACGCCATTAATCAAAGGTAAATTAGCCAAGCTAACCTATAAAGTGATCAAAGCGAAAAATGATTATTTAATTCAGTATGTGGGGGATTTAAATGTGCCAGAGGCGGATGAATATGAATTTCAGACGCATTGGACAGGTTCAGGTGTTTTAAAAATCGATGGAAAGGAATTGAATTCAGGGGCCCATTGGTATTCGGATAAAGTGTCCATGAAAACCCAATTGAGTGCGGGGAAACATCGATTTGAATTGATTCACGTAAAAGATTTTCCTTGGGGGCCTAAGGCCTTAGGTGTTTTTGTGAAGCGGATTGGCGCGCATGAATTGGCTTTTCATGACCGGACTTCGTTGCCAGATCCGGAAGCGGTGGGATTGATCGAGGTGAAGGCCTTGTCGGAGCCGGTGTATCAGCGTTCCTTTACTTTTCATGGGGGAAAGAAAAAAACACATGTGATTCATGTGGGGGACCCCACGGGCATTTCGTATTCCTACGATCTAAAACAAGGAGCTATTTTACAGACATGGAAGGGCTCTTTTTTAAATGCGACGCAGATGTGGCAGGATCGTGGGGAGCCACAAACGGCAGAACCCTTGGGTCAGACGGTGGTGATGGATGGCAAATTTCCGTTGGCCTTAAGCAGCCAAGCGCAAGGTGATTCAACCCAATTAGTGTATAAGGGCTATAAAATCATGCATGGTCGTCCAGTATTTTATTATGAATGGCCTGCGGCAAAATTAGGAGTGGAAGACCATTTGAATCCGAATAAGCAAGGAAATGGCTGGGAACGCACGATTAAATTAGTGGGAGCAAGTCCGATGCTATCATCTGTGGAGGCGGTGATTGGGAATAGTCCGGATGTGGTTGAAATTAACCCTGGCTTAATCGCTCTACAGGGATCGGGCTATTATGTCCAATGGAATAAAACGCCGGCATTGATTTTACAATCAGGGCCAGGCAAAATGCAGGTTCGGGTACCTGTACAAGGAAATAGTTTCACGTATCAATTGATTTGGTAATCATGAATAAGGCAATAAAACTTCAATTAAGCATCCTGTTTATTTTTGTTTCGATGGGTGCGTTTGGTCAAAAACCAAGCCAAAAAACAGAACAAGATTTTTATGAAATCAAAACCCTTCCGATCCCCAAGGATTTGTATCTGGAGGTGGGTGGATTAGCCACCATGCCGGATGGCCGCTTGGCGGTGAGTACGCGACGTGGGGAAATTTGGATCGTGGAAAATCCGTATCAAAAGGATAGTCACCAGACCTATTATCGTCGTTTCGCATCAGGCCTACATGAAATTTTAGGATTGGCCTACAAGGATGGGGTATTTTATTGTTCCCAACGCGGGGAATTAACCAAAATCACCGATACGGATCGGGACGGGGTGGCGGATTCCTATGAACCGATTTACCAATTTGAATTATCGGGTAATTACCATGAATATACGTATGGGCCGGTATTTGATAAAAACGGGGATATGTTGGTGACCTTGAATTTAGCTTGGGTTGGTTTTGGTGAGGGTAAATTTTCGAAATGGCGGGGCTGGTTGGTGAAAATCAAACCTGACGGCACCTTAGAACCTCATTCGGCGGGTCTTCGTTCCCCGGCGGGTTATAGCATTAATGAAGAGGGGGATATTTTTTATGGAGAGAATCAGGGCGATTGGGTCGGTTCTGGCCGGGTGACGCATTTAGCCAAAGGTGATTTTGCCGGAAACCCAGGTGGATTGAAATGGGCGAAAGAGCCGAATAGTCCGTTTAAATTGACCCTAGAAGAGATTCCGGATAATAGTGCGCCGATGTTTGAGGCGGCAAAGAAGGTGAAGAATTTGAAATTGCCAGCGGTATGGTTTCCGCATGCGATTATGGGAATTTCGACGTCAGATATCATTCAGGACACGACCAAAGGACGCTTTAGTCCATTCCCTGGACAATATTTCGTGGCGGATCAAGGGCAATCCAAAGTGATGCGCATGTATTTAGAAAAGGTGAATGGGGTATATCAAGGATTTTGTATTAATTATCGGGAAGGATTCCAATCGGGTATTTTGCGGGAGCGTTTTGGCTTAGATGGAAGTATGTTTGTGGGGATGACGTCGAGGGGATGGGGATCAACGGGCAAGTCGGATTTTGGTTTGCAGCGATTGGTTTGGAACGGCTTAACGCCCTTTGAGATCCATGAAATTCATGCCAAGTCGGATGGATTTGAGATTAGTTTCACGCAGCCGGTGGATGTAAAATCGGTTAAAAATGCTGCATCTTATGCCTTGCGGTCCTATATCTATGAATATCATCATCAATATGGAAGCCCGATCATCAATGTGAAGGATTTGAAGATCAAAGGAATTAGTGTTTCGGCCGATAAGAAAACGGTACGCATTTCCTTAGATGGGATTCGTCAATATTTCATTCATGAATTTGTGTTAAAGGGTATTTTGAATGAAGAAGGCGAACCTTTGTTGCACGAAACGGCTTATTTCACCTTGAATCAAATCCCGGCTGGG
>CANFVE010000040.1 GCA_947450365.1 Cytophagaceae bacterium
CCGTTGGAAGTTACATCTCCAATTAAATTTGCGTTGGTTGCGTTGGCAGCACTAACTAAGCCTTGAACAAATTGAGTTGTTGCAATTTGTGTCGTATTCGTAGTGATTTCTGCGGTAGGAGCCACCGGAGTTCCTGTGAAACTTGGTGAAGCCAAATCAGCTTTTAAAACTAAGGCTGCGACTGAAGCATTACTTAATGGTTTCAAGGCATCGGAGGTATTGTCTACATTGGATAAACCAACATCAGATTTCAAGATACCTGTTGGGGTTGTGATCGCTGGGCTAATTAATGACTTATTAGTCAAGGTTTCAGTTCCCGCCAAAGTAGCTAAAGTTCCGGAAACAGGTAAAGTCACAACCGTATTATCGGTTGCAGTTAAAGTCGTATTAAATGCACCAGATGTAACTAAATTACCACCTAAGGTGATCGTTTTTCCGGTGTTTGCAATACCGGTACCACCGTTGGCTCCCAGGACGATACCTGTCACATTAGACGCTGTTCCATTCGCCACAGAACTTGCAACAAAATCACTTACAGCTTTATTGCTTGGGTATTTATCTTCTGAGTCTTTTTGAGCATTAAAATTAGTTGTTGTGGTTAAGTTGGCATTGGACTGTTTGGCAGCCAAAGCATCTGTTAAACCTACGATGTCGGTAATTCCGGCATCTGTACCTGCAGTAACTAAGCCTTTTTCATCATATGTGATTTTGGTTTTGGTTGCTGCAGTAATGGCTGTATTACTAGCCACACCACCTAATCCACCTAGGGTAGGGGCTGCTTGGGAAACCCAAGTGGTTCCGTTGGATGTTAAAATATTTCCATTCGAACCTGGAGCCACTGATTGAACTGGGCTAGTTCCATTTCCTAAAATAACCGCGTTAGCTGGCAATGAACTTAGTCCAGTACCCCCTTGTTCTACTGTAACAGCAGCATTTGTAGTTAAAATAGTGGCATTTGCGTCAGGAAGTGTAAAAGTTTTTTCTGAGCTAGTAGGACCCGTGAATTTTGTAAATCCATTACCTGTTCCACCGAATGTTGAAGAAATAATCTGATCTAAATCAGCTGTTCCATCAAACATATTGCCATAAATGTAATGGGGATTAATAGATGCCGCTACACTATTTGTAGTCATCAAATCAGAAGGCAAATCATCCAATGTTAAGCTTCTGAACGTAGGAGGAGTGGCTCCAGCTGCCGGATCTGCTGATCCCGCAAAAACTAGGTTTGGCAAAGTTTCTTTTACCCCGGTACCACCATTCGCTACGGAAATGATTTCACCAATTTTAGCATTCGTAATGGCTGCATCTGCAATTTTTGCAGTGCTAACGGCATTATTTGCTAATTTCAATTCAGTGACTGCGCCATCGGCTAATTTAGCCGTAGTTATATTCGCATCTAAGATTTTTACCGTAGTTACTGCATTAGAAGCAATTTTTGCAGCTGTAACTGCATTGGACTGAATTTTAGCAGAAGTCACCGCATTAGAAGCAATTTTAGCTGCTATAACGGCATTCGATGCTAACTGAGTGGCGGTTACTGCATTGGCTGCGATTTGAGTTGAAGTAATCGTTGCGTTCGCAATTTTAGCTCCAGTAACTCCTTGGTCAGCTAATTTAGCCGTCGTTACATTTAAGTCCGCAATTTTACCAGTAGTAACATTTAGATCAGCAATTTTAGCTGTGGTTACATTTGCATCAGCAATTTTAGCTGTGATAACACTTGCGTCGGCCAATTTCGCTGTCGTTACATTTGCATCAGCAATTTTAGCTGTAGTTACGTTTGCATCAGCAATTTTAACTGTAGTTACTGCATTTGCAGCAATTTTTGCCTCTACAACTGCAGCGTCTGTCAATTTTGGAGCACCTGCATCGTTTGATCCGGCTAAATCTCCTGCCAATTGAATTTTTCCTTTAACTGTATTGGTTGCATCTGGTGTTGTAGCATCTGTAATTGCAGTTGTCACAAAAGCTGTAGTAGCTAATTGATCCGTAGAATTACCTTTTACGGCTGTTGGAGCCGTAGGAATTCCTGTCAAAGCAGGAGAGAGCAAAGGCGCCGCTCCAGTAACATCCGAAACAGGAATAACGTTGACAGATGAAAGTGTCGTTCCGTCACCTTTAGTAATGTATGTATTAGTAAAAGAAGTAGCTCCTGTTCCCCCTTTAGCAACAGAAACTGTTTCTCCAATTTTCGCATTCGTAATAGCCCCATCTGCAATTTTTACGTTCGAAACAGCGTTCGCCGCTAATTGAGTCGCAGTAATTGTTTCATTGGCAATTTGACCAGCCGTAATCGTATTTGCCGCAATTTTAGCCGCCGTAACGCCTAAATCAGCAATTTTGTCAGTTGTTACATTTTGATCAGCAATTTTAATTGTTGTAACATTTGCATCGGCAATTTTAGCCGTAGTAACATTTTGATCAGCTATTTTAGCTGTCGTTACATTCGCATCGGCAATTTTAGCCGTAGTAACGTTTTGATCAGCAATTTTAATTGTCGTTACATTCGCATCAGCAATTTTAGCCGTAGTTACATTTTGATCAGCTATTTTAATTGTCGTAACATTCGCATCGGCAATTTTAGCTGTAGTTACATTTTGATCAGCTATTTTAACAGTCGTTACATTCGCATCGGCAATTTTGGCAGTTGTAACATTTCCATCGACAATTTTAGATGTTGTGACTGCATTATCAGCCAGTTTATTGACATCGATGGCGTTAGCTGCTACTCGAGGAGTAGTTGCTGTACCTGTTAAATCACCAGCCAATTGAACGATACCTTTAACCGAAGTTGTAGCATCTGGCGCGCCTTCGGCAATTTTAGTCGTAACAAAATCGGTAACGGCCTGGGTCGTTGGATATTTTGTATTGTCTTTTACAGTAAAATCGGTTGCTTTATTTGCAATCGTTTCTGCATCTGTTACATCGGCAACTGGAATCTTATTCGTAGAAGACAAACTCGTTCCATCACCTTTAGTAATGTATGTGTTAGAAAATGAAGTAGCACCTGTACCCCCTTTGGCAACTGAAATAGTTTCACCAATTTTTAAGTTGGTAATGGCAGCATCAGCTACTTTTGACGTAGTCACATTACCATCCGCAATTTTAGCAGTAGTAATATTCGCATCCGCAATTTTAATCGTAGTAATATTCGCATCTGCAATTTTAGCAGTAGTTACATTCGCATCGGCAATTTTCGAAGTTGTAACATTCGCATCGGCAATTTTCGAAGTTGTAACATTCGCATCTAAAATTTTTGCCGTTGTAACCGCATTTGAAGCAATTTTATTCGAATCGATGGCACTTGAAGCCACACGAGGAAGTTCAGCTGTACCCGTTAAATCACCGGCCAATTGAACGATACCTTTTACAAGTGTAGTAGCATCTGGAGCTCCTTCTTTAACTTTTCTATTCACAAAATCATTCACCGCATTGTTACTAGGATACTTATCATCGGCCGTAATGGCTGAACCAACAAAATTCGAAGAAGTAGTCAAATTAGCCGTAGTCTGTGCACCTGTCACATCTCCAACCGGAATTGTTGCGACCGAAGATAACGTAATACCATCCCCTTTGGTAATGTATGTACTAGCAAATGAAGTAGCACCTGTACCCCCTTTGGTTACAGCTACTGTTTCACCGATTTTGTTATTGGTAATCGATCCATCTGCAATTTTACCTGTAGTTACACTTGCATTTAAAATTTTCGTGGTTGAAACAGCATCATCCGCTAATTTTTCATTTGTTACAGAAGCCACACCTAATTTTCCAGTAGTAACAGCTGCATCTTTAATTTTTTCTGTTGATATCGCTTGATTGGTAATAATAGGAGCACCTGCATCATTCGATCCAGCTAAATCACCCGCTAATTGAATTTTACCTTTTATTGTATTTGTCGCATCTGGCGTCGCATCAGCTACCGTTGAAATAACAAATTGCGTAGTTGCTAATTGGGTCGTATTAGTACCTTTTTCTGCCGTAGGAGCCGTAGGAGTACCTGTCAAAGCTGGCGAAGCCAATGGCGCTTTGTCTGTTAATCCCTTTACGATCGGAGCCGCTGCCGTACCCGTTAAATCACCCGCTAATTTAATTGTACCAAAAACCTGGTCTGTCGCATTAGGTACTTGAGGTAATTCAACCGTCGAATTTGTCCCCGTAATTTTTAAGGTATTATTGGTTAATTCTAAGCGTTGTTTTTCCTCAATAATCGCATCATAGGCTGTTGGAACCCATACTCCGTCCACTAATTTCATGATTTGACCATTCGTAGGTGCCACCGCACTTACAGGAGTTCCTTGAATGCCAATAACTTTGGGTACATCAGCGGTTCCACCTAAATCACCTGTTAATTTCAATTTACCTTTAGACGAATTTGTTGCATCCGGTGCACCTTCACGAACTGAATTTTGTACATATTCAGTCGTAGCAATCGAATTATCTCCATTTGGAGTTAATCCTTTAGTTACGGCAATAGATCCCGCTGGTAAACTTGGTGTTCCTGTAAATGTAGGAGAATCAATATTTGCTTTGCGATTCAATTCATCCAAATAAACTTTTCCTAAGGTAGTCGCATCGATATAATCTGTAATCGCTTTCACCGAAGGATATTTAGCCTCTGACTGGCGATCACCTGAAATGTTATTCGATTTATTTGATTTATCTTCTTTGGCATCTACCGTGGCTTGTTGCGCCACACCCAACACAGAAGCATCCACATACGACTTAATTGCCCGTACCGAAGGATATTTCTCATCAGAAGATTGGTCTGTGATGACATTGGTTGATTTATTGATTTTATCTTCTTTGGCGTCAACGGTGGCTTGTTGGGCCTTACCCAACACCGACTCATCTACATAATCTTTGATCGCCTTTACAGAGGGATATTTTTCTGTACTCAAACGATCAGCCATCACCGAATTCGATTTATTACCTCTATTTTCATAACTGCCTTCAATCGCAGAAACTCTCGATTGGGTATTAGAAACTGCACTATTTAAATTATTTACCGTACCAGACAAATTATTTACCGTACCAGATAAACCATTTACCGTACCTGTTAATCCATTAACCGCACCGGACAAAGTATTTCCTTGATTGGTTAAATCTGTGATTTGTTGAACTTGATTCGTAACAGTAGAAGAAACCGTCCCTAAATTGGTCTGTAAATCTTGGATATCTTTTGTGTTCTGAGCGATTTGAACTTGATCTGCTGTTAAAGTCTGATTAATGACTAAAAATTTCGCCAAATTTTCTTTTTGATTTTTATCGATATCAGCTCGTAAAGGATTCAAATCATTATTCACCAAATACCCCGCATCATTCGTGAAAAAAGATACTACCGTGGGTGCATCAATCACATTTTTGTATTCAACGGCTTCCGCGTACAAAGCATAGGCAGAATAATTAAACGGCTGTGTACTCACGACGGTAAAGTTTTTACCTGCGTCGAAACTCAATGAAACCTTTAATTGCTTGATATTGGAATCCCATTTAACGGCCTGAAAAGACTTATAGGCGATCGTTGTAGCATTGGAGGCTATTCCAGAGGTATTAACATTTCCCGCACCGATGGTCAGATTAATTAAACCAAACTCATCCGTCATGGTTTCATGAACCTCTTCATAATCGACACCCGCTTTTGAAATCAAAGCAAAGCGAACATTAACCTTGCCATTCTTCAAAGGCTGACCCGTGATGGTCGTCCCTGGAATTTCAATCGGTTTGGGATCCATAATCACCGCTTGGTAATTCAGTGATTTTTGGGCAAAGGCCGTGACTGAGGCAAAAACTAAGCTTAAAAGTAGTAAGAACTTTTTCATGGTACATGTATTAGAAATTTTTAGAACACTTTTATTTTAAGATTTTAATACCAAACGAAATGGTCGTCGGAACTAAATTGAGCGTCGCAACACCCGCCTGTTGGCCATGCTGCGTCGTCAAATATTGATAGGAGAGGAAGGCATCCAGTTTTTCACCCAAACGCTTTTGGATCTCACCTGAATAACCATACATGAATTGAATATTTTTAAATTGCTCGTCAACCGTCAGGTCATAGAACTTTTGACCAATCTGTTGATTTCCCTGAATGATTTTTTGAGCGGCTAATCGACCTTGTAAAGAAATCGAAATTCCATATCGAATTGGGATATGAACACCAAATCCTCCGGAAGTCCCGAGGTAGGAAGTCTGATAGGAAAAAGCAATATTTTGAACATCACCTACCGCGTTATATTGATTGGATTCTAAACTCACATCATACTTCACCATCGAGAGCAATTTCGCAAGGCGAGGACGCTGGTTAAAATACAAGGCACGAGAATTAAGTGATAGCTGTAACTTGGTTGTGTCCAATAATCGAAACTCGGATCCGATACTAAATCGATTCCCAGATCCGGACTTCATAAAGTCAATAGGAGCACCCTCTGAATTGATGTAATTAAACTTGGTTATATTAGAACCTACGCTTAATTTGTATTGTTGGCCATACGAATGGCCAACAATACCGATCATGCACACGATTGTTAAGTAGCTAACAATCAACAACTTGAACTTTCTTTTTAGAACTTTCATTGTATTAAGATTTTAGAACACGGAACACCTTCCGTTTGGTTACACCAGTCATTGGTCGCTTACGAAAATTTAATTTCGACCACGGTTTTTACCTCTGACTTTCGATTACAAACCTAGCGGAATAGGAGAGCGAACCCTGAATAATACCAAAATCCTTTTGGACTAAAATCAAAGTTTAGTACAAAAACACATGAAAATTCATAAAAAAAGTACACCTTGTATTTTTAAAATTTTGATACAAGTACAAGCTTTGAATCTCAATTTTTCGAATGAAAAAATTGATACATGATTCAAGTACGACTTTAAGGTGATTAAAGTTTTACTTTAAGAAATATTTTCAAGAAAAAATTTAATTTTTAATAGAAAAAATGCTTGATTATTTACAAAAATGACTTACATCATGAATTAAGGCTGATTTCAACACAAAAAAAATCAGGTTTTTAAAGCTAATCTGCCTTAAAAACCTGAAAAAATTTGAGCTCAATTTGAAAATAGGATGGATTAAGCCCTGTGTGAGCCTGGTTTTTTCATTAATTCATGTAGTTCTGATAAGTGATTTGCATAGATTCCACGGGGTTTACTATCCTTTTTGATGCATATCGAGGCCGCTTTGCCTACAATTTCACCCATCATTCCACAGGTTTTCATCACACGAACGGGGCCAAGACCCGTTTTTGACACACTAATGCACCGTCCAGCCATGAATAAATTCGTGATATTCCGACTATATAATGTTCGATAAGGTGCCCAATATTCACCCCCATATTGATATTCTGCCCCCCGCGTATAGTCTGCTACGAAGGCATTATCCTCAAAACCATCCTTAAATTCCTTCTTGGGCGAGTGTAAATCCACATGCCATGAGCACGGAAATGCCGCATCTTCAAAGGTTTTTTGAGCTTTAAAGTCCTCGGCATCAAGAATGACATCACCCATTAATCGGCGAGATTCTCGCTTTCCCGCAATAAATGCCGCCCATCCTAAGCGATGTTTGGGGTATAATTTATCCACATTTTTGATCACATCCCAGGCCCCATACATCGCCCGAAAGTTATGATCCCGGATTAATTCTATCTGATTTACCTGGTCTTTGGAGAATCCACTCTCCCAATACCACATGTTTGCAAAAGATTCCAAGCCTTCTTTCCCAAATGTCTTCACACCTTTACGCCCTGGAAAGGGCTTATCTGTTAAATCCAAAGCCCATGGACATCGTGGAAATGGCTGATTATAATCCCCGATATCGCATTTCATCGCCAATGCACTCTTATCTTTGCACTCGCAGGCAAGCACATCGGCCTTATTTGTCGCATCTAATACATTAAAAAGATTCGTGCTTCCCATCAGATTTTCTACCTTATATTCATAGTCCGCACCTGCCTTAAATCCGATGTTTGCATCCCCTGTGCAATCGGCAAACAAACGCCCATGGATCCGTTTTTGTCGGGACGTTAAAGTGCTTTGAATGACCAAAGACCTGATTTCTTGACCATCCGTTTCCACTCTCATAACTCGATGATTCAGTAACAGGGTGATTCCCTTCTCCGCACGCACAACATCTAATTTCTTCGCATCATCAAAATAAGACGCCGCCACTCCATTCAAAACCTGATTAGGCCCCTTCGTGATGGAAGGTAATATTTCATTCACGATATCACCAATGTGAGGGAATCGAGCCTTATTCGTATGCCCCTCAGGCCATACACGCACCTCCGAACTCCCGTTGCCTCCTAAGACGGGTCGATCTTGAATGAGGGCTACTTGGATTCCTTGTCGGGCCGCGGCTATCGCAGCACAGGTTCCGGCCAGGCCGCCACCCGCCACAATCAAATCAAAATGTCCTATATCTTCTGGTTCTACCGAAAGTCCTTGGATATCCCGACGAAATTTCGTCAACGCATCCACCTCATTCACCGGCTTAAAATTGGCATCCTTGCAAAACAAAATAGCCTCACAACGCCCCTCAAATCCTGTCAAATCATGTAAGGCTATCTTCGCCTTTTTACCCACCTTCACCATCCCTCCATCATGCCAATGCCATGTAGCACTCTTTGTCCCAAAGGTCTCCCTTACCGGCTTTCCATCGATCCACACTTGGAATTTTCCAGGTGCCCCAGGCGCATTCCATGGCGCCACCCAATCCCGTGTTCGCACCCAAATTCGATAAAAGCCCGCGGAGGGGAATTCCACCTGCGTCGTCGCATCCGGCACAGGAATACCCAAACCATGGGCTAATAAATAGGGCGAACCCATTTGTTCCATCGATTGCTGATCTAATTCCCAGCCACCGTGATTGGCAAATTGCTCCGCCTCGATAAATACAAATTCCCTCGAGGATTGATTACGCGCCCAAACATCAGAGGAAGAGGCCAATAAAGCCAAGCTGCTATTGCCTAAAAATCCAATAAATTGTCTTCTTTTCATAGGTTTAATGGCTAGACGTATTCACTTTTTTAATGAAGGAAATTACGCCTTTCATATAGACTTGCTGGTCATCCCACATGGCTAAATGACTTCCATGGGGACAATAGAGATATTCTCCATGTTGCACCATCTTGCTTTGCTCTTCCATGGCTTTAGGATCCATCGTGTCGTATTTCGCACCGATCATTAAGGTTGGGACAGATATTTCTTTTAAGCGATTTTTGATATCCCAGTTGGCCAGCAAACCACTAATCCCAAACTCACTCGGGCCCTGCATCTGCACATAAATAGAATTATTCCCATGCTTAAAGGAACGATTCACCCCATCGGGCCATTCCTCGAGCCGACAAATATGCGCATGGTAAAAATTAGGAATCAATAATTCCATATACCGAGGATTCGCAAAATCCTTTTTCGCCTCGATCGCCCTGATTTCCGCCAAAATCTCAGGCTTCATTTGCTTCGCTAAAACCTTCTCCGCATAATTCCCATATTCAGGCGCACTAGCGACCATATTGGATACAAGAAGGCCCTTCATGTGCTTTTGATACTTCAACGCATATTCCATCCCCAAAATGCCACCCCACGAATTTCCTAGTATGTAAAAATTACTCGAATCCGCCCCGATGGCCTGACGAACTTGCTCTACTTCCTCCACGAAGCGCTCCGTGGTCCACAGGCTAGGATCCACTGGCTGATCCGAATAATACGAACCTAATTGATCATATTCATAAAACTCAAAACCCTCTCGCTGAAAAAACGTCTCAAAACATTCCATGTATTCATGCGTCATCGCAGGACCGCCGTGCAACAACAAAATCTTAATCCGAGGATTTGTCCCAAATCGTTTCGTCCAAACCTTAAAGGTTCCTTTGGGTGTTTGAATCGGAATCATTTTGATGCCCGCTGATTCAATAGTATCCGAATAGGTAAAATATGTACGGAGGCTTTCGCCTTTGGGGCTGCATGCATATAAAGCCAACAAAAGAAAGGGAAGGAGAAAAAGTTTTTTCATCGTTATTAGATTTAGTAGGTAGCAAGTTATGATTTTTACAAAATAATCCGCACTGAGAATCGACCAGAAAAAAAATAAACCACAAAAAAAAAGGAGCAATTACTATTGCTCCTTTTAAACATTCTTAAACAACCTGCTATAAAACTAAAAATTTAAATTCGTGACCAAATCCTGATTCGGTAGCGTCCTCACATACTCGGAAGGCGTCATGTTCATTTTTTTCTTAAAGGCATTGACAAAGTTACTTCGTGATAAAAATCCACAACTAGACGCAATCGATTCCAAGGTCAAGTTTTTAGCTCGACCGCTATTGATTAAATCCACCGCATAATCCACCCGGGCATTGTTCTTCCAATCGTTAAAATTGATTCCCAAATAAACGGAAAAGTAACTCGTAATTTTGTGATAAGGTAAATCTGTTTGACTGGTGATGGTGGACAAATTAAAACCGGGTTGCAAATAGGGCTTGCTTTGAAAATAGATTTCTAATTTATCCGCCACTACTTTAAAGGTTTTACGGGCATCCTCATCAATGATTTCCTCGATCTCTAAGTTTTCATCATTGAAAACTACCGTTGCGTCTTCCTTTACAAGGACAGAACTTTTAAATACACCATAAAAAACCGATGGAAAAAATAAAATCGATACATTCAATGCAGCCACACAAAGCATCGGGAAGGTGACCACCACAATAGTCATCACATTGCTATCTAAGGTCGTATGAAAAAATACGAAATCGAAAATCATGATCACCAGGGAAGTAAAATTCAATAGCGTAATCGATAAGATCAAATACAACCATTTGAAATTTACACCGGCTAATTCAATCGAATTTTCTTTACTCTTTTTCTTGGCCTGGTAGATGTTCCAAAAACAAACTAAAATATAGCCAATTCCCGTAATTGGCCGAATCAGAAATAAATAGGAATTAGGGAAAAAGAAATACGGTATTTGATAAATGTTATTCGGATTTTCAATTAACCCACGAATCAATTGTTCCTTCTCAGCAAAAGATACAAAGGAATAGGGAAGCATATTCACAATACTCAAAATTGCCGGCAAAAAATGTATTGCATATTGCCACCAAGCTAGTCGTATTGTATTTTCCGACAAATTATTGCGTACATATAAATACAACATCGGTCCCGACAACATAAAAATTGGCATCAAAACCGGTAAAAATACGGCTAAGAATGATTCAGGGGCAAAATTGACCAATACACTCCGATACAGCGGATATATACTCATGGTCAAGAAAAAGGCTCCTAAATACACATTCGATCGTGTATGATCTTTTGCATGCCGCAATAAAATCACGGGCACAAACATTCCAAAAATGACGATTATATCAAACATCGTTAAAATTCAGCTGAAGTAACCAAAGAAGTTTCAGGAATCGATTTAACGTATTCCGATGGCGTCATGCCCATTTTTTTGCGAAAAGCATTCACAAAATTAGATCTCGATAAATAGCCACAAGAATAGGCAATCGACTCTAAGGTTAAGTTCTTTGCCCGGCCATGGTCAATTAAGTCCACAGCATGGGCAATACGAATGTCATTTTTCCAGTCATTAAAGTTAACCCCCAAATACATGGTAAAATAATTCGTTAGTTTGTGGTAAGGTATTTGCGTTTCTTTAGTAATCACAGAAAGATTAAAGCCAGGTTTTAAATAGGACTTTCCTTGAAAATATTCATTTAATTGGGCTGCGATTTCCTTGAAGTCCATTTCAACATTCGCTCCGCCCTTAAATTTAACTGCTTGCATCGTTGAAACCGCCTCTTGAATCCCATCTTCGCTTTCATCTACAAATATCCCGTAGATAACTTTAGGGAAAAATAGAATCGAGACATTCAATAATAGGGTAGTGAAGGCCGGAAACATCATATAGAATTTATAGGTATCCATTAATGCTGGATTAAATTCCGTATTCCAAAAATAAAGCGCTAAGGCCGAAATCATCAAATGACTTAAGCCGGTAAAAATCGTTAAACTAGTAAACCATTTAAAATCGGCATTAGATTTAATATTTTCCAGTAAGTTAGCTATCGACTTACCCTGCATTAATAGTTTAATGGTAAAATAGAGATAAATTAAACCCGCCAAGGGCCTTAATAAAAAATTATATTTCAACGGGTAAAAAAGACTTTTGACATACAGAATTTTTATGGGATCATTTAACACCGCACGGATAAAAGCAGTTTTTTGATCATAACTTAATAGATAATGAGGTAGAAAGTTAACTAACAAAAAGATAGACGGTACAAAATGTAAATAATCAATTCCTTTCAACGAACGATATCCAGACGGATCCAAAACACTACGTATATACAAATATAAAAAAGGTGCAGACGTGATAAAAACAGGTAATAGACCAGGAAGGAAAACCTGTAAAATCGTCTCATTTTGTAAATAGAGAATCGAGTTCCTAAGAAGCGCCAGGGATCCCATCGAAAAGAAGTAGCCGCTTAAATAAACATTGGACTTATTGTAGGGCTTCAGAAAAATCAAAAGCAGTATGGAAATAAAAATTCCAAACACTGAAATAAAATCAACCATTTCCTTTTTTTATAATTTAGAACTAAACACAATGTAGTTATTCCCTACATTTTTGATTTAAACACAATGCAATACTACACTGTTTTTAAACCAAAGATGACATGTATCATAATTTTGGTGTACTTAAATCTGATTTCGGAACAAATTGTGCTTTTTAGTTCATTTTAAAACAAGAAAATGTCAATTTTCAGGACAATCCAAAAGCTATTGTACTAAAAAGATTCGCCAAAAAGTACATGAAATTAACGCAAGGAGCTAAGGTATTCCGATGGAAGCTTGCCTGTTTGCAGCTTAAATGCCTCAATGAAATTCGTTCGAGACCGGTAACCGCATGAAAAAGCGATAGATTCTAAGGTGAGGTTTGTCGCCTGCCCGCTTTCAATTAAATGGATGGCATGATGAATACGCATCTCGTTTTTCCAGGTATTAAAGGCTATTCCTCTGTGATTTTTAAAATACAAGGAGATTTGATGCGTGGGTACGCTCAGGGCTGTGGAGATGTCCGACAAAGTAAAACCCGTTTTCAAACAAGGTTTTTCGACGGCATAGGCTTCAAACCTTTCATGCAATTCATCAAAATACCCTGAATCTATACCAGATTTTTTTAGTACAGGTTCTTTTTTAGGTTTATTAATTTGATCGATTTGATAAAAATAGTCACCAAACAATACCCTAGGGAAAAACAACACACTGCTATTAAAAATGACAAAAGATACCGCAGGTACACTTAACCAATTAACATACACAGCAATCGATATGATTCGATTGGCCTGTAAAAGTAAATACATCCGATGCAATACGGCAGAGAAAAAAATACAAAAAAGAAACCCAAACATCCATTTGAGCCACAATTCTGACACGAAATGTTTTTTTCCCTCAAAATAATTCTCATTTTTCAATCGCAAATATATCCCGATACAAATAATTGTGTAAATCAATGATTGGGTAGAACGAAAAATAAAGCCCTGTTCCATATTAAACCAATAATGATCCATTTGGAAAATAAGTACCGCATTTTCCTGTACGCGTTCAAAATAGGCCCATTTGGCATCAAAAGGTAATCGGTAAAACGGCCAATAATTGATAAACGTTAGGATGGAAGGAATAAGATGCCAAAAATCACGGAGATATAATTGATTCGAATTTTTCTGGATACCCCGAACATAAAAATATAATAAAGGCCCAGTTAACAAGGAAAAACTATTTAAAAGGGGCAGTGAAACTAAATTTAATGTGATATTAAGATGAAAAAGCAAAGAGGAAATGACAATCGAAAAAAAACTAAAGGTAAAAAAAGCACACACCAAGAAAACATTCGGTTTAAAATACTTCGAGGCAAACAGTGCGAGTAGCACGGTTACTAAAATTCCGACAAAGCTTGAGATGAGAACAAAAACCATAATGACCTCTAATTTGCAATTTTTATTTCTGAATTAAACTATTTCAGGGATGATATTTTAGAGTCGCCTGTTTGATAACCTCAGCTCGATCAAAAAGTACCTGCTTAAATTTCCCTTCTGCATACATGCTAGCTTGATCAAAAAAATGGGGATTCCCCTTATGTCCACTTTCTCCGCCCGCTAAAAGGCTTTTTGCTTTAATTTTCGGTCCAAATTCCACCGCACAAATAAAACTATTCCCATTAACTCCGTACCATTTTTTAGACCCATTAAAGGCCTTTGAGGTGTAGGAGGGTAGTTGGCCCCAAGCCGAAGAAGTAAATGATACCGCCAAACTGGGTTCCTCATCCTTGAAAACCGCTGGATCTTCATTAGTAATACGCTGAAATCGATTCATATCGCCCCATTTGACTTGCCAAGTACCCCATTGTAGCTCTAATTCATGTATAACTTCCACGATTGCGCTGGCTTGCAATTGCGCATTTCCCGACTCCGCAAAATTCGTTAAATTAATTACCGCATCCGTTTCACCACCTGATTGTATGGCTTTGGGAACCTTAGGCATAATTTTTTGACCCCATATAACCGCTAAGGTCTGTGCAATCGAATTAGGATTTGCGTAAAAATCCCAGTGTCGCAAACTGTCCAAAGGTCCCTTCAGAAGATTTTTTTCAACCTGGGATAAATTGACCAAACCATCAATTTTCTTCAACATCGCAGGGATTAGCGTCTCAAAGGCCATCAATTTGCGGTCATATCCTAGCGCAATCATTCCATCAATATCCAATTTGTCCACTTGATTAAACAAGCGCACCGCATTCCGATCTCGAAAATTTTCTCCGTCGGGAGCCATATAAATAGGATAATCTTGTCGGCGGGGACTCGAAGCGCCCGAAACCGTAAAAGGAGTGGAATTGCAATTCTGGATCCATCCAGAGCTAGGGTTATAGACATGCACAATCTCATCCAAGGCATGTAAACCATGCCAATCATTCTTCGCAAAACGCCCATCCTGCACCTGTCCCCAATCCTTCGAAGCATCTCGCTTCGGCACAAAATTTCCATGCCAATAGGCGATATTTCCACCTCGACCTGCATAGACTGTATTATTCGAGGTATTTCCACGCAACTCCATCACACGCTTGAAATCAGCAAAACTGGTAGTTTTCGTTCGTGCCCAGCTTTGAATCAAACTCGTCATCGACCGATTAAATGACCGAACCGAAATCCATTGCCCATTCCGCTTTGCCAGCACCGGACCCCGATGTGTAAAATAAGCCTTCACTGAGATTGGCTTCACGTCGCCCTTCACGCGTAATTGAATCTGTTTTTTAGCCATCTTGCGCCATTTCCCTTCAAATAAGTATTGCATGTTGCCTGCTTGCTCCCGCGTCGTCTCCGCATAAGCATCCGCCACATCCACTTCGCTGGATGTATGCATCCAACCGCCAAATTCATTAAATCCCTGATAAACAAAGAATTGACCCCAGGTCACCGCGCCATATACATGCAATCCCTCTTCACTGGCCACATGAACTTCCGGTCGGAAATAAAAGGTCACATGGGGATTAATGTACAACATCGCCTGACCTGATGTCGAACGGGAAGGCCCCACCGCGAATCCATTCGAACCGGTTAATTTTTCTTCCGGATCTTGGTACTTTTTAGGTAAATACGAAACATTCGGTTTCGTCAAACCATAAAACAAGCCCGTTTCTACCTCGGTCACATCGCCTGTGGAAATCGCACCGATACTTCCATCCGTCCACAAGAGGGGATACCAAGGTTCAAAATGAGTCAATAAAGCGGGTTTGGTTTCGGGATGCTTGTACAAATAATAATTGATCCCATCCGCATAGGCCCTTAACAACTGTTTTAACCATTCAGGCGCTCGGGCAAAATCTTGTTTGGCAGCCTCTTGATCGATGATTAATCGAATGTAAAGATCATAGGCCAAGACTTTCGTGCCTTTCACCTCCGCCATTCGACCAAGTTTTTCTATGTAATTCATTTCCACCCGAGAAAAATCATCCTCACATTGGGCATACAACAGACCAAAGACCGCATCGGCATCTTTTTTTCCATAAATGTGTGGAACACCGAAAGAATCCCTATAAATCGTCGTCCGTTTGGAATACTGCTTCCACCTGAGAATTTCTGCCGACGATTGTCCGTACATCAGCCCTGAAAACAACAATAAAAGACCAGTAAAAATAGATTTCATAACAGATGGGTATATTTTTAAGCGAAAATTCTTTTTAAGTTTACAAGATTAATTTAAACCTAATATTTTGAAATACCCATTCTACCTTTTTATTTCTTTTGTAATTCTTAGTTTTCAGAACGCGCAAGCCCAAGTAGGACCCAAAGGAAAAATTACCGGACAAACCGTTGAAACCACTAGCCAAGAAATCATACCCTTCTCCAGCATTCGCCTTATGGGCGGTGAACCTGCTAAAGTTATTTCTGGAGGAATTGGTAACGAAAAGGGCCAATTCTCCATCGAAGCGCCCTATGGAACCTATGAAATCATCATTGAGAGCGTAGGATTTGAAGCCTATAAACAAGCTAATATTCGCATTTCGAAAGATCAAAATACCATTTCCCTAGGGAAAATCAATATCAATACCTCCTCCAAAACCCTCGCGGAAGTAACCGTGAAAGGCCAAAAAGCCAGTATGGAATTGGCCTTGGACAAACGAATCTTTAACGTAGGGACGGATTTGGCAAATAAAGGCGCCACCGCCACTGAAATTTTGGGCAACCTTCCATCGGTCCAGGTCGATGGCGAAGGAGCTGTCCGACTCCGAGGCAGCGAAAACGTCCGTATTTTAGTCGATGGAAAACCCTCCACGATGGTCGGCATCAGCGGAGGAGGATTATCCTCGCTGCAAGGAAACCTGATTGATAAAGTCGAAATTATTACCAACCCCTCCGCCCGCTACGAAGCGGAAGGTATGGCCGGAATCATTAATATCGTCCTGAAGAAAAATACGAATCAAGGGTTAAATGCTGCTTTTGAGACCACATTGGGCTATCCGGAAAATTTTGGCGGAACGGCAATTGTCAATTACCGAAAAAATAAATTAAACTTCTTCCTCAATTACGGCCTTTTTTACCGCCGCACACCCGGTAGAAGTAATATCTATCAAGAAATTTATACAGGTACGCAAACCAATTATACCCAACAACATAATTCAAACAACGTCACCGGTGCCGTAAATAACATCCGAGGGGGCGCGGACTATTTCTTCAACGAGAAAACGATTTTAACCGGTTCCTACATCTTTAGACGTACCGATGTTCGCCGAATTTCAGACTTCCATTATGATGATTATCAAAAAAGCCTATCAAATATCTATGCGAGCACAGATCGCCAACAAGATGAGAAAGAAGCCGAACCCAACGCCGAATACGCCCTAACCTTTAAAAAATCCTTCGCAAAAAAAGGCAAAGAATTTATCGCGGATTTGCGCTATTTGGACTATTGGGAACAATCGGATCAGATTTATACCCAAGTCAGCAAAAAGGCCGACGGCAGCCCCTGGGTTGAAAATTCAAAAATTCAAAAGGCCTTAAACGATGAATTCGAACATCAGTGGATCCTTCAAGCCGATTACGTGAACCCAATCGGTAAAAATGCGAAAGTGGAGACCGGTTTACGTACAAGTTTTCGGGATATGATCAACGATTACATCGTCACCGAAAAACAACCCAGCGGAATCTTCACCGTCATGCCAGGTTTACAAAATAAATTTGTCTACACCGAGAATATTTCTGCGGCCTACGCCATTTTAGGTAATAAGGTGAATAAATTCTCCTATCAATTCGGGATTCGTGGCGAGTTGACGGACATTCAAACGGAATTAGTGCAAACCAAAGAAAAGAATCCAAGAAATTACGCGAATTTATTCCCCAGCGCGCATTTGACCTATACGGTGAATCCAGAAAGTTCGTTCCAATTGGGCTATTCGAGAAGGGTTCGTCGGCCTACATACAATGAATTAAGTCCATTTGTAACCTATTCTGACAACCGGAACTATTTCTCTGGAAACCCCGACTTAAATCCCGAGTTCACGGATTCCTTTGATTTCGGGCATTTGAAATTTTTAGCGAATGGAAGTATTAGTACATCGCTCTATTATCGGAATACGACAGGAAAAATCGATCAAATCCGGACTGTGGACGCGAATGGTTACAGTAAACGCTTGCCGTATAATTTCTCCAACATGCAATCGATGGGTGCCGAAATGACCGGTTCATATAATCTAAACAAGGCCTGGAAAGCCGATTTAAGTCTTAATTTGTTCCGTGCGGTGACCGATGCACGAAATTTAAGTGCAAATTTTTACTCAGATACCTATTCTTGGTTTGTTCGTCACACTTCTCGTATTAAATTAGGGGCTGGAATTGACGCACAAGTTCGGGCCAATTACGAAGCGCCACAGAAAACGCCCCAAGGAACCCGTGGTTATATGACTTGGATGGACCTATCTGCGAGCAAGGATGTAATGAATGGGAATGGAACATTTACGTTGAATGTGCTTGATGTATTTAGTTCTCGAATCATGCGTTCTGAAACGATGGGAACCGGATTCTATACACGTGCAGATAGCCAGGGCCGTTTGACCCAAGTGAATTTGACCTTTAATTACCGATTTAAAACCACAAAACAAGCTGCGAAACAACGTCGTAGTATGATGGACGAAGAAAATTAACAACATGAATAAAAAACTCATTATCGCGGCATGCATGAGCCAATTGCTCACTTTTTCATGCATGAACAAATTAGAAAAAGATACCTTCCAAATCATCTTGGAAGATCAAGATAATCTGGCCGAAAAAGCGCAAGCGCTTCGTGAAAAAACACCGATTAAACTGGCTTCAGGTTTGGTCATGACACGCTGGGCATCCGATTCGTTAGCCATCGACCCGGTGGCCATGGACATCGATGACCAAGGTTCTGTGTTTTTAACGCGAACAAATCGTCAAAAAAATTCAGAATTCGATATTCGCGGACATCGGGATTGGATGACGGAGTCGATTGGCTTACAAAGTGTGGAAGACCGTCGGGCTTTTTTACGCAAAACCTTCGCACCAGAAAAAAGTGCTGAGAACGAGTGGTTGAAAGATTTGAATGGCGACGGTTCGCATGATTGGAAGGACCTGGCTGTCGAAAAAGAGGAAATTTGGAAAATTGAAGACAAAAATGGCGATGGGTTTGCCGATATTTCTACCCGAGTATTTAATGGATTTAACGACGAAATCACCGACGTATCCGGGGGTATTTTGGTGCGTAAAAAAGATGCCTTTATCGCGGTAGGTCCTGATTTATGGCGTTTGGAAAATACGCATAAAAAAGGCCTTTGGACGAATCCTGTTTCCATTTCGCATGGCTATGGCGTGCACATCGGTTTCGGTGGCCACGGGATGTCAGGTGTGATGGAGGGACCGGATGGCAAGATTTATTGGCAAATCGGAGACATCGGAGCGAACATCACGGCCTTAGATGGAAAGAATTACAAATTCCCAAATTCCGGGGTGATCGTCCGTTCAAATCCCGATGGAAGTAATTTTGAGGTATATGCTTCGGGATTGCGAAATACGCACGAATTTGTTTTCGATAACTACGGAAATTTAATTAGCTCGGACAACGATGGAGATCATCCAGGCGAAAGCGAGCGCTTAGTTCACGTGGTCGAAGGATCCGATGCGGGATGGCGGTCAAACTGGCAATATGGAAAATATACGGATCCGACGAACAACTTATATAAGGTTTGGATGGATGAAAAATTATTCGTGCCTCGTTGGGAAGGCCAAGCCGCCTACATCATTCCTCCGATTCGTAATTTCCACAATGGACCTACGGGGATGTTATACAACCCAGGAACGGCCCTTGGAAAGAAATGGACAGATAAATTTTTCTTAGTGGAATTTGTGGGCAATGCGAGCAACTCCCACATTTGGTCATTCGATTTAAAACCAAAAGGAGCTAGTTTCGACTTTAAATCGGAAGTGGATGTCGTGAGTGGTATTTTACCTACAGGAATTCGTTTTGGTCCGGAAGGGGCCTTGTATGCGGCGGATTGGGTGTTTGGTTGGGATACCAAAAATTACGGTCGCATCTGGAAAATCGATGTGGATGCCAAAGAGCAGGATTTACAAGCCGAACGCGCGCAAACAAAAGCCTATATCCAACAAGATTATGAGAAACAATCCGTGGATCAATTGTATGGATTATTGTTCTATCGCGACCAACGAGTTCGTTTAAAAGCACAATTCGAACTAGCCAAGCGAGGACAAAATGCTTCGTTTGAAAAGGCCTTAGCACAAAAAGAAAATCAATTAGCTCGGGTGCATGGGATGTGGGGAATGGGCCAATTGATCGAAAAAAACAGAAGTTTAGGTGAACAATTAATTCCCTATTTAGCGGATACAGATCCAGAAATCCAAGCACAGGCGGCGAAGGTGTTGGGAGATCAATTGTATGTTCCCGCTGAAAATGAATTGATTCGATTGCTAAGTTCAAAAGCCCCTCGCGTTAATTTCTTCGCGGCTCAGGCCTTAGGACGCATAAAATCAACAAAAGCCATTCCTGAATTAATTGCCTTGCTGGAACGCAACCAAGACCAAGATCTTTATTTGCGTCATGCGGCGGTTTTGGCACTGGCTCGGATAGGTAAGGAAGAACCAATCGTGGCTCTTCAGAAATCATCTAATCGTTCCTTGCGCATCGCTTCGGTATTAGTATTGCGTAGATTAGCGAGTCCACGAGTGGCAAATTCATTGCAAGATGCGGATGAATACATCGCCACGGAGGCAGCTCGTGCCATTAATGATGA
>CANFVE010000041.1 GCA_947450365.1 Cytophagaceae bacterium
GGAAAATTAACGGCGGGAGAATGGGATAAATTGGTTCGTTCGGGTGGGGTGTTAGATGATAAAAAGGAGACATGGTATCCGACTGAACGGGCATTGAAGGGGTCGAAAATGGACCAACCGGGTGTCGTGGCGGCTGGTTTTACGGAGGCGAAAGCAGAGGAAATTAAAGAATTTTTGCGGCCGAATATGATTTCCTTGAGGGAATGTGAGCAGATTTTATTGGAAGGGGTGACTTTTCAAAACTCGCCTGCTTGGAACGTTCATCCCTTGCTGTGCAAACATTTGACGGTGGAGAATATTACGGTTAAAAATCCTTGGTTTGCCCAAAATGGAGATGGGATTGATATAGAGTCGTGTGAATATGTGTCGGTCAGAAATTCTCGATTTGATGTGGGGGATGATGGGATTTGTTTGAAATCAGGGAAAGATGCGGAGGGGCGTAAACGCGGGCGGCCATCAGCGTACATTATGATCGAGAATTGTGTAGTTTTCCATGGCCATGGAGGGGTGGTTGTGGGCAGTGAGATGTCGGGCGGGGTACATGATTTATTTGTATCAAATTGCCAATTTTTAGGCACGGATGTGGGATTGCGGTTTAAGACGGCGCGGGGCCGTGGGGGTGTGGTGGAGAATGTGTTTATTCAGGATATTTCGATGAAAAACATTGCTGGCGAGGCGATTTTATTTGACATGTATTATCAAGGAAAGGATCCGGTGGCGACCTATGGCAATGGCGATGCAACGCCGGTGATTCAGGCGATGCCGGTGGATGCGGGAACTCCGCAGTTTAAGAATATTTTTGTAGATCGGGTGGTGGCAAAGGATGCGGAAACAGGCTTGTTGATTCGTGGTTTACCTGAAATGCCGATTCACCATATCCAATTATCGAATTTGGACATTGAGGCAAAACAAACGTATCGGGTTATTGAGGCGACAGATATTCAACTGCAAAATGCCAATTTTACACAGACTGGACCCCAAAAACCTGAGCTCATTCATGTAAAAAACTGGAAACTCAATTAACCTACCTTTGCCAATCCTAGCCGGTTTGGCAAAGGTAAGGGGAAAAAAATTCAGGTTTCTGATATTCTATTTTCGCTGAATTAGGATACTTGGATTCGCAATGAAACGTCCGGAATGATCCCCATATAGCGACAAACCATTCGGGTAACCTTCAGGAACCGTCAATCGAATGCGTAAAACACCCGTTTTGGAGGCCTCCTCAATGGCAGCCCGAGGGACCGCACATTGCACCCAATATCCATACGTTCCGGGTTCATCTAATTTGTGATTTTGTGCCTGATAAAACCAGGATAAAACTCCCTGATGGTCAGCCGGGTCGTCGGCTAAATCGACCGTCGAAGCATGAATCCCATTCGCCGAAATCTCTACCACCGAAGGATTCATTTTTACATCCGTTTGCGGATAAGCATTCACATTTTTACTAGGGTCAAAGGTACCTTTGCCCAACATATAGTCTCCGTCAGCAATCTTTGCATTCGCTTGATCTTTCCCCAACATCGGCTTCGAACTCGCCTCTACAAAAAAGCTCACTTGGTCTACTTCCGCAGCAGCCAACGAAGGCCATGGAAACGCATATTCAAAATATCCAGCCCCTGCCCCATTCAACTTATTCCCTAAAACACCCATCCATTGTTTTTTGGACCATTCCGATTTTGCCACCTTCGAAACAGGTAAAGAAACCACACGCTGTTTCGAATCGGCCGGTTGGACACGCCCCTCCTCCACAATCACATGCACAAAATTCGTATGCAAAACCTGACCCGCCGCATCTTCCACGCGCATCACTAAGGTATTCAACGATTTATCCTCAGGCAACACAATCTTCAGCGAATCCAAGGCCTTCACCGACCAAGGTGTCCAAGCCAACGGCATTTTTTTCGTCCACCAAACCTTCTTTTGCCCCAGGGCATTTTGACCCGAAAACTCCAAACTCAAGGTCAAATTCTTTGAAAATCCTAGGCCATCCGTCAGCATCGAAAGAGTCAACGGAATCGCCAAGGATTGACCTGCCTTGCCCGCAAACGCAATTTCCTGCCCCGTCGACACATACACCGGCCCATGCAAATCCTTCAAACTCATTCCCGGCGCAATGGCCGACAAACCCGTTTCCTTTTCCGTCCGATCAAAGCGATAATAGCCATTCCACTCATTGATCACGTCATGATGCTCGGTGTAAAGCCAACCGGCCATTTTGGGATAATTCCGAAACACATTCATCGCCTTGTGATAATCCCAAGTATAATCCACATCCCCCGTACTCCCATCATAACCCCATACATTCCCGAATTCGGAATTAATCATCGGTTGGCCCCCCTGCGCATAACCCTTCTCAAAATTCCATGTACTTCCAGGAAATGTCTTATTCGATTGCTCTTTGATAAATTTCTCCCACTCATAGCCCGGTAAATACGAATGCCACGAATGAATATCCGTTTCCGTGTGGCCTTTGCCGCAACAAATCGAATTATCCTCCACCAAACGCGTGGCATCTAACGATTTAGCCAATCGATAGACAGAGGCCACCCACTGTTGGGTTTCCGGCGTATACACCTTACGCTTTTTGCCATTTACCAACACCTCCGATTGCAAGCCCCAGGTTTCATTAAACGTAATCCAAGAAAAAATCGAGGGATGATTAAAATCCCGATCAATCATTTCTCGCAACGTCACCTCCGTCTCCTTTCGCATATCCGCATCCGGCTCGCCCCATGAATTAGGCACATCCGCCATCACCAATAAGCCCAATTTATCCGCCCAATATAATTTGCGAGGCACCTCGATTTTCACGTGCGTACGTATCCCATTCAAACCGATTCGCTTACTCCGCATGATTTCCTCCCGCATAAAATCATCCGTCGGGAATGTATAAAAACCCTCCGGATGGTAGCTTTGATCGAGGGCCAATTGCAAATAAACCGGCTTATTATTCAACGCGATGTACGGAATCGTCGTCCCAGGCAAAGGCATCACCGATATTTTTCGCATACCAAAATACCCTTTCACCTGATCCGCCTGCGAACCCTCGCCCACTGAGACTTGGTAATCATATAAAAAAGGGTCCTCTAAAGTCCATAAATGAGCCTTTGCCAAAGAAAATTCGAGCCGAGCTTCCCGCGAACCCGCTGACACGGCCTGATTCAGCTTTTGGCCATTCGCCAAAGACACCTGAACGACGGTATTCGTTTTGACCGCCTCCGCTAATGTGACATGAAACGTTGCCGTTGACCGATCAATATCCGGTACCACCTTCGTTTTTTCCACAAATTGCGCACCACGCGCCTCTAAATAAATGGTTTGCCATATTCCACGTGCATTTCCATATCCTTGCTTGCCGTATAACGTAAACATCCGGCGCTTATCATCCACGCGAATCACGAGCGAATGCGCCTTCCCGGCCACGATAAATTTGCTTAATTCAAACGAAAAAGGCGTATATCCTCCTTCATGAGAACCTATTTTTTGCCCATCCAGATACACATCCGTTTTCCAATCCGATGCCCCAATCACCACAAACGTACGCTTTCCGTTCCATTCAGCGGGTACTTGGATTTTTTTTCGATACCAAGCAATGTCCGCTTCGTCTTTGACGCCCGACAATTCCGATCCCCAGGGAAAAGGCACATGAATGATTTGATTGAATTTTTGATCCGCTTTAAACCAAGATTGCTTTTCTCCTTGATCATTCGCATCAAAAGCAAATTCCCAGTCGCCATTTAAATTTTGCCAAAGGCTACGTTCAAAATCAGGTCGAGGATGTTCGGGAAGAATTGGCTTTGCTTGTCCAAAAACAACAGCATAACACAGAAGCAAAATGCTTACCCAGGTAATTTTCATCATGGTTTCAATAGGTTTATTCTGACAAATTTGGGAAAAAAACTTCATCTTTCCGTTTAATTTTAATTTTAAAGGTAATTTTGCAGGATGACGAATTTAGAAGAATTAAAAAAGAAGATTCCAAAACAGATTGCGGTAATCGGTGGAGGTAGTTGGGCCACAGCCCTCGTAAAAATCCTTTCTGAAAACCAGGTAAAAATCAAGTGGTGGATTCGTCGGAAATCGGATGTGGAATTCATTCGAAAATATAACCACAACCCAAGTTATTTAACGGATGTAGCCATTAACCCCCGGAAAGTTAAGACCTACAGCAAAATGTCAGATGCGCTACAAGGCGTTGAATTCATTATTCTGGCCGTTCCGGCTGCTTTTATTCCGGCTACTTTAAAGGACTTGAATAAAAAACATTTCGAAGGCAAAAAAATAGTTTCGGCCATTAAGGGCATGATTCCCGAAGAAAATCTATTAGTAACGGATTGGATTGAACGGGAATTTAATTTACCTATCGGCCAAACCTGCGTGATTGCTGGTCCATGCCATGCGGAAGAGGTGGCCTTAGAAAAACAATCTTATTTGACCATTGCCTCCCCGAGTCTTGACGTGGCGCAATCCTTCGCGAATTTATTGAATTGTCGATTTCTCCAGGCCAACGCGATCGAAGATTTATATGGCGTGGAATATTGTGCCGTCATTAAAAACATCATCGCCATGGCCTGTGGAATTACGCGCGGCCTTGGTTTTGGAGATAATTTCCAAGCGGTATTAGTCAGCAACGCGATGCAAGAAATCAAACTCTTTTTGGATGCCGTATATCCCAAGGTAAACCGCGATTTGAATAATTCTGGCTATTTGGGGGATTTATTAGTGACTGCGTATTCTCAATTTTCGAGGAATCGAACCTTTGGAAATATGATTGGCCGGGGCTATTCCGTAAAATCTGCGCAAATCGAGATGAACATGATAGCTGAGGGCTACTATGCGGTTCGGAGTATTTATTTAATTTCGAAGCAACACCAGATTAAATTACCGATCATCGACGCGGTATATCACATCGTGTACGAGAAAGCGAATCCCCTGACGGAAATGAATACCCTCAAAGGCTTTTTGAAATAATTACAAAAAGGAACGAATCAGCGCGGCCGTTTGAGCTAAGGATTCTTGGCTCGGTTTCAGCTTTTCTTGAGAAAAATTAATGTCTACCATCCGATTCATGGGCACCAAATGCACATGCGCATGGGGCACCTCCAAGCCTATCACCGCCACCCCTACCCGCTTGCAAGGAATTGCTTTTTTAATCGCTGGGGCAATTGTTTGAGCAAATTTCATCAAATCACCCAATAGCTCGGGATCTAAATCAAAGATATAATCAATTTCTTGTTTGGGAATCACCAAGGTATGCCCTTCCACCAGCGGCATCACATCTAAAAATGCCATGAAACGATCATCCTCCGCAATGAGGTGACAAGGGATTTCCCGATGGATGATTTTGGTAAATATCGTGCTCATATTAATCGATTCGACGTAAATTACATTTAGAGACCGGCTTAATGATCAATGGAACCTTCTCCAATTTCACCGCATCACTATCCAAGCCAAACCATTTATCCTCTGAGGGAGTAAATTGTTTCACAAAGAAATAGGCTTTCATGACCATTCGATCTAATAAAGGCAATTCATTGTCGAAAGAAAGGAATTTCTCCAATACCACAAAGCGGAAATCACCGATTACATTTTGCTCGTTCAATGATTTATAGCGCGAAGTAATATCCACCTCACCCCGAGAAACCATTTCTTCTACGACTTTGCGAAAGTACAAATTGATTTTTTGTTCCACCCGGAAACCTAATTTAAAATTCACTTTAATGATATCATCTGGCTCGATAACGGTCACCTTATAATCCATGGTATAAGGTTCATCGAGGGTGTCCACGTGGACAAACCAATAGATATCCGCTTTCTTTGGGCGTCGTTGGAATATCGAATAAATGATTTTCGATTCAATATCCGTTACTCGACCTGCATTCGACATAAAAACCAAATGCGTCGCATATTTTGGAATCGTTTCATCCTTGCTCAAGTCTTTCAAAGGCTCGATGTAATCGGCCAATTTTTCATATTCGGTCAATTTATTCTTAATCCGAGAGGCACGGAACCAAACCCACATGACTAAAATAATAACACCTGCGATGAACAAGGACACATAACCGCCATGGGTGAATTTTTGAAGATTCGCTACCAAAAAAGACCCTTCCAGGGAAACATAGACCACAAGGAAAAGAAGGATAAACCACATATCGACCTTTTTGATGTGCAAATAATAGGCCATCAAAGATGTCGTCATTAACATGGTCAACGTAATCGCTAAGCCGTACGCCGCCTCCATATTGGTGGACTCACGGAACCACAAAACTACCCCAACACATCCCATCCACAGGAGCACATTGATCGAAGGAACATACAATTGACCCTTTTGGTCCGATGGATAAATCAAGCGTACCTTCGGCCAAAAATTCAAGCGAATCGCCTCCGAAATCAAGGTAAATGATCCAGAAATTAATGCTTGCGAAGCAATGACCGCTGCGGCCGTGGCCACCATAATCCCGGAAAAAAGAAACTCGCGAGGCAATAATTCAAAAATGGGTTTACGTCCATTAAGTAATGCGCCTTGATTCGCAAGCAACCAAGCTCCTTGACCAAAATATTGAAGCAAAAGAGCAATTTTAACAAAAATCCAAGATACACGAATATTACCCCGACCGCAATGGCCTAGGTCAGAATACAATGCTTCAGCACCCGTTGTACATAAGAAAACAGCTCCCAATGTCCAGAAACCAGCACTTCCTGCTTGATGTGTCGTTAATAATTCCCAAGCATACACCGGTGAAATGGCGCGAAGAATAGACCAATCTTGTTGGATCCATAATAATCCCGTTACCCCGAGCATCGAAAACCAAAGCAACATAATCGGGCCAAAAAACTTCCCAACCACCTTCGTTCCAAAGATTTGAAATAAAAATAAGACCGTTAATATGATGATGACCAGAGGAACTGTATCCGTGACAAAAGGCGTTCCGTCTTTGTGATGAAGCATTTTCAATCCTTCTACGGCAGAGGCTACGGAAATGGGTGGGGTGATAATCCCGTCAGCTAATAAAGTCGCACCCCCGATAATCGCTGGTAAGGTTAGCCATTTGGCATGCCGACGAACCAACGCAAACAAGGCAAAAATTCCACCCTCCCCTTTATTGTCCGCACGCAAAATTAATATCACATATTTAAGAGTCGTTTGCAAGGTCAATGTCCAAAAGATACAAGACAATCCACCCAAAACAGTCATCGAGTTAATGGGTTCCTTGTCAATTACCGCTTGCATGACATACAAAGGAGAAGTCCCGATATCTCCGTAAATGATTCCCATAGCCACTAAAAGTCCGGCCGCGGAAAATTTATTTTTATGTTTTTGTTCCATTATTTCGTTTGGGAGGGTAAAAATTTATCCAATCAAAAAGGGTTTGCCGTTAGAATCCAAATTTTGCAAATAATTGTACTATTTTACGTCGATTTCTTGACATATTTCAAGAAGCGGAGGCAAATATACCTTCAATTTTGATATATCAAATAGGCTTTTTGAATTTTCTTAGGCGAGGTCTTTTAAGGCACTGAGCAGCAAGCCCTTAAAGGCTGTAATAGTAGCCGAATATGATGTCCATTTCATCTTCTGAAGTGAGGCCAAAACCCAAGGTTTTTGCGGTATTATTCACATAAGTCACCACAGAGGTCAATCCCTCGCCTTTTTTCAACACGATGGGTTGGGCATAATTAATCACCTTTGGATGCGACCAATCGGTATCTTCATAGATAATTTCCCCATCACGCGTACCGCCTTTGATCTTTATTTGGAATAATTTTCCTCGCTCGTGGGTATGGGAAGTCAGCGACACAATCGCCACATCTGTGTCAAACGAGAAACTCTTCGTAATAACCGTGGTCTGATTAGCCGGCAACGAAAAGGAGGTGTTATTAAAATCAATCATATTCACCACTTTTTTCACTTGGGCTGCCGGAACCGTATATAAATTGACATAATTTTCGCCATACAAATTATCCTTTGTCTTATTAAAATAATGCGGATTCAAATCGATGGACGCATTCGCAGGTAAAAGTAAGGCCGTTCCCTCCGGAAAGGTATAATCCGAATTTGGATCCGTACCACCTCCTAAGAATATGTGGTTCGACATCTGAATGACTGTCGTAATATTTAGCGAGTTGTCTAAATTCCGAAGATCGCGCATTTCATCAAGCGTGGGCAAAGCTGTTTTTGACCGATAATCGTATAAGACCATGTGGTGCGAATTCGATCGGGATTTAAGCTTAATCCGATTGACGTAGATGGGTTCTGCATTATTTAGGGAGCGCCGAACAAATAATTCGCGTTCAAAATTCGGGGCGACGATGAAACGATCTACTTTCAATTGTAAACCAGTCTTCCCCTCCTTAAGCGGCGGATCTAAAGCAACAAAATCGGTAGGCTCCACGAAACTAGGCGTCGTATCATCCAATAATTTCGCATCGACCACCTCGCCCTTTTCTGGGGCTCCGGCTTCAATCCATTTTTGAACGAAATCCAATTGACCCTTACTCACCGGTTTGCCTCCCAATGGCATCGGCGCACCATAATTCGCCATGACGTGATGGCTTTGGTCCCAATTTAATTTATGATAGAGCAGACTTTCAGCCGAAGAAAATTTCTTCACACGAAAAATCTTATTGGCTACCGCCACCGAATTTTTAGGCGTAACCCCGATCAAATTGACATAGGATTGACCTTTAGCCAACACTAAACCGTGCTGAGCAAAGGACGGATCAGTGGCCGATAAATGACATCCGGCTGTAGCGCAACTTGGCGTCAGCACCTTATCCTGCAACAAATCAAATGATCCCAACACCGCCGTCTGAGGAGCAGGTGTGGACGAAGGATCCATCGAAGATTTCGAACAACCCCAGGCCAACAAAACAAAAATGACTACTGTAATCCTCATATCAATGAATATAAATCCTCTGATTCCCGTGGCTCTACCTTCAACACCTTTGTCAATACCAATAACACCAATTTACGCGATGCCAACCAAATCGGCAACGCTAATTTACTAGCAAATTCCTGCAACGTAATCGTCCCATGCTCCCGCAAATAATCCATCAACCACCTTTCCGAATCCCCATACGAAAACGAAATCCCATCCTGATGCTCCCTGCGCAATATCTGCTTCATCTCCTTACTCGCCTGCACCGTCCGATCCTTCACCCGAACATAACAATGCGGCTGATCTTCCCCATCTAACTGAACAAAATGCGGCTTATCCACACTTTCGTACACCTGATACACCAACACCTTTCTTCCATTTTCCAAAGCCACCGGATACACCCGATACGAAAAAGCCGGAAAACAATATTTATCAATCGCCCGCTCCAATAAAAACTGATCCTCCTCCGCAAATTTCAAGCCTTCCAACTGGCCCTCATCCCCCACTCCCACAAACAAATGACCCCCATCCGAATTCGCAAAGGCCACCAACTCCTTGATAATTTTTTCAGGAAACTTCACCTTCATCTTAAACTCCAAGCGCTGACCCTCCCCATGACGCACCAAATTCCTCAGATTCTTAAAATCCAAGCAATCCCCATCCCCTTGATCCCACATATCCAATAAAATTTCCGATCCTGAGCGCATTATGTCCTAAACCTGATTCAATTTACAAAAGTTTTACTTCTTTCCTTTTGAGAGAAAATAAAATTTTCAACGCTTAGTATAGTAATTCAATAGACAATATGTATTTTTGTCAAAAATTTCCCAAGCATGCTGGTAGCAGACCTAGAAAAATCCCTGAAAAACCTTTCCTTGGCTGATCGATTGAGCCAATTGAGGAATCATTTCGCCGGGCAAAGGATTGTCTTTTCGACCTCTTTTGGCCAGGAAGATCAAGCGATTACGCATGCCATCGCAAACGGGTCATTGGATATCGAAATTTTTACATTGGACACAGGTAGACAATTTCAAGAAAGCTACGAACTCATCGATTTAACCACCAAAAAATACGGAATAGCCCTAAAAACGTATTTTCCAGATACCCAAAAAACGGAAGAATTAGTTGCCCAAAAAGGCTTTCATTCATTTTACCAATCCGTTGAAAACCGAAAAGAATGCTGTTTTATCCGAAAGATCGAACCGCTCAATCGGGCCCTTGAAGGAGCCCAGGTTTGGATCACGGGCTTGCGCGCGGAACAATCGGACATTCGGTCATCCATGCCGATGCTCGAATGGGATGAGGCCAAAAAAATTATTAAATTCAATCCCTTGATTGATTGGACTTTTGCCGATTTAGAAAGCTATTTAAACACACATAAAATCCCCCAAAATCCCCTACACAAGAAAGGATTCGTGTCCATCGGCTGCGCACCTTGTACACGGGCTATTGCGGAGGGAGAACATCCTCGGGCAGGCCGATGGTGGTGGGAAAATTCCCAAAAAGAATGTGGATTACACGCCTAATTGAAAAATATGAGTACTCTAAAAACAAGCATTCAGGACAAAATAGGAAATTTTCCGCGCCGACTGGAAGATGAATCCATCTACATCATGCGAGAAGTGGCCGCGCAATTCGAACGACCAGCCCTCCTATTTTCCGGGGGGAAAGATTCCATTACGCTTGTCCGATTAGCTCAAAAAGCCTTTTTCCCAGGAAAAATCCCTTTTCCTCTGGTCCACATTGACACGGGTCATAATTTTCCCGAAACGATTGAATTCCGAGATTGGCTCGCCAAAGAAACGGGTGCCGAACTAATCGTGCGATACGTACAAGATTCCATCGACCAAGGAAAAGTGAAAGAAGAATCAGGCAAATATGCCTCTCGAAATGTGCTTCAAACCGTCACGTTATTAGATACCATCGAAGAATTTAAATTTGACGCATGCATCGGTGGTGCGCGGCGCGACGAAGAAAAAGCACGTGCCAAAGAACGTATTTTTTCCGTACGTGACGATTTTGGCCAGTGGGATGCCAAACGCCAACGCCCAGAATTGTTTGATATGCTGAATGGACGTATATCCGTGGGTGAAAATGTGCGTGTATTTCCGATTTCCAATTGGACTGAACTTGATGTTTGGAACTACATCAATGAAGAACACATGGAAATACCTAGCATCTATTTTTCTCACCAGCGACAAGTCATCGAACGCGATGGAATGCTTTGGGCGGACTCAGAACATCTGAATAAAGAGGCGGATGAAATTCCGTTTGAAGCCATAGTCCGATTCAGAACCGTGGGCGATATGACCTGTACGGCTGCTGTGGCGTCAAATGCGGTCGATATTGATGTGATTATCGAAGAAATCTTGTCGGCAGAAATCTCAGAACGAGGCGCGCGGATCGACGACAAACGGTCGGAGGCCGCCATGGAAAAAAGAAAACAACAAGGGTATTTTTAATTAGCGCGAGACAAGAATATGGATATTTTACGCATAGCCACCGCCGGTTCAGTAGATGATGGGAAAAGTACCCTAATCGGTCGTTTATTATACGAAACAAATTCGATAACCAAAGATAAAATCGAAGCCCTCGAAAGTGCATCCAAGCGGAAGGGATTGGACTTTTTGGATTTGTCCTTACTTACAGACGGCCTCATCGCCGAGCGGGAACAGGGCATTACCATCGACGTCGCCCATATTTATTTTTCTACCCCGACGCGCAAATACATCATCGCAGATACCCCCGGCCACGTCGAATATACGCGAAACATGGTCACCGGTGCTTCGAATGTAAAGGTTTCGTTGATTTTAGTGGACGCGAGACAAGGCGTCGTCGAACAAACCGCCCGCCACTTATCGATCGCGTGTTTATTGCGCATTCCGAAAGTGATTATTTGTATCAATAAAATGGATTTGGTGCAATACCAACAATCCACCTTCGAATCCATTCAAAATAGTCTGACCGAATTAATCGCTCAAACGACCTTTGAGGGCCAAGAAATCAGCTTTTTACCTATCTCATCCTTGTATGGTCAAAATATCACACAAGCTGCGGAACACATGCCTTGGTATCAAGGAAACACGCTTTTAGGCGAATTAGAAGCCTTTGAGTTTGCGGAAACCCAGTCGAAAGCGGCTGCTCGTTTCCCAGTTCAATTCGTCATTCGTCCCATGACAGAAGCCTACCATGATTTTCGGGGATATGCTGGAAAAATCAGTTCGGGAACGTTTCAGGTGGGAGATGCAATACGGGTATTGCCCACGGGCCAAGAAAGTACCATCGCAAGCATCGAGAAATTCGATCAAAAACTCTCTAAAGCTGAAGCCGGCGATTCCGTAGTGATTACCTTGAGTACGGACATCGATATTTCGCGAGGAAATACATTAGTCAAAGCCTCGGAGGAAATGGCCCCGCAATTGAAAGATTTTTCTGCCCAGGTTTGCTGGCTCGACCACCAAGCCCTCAGCGCCGGAAAAACCTATTTATTGCAACACGGCATTCACATCACAAAAGCCAAAATTTCTCAAATCACGGAGCGATTGGATGTGGTGGCACAAACTTCGACAGAAAACGTGGATTCCTTGAAATTAAATGAAATAGGCCGAATTTCCTTACGAACCGCTCAAGCTATTCATGCGGATCAATATGCGGATAATCCGGCTAATGGAGCATTTATTTTGATAGATGAATTCTCCAATTCGACCGTTGGCGTAGGCTTCGTTTCTTAAGATTTATTCGAATTTTTTAGGCGCATAGAGAAAACCAAAGGCTTCGGCTCCCTCTTTGGTATGTACTTCATGATGTACATAATGGGCTTTCATGATGCGTTTCATGTAGCGACTGGTGGCTTTGTATTTGATTTTGATTCGTCGGTGCACGATGATATCATGAAAGACAAAATAAAACAAGCCATAGGTGGCAATGCCCAAACCGATTGGAAACAGCGGCCAAAGCGTAGGAATTTCAGCTCCCATCACGATGGTTATCGTAGAGGCAATCCCGAACACCACGGAGAACAAATCGTTTTTTTCCAAGGGATTTTTGTGATGTACATGGTGAGATTCATGCCAGCGCCACATAAAGCCGTGCATGATGTATTTATGTATGAGCCAAGCCATGCCCTCCATTCCCAAAAAAGTCAGCAACCAGAGTAAAAATCCCATTCGTTAATTTTGCTTCAGAACCCGAAATTACATCGAATTGTTTTAAAAATCCACCGCATGCTTTGAATGAAATCAATTATCTTTGCAAGATACATTTCGCAGAAGCTTCATGATTGAAAAAAATTACGCGCCGCAAGAAATCGAACAAAAATGGTACGCATTTTGGTTAGAGAATAAGGTATTTGCCTCCAAGCCCAATCCAAATAAGGAACCGTATTCGATTGTTATCCCTCCGCCAAATGTAACGGGAGTGTTGCACATGGGCCATATGTTGAACAATACGATTCAAGATATTCTGATTCGCAAGGCGCGCATGGAAGGCAAAGAAGCTTGCTGGGTACCGGGAACGGACCATGCCTCGATTGCCACGGAGGCGAAAGTCGTGGCGATGTTGAAGGAAAAAGGCATTGAGAAAAAAGATATTAGTCGGGAAGAATTCCTCACCCATGCCTTCGAATGGAAGGATAAATACGGCGGAATCATTCTGGATCAGTTAAAAAAATTAGGTGCTTCCTGTGATTGGGATCGGACGCGTTTCACGATGGAACCTTCTTTGTACCAGGCGGTAATTGATACATTTGTTCGATTGTACAATAAGGGCTTGATTTATCGGGGGGTCAGGATGGTCAACTGGGATCCGCAGGGAAAAACAGCTCTGTCCGATGAAGAAGTGATTCACAAAGACGTTCAGGCAAAATTATACCACATCCAATATCCCCTCGTGGATGGCTCAGGACATGTGACAATCGCCACGACCCGCCCTGAAACGATCATGGCAGATGCCGCGATTTGTGTGAATCCGGCCGATGAACGCTATGTACATTTGCATGGAAAAAAAGTCCGAATTCCATTAATTGATCGAGAAATCAGCATCATTCCGGATGAATATGTGACATTGGATTTTGGAACGGGATGTCTCAAAGTGACACCCGCACACGATTTAAATGATTATGAATTAGGCTTAAAACATAAATTGCCCGTCATCGATATTTTGAATGATGATGGAACTCTAAATGAAAAAGCCGTTCTTTTTGTGGGCGTGGATCGATTTGATGCGCGGAGACGAATCGTGAAGCAATTGACCGAAGAAGGATATTTAGTTCATACGGAGGAATATAAGTCCTCTGTGGGAACTTCCGAGCGGACGGGAGCGGTCATTGAGCCCAAGTTATCCTTGCAATGGTTCCTCAAAATGGAGGAATTAGCCAAACCGGCTTTGGATCATGTGATGAATGATGACATCCAATTGCACCCAGCTAAATTCAAAAACACGTATCGTTCTTGGATGGAAAATGTGCGGGATTGGTGTATCTCGAGGCAATTGTGGTGGGGCCAACAAATCCCTGCTTTCTACCTCGAAGACGGTACGGTCATTGTGGCCAAGGACAAAAAAGAAGCTCTTCGGATTGCCCGTGACAAATACCAATTGTATGCGTTGATCGAAGATGATTTAACCCAAGACCCGGATGTATTGGACACCTGGTTTTCCTCTTGGTTATGGCCGATTTCAGTATTTGATGGGATTGAAAACCCGGAAAATGAAGAGATCTCCTATTATTATCCGACGAATGACCTCGTAACAGGGCCCGATATTTTATTTTTCTGGGTGGCGCGGATGATCATGGCGGGTTATGAATGGCGGGGAGATTTACCTTTCCGAAATGTGTATTTAACGGGAATCGTACGGGATAAACAGGGGCGCAAAATGTCGAAATCTCTGGGTAATTCACCGGATCCTTTGGAATTAATTGAAAAATTTGGTGCAGATGGGGTTCGTTCGGGATTGTTGTTTTCGGCCCCGGCTGGAAATGATTTGTTGTTCGACGAAAAATTATGCGAACAAGGCCGGAATTTCTCGAATAAAATCTGGAATGCCTTTCGCTTATTGAAAGGCCTGGAGGTGGAAGCAGGAGCTCCATTGGACGAGCATGCATTAGCCACTCAGTGGTTTCAGGCGAAATTAAATCAGACCCTTGTCGACGTACAGGATCAACTAGGAAAATTCAGAATCTCGGATGCCTTATTAATTATTTACAATTTGGTGTGGGATGATTATTGTGGAAAATATTTAGAGATTATTAAACCCACTTATCAGACCCCCATTCGCCAGGAGACATTGGATCAGGCCTTGGGATTATTTGACCAATTGATGCGTTTATTGCACCCTTATATGCCCTTTATTACGGAAGAAATTTGGCAGGCGATTGATACGAGAGGTGCACATGAAAGTATTTGTCGGGCTGAATTCCCAATCGCACAGCCGGTGGATGCCGAATTAATAGCATCCTTCGATCAGGCATTTGAGGTGGTTAGTAAGATTCGTGAAATTCGAAATTCGAATCAATTATCCCCCAAATTAGCACTGTCATTGAACATTAAAACAGCGCATCCGGAGGCCTACGCGGCATTGGAGGCGATTTTGGTGAAATTGGCCAATTTGGAATCAATCGTATTTAGTCAGGAGACCTTGGCGGATGCGCAGACCTTTGTGGTAAAGTCGGATCAGTTTTTTGTGCCATTGGCGAAAGATCAAGATCCCGAGGAGTTAAAGGCGGAGTCGGAAAAGGAATTGGCTTATTTGGAAGGATTTAAAAAATCGGTAGAAGCGAAATTAGCCAATGAGAAATTTGTGCAAAACGCCAAAGCTGATTTAGTGGAACGCGAACGACAAAAATTATCGGATGCGGAAAATAAAATCAAGTCCTTGAAGGAAATTTTAGCCCGTTTAGCTGAATGAAATTTCTTCCCTGGTTGATTTTCGTGGGGGTATTGGTTGGTGCCTGTCAAAAAAAGGAGAAGGCCGAAAAGTCCGTGACTAAGATCCAATTGGATTTTGTCCGCGTGGACCGATTATTAGCCGAGGCTAAAAACGTACAAACGGTCGATAGCCTATTAAAAAAGCATCCGGAAATTACGGTGGGCTATTTTCAATGTCCCCCGGAAAAAATTCCATTTTTAGCCAAAGATTTGTTTAGTCTATTTCAAAATCCGGCTTTACGCACATTTTATTTACAAAGCCAAGAGGCGAATTTCTATGGTGGGGACCGATTGGAGCGGGAATTAACGGCGGCATTCCAACGAATCTTTGATGAATTTCCGCAAACCAAAACTCCTAAAATCAGAACCGTATTTTCAGGTTTTGGAGGTCTAAGTGCTGAATTTTCTGCTCAAAATATGGTGGTGACAGACAGCCTGATTATCATTGGATTAGATTTTTTCATGGGCAAAAAGGGCTTGTATATGCCCCCTAATATATATGATTATCAAATTCGAAAATTAGAACCCAAGGCCTTGGTTGGGCAGGTAATCTTACAATATTCAGCATTTTTCAATCAGCAAAATCCGGAGGATCATACGCTGTTAAGTGATATGATTTGGTATGGGAAAAGCTACGCATTCACGAAGAAGGTTTTACCGAATATAGCAGATACGCTATTATTCGGCTATACGACACAGGAATTAGCGGAATCCAATGCATTTCAAGGGGAGGTTTGGGAACATTTTATTGATCAATCGTTGTTGTTCAAAAAAGATGAGGTTACTAAGACGAAATATTTGGGTGAGCGGCCGAAGACACTTGAAATAGGTCCGGCTTGTCCTGGGTCGATTGGTCGTTGGCTTGGCTGGGTAATTGTGAATCAATATATGGCACAAAACCCCAAAATAAGCCTACCGAAATTAATGTCGAATCAAGAAGCGAACAAATTGTTTTTAGCTTCTGGATATCGAGGTAAACCACTCAAGGAATAAAATGGCAAAAAGAAAAGATACATTTGGCGCGGGGGTAGAACCGAAAGATGCTGTAAAAGTAACGAAGGAATCCTTGTCGAAAGCGATGAAAATCTTCCAATTCGTGGTTCCATACAAATGGACTTTTGTGTTGGGGATGGTTTTTTTGGTCTTGTCGAATATGACGACCTTGAGTTTTCCGTTGTTAATCGGTGAGATGACGAAGGTGATTGAGGGGAAATCGAAATATCAGATCAATGAGGTGACGATTTTTTTCTTTGGGATTTTAATTCTCCAGGCGATTCTGTCTTTTTTTAGGATTTATACGTTTGCACAGGTGTCGGAAAAGGCGATGCGGGATGTGCGTCAAACCTTGTATGCGAAAATCATCACCTTACCTATTTTTCATTTTGAGAAGCGTCGGGTGGGAGAATTGATGAGTCGGATTACGTCGGATATCACGCAGTTGCAGGATGTGTTATCGATTACTTTGGCGGAATTTTTTAGGCAAATTTTTACGTTGGTGGCCGGGGTTTCGTTGATTACCTATTTGTCTTGGAAATTGACCTTGTTTATGTTGGCCACATTCCCGGTTTTAGTGATTTCGGCGATTGTATTTGGGAAGTTTATTCGGAAAATTTCGAAGAAGGCGCAGGATGAATTGGCGAATACAAACATCATTGTGGAGGAAACTTTTCAGTCGATTCAGGCGGTGAAAGCCTTTACGAATGAGCAATTTGAGGTGAATCGATATACCAAATCCTTGAATAAAGTCTTGCAGGAGGCTTTGAAGGCGGCGACCTTGCGCGGGGGGTTTGTGAGTTTTATCATTTTCGCGTTGTTTGGAGGAATTGTGGGAGTGGTTTGGTTTGGGGCGCGCTTGGTGGCGCAGGGGGATTTGATATTGGCGGATTTATTGACGTTCATTTTTTACACTGCGTTTATTGGCGGTTCGGTGGGGGGATTGGGCGATATTTATGCGCAACTGCAAAAGACGATTGGGGCATCTGATCGGATCTTGGAGATATTAGAGGATCCGTCGGAGATGGATGTGACAGTGAAAGAAGCGAAGCCTTCGATAGAATTTGGGAAAATTGAGATTCAGGATGTGCATTTTTCGTATCCGAGCCGGCCATCGGTGGAGATTTTAAAAGGAATCTCGATTACGATTGAGCCTGGCCAAAAAGTGGCGATTGTGGGAACTTCCGGAACGGGAAAATCAACATTAGCTCAGCTCATGATGCGTTTTTACCAGCCAAGTGCAGGGATTATTAGGATGGGAGGACAAAATATTCAGGATTTAGATGTCTTGACTTGGCGAAAAATGGTGGCTTTGGTACCACAGGAGGTATTGTTGTTCGGTGGCAGTATCCGTGAAAATATTGCCTATGGGAAGCCGGATGCAACCGAGGAAGAAATCCATCAAGCGGCGGAATTGGCCTATGCCAAAGAGTTTATTGAGGCTTTTCCTGAAAAGTGGGATACCTTGGTGGGTGAGCGGGGTGTGAAATTATCAGGCGGTCAACGGCAGCGGATTGCGATTGCCCGGGCGATTTTAAAAAATCCACATTTGTTGTTATTAGATGAGGCGACCAGTGCGTTGGATTCGGAATCGGAAAAGTGGGTACAATCGGCTTTGGAGGAATTGATGAAAAACAGGACCAGTTTGATTATTGCGCATCGTTTGTCGACGATTCGTTCCGCTGATCAAATACTCGTCATGGAACAAGGGAAGATTGTGGAAGCGGGAACCCATGAAATTTTGATGGCAAAAAAACAGGGGATTTATCAAAAAATGGTCAAATTGCAAACGGATCATTTGCAAGGATAAACAAGCATGGCGCATTCAAAATTGAGTTTAGCGGATTTTAATTTACGTCCTACGGCCTGTCGGACCGAGGTGCTTTCCGCTTTTCAGGCGGTGGATTATGCGTTGAGTCAATATGATATTGAACAATCGCTGAGTGCGCAATTTGATCGGGTGACGATTTATCGGACCTTGAAAAGTTTTTTGACACAAGGCCTCATTCATAAAGTATTGGATGATCATGGCAGCACCAAATATGCGCTTTGCAAAGAATTATGTCATCAGGGGGAACATGTGCATCAGCATGATCATGTGCATTTTAAATGCCAAAGCTGTGGACAGACGATTTGTTTGGAAACGGTGATTATACCGAGTATCCCATTGCCTTCGAAGTTCATTAAGCACGAGAGTAATTTACTTATTCAGGGAATTTGCGAACACTGCAATTCCGCTACTTGATTTTTTTTAGGATTTCGATTGTATTCGGGTCTAGGATATAGCGTTTTTGTCTGCGGTCCAGGGATGAATCGATGCGCTGGATGGTTTGATTGCTATGCGTAATCAGGGCAAATTTACCGTTTAGTTCTTTGATGAGGGCACTTCGTTTATAGCGTTGGGCATCGGGAGAAAGCAGGCTTAAGCCTAATAAATCGGTAATGGTATTGACATCGATGCCTTCTTGGTCCACATGATTTAGCAAAACAACAATGAGATGTTTGCTTTGATCGTCCAAAATTTCAGGTGAAAATGCAACAACTTTTTTAATGGGTTTTGATGTCGAAAAGAAAAGTTTTCTATTGAAGACAAGTTTAAGGGCACCGGCGAAAATAGTTAAGACAAGGAAACCTCGAAACCAAAAGGACAAATACCAAGGTTTATCGGTTAGGTAGCCAATGAAGACAGCTCGTTTGGCTAATTCGTCCATATCCACTTTTAAGATGCGCTTTTCGGGACTTAAATTGGCATGGGCAAAATAATTTACGATGTATTTGCCTGAGCGGTAGACTTGGCGACTTCCTTCGTCGACATTGACAAGTGAAAATCGTGCAAATTCCATTGATGCATCTTCGAATTTAGAAACAGCTAGGGTACGGGCGTCGACAAAATAAAAGGCTCGGACACCGTTTTGTTCAATGATTTGAAAGACAAAGTATTTACCTGAAAAATAAGTATCCTGACGTTGAATTTGTTCCAAATTTGCCAGTAAGGTTTTTAGGGGTTCGAGGGAAATTTCATCGACTTTGGTCCAGGTTTTATTGGAAAAGGAAAATTTATAAATTCCTTGGTCAAGTACAAACTTCCCAAAATCCTCGGCCACATTGTGGTAATAATTGGAGAAAGTGATAATTTCTTCTCGTTCGGGGATATAGCCCGAAAATCCACGAAAAATTCCTTTTGATGGCGCACCGAAAGTATTAATGGCCTCCCATTCATCTGACTTTTTCTCAAAATTGATTAGGTGGTTATTTGACCGCCAAAATCCATAACCACCGAGGGAATAAATCGTGTTATGAGCTAAAAATCGGTAGGCATAACAATTATCGCCTCGATAATAGGTGCGATCGATGCGTTTAAATTGGAAGGAATTAAGGTCTAGGGTAAAGACTTTGTTTGTGCAATGTTGGAAAAAATAAAGGACAGATGCTTTTTCACTCGGCAAATAATAAAAAAACGATTCGTCTAATAGTTCGAGGGGATTAGTAGGATCGATAGAGATATTGTGGGCGAATTCCCATTGCCCGTTGGGGTTTAATCTCTCGAGCTGATTTTTGGTTAAATCGAGTCGATAGGGGTGAATTTCTTTTGGGTGTAAAAAATGAATGATGATCGAGGCGTGGGAAAGCAACGAAAGGAAACAGAAAAATAGAATAAGTAAAAACTGTTTGTACATGGGTAACTCAAAGAATTGCAAGTTAGGAAAATAAATAGGATGGACAAATGAATGGTGGGAATAGTCCGGAGGCCATTCCTTTGGCAATCCTATAGGTTTGCCAAAGTTTGAGACGCAGCATGCGTCGATTTATATCCTTTTATTAGAAGGCTGGAAGGCAATGAGTTCTTCGGACTTTTTTACCTATGGCCTCTTCTAATTATTGGTCAA
>CANFVE010000042.1 GCA_947450365.1 Cytophagaceae bacterium
ACCATAATTTTGGACACTTGGGCTAAACTAGGCAATGCGCTCATCTTAAATTTACCGCCTCCGATATTTTCAAGGTAAACAGATTCAAAGGTATTGATCAATTTTTCTTCAGCGCCCTCCAATTCCTTTTCATTAAATAATTCAGCTAAACTCTTTCCGGCGAATTCTTTATAATTCGTATATTTTTTATTGATAATGCTAGGCATCTGCTTACCCATTTCGTCCTTACTATTAATTGGATACCAATCATCCCCGCGGCTATAGCCGATGATATGTTCTTTGGTATCGTTTTTATCGATGTCCTTGATGTACATTTTCAATTTCCCATCGAGCGATTTACGCAATTTCGTATTCGTACCGAGGTTTCCTACCACAAAATCCACATCGCCATCCCGGTCGAAATCTCCAGATGTGATACCAGACCAAAAACCCGTAAATTCTTCCAAGCCATTTTCCAAGGCCGTGAATTTCCCCGAATTATTGACAAACATTTTTATCGGCATCCAATCCCCTACCACGGTCAAATCCTGATCGCCATCCCGGTCGATATCTGACCAAATCGCCTCCGAAATCATCCCCGCCTCACGTAAATCAGGCGCTTGCGCGACAGTCACGTCTTTAAATTTCCCCTTGCCATTATTGACTAATAGGTAAGATCTCGGTGATTTTCCATAACTATATGCGACGACGCGGCCCCCAACGAACAAATCGATATCCCCATCCCGATCAAAATCACAAGGTCTTACAACCGACTTATTATCAAACATCGGTGGCAATGCCTGCATATCCCGCGTGAAATTACCCTTCCCGTCATTTAAGTACAAACGGTCAAATTGCTCCGGCATTTGATCATAAAACTCATTTCCCCCTGAAACGACATACAAATCCTGATCCTTATCTCCATCCGCATCAAAAAACAGGGCATCTACATCTTCATACAGCGAATCCACGAAAAATGCTGTTTGTTTGGAAGGAACAAAACCTGTCCCTTTTTGCAGGAATAATTGGCCTGCCTGGTACTTAGCTCCCCCCACATAAAAATCATCTAATCCATCCCCATTCACATCCCCCACGGCCATTTTCGGCCCTTCGATAGACACTTTGAATGGAATTAATAATTCTCGATTAAAGTCAAAATAGGTGTTTTCAATATGTTTGTACCCCAAAGGAATCGTGGAGGTAACCTCTTCAAACATTGGCTTTACCGGTTCGAAGAACTGAAAATCCTTCACATTCATTTGCGCGTTTTTTTGCGAAAGCACGAGCGTTTGGTTGATCTTTGGATTTTTAATGATTTCCATTTTTTGGTTTTCCCAAATGACGATCAACGAATCCACTTGTTGTAAGGCACCGATTCCAAAAAGAAGTGTGGGTTCTACCGAACTCATAAAACCGCGGGTAGGCATCAGCTGCTGCAATTGTTGCCCATCCTTCGTTTTCAAAATCACTTTTGCACCAATTCCAAAGGTATTTCCACCTTCGCCCTTGAATTTGATTTTGACAAAATTATGTTTGAGTAATTGGCGTGCGTTGTTTTGGTAAATCCCTGCGGGCTCATTTAAATTGTTTGAAATCAAATCCAAATCCCCATCATTATCCAAGTCGGCATAGGCCGCTCCATTCGAAATTCCTTCCTCTTCAAAACCCCAATCGAGTGATTTATCTAAGAAACGTAGGTCTTTGGCACCTTTGTATAAATAATTATGAACTTTGCCGGAAGGCATGAGGTCGATGGCTTGTTGGTCTAATTTTTCCGAAGTCGGCAAGCCATAATGCAACGAATCCCCAATCACGAATTTCAAATAATCGAGGTCATTGGGCCGACGTAAAATTCCATTCGAAATAAAAATATCTTTGATGCCATCGCCATCATAATCCGCCAAAAGGGTACTCCAACTCCAATCCGTCGCTGCCACCCCTGAAGATGCCGCGATGTCCGAGAATTTCTTGCCACCCATGTTCAATTGCAAACAATTCCGGCTGTATTGATTGAAATACCCAAATTGCAATTTGTACAAATAAATATCGAGCGGATCCTCACCTACCGAGGATTTTTCAACTTTTTCGTCCTCTGGATACATGTCCAGGGTCATGATGTCTTGGTAGCCATCATTGTTGATATCCGCCATGTCAGAACCCATGGAGAACCTACTGAGGTGTTTAAAATGGTCTTTGATGCCTTCTTTGAAAGTACCATCTTGCTGGTTGATGTAGTAATAATCATCCTCGTGGAAGTCGTTGGAGACATATAGGTCGAGCCAACCGTCATTATTCAAATCCCCCACCGAAAGTCCTAATCCATAGCCCATGGCGGCTTGATAAATCCCAGATTCTTTGGAAACATCTTTGAAATGACCGCCTTCATTCCGGTATAAATAATCTCCGGCTTCATTATCTTTCAGCATCCGCGTGTTTACACGGTCATACGAACGCGTATTATGAACGGCATGATTCAATAAATAGCAATCTAAATCTCCGTCTTTGTCATAATCAAAAAAGGCTGCCTGGGTCGAAAATCCCGTAAAATCGAGGCCAAAGGCATTGGCTTTTTCGGTGAAAGTTAAATCGCCATTATTAATATATAGTTCATTCGAACCCTCCATGCCTTTGAAATTCCCCACAGCACATACGTAGATATCCAGGAGACCATCGGCATTCACATCCGCCATGGTCACCCCGGTTTTCCAGTCGGAAAATCCTTCGATGCCGGCCTTTGCAGAAATGTCTTCGAATTCCATGTTGCCCTTGTTCAGGTACAATTTATTTTTGCCCTGATTGGATACAAAAAACAGATCCACGAGACCGTCATTATTGATATCACCGGCTGAAACACCGCCTCCATTGTAGAAATAGAGGTAATCGAGGATATTGAAATCTTTGGTTTCGGTGATGTTATTAGAAAAATCGATGTGCGTTTTTTTACTGTCTAATTTCTCGAACAATACGATATCTTTATCCCCTGAGGAACAAGCCATCAGGTTCAACAAAAGCATACAGAAGGTTAAAAATTTAAACAATGGATTCATCTTACACTATTTTTTCAAACTAAATACTTGGGCAGGGTCGTTGTTTTTCGCTAGGACCCATTTGATAGATTTTCCAACGGATTTCACAGCCGCCATTTTACGTACCTGACCCCGCGTCCTAAACCCAGAATCTTTGGAAGGCACCACCTTGAATTTTCCTTTGCCGAGGCCTTGCAGTAGCAAGCCATAGTTGGCATCAAAACGCCCCCATTCCGGCAAGGAATCGAAAAAATTACCCGCTAATAAAATATCCAAATGTCCATCTGCATCAAAATCACCCGTTTCGATCGTGCGAATCGGGGAAAACTGGGCTTGATATGGAAGCGCCACGACGCTAAAGTTTCCTTTGCCATCGTTCATTAAAAAGGAAGATTCGGTGGTGGTTACTTGTTTGATGAGGCTTCCTTCCCTTTGTTCATTGGTAAACAATTCATCCATCGGTTTATTGGCATAATCCTTATACTTGATAAAATTCTTTTTGATCATCGGCAAGGCACGCTGCATCTCGCCTTTCAAAACCATCGGATAAGTTTTCCCATCCTCGGTCACGCAGGAAATGATTTGTTCGACCACTCCATTTTTATCAAAATCCCCAACTTGTAAGAATGCTGGATGTTCTGCCGAGGCTTTAATTTTTGAATTCAAACCCATGTTACCGGCTATAAAATCTAGATCGCCATCACCATCGATATCGGCTGCTTTTACACATCCCCAAAGACCCTCAGAACCTGGAATCATTTCTTGCTTCACTAATTTTCGACCACGTTCATTTTTAAAGACCAAAATCCCGCCCCAATCTTGACTCACGACTAAGTCGGGATACCCGTCTTGATTCACATCAGCCCATTCGGCATCGGTTACCATCCCTAATTCGGTGACTTCGGGCATGTAGCGTTTGGATTGATTTTTGAAGGCGCCGGTGCCATCATTGATGTATAAATTACTGGAAGGGTTCATCCCATATTTTCCAGAAATCATGCGAGAACCGACGAATAAATCCATGTCGCCATCTTTATCATAATCGGCCGCGGTGACACAAGAACCATTTTCATAGATCGTCGGGAAGCGCAAATCGCGTACCAAATGTCCCTTTCCATCATTGATATATAACAAATCATGCAATTCAGGGGCATTTTCCTCGAATTCATTACTTCCGGTTACCACAAATAAATCTTGATCTCCGTCCTTGTCTGCATCGAAAAACAAAGCATCGGTATTTTCCGTCGTTTGATCTAATGAAAAATCAGCCTGTGGGGTATCTACAAATTTACCGGCAGCGTTTTGGATAAATAATTTTTTAACTTGGCCAGCGGCACCCCCCATATAAATATCATCCAATCCATCTCCATTCACATCCCCTACGGCCATCGCAGGACCTTGTGTGGAGATTTTTTGTTTCAAAAGTACGTCGCGATCGTAATCGTTAAACATGCTTTCTTGATGTACAAAATTCAATGTCCCTGAGGTTACATCGACAAATAAGCCTTTGGAAACAGGTGCGGAATAGGTAAATCGTCCTTTGGCTTGTTGGTAATCTAGCGTTAACACCTGATCAGTCTTTACTTGTTTCACCGTTTGCATGTGATCGTCTGGCCAAATGATTTGCAGAGAATCAATTTTCCCGTTTTGACCTAAGCCAAAGACCATTTGATGGTCACTGGAGGATTGAAAACCACGATTTGGCATTTGTTGGAGTACTTTTATACCTCCTTGCTGAAATACCGTCACGCGTGCCCCGATTCCATTCAAATTCCGACCGGTTCCTTTTAAATGAACGCTTAAAAAATGATTTTTCAAGGTCTCCGTGGACTTATTTTTAAACACCGATAAAGGTGCATTAACATTATTTACGACTAAATCCAGGTCGCCGTCATTGTCCAAATCCCCATAGGCTGAACCATTCGAAAAGCCCGGGCCCTCAAGTCCCCACGATTTCACTTGGTTCGAGAATTTCAAATCTCCTTCATTTTTGAAGGCATAATTCGGAATAGGAACAGAGGAAATTTTGTCGGTAAATTCTTTATAATCGAACTTTTTACCGTCGAGCATTTGTTGCATCGTGTTGCGATCTCCGAGAAAATCAACGAAATCTTGATCCGTCAAATCCTTTGCAATTCCATTGGCCACGAAAATATCTTTCTTGCCATCATTGTCCATGTCGAAGATCAGGGCGCCCCAAGACCAGTCGGTTGCGTGAACTCCGGCTAATTGGCCTACCTCAGAAAACGTACCATCTCCATTGTTCAACTGGAGGTTATTTCGCATGTATTGATGCCAAAAACCGCGTTTTAATTTCAGATCGACGAGATTATACCCCTCAAAGATGGAGGTTGTTTTTAGGCGGCGGTCATCGCCAGGCAACATATCGGTCACAAAAATGTCGAGGTTGCCATCGTCATTAATATCCGCGATATCGGCACCCATGGAACTTAGGGAGATATGAGGCATTTGATTTTCTAAATCCTCTTTGAATGTCCCATTGTGTTGATTGATGTATAAATAATCACGTTCGTAGAAATCGTTCGAGATATAGATATCGGGCCAATTGTCATTATTTACATCCCCAATTGTAATACCCAAACCAAATCCAATTAAGCTGCCATAAATACCCGCTGCTTCAGACACATCGGTAAATTTGATGATTTTGCTGTCGGGACTATCGTTGCGGAATAATTTATCGCCACCAAGTGCATCGCGTTGATCGCGAAGATTCGTATAGCCTAATTTATCGATGGGCGTAAAACTGTTATTTAATAAATACATATCGAGATCCCCGTCTCGGTCATAGTCAAAGAAGGCGGCATGGGTAGAAAGTCCTCCATCTTCCAGACCTGCTTCTTTGGCCATCTCCTTGTAGGAAGGAATACCCTTTTTAATGCCCATGTTGAGGTATAATTGGTTACCCCGCTGATCACGCGAGCCCGAATTACATACATAAATGTCCATAAGTCCGTCGCCGTTGACATCGGCAAAGGTTACACCTGTGGACCAGAATTTCTTGCCGACGATGCCGGCTTTCGTGGTTATATCTTCGAATTTCATTCCCCCTTTATTGAGATAGAGCTTATTTTCTTCGAAGTTTGAGGTAACAAAAATATCAGAAAGGCCGTCTTGATTTACATCGCCGATGGCCACCCCGCCGCCGTTGTAAAAGTTGCGGTAATTAAAAATATTGAACTCTTTTTTTTCGAGACTTCGGTTAACGAAATCAATTCCGGTTTCGGACGCGGGTAGTTCTTCGAAGAGCGTATCTTCTTTGGAAGTACATTGAAAAAACAGAAAGGATATCGAGATGAGTGCAACTAATTTTTTCATCACAAAAGGGTGGTTTTGGGATTGCAAAAATACGAATTTGTACGCGTTTATAAAAGAAAAAGGCAGAACCGAGGGTTCTGCCTTTTTCAAGAATTATGGATAATTAATATCCTGGATTTTGTTTCAATGCAGGGTTAGCATCGATACGTGGTTGTGGAATTGGGAACAACTCACGAGTCTTGTCTAACTTCTTCATGAACTTACGCTCTAAAGAGAAAGTACCGAAACGAATCATATCATTACGTCTCCATCCTTCCCAAGCGAACTCACGACCACGCTCAGCTAAGATATCAGCCGCTGTTAACGTTTTCAATGGATCTACTCCAGAACGAGTACGAATTGCGTTCACGTCAGCTAAGGCTTCAGCCGTTTTTCCTAAACGGAAAGCAGCTTCAGCACGCATCATGATTGCATCAGCTAAACGGAAAACAACGTAGTCATTTGACTGGTCACCGTTCGGGTTGTTGCGTTGGATTTCGTATTTCTGAGCACGGATACCTGCTACTTGGAATTCTGGATCTGCATCCGTCATTTGATCCTTGTTGAAATCAGCGATAAACGCTAAAGGAGCCCCTTTTGCATCTGTTAATGCAGCACCAGAAGCAGCATATTGCTGACCTTTGATCCACATCGCTTGACGTAAATCTTTCGCCTCGAACGAGTTATAGAAATCCGCCAAGGTACAGAAACCATTCCAAGGAGAGTTACCCAAACCGTATGTTTGAGCATTTGCATAGTGCAATGTTCTCATGTGGAAGTTCAAACCACCTGCTTTAAAGCTATCATAAGGGATTGTCCAGATGTTTTCACCTGATCCTTGGTTTTGAACGATAAAGTTAGAAACCGTAGAAGATGATAACGAGTAGTTATTAGCAGACTTGATTACTGCATTAGCAGCATCATAGGCACCTTGCCAATCAGCAGTTCCTGAATAAACACCTGCGTTCAACTTCATTTTAGCTAACAACATCATCGCAGCATCCTTCGTCATACGAGAATATGCTTTTCCAGCTACTAAGTTGGGAATCGCTGATTCTAACTCAGTTTTGATGAATGCATATACTTCAGCACGAGTTTTAGTAGCCGAAGAAGACGTGTTATCTGTTACGATAGGGACGTTTCCAAACGCATCAATCGCCATGAAGTAATAGAAAGCACGTACTGCACGTAACTCATCTACTGCTTTTTGGTTAGACTTAACAACTGGGATCAATTGGTTAATCTGAGAGATGTTACCAAAGATGAAACCCCACATTCCGTTGATAGGACCATGTTGAGGAGTCCAAGTGTGACGAGAATACGCCAACCAATCACCACCATCATACCAGTCACCCCCACGAGTAGGAACGATCAATTCATCTGAAGAAGCTTCACTTGGATTAAACCAATCCCAAGTGATTCCACGAAGACCTCCGTAAGCAGGTCCTAAAGCTGCAGCAATTTGAGCATCGGTTTTCAAGAATTGATCAGATGGGATCGCATCGTAAACTGGCTCAGTTAAATCTGTACAAGACGATAGGGCTAACGAAGCGAAAACACCTACTGAAAGTACTTTATAGATATATTTTTTCATTTTTATTTGTTATTAATTAAGTTATATAACTAATAGTTTGAATTAAATGTTTAGAACGTAAGATTTACACCCGCAGTAATGGCACGAGTTTTGTAGTAAGTCTCACGAACGTCAATACCTGGAGCAGCCGCACCAATGGCTAAGTTTTGGCTAACCTCTGGATCCACACCTGTGTATTTAGTAAATACAGCTAAGTTGTTACCTGCCACATAAATACGAGCTCTTTTGAATACGCCTTTAACTGGTAATGTGTATCCTAAAGATGCATTGTTGATACGTAAGAAGTCTCCAGACTCTACATAGTAATCCATTGGGATTGTACGCTCATCGTTGATTACAGATGTCAATGCAGTTTTCAAAGCACCTGATTCAGCTAAACGACCATCTTGACGACCTAATAATAATGCGTTCGTATTTACGATTTTCGCACCTAATTGGCTAGTCAATTGGAATTGGAAGTCAAATGCTTTGTAACGAACGTTAGTAGTCAAACCACCTACGAAAGTTGGGTTTGGATTTCCAATGTAAGTACGGTCAGCAGCATTTGGATCAACAGTTCCATCGCCATTTAAGTCTTGGAATACATATTTACCATTTGTAATGCTTGCAATTTTAGCACCATAAAACTCACCCACTGGGTGACCAGCTTGTAATACCGAGAAGTTCACAGCTGATGTACCGCGGATAAATGAACCTAAAGAAGTAGATAAGAATACTTGGTCAGGTGCTGCGAATGAATCATTTTTCAATGAAACGATTTCGTTTTTGTTGAAAGAAGCTGCTAATGTAGAGCTTACGTTCCAATCACCTTTCTCAACCCATTGGTAAGTCAAAGATAATTCAACCCCTGAGTTTTGCATCGAACCAATGTTAGCCAACATCGTTGGGTATACATATCCTTTTTCTTGCGGTACGTTTACAGTGTACAATAAATCTTTTGTTGTACGAGTATACACGTCTAAGTTACCTGATAACTTTCCTTTGTATAAAGAGAAGTCGATACCGGCACCGTAGTTTTCGTTAACCTCCCACTTCAAGTTCGGATTTGGATTCGATTGAACTGAGTAAGCAGGCAAGAAGTCATCCGCACCACCATCATAGTACGAACCAGACGCTCCGTAGAATGATTTAGATAATAATGGACGAATACCTTCTGAGTTACCCGTTTGTCCCCAGCTAACACGCAATTTCAAGTTGTCGATTGTCGAGTTTCCTTTCAAGAAAGCCTCTTCTGTCAACGTCCAACCTACAGAAACAGATGGGAAAAGACCCCATTTGTTGTTATCACCGAATTTCGTAGAACCGTCACGACGAACGTTCACCGTTGCGAAATATTTGTTCAATAATGAATATTGCGCACGAGCTAAGAAAGAAACCAATTTGTATTCATTCTTGTAAGAATATAACAAGTTTGGATTCGAACGGATACCTAAACCAGCGCCCAAATTGTTCGCTTCGAATGAATCCGTCAAGAAATTGTTGTTTGATGCACCGAAACCGTCAGCCACTACATCTTGGTAGGTGTAACCAGCTAATACGTTCAATGTTGACACATCATTCAATTTCTTTGAGTAAGTCAAGGTAGTTTCTAATTGCTTATCCGTAATTGAATTTAAGCTACGAGAAGCTGAGTTACCTCCTACTGTTGACAACAAGTTACCTGGAGTAGTTTTGGCGAAATATGAACCATCACCTGTTTGCGTACGCAATGTTCCAGAAACGTTAAATACTAAACCATCCATGATCGTATAACCTGCTTGACCATTGAATAAGAAATCATGTAAACGAAGTGTATTTGATTTGTTATCCACAACAGCAACTGGGTTGAAGTTCGCAAATGTTCCAGGAATTTGGAAGTATGAACCATCTGCATTACGAATTGGATCCGTTGGACGCATGTTCATCGCGAAACCAATCGCACGGTTATCAGAAAACTGACTGTTTGCTTGAGAAGCAGACATATTGAACTTCATGTTCAATTTTCCATTCATTGCTTTCGCATCTAAATTCAAACGACCCGTTAAACGATCTTTACCTGAACCCATCAAGGTACCTGTTTGATCTAAATAACCAACAGATGCACGATAAGATAAAAACTCAGAACCACCTGAAACACCGACGTTGTGGTTTTGAGAAACCGCAGTACGAGTAATTGCAGATAACCAATCCGTGTTAGCTCCTAAATCATCAAATTTTTGATTGTACTTAGCAGCAGCAGCACGAAATTCAGCACCGTTTAATAATTGTGGACGTTGAGAAATAGACTCAGAACCTACATATGCAGAATAATCTACTGTAGGAGCACCTGTCTTACCACGTTTTGTGTTAATTAAGATAACACCATTCGCTCCACGAGAACCGTAGATCGCAGCAGAAGACGCATCACGTAACACATCCATCGATAAGATATCTTCTGGAGCAATGTTTTCGATCGGCGCACCAATCACACCATCAATAACGTACAAAGGCTCAGAACCTGCGTTCAATGAACCTGTACCACGTAAACGAACCGTTGGACGCGCATTTGGATCTCCAGATGCTTGCGTAATAACCAAACCAGCCACTTTACCCTGTGCCGCAGCTAGTGGATTTGTTACAACCCCAGCATTGAAATCACGTGAACCTAAACTAGTTACCGTTCCTGAAATCTCTTTACGCTTTTGTGTACCGTAACCTACTACGACAACTTCCTCCAAAGATTTGTTGTCTGCAGATAATTTCACATCAACTATTGACTTTCCGCCAACAGCTACCTCTTTCGAAGCATACCCTACAAATGAAAATACCAACGTCGCATTCGACCCAGCATTAACTTTATAAGTACCATTTGCATCCGTTTGAGCACCACGCGTAGTGCCTTTAACAGCTACAGAAACTCCTGGGATTGCTGAGCCATCTGTGGCATCAGTAACTTTTCCCGTTACCACATCTTGAGCAAAAGCACCCAAGGAAATTAACAGCGCTACCGCAACACTAAAAACCGATTTAAGGCCTAGGTTACTTGCACTTGATCGCACAAGGCGACCCACTCTTTTGTAAGAATGAATCATAAGTGAAAAATTAAGGGTTAAAAATGATTAATGATTCTTGTTGATTTTGTTTCATCGCTTTGGTTGTAAACGTTTACGGACCTCCCCGAATTTCAAAACCGTCGCAAAAAAAAGAAGAATAAATTGAATAAAAAAATGATAATCGATAATGAAACGTGGATTTAGCCTTTAAAAATTGTACGAAAAAAAGAAAATCTTGTTATATAGCACAGTGTAGTACAGATTCTGAAAATAATCTAATATCTATTAAGGCTTTCAAAATGCGTTATTTTATTAATTTGATAATATGAAAACCGCCTTTATTGATTGTATTTTTTCAATAGAATTTTTTTTGCAAAAAAATCAAAATATTTTTCGGCAATTTATTGCCTCTTACTAAAATAGTTAAAATTGGAATAATACAATTATTTTGGATTTCCAACTGTGCTAGTCTGTCCTCCAAAACTGTTATCTACTGTTTATTTTTTAGGGAACAGGATCAAAGCCGCTATCGCCCCAGGGGTGACAGCGAGAAATTCGACGAATGGCCAATCGAAATCCTTTGAAAAAACCATACTTAATAAAGGCCTGTTTGGCATATTCGGAACAGGTGGGTTGAAAACGACAGGAATTTGGCAAAAAAGGAGAAAGCAAACCCTGATAGAGTCGAATCAATAAAAGAAATAGATGCTTCAATAAGTAATTCATGGTAGCTCTTGATATAAATCGTAAATTAAATTAAATTGCCTTACATACCAATGCATTATAGTTCATGCCGAAGATAGCGAAAACGCCTAAATTGATTTTTTTTATTTCCATTGCCATTCTCGTCGGCCTATTAGCTAGTTCACATCAAACGAGAAGCTATTTCCATGCCAAATCCAACGCAGAAAAAAGAAACGACAGCCTCGCACAATTATTCAATCCCGAAATAGCGAAACAGAAATCCATTAAACTGGATACGTTTTTCAAGAAACTCCAACAAACCATGGGCTTCAACGGCGCCGTCCTCATCGCCCAATACGGTAAAATCATCTACAAAAACTCATTCGGCTACGCGAATTACTTTACCAAAAGCCCCATCAACACGCATACGCATTTCCAACTCGCCTCGGTTTCCAAACAATTTACCGCCGTGGCCATTATGCAATTGAAGGAAAAAAACCTTCTCAACTACGACGACCCCATCTATAAACATATCCCCGGATTTCCCTATGATTCCAGCTTGACGATTCGGAGTCTATTGACCCACCGATCTGGCCTCTCCGATTATGCCTATAATATGGATAAGATTTACGATAAGAAAATTCCTCTGACGAATCAAAAAGTCGTAGAAATGATGATTCGCCTTAAACCGCACATCGACTATCGTCCAAATGCCCGATTTAGCTACAATAATACAAACTACATGTTATTGGCCTATATCGTCGAAAAACTAAGCGGCCAGAATTTCCGAGAGTACCTAAAGAAAAATGTCTTCGAACCCGCCGGCATGGTCGAAACCTTTGTATATGATCCCATGCATCCCGAAATGCTTAAAACGGCTGCTACCGGTTATGTCCCACGTCGTGGCGGACCTGTAGTTTCAGATTTCAATCATTTGGATGGAGTTACCGGCGACAAAGGCATTTATAGCACCGTGGAAGATCTGCATCACTGGGACATGGCACTGAATGAAGAAAAATTGGTTTCCTTCCAAACATTGGAAGAAGCATTTACGCCCCAACATACCCAACCCAAAGTCCTACCCAAAAACTATGGTTTTGGCTGGCGCCTCACCCAATTAGATACAGGCGATTGGCTAACCTACCACACAGGTTGGTGGCACGGGTTTAAAAACTATTATTTACACAATCCAAAAGACAATTCGGCCATCATCATATTAGGAAACATGGCCGGACATTCCTTGGCCAAAGTAAATATCGTCCAATCCATTTTATACCCAGAACACGCCGCTTTCTTTATGAAAGGTGAATCTTTGCCCATAGAATTTACTAGCGGAAACTAAAATACCCATGAAAAAAAATCTGTTATTCCTGACCCTTATCGCTCTTGTTTCCTTCCGAGGATATGCACAGTCCGATGACGAAAGTATCAAATCCACCCTCCAATCCTACATACAAGGATTTACCAAAGGAGATTCCGCCAGTCTGAATAAGGCCTTCCACCCAAATGCCCTATTAAGAAACCTTAACGCCAGCAGCGGTCGGATCCAAGATACGCCCTTAAAAACATTTATTAGCAAAATGCCAAGTGGCGGTGTCAATGCCACGGGAAAAATGTTGACCTACGAATATGCAGGCACGTCGGGTGTTGCAACGGTCGAATTGCAATTTGCCGACTTCAAATACATCGATCTGCTTAGTTTATTAAAAATCAATGATCAGTGGAAAATTGTTTGCCGGATTTACAGTCGGGTCGACCTAGACACGAACCTCAAAGGAAATTCAGTCGCTACAACAACTACCTCGAGCACGAGCATGCCTGCGAAAACTCCAGCCAAAAAGAATTCAGCGAATGTCAAACCGAAGAAAGATGACGGTTGGTAATTAAACCCTCCCACAAACAATTAAAGCAAAAAGACCTAAGGCATTCAAAATAGACCTATGTCTCTTTTCTCCAAAATTATTCATTCTTTCATAATAAGCCCATAAAAAAAGAGACGCAAATGCGTCTCTTTTTTTATTTTAGATAGATATGTCAAATACGCAAATTGCGCCTACGATGATTACCAATAGATAGGCCCATTGCCCAAATATTTCTCGGCAATCGGCTTATAATAATGCTTTAATTCCTCATAATTCGGAACGACTGGCGATTTAGTATATAAATCATATTGGTTAAAATCCTTAATCCATTCCATATATTGCTCATCTTTGGCCGTCATAAACTGGCGATAACTGCCACCGGTATGCCAAGGATAAAAAGAGTGAAAACGAACCATAATCATTCCGGCCTCGGGAATGATGTTGGTTGGGTGATTTTTCAACACATGATACAAATATTCATCATGTCCCCAAGCTAAATGCAAATTATCCAAGCCACATCCTTCTGAATACACACCCAAATCCGTGTTGTACCGTGGATCCGCCATGTCTGGATTTAAAGCATTGAATTCAGGATACACACAGGTATCTGGTAATTTGGCTCCCACGACAAACACATCCCCGACCAAACCCCATTGCTCTGCCTGACTCGTTCCATCTTCATCTGACCCAAACAAATACATCGCCTTGCCCAGATCATGAATCAAACCAACCAATTGCATCCAATCCGGACGACCTGCTGCCCGCAAACCTTCGGCCGATTGCAACAAATGTATGATATTGGGTAAATTTAAATCTGGATCGGAAACATCCACTAAGGCATTTAAGCGCTCCATCATATCCCACAAATCCATCGGACGCTCAAAAGCCAAGTACTTTTTCTTCATCCGTAACACATAGTCATAGGTCTGACGGGAACGCATTTTGCGATAATGTTCTTTGACCGCTGCGGTAATTTCGCCTTGTTCGTAATTCCTGAACTCGGTCTTTTCTTTCACTAAGGTATCCATAGAGTTGAAATTGAAAACTGAAATTACACAAATGATTGAGAAAATAAAAAATCAATGCGAAAGCAATGATAAAATGATGGCGCTGAGCAACATCAAAAATCCAAGCACAAAAAATACCGTCGGATTTAATACTGGCACATTATTGTCACTCAAGGAGGCCTCATAAGGGTTTTCTGATAAATATCGCACCGGAATTTCCTGACCAATCTCACAATTTTTCACCAAGCCAGTCTCAGCTTCTCGACGAAATTCCAGGCCATTCACCTGATACGCCACAATCGGAAAATATATCGGAAACCTACCCGAATGATCATCCCGCGCATAGCGCTTCGAAATTTCCACAATATGACCATAGGTCGTCATCGATTTTTCAATCCAAATCGCCCGCTTTTTGTATAACACGATCCCACACACGATTAACCCGACAGATATCAAGAAAAATATAGTCAAAAAGAGCGTCATGGACCCCTGGAAATCTCCCGTGGGCCTTGCTGAAATCAATAAAATACCTAGCAAATTCATGTGCGCTTTTTCAATAGAAAGCCAAAACAACATCAAATAATATTGAAAATCAAATAGTTAGACATTCTCGAAAAAGGCCCTTGAAGTTGCATTTTTGCCCCTAAAATCGACTTTTTTGTAAGATTCCGAAAAACAGGATTTGATTTTGGTATTTTTTTATAAAAAATTGAACAATTAGAGCAAAATAGGTTTTAAAAACCAACTTGATTCTTCAAAAAATATTTTTTCAGAAAATTTGTAATTTCTTTCAAATTCGTACTTTTGAGACTTCACAAACCGAAAAACATGAAAAATTCGATTAAAATCCAACTCATCGCCATGATGTTCCTGATGTTCTTTTCATGGGGAGCTTGGTACGGCCAAATGAGTAAATACCTTCTAACCACGTTAGGCGCTACGGGTGACCAAGTAGGAAATGCGTACACAACCTTTTCCATCGCCTCCATTCTTGCCCCTTTCTTCGTAGGATTAATTGCCGATCGATTCTTTTCCGCCCAAAAAGTCATGGGTATTTTGAACATTCTTGGTGGTGTCATTCTGTATTTCCTTAGCCTTACCAAAGACCCCGAAATTTTCTTTTGGTATATATTAGCCTATACCATGTGTTTTGCCCCGAATCTAGCCTTGTCGAATTCGATCGCGATGAACCAAATGCAAAACCCTGAAAAAGAATTCCCTGCCATTCGAGTTACAGGTACGATTGCATGGATCGTGGTGACAAATATCATCGGATTTTTAGCGCTTGGTGATAATGTGGCCATTTTTCAAATCGCCATGTTTAGTTCCTTCGCCTTAGGCATTTATGCCTTTTTTCTCCCCGATACCCCTCCGAAAGCCGATAAAAATGCAAGTGTAAGCCAAATCATCGGCCTGGATGCGCTTCAATTATTCAAGGATCGCTCCTTTTTGATTTTCTTTATTTCTTCGATTCTCATTTGCATCCCGCTTTCGTTCTATTACGCGATGGCCAATCCGTCCTTGACTGATTCGCACATGACGAACGTGGAAAACAAAATGTCCCTAGGACAAGCATCTGAGGTCATTTTCATGCTTTTAATTCCCTTTGCATTTACGCGATTAGGTGTGAAAAAAATGCTTGTGGTGGGACTTGTCGCCTGGATCATTCGCTTCCTTTGTTTCGGCTATGGCGATGGTATTTCGAGCGAATGGATCTTATTCATTGGAATCCTGCTTCATGGCGTTTGTTTTGATTTCTTCTTTGTGACGGGACAAATCTATACCGACCAAAAAGCCGGCGAAAAAATCAAAAATTCTGCCCAAGGACTTATTACCCTCGCGACCTACGGTGTGGGCATGGGGATTGGATCAAAACTTTCGGGCATCGTGCTAGATAATTATACGGCCAATGGCATTCACGATTGGCAATCCGTGTGGATGGTTCCAGCCGCGATTGCGGCCTTAGTTCTTTTGCTATTTATTGTATTCTTTAAGGATAGAAAAGCTGCGGCCTAAGTGTTTTTGATTTTGCGAATCATGTAAAACATCAAGCTGGGGAAGAACCGTTTAACAAAAAGGCCAAAGGCCTCCAAGGCACCACCGATAAAAAACTCGTTTTTCCCTGCTTCGATGGCGCCTACAATGGCCTGGGCTGTTTTATTAACATCCAATCCTTTCGCTTGATTCGGATCCATTTTGCCATATTTTTCCCCATGCTCATTCATGGCATGTAAGGAAATATTCGTTTTAATATAGCCCGGCAAAATGGTCGTCACCCGAATTCCCTGTGCATGAACCTCTGCACGCAAAGAATCAAAAAAGCCGATTAATGCATGTTTAGAAGCGCCATAAGCGGCCCGACGAGGGGTGCTAATCCGACCCGCCACCGAGGCGATGGGCACAAAACACCCATAGCCTTGTTTTTGAAAAACGGGTAAAATTGCCTGCGTCAAGGAAATAATGGAAAAGAAATTAATCTCAAATAGGCTGCGATATACCTCGAATTTAGTGTCCTGTACAATGGATCGCTGGCTCACGCCCGCATTTAAAATCACATAATCTAAGGTGCCAAAGGTTTGCATAACTTCCTGAACCTTAGCTTCATGAAGCGTTAAATCGATCATGTCAAAGGGCAAAACGAGGGTAGTTCCTTGGTAGCGTTGGCAATTTTTCGCCACGCGTTGTAATTCATCCGCCCGACGAGCCGACAACACCACATGTGCCCCCTTTTCCACCATCGCATAGGCCAATGCCTCCCCGATACCCGAAGAAGCCCCTGTAATCCACACCGTTTTATTGCTAAAATCCATAGGTACGTTTAAAATTCGTGCCTACAAATGTAACAAGCTTACCAAAAAATCAAAGAGAAAAAATTAACGGGCCTCTAAGGCCTTGAAAAAATCGGCCATCGGATTCACCTCGAGCCTTTGTAATTTTTGCCATAAACGTATGGCTTTTGTCATTAAACCACTTTCGATTAAAAAACCATCATGTCCATACAAGGAATCGATCATTTGAAAGGAAGCGCCTGGAATGTATTTGGCTAAAAACTCTTGTTCCACGATCGGAAATAAAGCATCGGATTTAATCCCGATCACCAAGGTTTTGGATTTAATCGTTCGCAAAGCCGCGATGACCCCCCCTCGGTTTCGACCCACATCCTGCGAATCCATCATTTGGGAGAGGCGAAAATAGGAATAGGCATTAAATCGCTTGGCCAATTTCTCCCCTTGATAGCGCTGATACGAAACCGCACGCAAATCCTCCCCAAGCGTATTTTCTTGTCTCGCTTGCGTAATTTGATAGGTTTCATAATTCCGATAAGAAATTAAGGCAGTCGCGCGCGCCGCTTTCATCCCCTGAATGCCGGCTTGCGGCTGGGATTCCGTCCAGGTCGGATCCACCTCGATCGCCATCCGCTGCGATTCATTAAAGGCAATTCCCCACGAAGAATGCACGGCGTTGGTGGCCACTAAAATCGAATTTTGGATTAAATCTGGATTGATGATGGACCATTCGAGCACTTGCTGGCCTCCCATCGACCCACCAATGCAGGTATGAATCGAGTGAATATGAAGCGATTTGCGCAACAATTCAAAGGCATTCACCACATCCCGTATCGTAATGACTGGAAAGCTGTGGTAAAAAGGAGCGCCCGTTTGAGGATTTATCGACAAGGGTCCCGTACTTCCATAATGAGATCCGGGGATATTGGCACAAATAATGAAATGTGTTTCGGGATTGAATAATTTGCCGGGGCCCACAAGCCCTTGCCACCAATCATCGACCTCGTGGCTACCCGTGAAGGCATGACAAATCCATATGACATTGTCTTGGGAGGTGCTCAATTTACCCCAGCTTTGATAAACTACATCTAAGACAGGCAATGATTCCCCGCATTCTAGCGAAAATGGAATGGACGAATGGAAATGATGTACTTCTGCTTGCATGAAAACATACGTTATATTTCCCTAAACAGGCAACCGCCTGGGGTAGGAATTAGCACCGGGGTCAAAATCTTGACGGGTTGCCAGAAGTTCACAGAGCCTAGTCTCTCCCTTCTTCTTTATAATTCAATGCCAAACAGCTACTGAATGAGGATGCAAAGAAAGGGCAGGATTAAGGATTTTCCAAAATTCGTCGAATGAAAATTTAAATTTCGGAATCAAAAAACCGATATTTGCCCCATGATAAAACTAATTAGTTATTATGCGGGAGTGGCGCTGTTGATTTTCTTGTTGAAACAAAGCGGATTTACCTCATGGTTACATCCCGACATCGCCTTTATCTTTGTTTTCCTTGCGTTTCAATCCTATTTAACATGGAGTTTAGCCCAATTAGGCCAAAAAAACGAGGGGGAAAAATTTGTTCAGATTCAAACCGCCTCCTTTGCGATTCGATTTATATTCAGCATCCTGTTTATCGCTTTTTTTGCCTATTCTCACACGCCAGAAATTTATTTGTTCGTTGGCAACTTTTTTGTACTCTATTTATGTAGTTCTTATTTTGAAATATTTGGTTTGCTTCGTAACTTGCGACGTTTTTAGAAAAACCCGAGATTTTTTTTCGATTTTTTCTGTACAATTTTCAGTTAATCAAGGAATTAGCAAAAATTAAGACCCTTTTTATTTTTAAGCGATAGAACAGATGCCGATTAAGACTTTTTTTAAAAAAATGTATTTTTCAAATATAATCCTTGGATTGTTATTCAGTTTTTCGAGTCTTAGCCTTTGGGCAAATGAAACGAATGGCACGGATACAGTGCATGCGGCACCTGCAGTAACTGAATCAGCGCAGGCAACTGCACCAGCGGAAGCGGGTCATGAGGCAGTGGCGACTGAAAAATTCGATCCAGGTAAATTAATCATGCATCACATAGCGGATGAGCATGAATGGCATTTTTTCACCATTGGTCATACGCATGTAACCTTGCCATTGCCTTGTATTGTTTATTCTCCTTCTCAGGGTTTATTGGTTTTTTCTTCGTCGAACTTCAAAAATGAGCATCATGAAGAAGTGGCCTATCAAGGATTGGTTTTAGAACATGGAAAAATTCATGCCGAAAATGGGGAGCATGTTTATGATTTCTCGATTACCAAAAACGTGGCTTCATTATTGATTTCAGCAGTTTTATTGTTGAGTATCTTCATTGGAATCGGGAAGAAATACCAAGAGAATCCACATCGTGCACCGAAAGGCGCGCAGTCTTTGTTTGAGCCGGTGATTATTTTTGTACGGGATGAGATTGCGAAGACGAATATTGGGGAGAAGCATTATCGCCGGTTTATGCCTTATTTATTGACGGTGTTTTTCTTTATCTGGTTTAATAATATGTTAGGCTTAATTCCAGGCGGAGCGAATGTGACGGGGAATATTGCGGTGACTTTGGTGTTGGCGGTGATAGCCTTTGTGATTACGAATTTGAATGGAAAGAAGAATTATTGGTTGCATATTTTTGCGATGCCGGGGGTACCGAAGTGGATGCTGGTGATCTTGACGCCGGTGGAGATTGTGGGTGTGTTTATGAAGCCGTTTTCGTTGATGGTTCGGTTATTTGCCAACATTACGGCGGGCCACATTATTTTATTGAGTTTAGTTTCCTTGATTTTCATTTTTGAGAATGCGGCCCTAGGGGTGGCGGTAGTACCGTTTTCGTTGTTCATGAATGTGATTGAGATGATTGTTGCGGTGATTCAGGCCTACATTTTCACCATGTTAGTTTCGACTTACATTGGTGCGGCGGTAGAGGAGCATCACCATTAATTTGTAAATTATTTTTTTTATATAAACCCAAATCGTATGTCTATTTTATCGATTTTATTAGAAGTTTCTGTAGGTCTTGGTCTTGCAGGTATTGGAGCTGGTTTAGCTGCTATTGGTGCTGGTGTTGGTATCGGTAACATTGGTGGTTCTGCCATGGAAGC
>CANFVE010000043.1 GCA_947450365.1 Cytophagaceae bacterium
ACTCCGGCCTTCTGACTCCGGCCTTCTGACTCCGGCCTTCTGACTCCGGCCTTCTGACTCCGGCCTTCTGACTCCGGCCTTCTGACTCCGGCCTTCTGACTCCGGCCTTTTGACTCCGGCCTTTTGACTCCGGCCTTCTGACTCCGGCCTTTTGACTCCGGCCTTCTAAATTTTACTCCCCTATTTTCAAGTACCTCGCAAAAAACTCATAGGTTCGTAACATTTGATCAATCCGCTGACGATTATTTCCTGAGCGTGTCAATTCATGCGTAGCACCCGGATGACGCACATATTCGACATCCCTTCCCAAAACCTTTAAACTTTTATAAAGCATCTCACTTTGAATAACTCCCGTCCGTAAATCATTCTCCCCATGGAAAATCAGCAAAGGTGTTTTGATATTTTGTACATAAGTATAGGGTGATTCTCGATCTAAAATAGCCTTTGTTGCCTTATCCCAAGGATATCCTCCAAAATAATTAGGAACCAATCGCCATGCATTCCCTTCACCCATAAAGGTGCTTAATTCATATACTCCCCTTTGGGCACATGCCACCTTAAATCGATTCGTATGCCCCACAATCCAAGAAACTAAATATCCGGCATATGAACCTCCTGTAACCGCTAATTGGGTCGTATCGGCCCAACCTTCCGCAATGGCCAAATCCAAAGCCTTCATCACATCAGCCGTAGGACCCGCACCCCAGTCCTTCACATTGCCCGCTAAGAAGTCAGTCCCATAGCCACCCGAACCACGCGGGTTCGCATATACAATCCCCATTCCCTTGGCCGCGTAATATTGAAATTCATGCCACATACTTGCTTCACCCGTTCCCCACATGGCAGAAGGTCCCCCATGAATCTCCAATACCAATGGGTATTTTTTGCCCGCTTGGAAATTCGTTGGTTTCATAACCCAATAATCTACTTTCTGTCCTTTTGCGTTCGTAAACGTATGTTTTGCAGGTTTCACGGCTAGTTTAGAAGCCAACCAATCCACGTTTAATGATGTCATAATCCGCTCAGTTTCACCCAATTTCTGATAAATCTCAGAAGGATTATCAATACATGTTTTGGTATAAATAAACCCATTTTCAGTCAGATCAAATCCTAAAATACCATCCGTATTTGAGGTCAATTGCCTAACCTGATGACTAGCTAAATCATAGGAAAAAATAGGGACTCCCCCTTGATCTTGAGCTGTAAAATAAAGCTTTTGTTCATCAGAAGACCATTTTAGCTGGGTAATCACGCGGTCAAAAGGAACTTTAATTATCACATTCGGCTGTTGCAAGGATATCAGTTGCAAGGCAGCATTTTGAACACCCATAGATTTAGATTCTTGGAAAACCAACCATTTTTCAGAGGGTGATAAGGTCAAATTCGACATGCGATATCCTTTTTTCTGATAAATCACTTGATGACCCATCATAGAATTAAAACCTATATAGGAATCCAACACCTTATCTGGATGTGCAAGAGAATCCGCTGGAATTACCGCATATATTCCGGATTTGCCTATTTCAAAATCAGACCAACGTTGAAATGGATTATTTACCAATTCCGGCTTACCGGTCAAGGAAGTTTTAAAAATAGCAGGAAGCGGAAATTCAGATGTAGTGGTACTTTCCTCTTGAAAATTCAATCGATTAATCACTTTCGCCTTTTTATCTAACTCATTTTGCGCTAAATAAGCACGAACTTCATTTAGGGATCCGTTTGGATTTGGCTTATTCTTTTTCAATACCAGCGTCGTCATTCCTGGCTTTTCAAAAGTCCAAGAAGGCTTAAAACCTTGTTTATTATAAACAGAATCAATCAAAAAATCGCGAAAAGTAAACATCGATTGAAAAAATAAAGCATTCTCATTAGCATCCCAAATTGGATTTGAGACCGAAAAAGGTAAGTTGGTGATTGCTTGAGGTTCCCCTCCGGCTAAATCCAACACATATACTTGAGATTTAGCACCCATATCACGGGTAAAGGCAATTTTTTTGCCATCTGGACTCCAAGTCGGCGAGGAAATAGAATATTTACCCGAAGTCAAAGCCCGCGTCTCACCGCTTGCTATATTACCTACATGTAAATGCGTTTGATAGATAAAATCACCTTTTTTGTCGGGATCATCGACAATCGATGTAACTGTATACAAAAATTGGGTTCTATTCGGAGATACAATGGGTTTGCCGGCTGTTTTGATTTTCAATAAATCAGTTACCTGGATTTTTTCTTTAGGACTTTGCGAAAATGCGGAAAAGGCAATGAGTAAAAATAAAAGATGTTTCATAGATGAAATGTGTTGAAATAAAAAATGCTCAGCATCCGAAGACACTGAGCATAAAAATACCATTAAATTCGATTAAATCAATTTCAAAATTTCTTCACCAATGGCATCGGTGCCTAAAATCATTGATTTGTCCGTCGACGCATCCGCTATATCCCCCGTTCTAAATCCTTTCTTTAATACCTGATCCACCGCCGAAATAACCGCTTCTGATTCCTCTTTCATTCCAAATGAGATATCTAGCAACAAAGCTGCCGAAAGCACCGAGGCCATTGGATTCGCTAAACCTTTTCCCGTAATATCATGCGCCGAACCATGAATCGGTTCATATACGCCAGTTCCATCCCCAATGGATGCGGAGGCCAACATGCCCATCGAACCCGCAATTTGCGAAGCCTCATCAGTTAAAATATCTCCAAATAAATTCGCCGTAACCACCACATCAAAACGCTTAGGATCTTTGATTAATAACATCGCCGTCGCATCCACAAATTGGTATTCAACAGTCACATCTGGGTATTCCAAAGCCAATTTTTGAATCACTTCACGCCATAAACGGGATGATTCTAAGACATTCGCCTTATCGACCGAAACTAAATGTTTACGTCTAGTACGAGCGGCCTCAAAGGCCTTGCGTCCAATACGTTCCACCTCATAGCGACTATATTCCGCTACATCATAGGCTGTATCTCCATTGTTTTTTCTTCCTTTCTCTCCAAAATAAATATCCCCGGTCAATTCACGGAAGAACAAAATATCAGCTCCTTTTAAAATTTCAGGCTTGATACTTGACGCACTCAATAATTCATCAAACAATTTAATCGGGCGTAAATTGGCATATAAACCCAATTCCTTACGCATTTTCAATAGCCCTTGTTCTGGACGAACCTTTGCGGATGGATCATTATCATATTTTGGATGACCCACAGCGCCAAATAACACCGCATCTGAATTACGCATTTTTTCTAAGGTATCAGCAGGTAATGGATCCCCTGTGGCTTCAATCGCCACATGACCAATTAATGCTTCGTCATACGTAAATTCATGATGAAACCGCGCAGCGATTTTTTGTAAAACTTTTTTGCCAACTTCCGTTACTTCTTGGCCTATACCATCCCCAGGAACAATTAAAATATGCTTTTTTGCCATTGTAAAATATATCTGTTTAAATCAAATTCAACATTTTTTGCGTCGCCTTAATCGCAGAAACGGTTTGATCCGAATCCAAGCCACGGGTAATTAATTCACGCTCACCGGCCGCCCAGGTAATAATCGTTTCGCACAAAGCGTCCGAATCCCCACCTGGTGGAATACGCACCGCATAATCCTTTAGAACCGGTAAATCCTGACCGTTTTTCTTAAATATAATCGACAATGCCTTCATGAAAGCATCGTATTGTCCATCCCCTTGCGCATGTTCCTCAAATACATCTCCATCCACAGAAATCTTCAAAGTCACGGAAGGACGTAAATCCTTCGAATGCGTTAACACATAATTCAGCACTTGTACGCGCTCTTCGATGGCATTACTATCCAAGACATCTGATATGATGTAAGGAAGATCATTTTGGGTGACTACTTCTTTCCGATCGCCTAACTCAATAATTCGTTGGGTTACTTTTTTAAGATCGGAATCCGATAACTGAATCCCCAACTGAGCTAAATTATTCGCAATATTTGCCTTACCACTCGTTTTGCCTAAGGCATATTTTCGTTCCCGACCGAATCGTTCGGGCATCAAATCATTGTGATATAAATTATTCTTTTTATCACCATCGGCATGAATACCAGCGGTTTGGGTAAATACATTTTCCCCAACCACTGGTTTATTAGCCGGAATCCGAAAACCTGAAAATGTTTCCACCAATTTACTTACGCCATACAAAGACTTTTCACAAACGGAAATTTGAACATCCGATTGATAATCATTTAACACCGCGACTACACTCGCCAAAGGTGCATTTCCCGCTCGTTCACCCATCCCATTAACCGTCAAATGCAAGCCATGCGCCCCATTCCGAACCGCCTCTAAAGCATTCGCCGTGCCTAAATCGTAGTCATTATGTGCATGAAAATCAAAATGAACACCCGGATAGCGCTGAACCAAATCCGAAATAAATTCAGCCACCTCAGAGGGAATTAAAACCCCAAGCGTATCGGGTAACAAAATACGTTTTACGGGTAATTGAGATAAAAAATCAAGGTATTCTAGGACATAATCTTTCGAATTACGCATTCCATTACTCCAATCTTCCAAATATACATTTACATCTAGGCCTTTTGAAATGGCTAAGGAAATCGTTTCTGCGATTTCAGCGAAATGTTGGGCTGGTGTTTTCTTTAATTGATGTTGCAAATGATTCAACGAGCCTTTGGTCAACAAATTCATGACTTTGGCACCCGCATCTATCATCCATTGAACAGACGTACCTCCATCGACAAAGGTGAGTACTTCGACTTTATCGAGCAAACCTTGTTGGGCCGCCCATTCCGTAATTTTTTTAACCGCCTGAAATTCACCATCTGATACGCGGGCCGAAGCGATTTCAATGCGATCAACCTTTAATTCAGTCAAAAGCAATTGTGCGATGGTCAATTTTTCAGATGCAGAAAACGACACGCCTGAGGTTTGTTCCCCATCGCGCAAAGTCGTATCCATGATTTCAATGTGACGTCTCAAAAGATTATCTATTTACAGAAAAGGCCTTGATTTCATCCTTCATCGCTTGTAAATAATCGATATCGTCAAAACCATTTAATAAATTATGTTTCTTGTAGCCATTGATCGCGAAGGATTCAGTGGCGCCCGTAGCCAAAATGGAAATTGTTTGATCTGGCAAATTTACTTCCAATTCAGTTGTAGGGTCCTTTTCTATAGCCTCAAAAATTTGATGCAAAAACTCAGGACTCACCTGAACCGGTAAAATACCTACGTTAATCGCATTTCCACGGAAAATATCAGCGAAAAAAGAAGATACGACGCAACGAAATCCATAATCATAAATCGCCCATGCCGCATGTTCACGAGACGATCCCGAACCGAAGTTCTTTCCGCCCACTAAAATTTTACCCGAATAAGTTGGGTTATTTAAAACAAAATCTGCTTTAGGCTGATCATTTTTATCATATCGCCAATCCCGAAATAAATTATCGCCAAAACCCTTACGCTCCGTCGCCTTTAAAAAACGAGCTGGGATGATTTGATCCGTATCCACATTTTCAATGGGCATCGGAACGGCGGAACTTTTTAAAATACTAAAACTATCGTAAGCCATGAGGGTCTAATTTAAATGAATTACAAAAAGGTTCTTGGGTCTGTTACCACACCCGTAATCGCTGCCGCAGCAGCTACTAATGGACTTGCCAATAAGGTCCGAGAACCTGGTCCCTGACGTCCTTCGAAATTCCGATTTGAGGTACTTACCGCATATTTTCCAGCTGGAATTTTATCGTCATTCATAGCTAAACAGGCCGAACATCCCGGCTGGCGCAACGCAAATCCCGCCTCCGTCAAAATATCATAAATTCCTTCTTCCCGAATTTGGGCTTCCACAATGTGAGATCCCGGTACTACCCAAGCCGTTACGTGCTCTGCTTTTTTCCGACCTTTTACGATCGAGGCAAAGGCTCTAAAATCTTCAATCCGACCATTTGTACATGAACCAATGAACACATAATCCACCTTTTTACCAATCATGGAATCATTTTCAGCAAATCCCATGTATTCCAACGATTTCTCATAGGTGGCTACTCCCCCTTCCACATCACCCGCTTTCGGGATATTTCGAGAAATTCCCATGCCCATTCCTGGATTTGTTCCATAGGTAATCATAGGTTCAATATCCGCGGCTGAAAAGTTGATTTCTTGATCAAATTCAGCACCTTCTTCGGTAAACAATGTTTTCCAATAGGCTAATTGGCGGTCCCATTCAGCGCCTTTCGGGGCTAATTCACGTCCTTCGATGTAATCAAAGGTCGTTTGATCCGGTGCAATCATCCCCCCACGAGCTCCCATCTCAATACTCAAATTACACACGGTCATCCGACCTTCCATCGACATATTTCTAAATACATCTCCAGCATATTCCACAAAATAACCTGTAGCACCTGAAGTGGTTAATTTCGAAATAATGTACAAAGCCACATCTTTAGGTGTTACACCTTTACCCAAGGCCCCATTTACATTAATCCGCATTTTCATTGGTTTCGGTTGCATTATGCATTGCGAAGACAATACCATCTCCACCTCAGAAGTACCAATTCCAAATGCAATCGCACCAAAAGCCCCGTGCGTAGACGTATGAGAATCCCCACAAACAATGGTCATACCCGGTAAGGTAATTCCATTTTCAGGACCTACCACGTGCACAATACCATTTTTAGGATTTCCTAATCCCCAGTGAGAAATGCCGTATTTAGCGGTATTCTTTTCCAATTGAAGGAGTTGGTTCGCCGACAAAGGATCTTCCACAGGTAAATGCTGATTAATCGTTGGCGTATTATGATCCGCTGTCGCAAAGGTTTTTTCAGGAAACAACACCGAAATACCACGTTGTTCCAAGCCTAAAAAAGCCACCGGACTCGTCACCTCATGAATAAAGTGACGATCAATAAAAAACACATCCGGACCATCTGTAATTTGACGAACCACATGTGAATCCCATACTTTATCAAATAAGGTTTTTGGGGAATTGCTCATTGTAATATTTTAAATTTTTATTCGCTTTTATTAAAACTAAACACCAAAAATGCGATTTTTTTTGCAAGAATGCAAGTCAAAATGATCACAAAGATGGTCTTTGCGTCAGATAAAAAGGATTTTCAATCAAATCCTTCGCACCTGATTTCACTAATTCGGCGGCTGAAATACCTAATTGTTTAAAATCTGTCGACATCGTCGTGATCCCTTGACCAATTAATCGTTTAATCGGGGTCTCATTATAGGAAATCAAACCAATATCCTTTCCTAATTCCATTTTATTCACTAAAATTTGATCCAATACATGAATCAAATCATCTTCCATAACCGTGATATACAAATCGCCCTTTTGAATCGAAATGTTTTTGGAATCATTTAAAATTTGAAAATCAAACGCATAATCCTGACAAAAATGCTCAAAGCCTTGTACAATTTCCTTCGGATAATAACTGTGCGATGGAAAAATCAGTTTCAAGCGATTGTATTTGGTCAAGGATTCATTTACCTGGGTCAAACTTTGGTAAATGTCATTTTCAAAATTCTCATATACCGTTCCAATCTGTCCCTTTAAATCAGGAATCATTTTATCAACTAAAATCAATTTATCTTTTGGCAATGATTTAATTAATTGATATGCATTGGGATCATCATCCAAAAAATGTGGAATGATTACGATATGGGTATAGTCTTTATCTCGACGATCCACGATTCGCTTAAACAAATTAAAATCATTGTTGTACACATAAAAATCGATGATCGCCTCATTCCCCATCTTGGCCACAAATGCATCGTATATAATCTTTTTGTGTTCACTTAATTTATTAAACAAAAGGAAAATACGGTAGGTCGTGGGAATCGTATCCACGTTGATAAAGAATCCTTTACCCCGTACAGAATCGATAATTCCAATGGATTTTAGGTAATTATATCCCTTCTCCACCGTAATTCGAGAGATATAAAATTGAAAACTCACCTCGTTAATCGATGGCAAAATATCCCCCTTTTTAATCACTTTTTTTTGAATTCCTTCGATAATGGAATTGGCTAGTTGACGATACTTAGGCGTACTTGAAAATTCGTCAATATGTATTAATTCCTCAAAACTCATTAGGATTCGATCGAATTACCAAAACCAACAATCAATACAGAAATCAAAATTACCAAAATCCCCGCGATCACTGTACGCATCGTGGATTTAGACACCCCATTCCATTCCTTGAAATACAATCCCCAAAAATTAGAGGTCATGATGATGGTCGCCATGTGTAAAATCCATGAGCTGGCTCCATTGCCTAATTTACTTTCTCCCATGCCATAAAAGAAAAATTGCAAAAACCAGGTAGTTCCTGCCACCGCTGCAAAGGTATAATTCATGCGCAAGGGTGATTTGGTATTTAAATAATCTCCAAAACTTTTATTCGTAAAATTCAAATACATGCACCAAATGAAATTAGTTGCAAAACCGCCCCAAAGGACCACCACGAAAATCACGTTATTTTGAAACAAAGGATCACACCCTTTGACTACCGCCTCATTCGCCATTAATTTTCCTGCCTCAATACCGAAATTAAAACAAGCACTTAACAGTCCAGAAATAGTGGCTACCACCAAACCCTTCATCAAACTAAACTCCTTAATGCTTTCCTTTTTCTGTGCATCAGACAATTCATTCTCCTTCATCATGCCCGCCTTTCCGCATAAATAAATCCCAAACACACACACTAAAATGCCGAATAAAACCCAGCGGCCACCCGTGCTACCAACAATTCCTGAAATCGTATCTCCCGAAACACCTGCAATCTCCCGATAAATCGGCGGAACCAAGGCCCCAAAAATACTACAGAGGCTTAAGGCAATCGACATTCCCAAGGACATACCTAAATAGCGCATCGCCAAGCCAAAAGTCAAACCACCAATTCCCCACAACACCCCAAAGGTAAATGTCCAAAGCAAGGTATTTGTGTCCATCGTCATAATGATGTCCATAAACCCAGGAATGGTCAAATAGGCGGCCAATAAGGGTACGATAATCCAAGAAAATACGCCACCAACAATCCAAGCACTTTCCCAAGACCAAACTTGAATTTTCCGATATGGAATGTAAAAACTACCCGAAGCAAAACCCCCAAGAGAATGGAAAAATAAACCTAAAATAGAACCCATAGTTTAAATAGTTAACGATTTTGCGGTAATTTAGAGGAATAATGCAAATAAACAATCCCTACGTACAACAATGAAAGGAAAAATACGCTTCTTTTTACCCATTTTATTGCTTTTTATCGGAATTGGGGCTTTTACATACCATAAACCGAACGAAGATTGGCCTGAATATTTAGGTGGATTAGATCGAAACCATTTTTCTACACTCAATCAGATAACACTTCAAAATGCATCCCAATTAAAATTGGCTTGGACCTATTCCATGCCAGATTCTGGCCAAATGCAATCAAATCCACTCGTGGTCAAGGGGATTTTATATGGCATTAGTTCAACTGTACAAGCATTTGCCTTGGATGCCGCGACTGGGAAAGAAATTTGGCGATTTGGAGATCCATTAAAGCATTGGTCGGCGACAAGTCGGGGAGTTAGTTTCTGGACCGATGGAAAAGAAAAACGTATTTTATTCACAGCAGGCGCTAATCTATGGGCATTGGATGCGGAGACAGGAAAACCAAAAGCTGATTTTGGAGATCATGGGAAGGTAGATTTACATACGGGATTACCCCCCATCGCCCAAGATAAATTCATCCTTTCCAATACGCCTGGTACCATTTTCGAAAACTTAATCATTATGCCTGTACGCCTTTCTGAAGGCGCAGATGCGGCCCCAGGAGATATACGGGCATTTAATGTGCGCACAGGTAAATTAGTTTGGACCTTTCATACCATTCCCTATCCAGGCGAATATGGTTATGACACCTGGCCAAAGGATGCGTACAAAAATGACTATGTAGGCGCCGCAAATAATTGGGCAGGCATGTCCGTTGATCCTAAACGAGGCATTTTATTTGTACCCACGGGTTCTGCAGGATATGATTTTTGGGGAGGTAATCGAGAAGGGAAAAACTTATTTGCCAACTGCCTCATTGCCCTAAATATCCGCAATGGAAAACGATTATGGCATTTTCAAACCACCCACCATGATCTATGGGATCGCGATTTACCGGCTCCGCCCAATTTGATCACGATCACCCGACATGGCAAAAAAATTGACGCCGTTGCCCAAATCACGAAACAAGGCTATGTATTCGTCTTCGACCGAGTGACTGGAAAACCCTTATTTCCCATTATTGAGCGCAAAGTTTCTACAGAGGCATTGCCAAGTGAGAAACCTTGGAAAACACAACCTATGCCGGTCATGCCCGCACCGTTTGCGAGGCAGTCTGACCAACTAAAAATTACGGATATCAATCCCTTCTCAAAAAATCCAGCAGCACTCAAAAAAGCAATTGAACAAATGAAACGTGGTTGGTATTATCCACCAACCGAAACCGGCACCATGATTCTACCCGGATTTGACGGAGGGGGTGAATGGGGTGGCGCTGGCGCGGATCCCGAAAAGGGAATAATTTACATCAATTCCAATGAAATGGCACGCACCCAAACCATGAAAAAGGAAGTAGTCGGAAAACCCAAAGGAGCGATGGGTTTATACCAAACCTATTGCGCTTCCTGCCATGGCGAAAATTTACAAGGAAATCCGACAAGTGGTTATCCTGCTTTGAAACAAATTTACAAGATTCGAAATAAGGCATTTATCCAAACGATGATTAGTCAAGGAAAAGGAATGATGCCCGGTTTTCCTCAATTGAGCCCTGAAATAAAGGATCAAATTAGTTCGATGCTCATGAAAGAAACGACAAATGAAAAGGACGTCGTTTTTGATCAGCCGAAAAACCTAATACCCTACAAAATGACTGGGTACATTAAGTTTCTAGATTCGACCGGTTTACCTGGAATAAGTCCACCCTGGGCAACACTAAATGCCATCGACTTAAATACGGGAAAATACCTTTGGAAAATACCTTTTGGGGATGAACCCGAATTAGCAAAAAGAGGTATTCATGATACCGGCGCTGAAAGTTATGGGGGGCCTATCATCACTGAAAATGGCCTATTGATTATTGGCGCTGCGAAAGATGGAAAATTACGAATCTATAATCGGCACACAGGAAAATTAATTTTCCAAACACAATTACCTGCAGCAGCCTTTGCTACTCCTTCTACGTATATGGTTAATGGCAAACAATATATCATTATCGCCTGTGGAGGAACAAAATTAGGTGTCCCAAAAGGTAATGTGTACGTCGCCTATGCCCTACCATAAAAGCAATGAAGAAGAGCCAGTTCCATTTATTTTTAAAAGAATTGGCTCTTTGCGGATATTATTAGCGTTTTACTAATCTAAAATATTTAACTCCATGGTGAGGAATTTGACCTGACCAAGAGGATCCTTTTGAGATATTTTGTTGCCTCCAAACATCCCTGAAAACATAGCTTCCTTGTAAGCCTACATCTCGTAGATCAAGTGTGAAATTGACAGCTTTTTCATCTCCCCATCGGAAAAAGGAATCCGGCGTATTGCCCCAATTCGCGACGTTAAATAATCCCAGCGCATAATCTCCATTCGTTAATTTCTTCAACCACACCTGAACCCCATTCACCGTTTTAATTTTATCCGCAGGCTTTCCAAGGGGATCTTGATTGATTTCAATCACTTCGTCATTGGACAATAAATTAAGCGTAAAATCATCTAATTGGTCGATGGGACATCCGATTAACAAAGGAGCCGCCAATAAACTAAATAAACTTACATGACTGTATTGTTCATCCGGTGTTAGGCGGGTCGGGTGCATATCCGTACCAGTAGTCACATTTCCCACAATCATCATATCAGGATCCGCCCAGTGGCCTGGTCCCACATAGGGATTCCATCGCTCATTTTCGAAAGAAGAAATATATAAGCTCAACCAGGAATCCCGAATATCCGGACCTGTTCGAAAGGAATTCGTCAAGCGTGCCCAATCCTGGGCATTTCCAAAGGGTGCCGAATTGGAAATACTGTAATGGATGTCACGACCCGAAGTCCGTAAGGCTTCCGACATTATTTCCGCAGATTTCAATTCAATACGCCAATCGTATTTTAAATAATCGACGCCCCATGTCGCCATCTGTTTGGCATCCGCCACTTCAAAGCGATAGGGACCTACATAGCGATAAGCTCGTTTATTCGCTCGAATCGAATCGGGGAAATCTCCCTTTGGAAAAAGAGAACTTGCACCTACGTATCCGGCATACGTAGTCATCATAGGGGTAGAATACACGCCTAATTTGAGTCCTTTGGCATGAATATAATCGATCATTTTTTGCCAAGATGGAAATTTTTCATTCGGCTGAATGGCATTAAATTCACCCCCACGGTATCCTTCCCAGGCATCATCAATGTTAATGTAAGACCATCCATGACTTTTTAAACCCTTAGAAACCATCGCGTCCGTCGAGGCAATCACCTTTTCTTGGTCGATGCTTCGTGACCAAGAATTCCAACCATTCCAACCAATCGGCGGTGTCAATGAAATCTTATCCCCAATGTCAACCCGTAATTCCTTTTTTACCTTACCTACGGAATTTTTAACCTCTAAGCCAATTACATACACACCTGTCTTATCAAGTCTCCCCGTAATAATTCCCGTACGTGAATCGAGAGATAATCCCTCAGGCAAATTCGTACAAGCATATTGTAATTCGCCCAATCCGGTAGCTGCAATCGCATAGAAAAATGGATTTCCATGACGAGCACCAAATACCGAAGGTGAATTAATGCGAGGAAAATCTTTGGATGGAGGTGTTAAAATATACCGTTCGCCATCATTGGGAATCTGGGAAGGTTTTGCCTGGCCCACCATGGTAAAATAAGCATCTCCCCAATCCGCCATCGACCTTAGTAAAGATTGATTTTTTACTTTGACCAATAAACCCAGCCGTTTGACTCCCCGAAGATCGACATCCACTAATTTAGGAACCTCCCCCACAGCCATTTCACCACTTTCATAAATCACCTTTCGATCCGCTAACACAAAAAAGGAATATCGATTTTCGGCATTTGCCAAATCATCTGGCGCGATGAGGGCATGAAATCGGAGCGCTTTTTGATCCAGTAAAAACGTTAACACACTTAAGGATTGAACCCCAATTCCGCGTTTATAAGTTTTCTTTTGAATGCGCATTGAATCTCCCGCAGCATTCGTCTTCCCTGCAATGGATGGAATTCCTTCAGAAAAAGATTTAATAGGTAAATCATCCGCATAAAAACGCGATTCTTGTCCATGGCTTGCTTGGCTAAAAGCCAACAAGCAACTTATAAATAGGATATTCCGCATAGCTATTTCTCGATGATAAAATGATCTTTCACATCTCCCAAGGAAGAAACCCATTGAGCTTCGAAGCGATGCTGACTGATGTCAAATATCATCGATCCACCTTCTTTGTTATTGGAATATACGGATGATTTCATCGGCCATTCGGCTTTTTGACCTCCCAATTGACCTCCGGAACCATTTACCAAATAAATAACCCCCTGCCCATCTTTGCCCACAACATAATGATTCGACGATTTTTCTTTAGCTACCACATGTTTTTGTGGATCAAACGTAGCATTCACCCCATAATGACCACGCATCGGATGCGTACGCTCATACACATGGCTATGCCCTGCTAAAACAACATCCACTCGGTATTTTTCAAATAAGGGATTCACATTCTCCCGCATACGTTTCATATCGGACTCATTATCAGAATCATGCGAACCTTTTGAATAAGGCGGTTTATGAAAATATACGATGACCCAAGGCAATTTATTTGCTTTTAAATCGCGCTCCAACCACTCAAATTGCAATCCTTTCCCATCCATTAACTGATTACCAGAAGGCTCAGTCAATTCTGTATCAATGGAAACTAAATGGACTTGGCCAACATTGACCGAATAATAAGACGCTGCGCCGGAAGGTAATCCACCCACTTCACCATTCACCGGCATCGAAAATATTTTAAAATAGGGTGGCAAAGCAGGATCATGTTTTCCTGCATAATCATGATTCCCAGGAGCTGGGTATAAAGCCGTATTTTGAAAAAAATCTTGTTGATAAACATCAAAAACACGTGCTTGATATTCCTCTTCTTTACCATTGCTATATGCATTATCTCCCAACCAGATCCATGCATCAGGGCGTTTTTTCAAGGTAAATGCGACAATCGATTGTAAAACTGCTTTTTGGTTGGCACTTCCTGATCCAAAATCTCCTAATGCCCAAATACGAACTTGTTGTTTCGATCCTAATGCCGGCACCGTTTTTAAATAACGAGCCTCAGAAGGTTTGGACATGGTTTTACCATCGCCAATCGAATAGTAATATTTTTTATTAGGAGAAAGATGATGAATCGTTACCCGGTGTTCGGTGACTAAATCGGGGAGATTAACTTTTTGTTTTTGGGCTGAAAGATTTTCACCGTAAGATACTTGGCTTGAACTGGGTACATCGGTTCGCCAGCAAATGATACCGGACGTTGGGCTTATACTTTGTAAATAAGGACCTCGAATGATTTGGGGATTTTGAGCCAATAGAACATGGCATAAAAATACCAATACTAATGTTTTAAACAGATTGCGCATGATATGTAAAATAGGTTTTGACCCCCAAAGGTAACAAAATATGCCCCTACACTCAAAACCTATTCTGGAATCACTCGAACTTTTAATGTATCGGAATTAATACCGGTAAAAATACCTAATCCATTCGTAATGGTTGTTGGCGGAGTGGAAATATTCTGGGTAGTATTGCCATTCCGCTTATAAAGAGCTACATAATCAGGATTTAACTTAAATAAAATCACCCGATGATAACCAAAATATTGAAAATTTTGAGGACGAATTTCAACTGTCGTACCTTGAACAGGCTCATTTCGAAAACGAATATCAGGCCTTACGCGAGTCGGGTCTACTGGAAATTTAACAATTTCTACAGGGTTTGTTTCCATATTCTCAATTACGGAAATAAAATAATCATTCGTCGGATTAGACCATGTCAAATTCAAATTAGACGCTTGATTAAAATTACCACCTGGTCTGCCACCTAATCCGCCGCCACCTTGACTTAAATCAATCGCCTGTCGGGTTATTAAATCCTTATCTGCTTTGTAATTTATTGGTTTTGAAGGAATAATCGTACTGGCACTCACACTAATGCCATTGTAATCGAATTTCATGGAATATTCTTTCCCTACGACAATCTTAAAACTAGTTGGTGCAGTATATAGTCCCCCTCCAATACTCGCCAAAACGACAGAGGATTCGGGTCCTTTGAGGGTAATTTTCAGATTCTCAATGGGAACTTCTTTGTTGGTGTTTGAGGACGTAACCTCTGCGTAAGGTATTTCCTTATAAATTCGAATGGTTACGGCTGAACCTGGAGATAAATATCCTTCGACGACAGGTTTAGCATTCGTATCCACAAGCCCACTTTCTAATTCCCCACAGGAACTTAGAAACACAAATGAAAGAATAAATAATATAAGTATGTTTTTCATATCTGAGGCCTTAAAAATGTACCGATAAAGTCAAATTAGGCGTAAAACCTAAATAGTTTACGTCAGTTTCCGCTAAATACCGGTCTTTGGTATCAGGATCTACCACCGTTTGAAACTTTTTGTACCAGACATTATTCCGGTTATACACATTGTAAATCGAAAGCGTTAAACTACCAATTGGGAAATTATAGGTAGCCGCCACATCAAGTCGATGCTGGGCAGGAAAACGATTCCCATTGGTAGTAGAAGGCTCCGTATAATCCCGGACACTTCCATCCAATAAGGTAACTGAATATCCGCCTATAATCGAAGTATAAGGTTTTCCCGTGGCAAAAAGGAAGGTGCTCGAGAAATCCCAATGCTTATATTTATACATACCTACCCATTTGAATTCATGGCGTACATCGAAATTCGAGGGAAAGGGATTGGGAGAAAACATCGGAATGAATTTATCTGATTTGGCCAGCGTATAGCCGAACCAACCGGTCATATTTCCAAATTTCTTTTGTAAAAGAAAATCAATTCCATGTACCGTTCCTGTACCATTAAAAAAAGTTTCACTTGCAATCAAGCCTGCGCCTATTTTAGGTGCAAAACGTAAGGTATATCGAGTATCATTTTGAATGTCTTTATAATATGCCTCTACATCAAACAAATAATCTCCTTTTTCATAACTACCTCCCAAAATAGCATGAAAGGAAGTCGTTACCGGCAAATCCTTTCCATCAGCTAACACCCAAAAATTACGACTCCCACTTAATATATCTTCTCGTTCCACTTGTTTGGCAAATTGCACATATTGACCTACGGCCCCCTTTAATTTAAATTGTTTGCTCACAAAATACTGACTTGAGAACCTAGGCTCTACGTAAAACTGAGATGTTCCACCAAAATAATTTACCCGAAGACCTGGCGTTATTTCCAATTTTTGATCTAACAAACGCATTTTATCCTGCAAATAGGCTGAAACAATTAGGCTTTTGTTTACCTTATCAATAATTTTTAATGTATCGTTCTGGCTGTAATTGTATTGAATATTTAAATCACTGGCTTGAAACCCAAATCCTAAAATATGATTCGTAAATACATGACCTTCTACATCACTTTTAATCGAAAAATCCTTTAAATCATTGTTTTCCAAAGAGCCAAATCGAACAGTTTGACTTGTTCCATTCGTCCGATTAAAATTGGATTGATTTGTATTGTCCCGATTCGAATGGAAATTGGAATAACTAATAAGTGTGTTCGAATACCATTTAGTGTTCCAATTGCGCGACCATTTTAATGAACTTCCTACATTTCCCCATTCTGATAAATCGGAATTCGATAAACCACCAGTACGATTTCCAAAGGGCAATGTCACATTTTGCGAATTGTCCATATTGTCATTTCCCATATAAAAACTAAAGGCGTACACGTCTTTCGCATTCGGGGTAAAATTAACCTTCGCATTTAAATCATAAAAATAAGAAGAGGCCACGGTACTTGATTGAAACCTACGATTACCTCCACCGCCGAACCCACCTGGTGCATTATTTTGAGCCGTAGGTTTCATGGCATCCACAATTTTATTGTATAGTGGACCCGCCCAAGATCTCCGACCTGCGACTAAAAAGGTAAATTTCTTTCCAAGAGGTCCTTCTGCCATCACGTTCGCGGACATCGCACTTAGGTCTCCCTGATAACTTAACTTCCGTGAATTACCATTTTTGGACGTAATTTCCATCACCGAACTAATCCGACCCCCAAATTTAGATTCAAAACCCCCTTTAAATAATTGAACATCTTTGATAGGATTTGAATTAAACGCTGAGAAAAATCCATATAAATGATCCACATAATAGACCGTAAATCCATCATAAATAACCAAATTCTGATCTGGCGTTCCTCCACGAACATAAAGCCCAGAAGAATTTTGATTAGCGGCGCTAATTCCTGGCAACAATTGGAATGCCCGAAATATATCCTTTTCCCCTACGTTGGGTAATTTGGCTATATTTTTAGGGGTAATTTTATACATACCGATCTCCTCATTTGCCTTCATCACCTCCGTTTTCTCACCCATTACCAGAACCTCATCTAATTCACCAAAAGCCACGTCCAATTCAATGATAAAATCATTAAAATCCAAACCAGGCGTCAGGTAAACTGTTTTAGGTTTATATCCCAAATATTTAACCAGTAAACTACTCGTATCCGAAGGTACTTTTAATAAGGTGAATTGCCCATCAACATTGGCCTGGGTACCTAATTTCGTACTTATAATTTGTACTGAAGAAAAAGGAAGGGGTTCTCCTGATTGGGCATCTAGGATTCGACCATTCAACTTAAAATTCTTTTGATTCGGTTCCTTGAATGATTTTTTGGCGTATTTAAAATCATTCAAATTTAATTTCGCACTTTTTAACAAGATGTGTATAACGCCTAAATCATCCGTATAAGAAACCAAAGAAGTGCCTTTTAAGGCCTGCTGAATCCCTTTCGCAGCTGATATTCCATTAAACCAATAGGAAATTTTTTCATCCATTGGCACATCCTTCGCTACATCGATTTGAATCCCATATTTGGTTTGTAATTTTTCACAAACCTTGGAAAGATTCACAAAATTAAAATACTCATCCTTGATTTGGGGAGTATTTTCAACTTGAGCGCGGACTTCGAAAAGGAAACATATTAGAATTAAACTCAGTATAAATTTTATCATGTAGCAGAAATAAGTAGTCAAAACTACTTAAAGAGAAATGTTTTA
>CANFVE010000044.1 GCA_947450365.1 Cytophagaceae bacterium
ACCTTTGCACTCCAAATTACGCGGGCGTGGTGGAATTGGTAGACATACCAGACTTAGGATCTGGCGCCGCGAGGCATGGGGGTTCGAGTCCCTTCGCCCGTACCAATGGCAAGCCCTCAACACCAGAAAGGTTTTGGGGGCTTTTTTTAATTGAAAATTTAAATTATTCGATATGAACATTTCTCTCAACCATGCAAATGATTTACAAGGTCGTTTGACAGTTGTTGTTTCTGAAGCTGATTACCAAGAAAAGGTAGCCGCTAAATTAAAGGATTATCGCAAAAAAGCGAATATCAAAGGTTTTCGTCCGGGGATGGTACCGCCCGCATTGGTGAAGAAATTATATGGCCAATCTGCCTTAGTGGATGAAATTAATCATTTGTTGGGCCATGCGGTAAGTGATTATATCAAAGAAAATAAATTGAATTTAGTGGGAGAGCCTTTGCCAGCGGTGGAGGAAGCGGATGCGATTGATTGGGAAAAAGACACGGAATTTACTTTTCATTATGATTTAGGATTTCATGGAGATTTTTCGGTGGATTTAGCGAAAATGAAGCCGGTGGTTTCGTATGAAATCAAGGCAGATAAGAAGGAGATTGAGGAGACAATTGAGAATTTGAAGAAACAATTTGGTGATCAGATTCATCCAGATGTCGTGGAGGATCGGGATTTAGTATTTGGAACGTTTACCCAGGGTGAATGGGTGGAGAAATCAGCGATTCCATTGCATTCGATTCAAGAGAAATCGAAAAAGATTTTTATTGGGGCCAAAAAAGATGATACGTTGAAATTTGATATCGATAAGGTATTTGTGGACGCTAAATCATTGGCGCTTGCTACGGGTAAAAAGGAAGAAGAAGTAGCCGATTTAACAGGTGAGGTTTCCTACGTCGTGGAAGATATTACACGTCAAGTACCGGCGAGTTTGACAGTAGAGTTTTTCGATAAAGTGTTAGGACCTGGAAAAGCAACGGATGAAAAGTCTTTCCGTGAGCAATTAGCTACGATTGTGGATGAAAATTACAAGCGTGAAGCAAATTATTTATTACGCATTGATGCGGAAAAAGCGATATTGGATCAGGTGAAAATTGATTTGCCAGATGCGTTTTTGAAGACATGGTTGGTGCGGATCAACGAAGGTAAGTTCACACGTGAGCAAATTGATCAAGATTTTGATAATGTGAAAAAGGATATTCGTTGGAACTTAATTAAAAATGAAATCGCGGAGAAATTTGACGTGAAAGTTGAATATGCGGAGGTGGTTGAAAAAGCAAAAGATATGGTTCGCCAGCAGTTTGGGGGCTATTTATCAGCGGACCAACCGGGCATCGAAGAAATGATTGAAAAAATTGCCATGGGCTATTTGAGCGATAAATCGAAGTCAGATAATTTCATGAATTTATACAATCAGGCATTCGCTGACAAAGTTAGCCAAGCCATCGTGGACAATATTCCGAACAAAACAAGTAAAATCGATGTGGAGAAATTTAAAGAAATCGCAGCTGCGCTTTAAAAAATCTATTTCTTGATCGATACATGAGACCCCGTAAATTTTACGGGGTTTTCTATGAACTAAGCAGGCGATTTTTTCGTTTAGCTATTTAGTCAAAAAAGTTTAAATTTGAACCTTAAACAAATCATCACATGATTCCAAAGGATTTATCAGGAGAAGAATTTCGTAAATATGCCGTTCACCACAGGGGCTTGAATGGCTTGGCCGTAGACCAATATATGAATAACATCGGTAGTCGGCCCTTGCATCAAATCGAGGACATGACTCAATACATCATTGAGGAGCGCCCGATGCGTTTCGCACAAATCGATGTGTTTTCACGCTTAATTATGGACCGTATCATTTTCATGGGTGTTCCTGTGGATGATTACATGGCGAATATCATCGTGGCCCAATTGTTGTTCATGGAATCGACCGATGCGAAAAAAGACATTGTAATGTACATCAATAGCCCCGGGGGGTCGGTGTATGCTGGATTAGGTATCTATGATACGATGAATTATATCCGTCCGGATGTGTCGACGGTTTGTACTTCTTTGGCCGCTTCCATGGGGGCGGTTTTATTAGCCGGGGGTGCGGCTGGAAAGCGCTCGGCGCTCGAGCATGCGCGGATTATGATCCACCAACCGTCTGGAGGGGCACAAGGTCAATCCCGTGACATCGAAATTACCGCCCGCGAAATCGTGAAGATTCGTCAGGAATTATATGAGATTTTGGCCAAACATTCAGGCAAAAGCTTTGAAGAAATTGAGCGAGATTCCGATCGTGATTATTGGATGAAATCGGAGGAAGCGAAAGCTTACGGATTGATTGATGAAATTTTAACGCGTACCGTGTAATTCATGGCGAATCATAAGAAAACCAATTGTTCGTTTTGTGGCCGTTCGAAAAACGAGGTTGGCATGCTACTTTCGGGGATTGAGGGGCATATATGTAACAATTGTTTGCAACAAGGGTATGAAGTTGTGAAAGAAGAATTAGGTTCTTCTAACCTGAAAGCCGCAGCTTCCGGTCAGCAATTTGATTTAGTTAAGCCAAAGGATTTGAAGGCCTATTTAGATCAATACGTGATCGGGCAAGAAGAGGCAAAAAAGCATCTGTCCGTGGCGGTGTATAATCATTACAAGCGTTTGATGCAACCCGCCCATGAGGACGATGTCAAGATTGAGAAATCCAATATTTTGATGGTAGGAGAAACGGGTACGGGTAAAACCTATCTAGCTCGGACACTCGCCCAAAAATTACAAGTGCCTTTTTGCATTGCAGATGCTACGGTGATTACGGAAGCAGGGTATGTGGGAGAGGATGTGGAAACGATTTTGACACGTTTGTTGCAAGCCGCGAATTATGATGTGGCGAAGGCGGAATGTGGCATTGTGTTCATTGATGAGATCGATAAAATCGCCCGTAAATCCGATAATCCATCGATTACGCGGGATGTGTCAGGGGAGGGGGTCCAACAAGCCCTTTTGAAATTACTCGAAGGGTCCATCGTAAATGTACCCCCACAAGGAGGTCGTAAGCATCCGGATCAAAAAATGATCGCGGTGAATACGGAAAATATCCTATTTATTTGCGGAGGTGCGTTTGATGGCATTGGCCGACACATCGCGAAGCGCCTCAATGCCCGTCCTATCGGTTTTTCAGGGGATGATTCCTTTCATAAGTCCTTTGAACAGGATCAAATCATGAAATATGTATCCGCGCAAGATTTGAAATCTTTTGGATTGATTCCTGAATTGTTGGGTCGTTTGCCAGTGATTACCTATTTAAATCCCTTGGATTCCAAGGCACTTTTGTCTATTTTAACTGAGCCCAAAAATGCGCTGGTGAAACAATACGAGAAGCTTTTTGAGATGGAAGGGGTGAAATTATCCTTTTCTGAGGAGGCCTTACGGTATTTAGTGGAACAGGCGATGCAATTTAAATTAGGTGCTCGTGGCTTACGCTCCATCATGGAGGCGATTATGAATGATGCCATGTATGAAATTCCATCTCAGGAGAATTTGAAGGAGTTTCATGTGGATTTGGCTTATGCCAAAGCGAAATTTGAACGTACGGTTTTTCATCAAATTGATTTTGTAGCTTAAACATATGAAACAAGTCATTGTATTTCTTTGTGTGCTGCTGAGTCTAAGTGCTTGCAGTCGCAACAAAGGTTATTTTTCGATTCATCAATCGCCACAGCCGATTGAACAGCAAACTGCAGAAAAAGCGCCTAAAGAACCTATTTTATTGGCGATAGGGGATCAGCCGGTAATCGCTGTTTTGCCTGATTATGTAGCGTTGCCGTCGGAGAAAGATAGGCTAACGGACGTTCAAGAAAATCGGGTTTCATTGGCTTCCATGCCCACTGCCCGTCTAGACAAACAGGTTTCTAAAAAAGAAGTCAAAGCGCTCATTCAACAAATGAAGTCGCAAAAAAAGTTGACTCGCCAGACCTCTTCTAAACAAGCGTCTTCTGCATCCTCTTGGGATCCTAAATTAAAAATAGGTCTTATTTTAGTAGGGCTGGGGATCATTTTGTCCATTTTTGGTTTGGGATTAATTGGTGGAATTTCAGCCTTGATTGGTCTAGCCTTTACCATTATTGGCCTTTTGCATACGTATTAAGCATGGCAAATTCCCTGCTCGTTTTTTTGCATGGATTTGGAGAAGATGCGCGTATGTGGGGTGATTTCGTGCCTCATTTTGCGTGGCCTTTGGACTATACATGTCCGAATTATGCTGATTGGACCGATTGTGATTCCATGGCGGCCTATGCCCGGAAAATCGTCCATGAATTGCCAAAAGATTCGAGCTTAATTCTCATTGGCCACTCCATGGGTGGATACATCGCATTGGCAATAGCTGAATTATTTCCTGCGCGTGTGGCTAGGGTTGTGTTGCTCCATTCGACCCCTTCCGCAGATTCGGAGGAGAAAAAAAATGCCCGGGACAAAACCAAAGCTTTTTTACAAAGCCATGGGGTTCGATCCTTTTTAGGGCCCTTCGTTTCGAATTTATTTGCGCCGGAATTTGTCAAAACGAATCCAAACCTGATGCGGGAATTAAGTTCTCGCTATGTGGATTTGCCTGCGGAGGCATTGATGGCCGCCACGGAGGCGATGAAAAAGCGTTCGGATAGCTGGGATTTTTTAGGAAAAACGGGGATACCCTTTTTATTTATATTGGGAGATCTGGATGCTTTAATACCGCATGATTCAATTCTTAGAGGCTTGGAGGGGAAAGGCCAACATAAATGTGTAATTTTACCTTCCGTAGGCCACCAAGGGACTCATGAATCGCCAAACGCTTGTTTTGAAGCCATGGCGGCATTTTTGTAATTATGTCAGATATCATTATCGCCTTAGATGGCTTCTCTTCTTGTGGAAAAAGTAGCACTGCCAAACGCGTAGCGGCCGCCTTACATTATGCATTTGTTGATACGGGAGCCATGTACCGGGCAGTTGCTTTGTATTTTCATCGAAATCATATATCGATTTCAGACCCGAAGGCCATCGAGCAGGGATTATCCGAGATTGAAATTTCATTTGTATTCAATCCAGAAAGACAGGCATCAGATACCTATTTGAATGGCGAAAATATTGAGGCGGAAATTCGAAAAATGTACATTTCAGATTTGGTGAGTCAGGTAAGTGCGGTTCCTGTTGTTCGGCATGCGATGGTAGCGCTCCAACAAAAAATGGGGGAGAAAAAAGCCCTCGTGATGGATGGTCGGGATATCGGTACCGTGGTTTTTCCAAACGCGGAATTGAAAATTTTTATGACAGCAGATCCGGAGATTCGGGCTCAGCGAAGAAAATTGGAATTATTAAATAAAGGCGAAGATCTACCTCTTGAAGATATCAAAGAGAATTTACGCATGCGGGATGAAATCGACATGAATCGGAGCGAGGGACCTTTAAAACGTGCCGAGGATGCCATTGATTTAGACACGTCTCATCGCAGCATGGATGAACAAGTGGAATTTGTGTTAGCTCATGTCCGCCGAATTCAAGGTGAAAACAAATAAACCCATTCTGATTATTGGTCAAGGCTTAGCCGGTACTATTCTAGCTCATCAGGCTTTATCGGCTGGATTTGAAGTGGAAATTTGGGATTCACCCAGCACGCATTTTACATCTTCCTGGGCGGCGGGCGGTATTTTTAATCCCGTTACTGGACGGAAATTGGAAGCCACTTGGCTCGCGGAAGAAATATTCACGTATTTATTTCCTTTTTACGAAGGCCTGGAAAAAACGCTAGGTACTCGCTTTTTTTATCCGATGCCCTTGTTTCGGCCATTTGCGAATGCGGAAATGAAAGGATGGTTACTGGATCGTAAATCGCAGATTGATCATGATTTTTTACTATGGACTGATGTGGGTGTTTGGGTGTCAAACTCCGGATGGGTCGATGTCGCTACTTTACTTAGTGCATCCTCCAAGTATTTTACAGAAAAAAAGATACTTTTCCGTAGACGGTTTTCGGAATCTGAATTATCGGAAATCAGTCAGCCATTCGAGCGCATCATTTGTTGTGAAGGATTTCATGGACAGCAAAATGCGTTTTGGAAGGGATTCGGTTTTTTGCCGGCGAAGGGGGAATTGTTGACATTTAAATCCAATCAGCCATCAGAGGAATATATTTTAAACAAGAATGGATTTGTATTGCCTTTGGGTAATCAGGAATTTAAGGTAGGGGCGACGTACCGTTGGGATGAATATGGACCTAACTCGGTACCTGAGGCGCAGGCTGAATTGAAACAAAAATTAGTTAATTTTCAAATTGATCAATATGAGGAAATTGAAAAATTAGTAGGAGTTCGCCCCGCCACGCAGGACCGAAGGCCTTTGGTAGGGATGCATCCAACCATCAATGTGGGGATTTTTAATGGATTTGGTTCGAAAGGGGTCTCATTGATGCCCTATTTTGCGGATGCATTTGTGGGTGAATGGCTTGGAAAAAAAATGGTACATTCGGAGGCATCAATTCGTCGATTTTCTCATTTATTTTCCGTTTAAATCCTTAAATTTGATATTCTGAGATTCAGATTTTCACGCATGCGAGCACTCGTCGGTTTATTGGTTTTATTCCTGTGTTTCTTGGGTAGTTTGCCCTTGGAAGCGCAAGATTTTTTTCCGTCCCAGCGGCCAGAGGAACGAACGCGCATTCAATACCAGCATTTTACTTGGAAATATTATGCCAGCCAAAATTTCGAGGTGTATTACATCGGGAAAAATGAGGCTTTGGCCCTGAAAACAATCCAAATGCTGGAAAGTGATTTTTCGAAGATTACGGAAATACTAAGTTATACCCCTTTTCAAAAAACGAAAGTTTTTGTTTATCCCTCCCAATCCGAATATTTACAATCCAATAGTGGCATAAGTTTAAGCAATGCCGAGGAGGTGAAGGAAGAAAATTTATCCAAATTCCGCATTGAAATAGCTTTTTCTGAAAATCAAGAAACGTTTCGCAAGCATTTGGTTCGCGAGGTATCGAATGTATATGTGCACGATATGCTTTTTGGTGGGAGTATTAAAGATGCCTTACAAAATTCCTTATTAATGAGTTTGCCGGAATGGTATCTGACTGGGATTTCGGCATTTATTGCGGAAGGTGATTCACCGGAAATGAATCAATATATGTACCAAGTGGTGACATCAAATAAGGTACGAAAACCTTCCATGGCGAAGGGACAAGAGGCGGAATGGCTTGGTCAATCGATTTGGAATTACATTCATAAAACCTATGGAAGACAGCCAATAGGCAATATTTTAAATTTAACTCGGATTATTCGCAATGATCAATCCAGTATTTCGAGCACCCTAAAGAAGCCATTCGCCAAATTTTTAAAGGAATGGTTTGAATTTTATTTGTCGCAAGCGAAACAATATGAGGTAAATACCGTAGTCTCGGAGTTGCCTAAAACAATACTATCGAAAGACCTAGTAGATCATGAGCATATTCGACAATATGCCTTGAGTCCGGATGGACAATGGTTGGCCTATGTATTGGATGATTTTGGTTTGTATAAAGTATATATCCAAAGTGTTAAAACCAATAAGGTTCAATTAGTGCTTAGTACAGGCTTAAAAGATCCGATGCGGGCGGCAGAGGCGAAAGGCCCCTTGTTGCATTGGGGAAAAGGGAATGCACTTTCAGTCTTATATCAATGGGAGGGGAAAACATGGATGCAATCCTTTGCTGCTTTATCGGCTGCTAAGAATTCCATTCGCGTTGAAAGTAAGAAGAATTTGGGCGATTGGTTGTTTTTGGATTTTGAAATGGCTGGAAATGGACAGCGGATGCTCGTGCGTACGTTGCGCAACGGGCAAGTGGATCTCGGAATTTTTGATTTAAAACGGAATCGCCTGACGCCCATTACCCAAGATGCCCAGGATGAATCGGAGGCTCATTGGTTTGGAAATGGGGGAGATGTGCTCTATTTGTCAGATAAATACACGGATTCCATACCTGTGATTGCCAATAAAGAAGGCCTAAAAAGTGTTTATTTGTGGAAAGCGGATGATCCCGGGGCGACCCAGCGGCTTTTTACGCATCGTGGACCTATTTCAAATGTACATGCGGAATCAGATTCCATTATTTATTTTTTAGCAGAACAAAGTTATGGACATGAGCTTGTGTCCTTTCATTTGAATTCGAAGAAATTTTATGTCAATAAAGGCCGGATGGGCGCATGGAATTCCTTTGCTATTGCGCAGGAGCAAGTTGTTTTTAAGGACCGCGAGATCTTAACGAGTCAGTTGCAACAAATACCTTGGGATAAAATTGCTTCCCAATCTACCAATGAATGGTTTCCGCAAGTCGATGAAACGAATGCGATGAGCTCAGCCTCGCTTCTGGCAGAAACAAACGATGCCGAAAATTCCGCCCCGTTAAGTGCGCGAGAAAAACGAAATGCTGAATTAAAAAAGGCGCGTTTGGAGCGCCGATTGAATTTGTTGAGTCGGAAAGATCCGGATAAAACCACGGGTCCCTTTGCCTATTTAAATTCTTTTGTGGTGAATAATTCAGAAGGGAATTTCAAGGTGGATCCGGTTCGGGGCTTAGGTTATTCGTTTGGGGTGAACATGAATGATTTGTTGGAAAATCACTTAATTAAAACGGGGATTTTCGTGACAGCTAATTTGAAAAACACGGATTTATGGGCGGAATACAGTTATTTGGCCAAAAAAATAGACTGGGTTGTCCGGGTGGATCGCAAAGTCCTCGATCAAGAAAATGATAGCAATTCTCAAAAAATTCGATTTAATCGATTTGAGGTAAAAGGGATTTATCCATTTAATGTGTTAAGTAAATTGAGTTTGTCAGGCATCTTTACCTCTAACCGAGCTTTTGATCAATATTCCTTGGCCACGCCAGAGGATTTAGCCACCTATGGGGGAGCCAAATTGGAATACACCTTTGATAATACGGTTTACTTGGCCGAAAATCTCCGGACGGGTTTTCGGATGAATGCTTCTGTGGAACAACAAGTAGGTTTGATGAATCCTGCCGGGTTTACTCGAATTAAAATTGATGCTCGAAAATATGTCAAATTAAGCAATTCCTTTGTGGTAGCCGCCCGGGTGTCGGCCTCTCAATCCATGGGGGATGCAGCCCGACAAACGGTTTTAGGGGGGATGGATAACTGGATTTTCATTAATCGGGATGCCCGAAACAAGGAAAACCCATTGGGAAGCCAAGGTATCGCACAGCGGGATGTATTTATGAGTGATTTTGCGACCTCGATGCGTGGTTTCAATATCAATAAATTATCAGGAAATAGCCATTTATTAGTAAACCTCGAACTTAGAGTGCCATTAAAATCCTTGATTGGTCAGGATTTCTCCAAATCTAAGTTTATGAATTCCTTTCAGTTTGTGGGCTTTAGCGATATTGGAAGTGCTTGGACAGGGTCTAATCCTTTTTCGAGAACGAATGGATTTAACACCAATGTCTATGGTGGAAATACCAATCCATTCAAGGCAACGGTCACGGATTTTCGTAATCCTTTCCTGATCGGTTATGGGGCGGGGATTCGAGCAAATTTGCTTGGGTATTTCATTAAACTCGATTATGCGTACGGCATAGAAAATTCAGAAGTTAAATCGCCCATTACCTATTTGACTTTCGGGCATGACTTTTAGGTGGATTATTCTTTTCACCCTGATAACTCGTATTTCTTGGGCTCAAAGTCTCAGTACCTCGAATCTACCCATTCTAAGCATAGATACCCGTGGGAAGACCATCGTAAATGAGCCTAAAATTCCAACCAAAATTAGTTTGTTTGATCGCGGTCCCGGCGCGTTAAATCAAATCAGCGGAAGCCCTACCTTGAAAATTTGGGCCGGTGTGGAATTTCGAGGTTCTACGTCTCAAGAGGATTTTTATTTTCTACCTGGATTGATCAAAAAACCTTATGGAATCGAAATTTGGACCGATTCTACGGGTCGGACATCGACAGATACATCTTTAGTTCAAATGCCCGCGGAGTCGGATTGGGTATTAAATGCCTCTTACAATGACCGGACCTTTATGCGGGATGTGTTAGCTCATGATGTAGGTATCCGCATGGGATTGCTGGGTTCTCGGACCCGCTATGTGGAATTGGTCATCAACGACGTCTATCAAGGTGTCTACATTTTCATGGAAAAAATCAAAAAAGGGAAATACCGAGTACCCATCTCGGATTTGCATCCGACCGAAAACACAGGGGATAATCTCACAGGAGGCTATTTGATGAAAATAGACAAAACGACGGGTTCTCCGTCCAAAAACTGGATAAGTAATTATGGATCAGGTTTGAGTTCGAAAAAATCTGTGATTCAGGTAGAATATCCGAAATATGATAGTCTATCGAATTCCCAATATACCTACATCAAAAATTACATGGATACCTTTGAGAAAAGTTTACATGACGATTCTCCATCTGATCCCAAATCCACGTATAAATCGATGATCAATTTGCCATCTTTTGTTAATTTTTTTCTATTGAATGAGGCGGTGCGTAACGTGGATGGCTATTTGTTGAGTACCTATTTTTATAAGGATAAGGATTCCAAAGGGGGGAAATTAACCATGGGGCCTATTTGGGATTTTAATATTGCCTTCGGAAATGCGGAGTATGCGGATGGTTGGAAACCGCAAGGTTGGTCCTTTACGGCGCGTGAAACGACAGCTGGAGCGACCGATGCATTCCAAGTGCCCTTTTGGTGGGGGAAACTTTTAACGGATTCCTCCTTCGTGAATTTAGCCTCCAAACGCTGGAAAGACATGCGCAAAAGTTTCCTAACAGCTGACCGAATTCATGCCTATATCGATTCTACACAAAATGTCTTGAAGGAACCATTAGCACGAAATTTTGTCAAATTTCCGCTTTTTGGAAAGAAATTATGGCCTAATTATTATGTGGCACCTTCGTTGACCGAAGATGTCATATGGCTGAAAAATTGGATTAGCCAGCGATTGCTTTGGTTAGATTCTCAATTAAATCAATTCAATGTCCTCGTGCTTGGAAGTGAACAAGAAAGCCCGACTTCCATTATTTTCCCCAATCCGACTCAGGCCATGATGACAGTCCAATGTACCGTGCTTGAGGATGGACCGGTCGATGTCGAGCTCTTTGATTTATTGGGTAGTGTCGTTTATGCGAAACAATTTCCTGGACAGTCTAATCCCATGTTTCAACAAACCTTGGATCTTCAATCCTATTCAGCCGGGACGTATCGGGTTCGGGTACGCCAGCAAGCTCGCGTACTTTTTCAAGGAACCTGCATCAAGCAAAACTAAATCCTTAAATTTTCGTAATTTGCAAATCAAATGATGGGTATGGGACTTTCTGAACAACAATTATTGAAACAATTCGCTGCTACGCGCCAGGCGTCGACAGGATTGGCCATGGCGTCAACTGAACGGAAACAAGTTGTTTTACAAACCTTAGCTTCCCTTTTGGAACAAAATTCCACCCAAATTTTAGCTGCAAATCAATTGGACATGGAGGCCATGGCGCTCGAAAATCCAATGCGTGACCGCTTATTGTTGACTTCCCATCGTATACAAGATTTAGCCAATAGCGTTCGTGAGGTGGCTTTATTGCCAGATCCTTCCGGTCAGGTACTTTTGCAAAAGACTTTATCAAATGGCCTTGATTTGCAAAAAATTGCGGTTCCACTCGGTGTTGTTGGCGTGATTTATGAATCTAGGCCCAATGTCACGATTGATGTAGCCGCCTTGTGCGTGCGTTCTGGTAATGCGGCTGTGTTACGAGGCGGATCGGATGCTTGGCATACGAATCATATATTGGTTTCATTGATTCATCAGGCACTTCAGAAGGCTGAATTCCCAACGGATTTGGTGCGTTTAATGCCCACGGATCGAGAACATGTACAGACTTTGTTAACGGCCGTTAGGTTTATCGATGTGATTATTCCCCGGGGATCGGATGCATTGATCCAACGGGTTCGTCGGGAATCCCTCGTGCCCACCATCGAAACGGGTGCGGGAGTTTGTCATACTTACGTTGCCGAATCGGCGGAGCTGAATATGGCGGTCGATATCGTCGTGAATGCCAAAGTAAGTAGACCGTCGGTTTGCAATTCCTTGGATACGATTTTGGTGCATCGTACTCAAGCGAAAGACTTTTTGCAAGCGCTTGCACCCCCCCTCAAAGCATTCCATGTGGCTATTTTTGCTGATTCAGAATCCTTTTCCATCTTGACCGATGTGGGATATCCTACCTTACATAAAGCGCAAGCGTCTGATTTTGGGCGTGAATATTTGGATTATGCGTGTTCTGTGAAGATCGTGAACGATTTAGCAGAAGCTTTGGGTCATATTCAAACCTATTCATCTCGCCATTCGGAGGCAATTGTTACCTCAGATGCTGCTGAAGCTGAGTTCTATTTACAGGCTGTGGATGCAGCGGCGGTATATTGGAATGCATCGACGCGCTTTACAGACGGGGGAGTATTTGATTTAGGGGCTGAAATCGGTATTTCTACGCAAAAATTACATGCCCGTGGGCCTTTCGCGCTCGAAAAATTAGTGACTGAAAAGTGGATTTTAAAAGGTCAAGGGCAAATTCGCTAAGTCTAAAATTCGTGATCTAAACCGAATTTTTGTTTCATTTCAGCCAAAATAGGGTATTTCGCGACTAAAAAATCATATTTGTCAGATTGCGTATATAACATTTTCTTATCAGAGCTCTCCTGTGGCATTACGTCTAATTCAATGTCCAAGTTGAAATTTTCCATCGACGTCCGCAGGGCTTGAAGGATTTCTAAGCGGAAGCTTTCATTGAATTGTTGGACTTGTACCTCATTTTCTACCTTGATATGAATCATATTCCCCTGAAGGTCGATCGGCCGATCCATCATCACAAATTTATTGATCAAATTCGCCTTCTTATAGCTTTGTGCCAAGCTGTGCCATTCGATTTGCAACGCCTCCAAGGAAATTGGCTTTGCTTCTTTCGTAAGTAAATTAGCCAGGTTTTGTGCCACTTGTTGATCCGCCTCCGATTTAGTATCCACTACTTTTTTGGCACTTCGTAGGCCCGAAGTACTTGGTTTATTCGATATGCCTCCCGCTTCCATTCCTTTTTCAGGCAAGATATCGGACACAGAGCTCAATGGCGTGCTTGGTGCAGCTATGGGTTCAGAAGACGTCTCAACTGGCTGCGCAATGGCTTGTATTTCTTTAGGAGTCTCGGGAATGGATTCAGGCGCGGTTTTTACTTGGACTGTCCCCTGTGGGGACTCAGACTTTTTTCCGGCAAGTCCCTCCGTGGCTGATGGGTTTGCAGGTTGAAACACGGAAGGCAAGTAATTGATTTTCAATAAACTTAATTCCAAATGCAACCTAGGGTTTTTCGCGCTTTTGTAGTGAATTTCACATTGCGAACAGATGTTCATGGCGGAAAGCAAAAATGACGTTGATGTCAGTGCACTTTGTGCTTGGAACTTGGCTCTGGATTCCTCGCTAAATTCCATGAGGGCTAGGGTTTTGGGGTCTTTGGCAAAAAGTAAATTGCGCAAGTGTTCCATGAAACCGCTAATAAATTGTTGGCCATCAAAGCCTTTTCGCATGACCTCATCCAAAATCAATAAGGTTTCGGTATGGTTTTGGGTAACCATAAAATCGGTCAAAGAAAAATAGTAATCGCTATCTAGAATATGTAAGTTTTCGAGGACATCCTTGTGACGAAGGGTATTGTCAGTCGAAAAGGTCACATTTAAATCAAACATAGAGAGCGCGTCACGCAAACCGCCGTCAGCCTTTATTGAAATCAATTCCAAGGCAGCAGCTTCCGCCTGAATGTTTTCTTTTTGTGCGATGGAAGCTAAATGCGTAGCCATATCCTTCCACTGGATCCGATTGAAATCGAAGATTTGGCAACGCGAAAGAATCGTCGGTAATATCTTATGCTTTTCCGTCGTAGCTAAAATAAAAATAGCATAGGATGGTGGTTCTTCCAGCGTTTTCAAAAAGGCATTAAATGCCGCCGCAGAAAGCATGTGCACCTCATCGATGATGTAGATTTTATAGCGACCGGATTGAGGTGGGTAGCGAACTTGATCGATCAGGTTTCGAATATCATCCACGGAATTATTCGACGCCGCATCTAATTCGTGGATGGTTAAGGATGTATTTTCTTGGAATGAATGGCAGGAGGCACAAGTGCCACAAGCTTCACCATCTGGCTGAAGATTTTCGCAATTAATTGTTTTCGCCAAAATACGTGCGCAGGTGGTTTTTCCCACGCCCCGAGGACCACAAAAAAGAAAGGCTTGAGCCAAGTGATTGGACTTAATCGCATTTTTTAAGGTGGTGGTGATGTGACTTTGACCTACGACAGAATCGAAGGTGATAGGTCTGTATTTTCGGGCTGAAACAATAAAATTATCCATACTGCAAGTTAACGTTTACGCCTATAATTCCAAAATTGCACTCACAGGAAAATGGTCAGATGGAAATCTATTTTCCCAGGTTTCCGTATGCGTACTATGTTGGAGACAACGAGGCCCGTTTTTCACAAAAATATAGTCGATGTGTTTGCCTTCTTGTTCCTGTTTAAAGGCGTTAAAGGTACTATATGGCCCATAATGACCCTTTTTGCTTATTTTTTCGGCATCGATTAATCGCTCAGGATTCGTGGGGTCCACCAAAATTTGAATGGGCTCATCCTCCGGTGTCGCATTAAAATCGCCCGTCATGAGTACGGGATGTTTTCCCGCGATTTCTGCGATTTTACGAAGTACGAGTTTAGCACTTTCCCTACGTGCGATTTTTCCAATATGATCAAAATGGGTATTGAAGACAAAGAATTTTTTGCCGGTGGATTTTGCTTGGAATTCACCCCAGGTAACGACGCGTCGACACGCCGCATCCCAGCCAAATCCTACCTTTTCACACGAATCGGAAAGCCAAAATGTTTTCTCCCGAATCAAGGTAAATTTCTTTGTATTGTAGAATAGGGGTGAAAATTCGCCTGACTCTTTGCCGTCGTCGCGGCCTTTGCCGAACCAAGCGTATCCAGGTAGGTTCGTGGCTAAATCCTTGATTTGATGAATAAACGCTTCTTGCATGCCAATGAAATCAGCCTCGTGAAATTGGATTAATTCGGCGCAATGTTTGCTTCGATTGGACCATTGATTAATGCCATCGGATTTTGTATCCATGCGGATGTTAAAGGTCATCGCCTTGATTTTTTGGGCACTTGCGTTGGGTAAAATGGCAAACGTCAAAAAAAGCAAGAGCAATATTTTCCCCGTGATGGATTGATAAATGGTACGAATTTGTGGCCAAATTTCGTCCTGATTGCCGTTTTTGATGATGTAGTCGGCGATTTTAGAATAGCTTTCTTCGGAGGGTTGAAGTTTGATTAAGTGTTTCATGTCGGTCGAGGTAGTACGTTGCTCGATGCGGGCTAATCGGTCAGGCAAGGGCGCTTGTACGGCGATGATATGATCGAGGAATTTGGGTTTATTCTCAGCCGTAAATAAGGCCGATTCGTAGAGGGCAAAAGGACTTTGTTGTTCCTGATGCCAGCGCATAGCTGCTTGGCGCACGGCAGGATGTATGACTTGGTTTAAGGAACTGACAAGGCTGGGTTGTTCACGAAGACGTTGTTTGACAAATATGCGGTTATATGTCTTGCCAACATAGGCTTGGGGACCCAGTAGCTGGATGAGCGCCTCTCGTATTTCCGGATCCTGTTCGATGAGTTGTTTGGCTACTGAATCTGAATCGAAAATCGGGATGTGAAGGCAAGAAAAAATCCGACAAATCAGTGATTTGCCGGATCCAATTCCCCCTGTAATTCCAATAAACGGGATCAGGTTGTTTGACATGTTTATTCCTCGGTTAAACGAGAAGAAGCATCTTTCGAGATCGCTGTTTTTTCGAAAACGATACGAACACCTTTGCTTGAATCCACTTCGACTAAAATAGTTTTTTCGCGGATGCTCACGACAGTTCCGTGCGCTCCACCGATGGTGACCACTTTATCGCCTGTTTTTAATTCATCAATAAATTTTTTCGCTTCCTTCGCCTTTTTTTGTTGGGGACGAATCATGAAAAAATAGAAAACCACAAAAATTCCACCAAATAGAATGATTTGCATGATTTGTGGGTTGTTTGCTTGTAAAATGACCATGAGGATCTTGTTTAGATTTATTTAATTACTTCGATTTTAAAGGCTACGGTATTGTCGGCCGGAATGGTATTGCAATAGGCCGTGACTGTTTTTTGAACTTTCCCTTCCTTGCCGGCCGAGTTAAAGGTGACTTTGATAAAGCCTTTTTTACCGGGTTGGATTAAATCCTGACTCCATTTGGGCGTTGTACAACCGCAAGACGCATTCACGGACATGATTTTCAAGGGCATATTTCCCTTGTTTTTAAAATGGAAGGTATAGCGCGCAGAATCTCCTTGGGTAACACGACCGAGGTAAACCACCGGTTGGTCAAATTCCATAATCGGATGCTTTTCCGCCGAAGGACGCAAATCCAAAGGTATCGCACTTTCAGAGGCACTTAATGCCTCTTTTTTTTGCTTGTTTTCACAAGAAAGAAACAAGCCGGAAATCAATAAAAGCGATAAGAATACACGCATGTGCATTAAGGCTTAGTTTTGATTTGACTCATCATTTTCTCCACGTCCTCGAGCAATTTTTCAGCTTTGACCTTCGTGTCATTGACTACTTTTTTGCCTTCAGATTTGGCCATCGATTCGGGGATTTCTTTGCCGTCGACGATGTCGTTGATTAATTGCTTCAACTGATCCCGGTATTTATTCAATTGAAAATACAATTTATTCCGGGTGTTTTCGCCCTTGTCTGGCGCATATAAAATCCCGACCACTGCACCGGCCGCTGCGCCCACGATAAATGCCCAAAGGGTTTTTGACGATCTGCTCATATTATTTACTAGCTATGTCGATTAATCCTCGACCTGATTTTTGTATTACTTTTTCAATGACTAAGCGGTTCGAGATCACATCCAAAATACCGTTAATGAACTGGCCCGACTTCGGTGTCGAATAATTTTTAGCTAATTCAATGTACTCATTGATGCTCACTTTGACCGGAATGCTCGGAAATTTAATCATCTCTGTCACGGCCATTTTCAACAAAATAAAATCAGACATCGCTAAGCGATCTGATTCCCAATTTTTTGTTTGATCGCCGACCCAGGTATTTAATTCCCCATCCATCTCAATCGAACCCTCAAATAAATCCTCAAAAAACCGTTTGTCATCCTCCCATTGCAAAGCCAAGACTTGTAAACTTAAATCTTCCAAGGCATCTACTTTAAACGTTTTGGTAGACAAACTCTTAATGACATCTTTATTTAAATGCCAATTTAAATCTTTTTCCTCAAAATATTCTGCCATCATTGGATGTTTTAACAGAAAGTTTTTCAAAATATAACGGATCATTTCAATGTCCTGAGCGAAGTTCTCGCCGGATTTTGGCAAATAGCTAATGAAGGTCTCATCCACCAAAATTGCCTCGATGAATAGCTTTTTGAGGCGGGTTTCTTCGTCTTCGGACCAACCGATGTGGTAATCCGCAAAGGCCTGCTGCAGTTCCTTCCACTTTGGCAAAATGGCTAAAACCTTATTTTGGCAAAATTGAGAAGTCTTCAGCGGCGTTTCCAATAAACGTCTTTGCTCATCCCAATTCGCTATCTGAGAAAGGTTTTGGATGTAAAAAAGAATTTTCAAATAGGCATGGTAAATCTTTTCTACCTCAGTCACCATTTCCTTTTTTAGGTGAATCGCGATTTTCTTGGTGTTGTTTTGATAGGTTTTATAGACGGATTTGGCCGCTTGAAGTGATTCTTCGGGAATGCTTTCTTCCGTGGGAATTCCTTGAAAAAATTCAGTTAATTGAATTTCGGCTAGTTTTCGCAAACCTTCCAATCGAGGCATTTGTTCCTCTTTGGCGACCATTAAGGAAAGATCGGGTTGGAAAATGTGAGTTAATTCATCAAAGGCCAACTGGTGTTGCGCGCGTTCTTGAGTCCAAAAGGCATATAATTGCTGAAATGCTTTGACCCGAAGTAATCTTCTGTTTACCATCCGAAATTAAAGAGCGTTTGTACTAAATTGAATGACAAATTTAGGTATTTTAAATGATAAAGCCTCTATCTTTGTGGGCAATAAATATCGCATGG
>CANFVE010000045.1 GCA_947450365.1 Cytophagaceae bacterium
ATGGCTGCTTAGTCTGATAGACTAACCAATTGCCATCGTTCAGCCTCTTCCAAACTCTGCCGAGGAGGGATTCTGAGCGTCGACATGCAGAGTCGACTAGTTAGTATGTCTCTATCTAATTAGTTAGTATCCAGAGGATAAGTTGGGATTTTGGTCTGATTCAAACCAAATCTCAATCGAAAATTAATTGAATCTAAACGTGTAGAAAGCATCAGTTCTCGAGGTTTGGACGAGGGTTCGAATCCCTCCGACTCCACCAGTTTCCGCGGAATTCCATACAGAATTCCGCATTTTTTTTATTAGTTTAGTTAACTATTTGATTGACCATACGTGATGAAAACATATTCTAAAATCGATTGCCTGACTGGATTACGATTTTGGGCATCTCTATGGGTTTTATTTTTTCATTCGGGTGCAAGTTTTTTATCCACCCATGGATATCCTCCATTCCTGGTCAATTTTTTCAATAATGGGCACCTCGGGGTCCCCCTCTTTTTTATTCTTTCTGGATGGGTTTTAGCTTACAGTAATTTTAAAAATCAAAATCAATCAACTTTTTCGTTTTATTCCAAGAGATTAGCTAGAATTTATCCGGTTTATTTAGTCGCGCTATTGATCCAATTACCCTTTGTGTTTGATCAACTAAACGAGGAAAAATCCGTAAAAGTCTTATTTTTAATTCAATCCTGGGATTTTGTAGATTCTCCGGATATTCATAGTTGGATTATGCAGGCATGGACCCTATCCGTTGAATTAGCTTTCTACCTATTATCCCCATTATTTTTCATTTTAGTAAACAAATCAACCTATTGGATCGATGCCATCATCGTTTCTTTGTTAATTTTTTGTATCCTTTTTTTTAATACGTCAATGTGTATTCCTGGAGTTCCTATTCCATCCACCTTATTGACACACATTCCCCTTCCTATATTACGATTTCCAGAATTTTTAGTCGGTATTTTCGGTTGTAGTTTTTTTATAAAAAAGGGACAATATTGGAAAATAAACACATTTTTTAATACTATTTTATTGACATTAGTCATCCTATTCATCCTTTTATTAGCCTGTACTATTAATCAAACTACAGCTAATCAAACAGGTTTTATTACGATTTCAATGTTTTTCTTAATTTATTTATTGTCGGCAAATCAGTCGATTTATTCCTCTATTTTACAGCACAAATCCCTCCTCCTTTTAGGAAATGCTAGTTTTGCAATTTACATTTTACAAGCACCGATTCGGAATTATTATAATTACCTACATTTGCCTTCTTATATGATATTTGCTTATCCCTTGGTATTAATCCTTTTTTCTATTTTAATTTATTTAAAATTGGAATATCCTGTTAACAAAAAAGCATTGGCGTTTATTTCAACATTCAATTCCCATTAAATTTTTTACATATATTTAACCTTTAAATTTGACTATTTTCCTACCATCAAAAATCAACAAATGAAAACAAGCTCCTTCTTCGCAACTATTCTAGGCCTGTGCATTTCTTTTTTAAGCATTGCGCAAGATTACCCAACGGATTATTTAAGTCCTGCTTTCCATGCGGATCGCCGGGCAGCGGTTAAAAAACAATTATCAGATAAAGGCGTCGGAATCTTTTTTGCTGGTCAAACGCGTCAGCGGAGCAATGATACCGAATTCCAATATGCACAAAACAAAAATTTCTATTACTTAACTGGCTTAAATGAGCCAAATGCGGTTTTGTTACTTTTCAAACAACCCGTAAGTCTTCTTGGAAAAACCGGTACTGAATTTATATTTATTCAAAATCGGGATCCATTCAAAGAATTATGGACAGGCAAAATTTTAGGTGTAGATGGATTTCGCGAAAAAAGTAAGATGGAAAATATTTTCATCAATGACCAATTTAAAGCAAATATCCTTCCAATGGCAGACATCGATTCCGTTTTTAGCCTATTCCGTACAGAAGGAATTATTCAAAAATTCAAAGGTAAAGAAGATGCACTTACGCGTATGGCTAGTACCGTGGATAGCTTGCTAAACAGCTCTAATAAACCCCTTGCCGCTCGATCCACTCTTGCCATCATGCGAAATTTACGCGGCATCAAAACAGCTGAAGAAATCACCTTGATCAAAAAAGCCGCTTCCATCAGTGTTTTGGGACATAATGATGTCATGCGGGCCATCAAACCTGGTATGAAGGAATTTCAAGCGCAAGCGATAATGGAATATCATTTTAAAAACAATGGTTCGGAATATCCCGGATACGCAAGTATCAATGGGACAGCGGAAAATGCCTGCGTTCTCCATTATGTGACAAATTTAAAAACGGTTAAAAACGGCGATTTACTTTTAAGTGATTGTGCCGCCGAATACCATGGCTATACAGCTGATGTCACCCGAACCGTTCCGGCGAATGGAAAATTCACGGAAGCCCAGAAAGCACTGTATGAGATTGTTCTTGCGGCTCAAGATGCCGGAATCGCCGCCTCACAGGCAGGTGCTCCCATGGCAAATGTAGACGCTGCCGCCCGCGCAGTTGTGAATGCGGGATTAATCAAATTAGGTATTGCTAAAAATGATATCGAAGCTAGAACCTATTTTCCACACGGAACCTCCCATCATTTAGGCCTTGATGTACATGATTTAGGCCCTCGGATTTTGCAGCCAGGTGTCGTGATTACAGTAGAACCGGGTATTTACATTCCGGCAGGAAGCAAATGTGATAAAAAATGGTGGGACATCGGAATTCGCATCGAAGATGATATTTTAATCACCGAAAAGGGTCCTGAAAATATATCCGCTGGTTCTCCACGAAGCGTTGCAGACATCGAAAAGATGGCCAAACAAAAAGGAATATTCTAACTCATAAAAGCCTCAGCAATGGGGCTTTTATTTTTCCATGATGGCACGTAATTGTAACTTTAATTCCTGAACCTTGGTTGGATTTTCATGGGCCAAATTCATTTTCTCTGCTGGATCATGCGATAGGTTATACAATTGATCTGCGGGATTATTCCCAAGCTCAATATTCACAAACGCATTCACTGCAGCTCCTTTGCTTGGACTTATGTATTTCCAATCCCCCTGACGGATGGCTAAGGAACCAGCCTGTTCGATCACATACGTTCGACCTTCTTTCGATTGACCAATCCACGCAGCTAATTGATTATCTGAATCTTTTGCCTGGTTTTGATCAACTTTTTGACCCACTAAAGCCGCCATGCTCGAAACAAAATCAATTTGGGACAATAAAGCATGTGAAGTTCCTTGTTTAATCTTGGCAGGCCAAGACACAATAAATGGCACACGGGTTCCCGCCTCAAATGAAGAATATTTGCCGCCCTTCAGACCCGCAGCTGGCCGATGATCACCTAAAAGCTCCTTCGATTGATCCAGATAGCCATCATCGACAACCGGTCCGTTATCACTGGTTAAAATCACGATCGTATTTTTGGTCAATTCCAATGAATCAAGCGTTTTCATGAGTTGACCCACCGAATCATCTAATTGCAACAAAGCGTCTCCTCGATTCCCATGTCCACTTTTGCCCAGAAATTTGGCATGAGGCAAACGAGGGACATGAATATCATGTGTCGCAAAATAAAGAAAAAATGGCTTTCGTTGATTTCGACCTATAAACGATTTCGCCCGGTCCGTCAGCCGCTGAGCAATATCTTCATCTTTCCAAAGGGCCGCCGTCCCCCCCTGCATATACCCGATTCGCCCCACCCCATTCACAATACTTTGGTCGTGGCCATGCGAATGTTTCATACGCAATAATTCAGGATTCTCTTTTCCTGTGGGCATAATGCCAATTTTAGTGGTATAACTAACCTGAATGGGATCATTTGCATCAAGACCTACCACACGATCATTTTCCACGTAAACACATGGAACCCGATCGCCCGTTGCTGGTAAAATGAAGGCTTCCGTAAATCCTATATCCAAAGGACCTTGGGCAATTTTCCCATTCCAATTTGGACCACCTTGGGGGCCTAAACCCAAATGCCATTTACCGATGACAGCTGATTGATAACCAGCTTTTGAAAAAATAGAGGCAATGGTTTGTTGGCCCGGTAAAATCAAAGCCGAAGCATCTCCGGTAGCTATTCCTGTATCTTTTCGCCGGACGGCATAGGTTCCAGTCAATAAAGAATATCGAGAGGGTGTACATGTTGCCGAGGTACTATAGGCCTGCGTAAAACGCAAACCCTGCTTCGCCAAGCGATCCATGTGAGGTGTTTTGATGGTCTTTGAACCATAGGAACCTAAATCTCCATAGCCTAAATCATCGACATAAATTAAAATAACATTGGGCTTTTGTGCCTGAACTAGACTTATCGATAAAAAAAAGATAATCAAAAATCTCATGCTCGCCGGTTCAACCAATACCCCAGCCATATTCCAACGATACCCCATCCTAGTACCGCATCGATCAATTGTGCACGTACATCAAACACCGGATACCATACATGCTCTGTATACACCGTATTACTGAAGGAAATAAGTCCAATGAAAATGGCCATGAGAAAAATGGTGCGTTTGGTTGGCATGCGTAATTTACCCACCATCCAAATGAATAAAAAAACGATAAAAATATCGACGACAAGACCTCGAATCATATTGTCAGCCATATTTGTATCATAAGTAGAATACAAAATCACCCGGGCCCAAGGTTTACCTGCCATAGCCTTCGTAAATCCCTCCAATTCATCCATGGATTGATTATCACTCATGCGGGGTAACATATAACCTCCTGGTTCTTTGATATGACTACTCAAATACGTTAATACGGAATCTTGATTCGCCGTATATTTCTGCACAGGCTCATGCAAATTGAAGGCCACATGGGATATTGTCTGCCAAATAAAAATCAATAAACCTCCCACCAAAGCCCCGATTATCTGTTTTTTCATGTAGTGATTATTTTATTATTCGGCAAAAGTATGACTATTTTCGATAATCATTTAATTTTTTTGATATTTTATCATCTCCACACCGGCCAATAAAAAACACCCAATTCCAAAATCTTCAAAGTCAGGCACGTGGGTGAAGGATACCGGTTGGGAATCCTTAGGCTCCTTCCCTGTTCCTTGCACATAGCCTAAAAAACCATTCGGATGTACGCAAGTGGCAATGGCATCCCACGCTTTGAACATAGGCTTTTCGAATTTTTTGGCAGGCAACAAATGATTCCGAATGCCCCACGAGATGCCATAGACAAATAAAGAAGTACCTGTCACTTCGGGACCACCAAAATTCGACGGATCTTTTAAACTGACATTCCAAAAGCCATCGGGTCGTTGCAATGGCAATAAGGCATACGCCAAAGCAATAAAATCTTTTTCATATTCCGCCCGATGAGGCGCATTTGCAGGCATTAATTCCAAGGTTCGAACAATGGCGGCAAATACCCATCCATTTCCCCGCGACCAATAACAATTCTCGCCATTGGGTTCTTTGTAAGGAGGAACAAAATCCTTATCCCGCCACCACAAACCTGTTGCAGGATCAAATAGGCCATTTCCCCCATGCTTACGTTTGGTAAACGAATATAAATCATACATCTTCTCGAAATAGCGATCATCCTCAAATCGCGTTCCTAAGCGCGTAAAGACCGGCATACTCATTTGCAAACAATCCACCCAAGACCAATCATCCGCCTTTGCACTATTGACCATTAAATCCACATTCGCCTTGATGGGCAATATTCGGGCGGAATCCGCTTGAAAATCAAACAAGTCAAGATATACTTGCGCACAAGCCTGGTTATCTGCATTTCGTGTTTTAATGCCATCGCGAAGGTTCCATTGGTGAAAAGTAGCCCAGTCGACCATGTATTTCATATCTTCAGATCTAGGGTCAACTTTATACAATTCCATAAGTCCTTCATAAAATACGGCACGGGTCCAAATATTGGATGGACGAATCCTGTCGGGCCGAGGGATGGGTGCGCTGACGTCGGGCCATTTTTGTTGGAAATAAGCTTTGGTCGCATGTAAGGTAGCCAAAACCTCTTTCGGCTTAGGTTTAGCCTGAAGCCCAAAAACAAATAAAATGCAAATCAGAAGATAATTTTTCATCAAATTAAGCTAAATAAAATACGGAAGGAATGTCCACAGAAACAGGTGAATTATCAGCATTCGTTTGCATGATATCCCCCATAAAGGCCCACCATTTTTTCATCATTTCCTGCGCGGGAAGTGTATCCAAAAGACTCAGATCAGGTGCCTCTAAATAGGCAAATAGCGTCAAGGTGGGTGCATCTAAAAATATCGAATAATTTTGAATGCCCACTTGTTTCAATAAATCGGCCAATTCTGGCCAAATTTCATCATGTCGTTTTTCATATTCCTGCTCAAAACCAGGTAATAAAAACATTTTAAAGGCTTTCCGTTGCATATTAAATTTGTTTTATCAGTTTCTCAAACTCAATCAAATCATCATCTCCTACATTCAAATGCGTCACAAAACGTATGTATTGAGGGCCAAAAGGCGCACACAAAATTCCCTTTTGAACTAATTTAGGCACATATTCGGCCGAGGTTACATGTCCACTTAATTGAATGATTACAATATTCGTTTTCACAGGCAAAACCTGAGCCACCCATGGCAACTGTGCGCATATTTGACCAATCGCCTGAGCTCTTGCGTGATCTTCAGCCAAGCGCTCCACCTGATGATCCAAGGCATAAATACCCGCCGCGGCCAATAAACCGGCTTGTCGCCAACCACCTCCTAAGCGCTTGCGCACCCGCCGCGCTTTTTTAATGAAGGCTTTATTACCCACCAACACAGAACCCACCGGACTACCCAAGCCTTTGGACAAACAAATCGAAATCGAATCGAACCAATTTCCAAATTGAACCGGCTGCTGACCTGTGACTACCAAGGCATTAAATAAGCGCGCGCCATCTAAATGAAGTGGGATGTTCGTCGACCGACAAAAATCTGATATTTCCTGTAAATCAGACGTTTCGTATATACTTCCTCCGCCCTTATTCACTGTATTTTCCAAACTCACTAAGGCACTTTCGCAGGCATGTATATCGTCCGGAGAAATGGACGCCTGAATTTGAGCCTTCGTAAGACGTCCTAAATCCCCTTTTAATAATTTCACAGAGGCCCCAGCATTTGCCATTATTCCTCCACCTTCGTAGAGGTAAATATGAGATAATTCGTCACATATAACTTCTTGTCCTTTAGACACATGAACAGAAATGGCTATTTGATTACTCATCGTTCCCGAAGGACAAAACAAGGCATCTTCCATCCCAAACATGCCCGCCACTTTTTCTTGAAGTGCATTCACAGTAGGATCTTCACCAAACACATCATCTCCAAGAGGTGCTGAAAACATTGCGTCTCGCATGCCGGCCGTTGGTAACGTAAACGTATCGCTTCGTAATTCTATCTTCATATTAAAACTGTTTTAGGAAAGACAATTTAGCCAAAAAACTTTGTTGTTTCTGCGTCGATTTATCAGTTCCTTGATAATCACTCGCATTAAAAACAAGATACACATAGGACAAGGGTTGATATTCCCAAGCCAAGCGCATATTAATCGCATTCAACTGATCCGTCGAATTTTTTTGGTAAAAACCAATCCATTGCAAACGGGGTGATAAGGCTAATCTAGATTCCAAAATAAGCAAATCGACGGTCTTATTTTCTTGACGAACACCCATGTGTTCAAAAATATTTCGCGACCAGGTAAGGCCTAGATTTATAAAGGGAATCGGTGCGAAACGTCCTTTGGCATCAATCGTATGTAGGAATCCGTTGTAATAACCACCCCAGCCATATTCAAAGGACCCTGAGTAAGGACCGCTAGGGTCGCTGGCCAACAAAAATCCCTTTCTAAAATAGTCATAATTCCCAGGTTTTATCGCAATGCCCACCGGACTAAAGGTCTCTTCCAAATTTTGTACACTCGCCTCGATATAGCCCCCTATAATTCCCCCATTTTGTAAATTAAACCAAAGTGGACCGGATAAGATATGCTGCTCGATCAATTTTCCCGTCTTTAAACTATGGTAAAACTCAGTATATACACCAGGTTCCCAACTACGTACCCATGAGGGCATCCACGCCTTCCGAACATTCATATCAATTCCTATCGCGTTTGACGTGATGTTCGTTCGAGATACAAAACCCATCGCCGGATTGTAATTCTCTGACACCCAAGTATTTGTCCAATAGGCTGTATATAAATTAGTTGTATACAATAATTGGCCATAGGCTGCCAAACCATCTTGATTCGCGCGATTATCCTGGGTGATCGTTGCCATACTGGAAAAAGACAACTTCTGATTAAACCGAAAAAAAGCATCCAATGCCGCGGTACTTTGTTGTTTGCTGATGGATTGCTTTGATGTGACAATCGCTCCTATTCGATTCTGTGCCCCTACATTTTCAGAATATCGCCCGACATAAAAATTCGTATAGGGATCTCCGTCGCCTTCCCCTTGGCGCATGAAGATTCCGCCGATATTCCGTTGCTCAGATCGGTAAACCATTCTTGAACCTGCGGTGATGGCAATCGGATTGACGTTGGCATCTAGGCCAATCGTCCGGCTAAAAAAGGGTTGGATGTACATGGATCCGCCAAGGACCTGATTAATTGGCGCTAAACCTGCCGAAAATAGCGACGCATTTTCGAGGAAAAATTGGCGACGCTCTGGAAAAAACACGGAAAACCTAGAAATGTTATTGACCTGACGATCCACATCCGCCTGGGCAAAATCCGTTTGAAAGGTTAGATCTAAAATGGTCGTAGGACTCACCGCCCATTTAATTTCGCCCCCCATTTTAAAGGCTTCTTGGTTCGAATTCCCAATTTCGGTCCCTTCCGATTTATGAATATTTTCGAGTAAATAGGGAATAAAACGAATATTGGTGGACGTTGGCGGCGGGGGAATAATCCCTTTCATGAGTCCAGCATAATCCATCCGCAGGGGCGTCATGGAACGGGGATGCGGCGACCAGACGGTTAATTCATTGGATGCCCGACGAAGCCTAAAAAAATTAATTCCCCAGTCCTGTGCCGCTTTTCCATCGGTTTTAGGATAACGCAAGGTTTGCCACGGAATCGCGAATTCTGCCACCCATGAACTGTCCGATCGATGCGTTCGAACTCGATATAATCCATCCCAATCATAATCATATTGTCGATCATCAAAGGACAATAAATCCCTTTGCGCCCCATAGGCATTACTTTGTAACACAATCGCGTTTCGTTTATCTGAAAAACCATCCAAGGCTAGCCCAAACAAATCATTTTCACCAAACACATAGTCCCGCTTTAAATTTGGCGACCGGTAGCGATTTCGGCCTATCGTATCTTTCAAAATAGCCCCTACATATAGAAAATGTTGATTATACATCACCTTTACCTCGGAAGAAAAACTAGCTTTTTGCCCTTGGAATGGCTCCACCTGAAAATTTAGAAAAATAGATTTGGCTTCCTTCCAAGCAGGTTCATCCAGGTGCCCATCCGCTTTCATCGTTGCTTGCACAGACATGGGAATCATTTCAAAAGGATTGGCTGAGGGTTTGAAAACCTCCTGGGCCACTGAAATAAAAGGAAATAAAAAAAGAAAATACTTTAGCATATTATGAGGCCCTTACACGTAAGGCGAACAAACGGATTCCCCAAGGTAAACCCGCCAAGGCCATCGGCCAAAATAAAAGCGAAGACCAAATGAGTCCAACGAAAAACAACACACAAACAACACTCAAATAATGCTTCCAAATCGCTTTTTTAGTTGAGCGCGCAAACCAAATGACCAAAGGGAAATTCAATGGAAATAACATCAGCGAAGCTGGATTCCATGCCATCACTTGATGATCTGTTCCAGTGGCCAAAAAGAAAATAAACCATGCCAAAAGCCCCAATACACCAAATAAAACGATATCCATCCGAAATAGTACCCGTGCATTATTTCGAAATTTGATACTTAAAAAAACGATTAGAGCGATCAGCAATTGAAGCATGGCCACCGGCCCAAATACATCGAACCCTGCTTTTTCAGCTTCAGGCGCTTGGTAAATCTGAAGAGGAGCATCAGCGAATTTTTGACCATTTACTTCAGCCATTTCGAGCGCCAAACTTAAATTATCAGGCAAATAACAAGATTCAGAGGCATTTGCTTTTTGATTTGAAGGAATGCCTAGGGCTAAATTCATCCCTAAGGTCACCCAGGAATTGGTGGCTAAATATCGATTCATCCAATCACGATAAGACAAACCCGCTAAATTTTTATATGTAGGCCATTGAAAGGCATGGGGTGCCGCTTGCTCGATGATATCACGCAGGCGGGTGGCGCAATTGTCATTGAAAAATTGATAGCGATAATTTTTATTTTCAGGCAATAAATTAGTCTCCAAAGCCTGATAAATCGTATTTTTTTGAAGCGAATCCAAATGCATGGTTTGCACCTTGATGGAGCGATGCTCAATTTGGGAATAATAATAAACCAAATCATTCATCGAATTAAACGAAATCGAATAGGGCAAGGTGCCTTTTAAAAATTTCCAATAAAAATGATCCGTATTAAAATCAAAAGTTCCATAACTATAGGCCTTATCAATATTTTGAAGCGGATCACGCACCCAAATCACCGCATGACCGAAAGCCGCATGCAATTGATCTCCGGGGGCGAAGGTAACTAAAGAAATTTCAGATTGATTGCTCAATTGCGCCTGAGGAAATGCATTACTCTCGTTTACCTGAGCATAAACGGATGCGGAAATTCCATAGCCCAACAAAAACAATACAACTAAAAAGCGTTTCATATTTATTCTTTTCCTGAGATAACGATGACAATTTCACCACGTACTTTATCTGGATGTGCATGAAAATAGGCCAACACCTCTGCCGCCGTTCCTCGCACCATTTGTTCGTGCATTTTACTTAATTCTCGAGCCACCATAACCGCGCGATCCGGTGAAACAAATTCGACCATTTGTTCCAATGCCTTCACCAAACGATGTGGCGATTCATATAGCACCGTAGTACGTTCTTCCTCGGCAATGGCCTTCCAGCGGGTTTGCCGACCTTTTTTATGGGGCAGAAAACCTTCAAACACGAAACGGTCCGTGGGGAATCCCGAATTTACCAGGGCCGGTATCAAGGCCGTCGCACCCGGCAAAGTTTCGACCTCGATGCCTTGTTCGACACAGGCTTTAACCAATAAAAAACCAGGATCTGAAATCCCGGGAGTACCTGCATCGGAGACCAATGCCAAGACTTTTCCTTCCTTGAGCATTTTGATGACACCCGCCACGCCGGCATGTTCATTGTGCGCGTGATGCGAAAAAAGAGGTTTGGAAATATGTAGGTGCTTGAGCAATTGGCCCGTATTCCGCGTATCCTCCGCCAATATCCCATCCACCTCACCTAAAATCCGAAGGGCTCGAAGGGTCATGTCTTCCAAATTGCCAATTGGCGTGGGAATCAGGTATAATTTCATAGTGGAAAATTAGCCAAAATCCGTGGAAACAAAAAAAAGCGAAACATCTGTTTCGCTTTTCATCTGGTAGAGAGTGAGGGATTCGAACCCCCGGACCTGTAACAGTCAACAGTTTTCAAGACTGCCGCAATCGACCACTCTGCCAACTCTCTGTCTCCATAAGAGATTGCAAAAGTAGAAATAAAATACTTTTTATGCAACCCATATTTGACAAAAATACCGAAATTATAATCTTGCCTGAATCCAGGCTAATTTATCAGATAGGCTTAATTCAAATGGAATCCATTGAATATCAATGCCCGATCGTTCCATTTTTCGAAAAAATGTCATTTGACGCTTTGCAAATTGTTGGATCGCAATGGTCAATTTTTCCAAAAATTCTGGGTAGCTAATTTCTTCTTGAACCAACAAAGTCAGCCATTTATACTCCAATCCCAACCAAATTAAATCCGCTGAAGAAACTCCGGAAGCCAATAAATCCTGCACTTCTTTCACCAATCCTTCATCCAACCTGGTCAATAAGCGCTCCGCACATAATTTCCGACGTAAGTCCACAGGAGGATTTAACCCAAAAACCCTCTTAGGACGACCTAAAACCAAAGGTTCTGGAATAAAAGGCGCTTGTTGGGAAAAGCTATATTCATGTAAAATGGCATCCAAATACAAGCCTGTTCCCCCACATAAAATGGGGCTATGTCCACGGTCGTCGATGACAGCCAAGGCATCAAATGCATCCTTTTGAAAATGTGCCACCGAATAGGGTTCCCCCACATGTAATATATCAATCACATGATAAGGCACAACTTCCCCTCCTTTTCCATATTCGTCTAAATCCTTTCCTGTACCGATGTTCAAGCCCCGGTAAATTTGACGAGAATCCGCCGAAATGATTTCGCCTTGTATTTGACGCGCCAAAGCTACCGCCAAAGCCGTTTTTCCGCTTGCCGTTGGACCTAAAATCACATATAATGGCTTCTTATTCATTCTGAAAGCTGATTCGCATTTTTAAATTGCCCGAATTACACGCTAAAACATCCTCCTTCGTTTTACTTATTTTCCGAAAACCCTTCGCATCGTGGGTGAAATACAAAGATGGACTTGCACTTTCCGCAACAAATCCAATTTGGCTAAACGCATGCCCATCGCTCCATTCCAAGTCGGTGTAGGTCATCAAGTTGTCCAATTTAAATGCATGAGCATAGGTGGAAATCAATTTACTTAATCCGCCGACGCAACGAACACCCGGATCCGTCGCCACCTGAATCAATTCTCCCGATGCCTTACCCGCTAAATCCCCCTGTTTCATCTGACGTACCTGACCAAAAACAGCCACCATGACGAGTGGATTTTCATCTTGCCAAAAACGAGAGGATTTGATTCGAAAGTGTCGGTGAGGTGGAACAATACAAGCAAAATAACGATTTCCAGGAAGGAAGCCTAACAAATGATTCTCCCCCATAAAGGCTTCCGCCAATTCCTTCCGAATTTCCACCACACGCGTATCCCGAGCAAAAACTGACACAGGCGTTTCAAATTTTGATCTTAAAAAACTGGTAATCCAGTCCTTTTTGGTATTCCACACATCTTCCCAAATCCGTATAACGGTTTTAAATTGGGAACGTAATTGCAACATGTTTTCTTGGAATACAAGCGTATTTTCTTGATTTCTAATTTCTTGAAAAGTAGACAAAGGAATAAGTTGGATCATGAAATCATGCTCCGAATGATAATAATGCGCCAAACCAAAATCCACCAAGGGATGTAATTGAAATCCTAATTCCCTTAAGGTCTGAATTAATTCATTCATTTGATGAAAATAACAGACAAAGATAGGCAAAATTTGAGTAGATTAAGTCACAATTGACCTTTGTAAACCTAAAAACTATAAACTATGGACTATCGATTTGAGGCGAGTAGACATGAAGTTTCTACCTTCACGACTCAGCAATTACGCGACCTATTTTTGATCGAACAGATATTTTCAGATGATCATATCCAATTAACTTATACGATTTATGATCGCATGATCATCGGCGGCGCAAAACCCGTGAATAAAACATTAAGCCTTCAAAATCCGGATAAATTAAAAGCTAATTTCTTTTTGGAACGGAGAGAAATGGGAATTATCAACGTAGGTGGCGAAGGAACCATCACCGCCGATGGGGAATCCTTCCAGATCGGAAAATTAAGCGCCGTGTACCTAGGAAAAGGCACTAAAGAAGTAACTTTTAGCTCCAAATCCGCCGAATCCCCTGCCCTATTTTACATTCTTTCTTCCCCGGCGCATGCGACCTATCCGAATGTAAAATTGGAAAAAGATGCGGTGGTGACTGTGACTTTAGGGTCCTTAGAAACCTCAAATCACCGAACCATTTACAAATACATTCATGCGGAGGGAATTCAGTCATGCCAATTGGTCATGGGCCTCACCATTTTAGAACCGGGTTCCATTTGGAATACGATGCCGTCTCACGTGCATGACCGTCGGATGGAAGCCTATTTATATTTCGACGTTGATCCTTCACATGCCGTTTTGCATTTGATGGGCGAACCAACCGCCACCAAACATATGTGGGTTCATAATCACCAAGCGATTATTTCGCCACCTTGGTCCATCCACAGCGGAGCAGGAACGAAGGCCTATTCATTTATATGGGGAATGGCTGGGGAAAATAAGGATTACACCGACATGGATTTTTCTGAAATTAAAGACCTACGATAACATGAAAACGATTTTCACCGCCCTATTTTTCCTTTGCGGAATGAGCCTTTGGGCACAAAATAAGCCATATTCGGTTCAAATGGCCGAATCCCTCATGCATACCCATGCGGATTCGATCCAAGTAAAAGTAGGCAAACCTGCGGGTTGGGATTATGAACAAGGCCTGTTTTTAAAGGCCTTAGAAATGGTGTATCAGCGCACAGGGGATGCCACCTATTTCAATTACATCCAAAAAGACATCAATCGCTTTGTGAATCCCAATGGCGACATCAGAACCTATAAGCCTGCTGAATTTAATTCGGATAATATCACGACGGGGCGGATGCTGCTCTATTTATACCAAGAATTAAGCGACGAGAAATACAAAAAGGCTGCGGATCTTTTAGCCAAACAAATTGCGACCCAACCGCGTACGAAACAAGGCGGGTTTTGGCATAAAGATCGGTATCCGGATCAAATGTGGTTGGATGGCCTGTATATGTTAGAGCCTTTTTATGCGGAATATTCAACCATCACCGGCGAGGACCATTGGAATGATATTTTCAAGCAATTTGAACTCATGGAAAAAGGAGCGATAGACCCTAAAACGGGTCTTTTATATCATGCCTATGACCATGAACGCAAGCAGCCTTGGGCGAATAAATCGACTGGACAATCCCCTAATTTTTGGGGCCGGGCGATGGGCTGGTATTTGATGGCATTGGTGGATGTACTCGATTATGTCCCTCAGAATCATCCGAAACGCGGTCAATTAATCGGTCAATTAAATCGTCTTTCATCTGCCTTATTGAAATTCCAAGATGCAAAATCAGGTTTATGGTATCAGGTGACAAATTTCCCGGGTCGGGAGGGAAATTATTTCGAAGCTTCATGCAACAACATGTACGTTTATGCATTCGCGAAAGGTGTTCGTAAAGGGTATTTATCCACCAATTACCGAAGCGCTGCCCAAAAGGCCTACCAAGGAATTTTAAGTCAATTTATCAAGAAGGATGCACAAGGTTATATTCATTTAGAGAAAACCGTTAGCGTCGGTGGCCTAGGCGGAACGCCCTACCGGGATGGTTCCTATGGCTATTATTTGAGTGAGCCATTGAAAACAGATGATTTAAAGGGCGCTGCGCCGTTTATCATGGCGAGTTTGGAGATGGAAATTGCACTTGAATTAGCGCTTGGGAAAGGGAAAAAGGTGGTTTTGGATTATTATTTTAACCATGAATATCGCAAAAACAAATCCGGTAAAATGGAACGTTTTCATTATACATGGGATGATCGGAAGGATTCGGGCTTTAATCAATTGGGCATTCAGTTCGAGCAATTAGGTGCAAGCTTGGACACCTTGGGTTCCGCACCTACCCTAGCGAATTTAAAAGGAGCTTCTGTGTACATCATCGTAGATCCGGACAGCCCAAAGGAAACGGCGAAACCAAATTATGTGGCGAAAAACGACATTGATGAAATCGAAAAATGGGTGAAAGCAGGGGGTAATTTGGTTTTATTGGCGAATGATACAACCAATTGTGAAATTCCTAAATTCAATGAATTGGCCAAACGTTTCGGGATAGAGTTCGTTGCCCCAAATTTAAATTTTGTGCAAGGAAAGAATTGGGAGCAAGGCGCTGTATATATTCCGGAAGGAACCCCAATCTTCTCTCCTTTAAAAAAGATTTACATCAAAGAAATCACGCAATTGAAATTAAGCAAAACCGCGAAATCGATTTTAAAACTTCAAGGAGCCGATGTCATGGCGGTGGCGCAGGTAGGAAAGGGAAAAGTGTACGCCTTGGGTGATCCCTGGTTGTATAATGAATATGTGAATAATCGGCGAACGCCATTGGAATTTGAAAATTTCAAGGCAGGCAAAAAACTCGCTGAATTCCTATTGAAATAAATGAAAAGCCCGGTCAAACGGGCTTTTTTTATGGAAAATTGTATCCTGTCATTTTTTCCAATTGGGCCAAAGGAACCGAATAGGTCTGCCAATTCGGATGTACATCTGAGGTATTGGGAAAGAAAAGGCACCAGGTTTTTTCAGGGGTATAGATGACTTTCCAACAGTACACCGGAATCGGGATTCCCGTCGACCCTAAGCGGTCTTTTGCTCCGATGCCCCCGGCATAAATCACTAATTTTTGGCCACGTTTGGCTAATTTCCGACAATACGCCTCCAATCGTTCCCAGGGTCCCCGATTTAATTGAGGGGTTTGCGGCAACATATTCGACATCAAAAAAGTCTCCTCATTTAAAAAATAGGTGCCCGTTCGATCCTCCGAATTACAAAGATGCCCTCGGTCATAGCCTGTGTATTTATAATCTTG
>CANFVE010000046.1 GCA_947450365.1 Cytophagaceae bacterium
CACGATGTTACCCACGATATTTGCAAGCAGGTAGAAGGGGAACCCACCAAAGAATGGAAATGGGCCTTTGGCATTTCATGCATTATCTTTGCTTATGGGGCTTATTGTCTTTTCTACACTTGGTGGCAAGGAATTGGCGTTTGGGGATTAAATAAGACCGTTGGTTGGGCTTGGGATATCACCAACTTCGTTTGGTGGGTCGGTATCGGTCACGCGGGTACCTTGATTTCAGCCGTATTATTATTGTTTCGTCAAAAATGGAGAACTTCCATTAACCGTTCTGCGGAAGCGATGACCATTTTCGCTGTACTTTGTGCCGCATCGTTCATTTTAGCGCACATGGGTCGTCCATGGTTAGCGCATTGGGCATTGCCTTTGCCAAATGCTTTTGGATCTTTGTGGGTTAACTTTAACTCGCCATTGGTTTGGGACGTATTTGCGATTTCGACGTATTTATCCGTTTCATTATTGTTCTGGTATATGGGCTTGGTGCCGGATTTGGCAACGATTCGTGACCGTGCAACCACGAAAGGACGTAAATTCTGGTATGGTTTCTTCAGCTTAGGTTGGACAGGTTCTGCCAAAACATGGGCACGTTATGAGTACATGTCCTTAATCTTAGCAGGTATTTCAACTCCACTTGTACTTTCTGTACATACGATTGTATCCATGGACTTTGCAACTTCGGTTATTCCGGGATGGCACACGACAATCTTCCCTCCTTATTTCGTGGCGGGAGCGATTTTCTCGGGATTTGCGATGGTACAAACTTTGTTATTAATCACACGTGTCGTTTTCAAATTAGAGGATTACATTACGATTGAGCACATCGAAATGATGAACATTGTCATTACCGTAACTGGATCGATTGTAGGTATCGCCTATTTAACGGAGTTTTTTATCGCATGGTATTCAGGCGTGGAATATGAGAGTTATGCGTTTATCAATCGTGCCACGGGTCCTTATTGGTGGGCCTATTGGATGATGATGACCTGTAATGTGATTTCTCCGCAATTATTCTGGTCAAAAGCCATTCGGACGAATTTATTAGTATCCTTCTTTTTGTCCATTGTGGTAAATGTGGGTATGTGGTTTGAGCGTTTTGTGATTATCGTAACGTCCTTGCACCGCGATTACATTCCGTCTTCATGGGCAATGTTCTCCCCTACGATGTATGACATAGGTGATTATATTTTCTCGTTTGGTTTGTTTTTCACGTTATTCTTCTTGTTCGCTAAGTTTTTACCGGTGGTTAATATGGCCGAGGTGAAATCGGTGATGAAGGGAGTTTCAACAAATTTCCCAGCGAAAAAAGCGAAAGCGGCTAAACATACAGAGGAATAATTTTTAATGACATTGGAAATTTAAACAATATGAGTTCTACAACTAACTACATTTTGGGAGTTTATGATGATGAGGATGAGGTTTTGCATGCAGTAAGCGAAATCAAAGCCAAAGGCATCAAAATCGAAGAGGTATTTACGCCCTTCCCAATTCACGGATTAGATACAGCCTTAGGTCATCCACGTACGCGTTTACCGATTGCAGCCTTTATGTTTGGTTGTTTAGGTTTGATTTGTGCGCAAGCCTTGATCAATTACACGATGGTGTTTGATTGGCCGATGATCATTGGGGGTAAAGACTTTTTCGCATTACCTGACTGGATTCCAGTTTCATTTGAGGGAACAGTATTGTTTACTGCCTTTGGATTGGTAACGACTTTTTGTATTTCAAATGGCCTGTATCCTGGAAAGGAAGTGGAGGTTTTGGATATACGAATTACGGATGACCGATTTGTGATGGCCATTAATGTGGACAAAAACAAAGTGGCCGCTACGGATATTAAGAAAGCCTTGAAGGATTCAGGAGCGGTAGAAGTGAATGTTAAATAATTTAAAGAACATTGTTCAAGAGAAAGCATAAAAAGATGTTGAATCAAAGCAAATCATTGATTTTATTAGCTGGATTAGCGTTAGGTATGTTGTCATGTGGGAAAGACCCAAATGACACAGGAACTGAATTCGCCCCTAATATGTACAATTCTGTAGGCTATGAGCCTATGACCCAGCTCGACGGAGACACAAACAAAATCAATCCCTTGGGAATGAATATGCGTTTGCCTGTGGCAGGAACAGTATCTCGAAAAAAATATTCTGGTGCGGATAGTTTAAAGAAGGCGTTTTTGTCACAGGAATTGATCTCCAAAACCATCCCAAATGATAGCATCTCCTATTCAGAGGCTTTATTAACAAATCCTTTGGCAGCGACCCCAGAGAATATCGAGGCGGGAAAATTACAATATGAGCGCTTTTGTCAACATTGCCATGGTGAAACGGGTAAAGGAGATGGTTTGGTAGCGAAGGCCTATAAAGGGGTTCCTGTATATTCGAGTGATGCGTTAAAGGCGGTGAACGATGGACATATTTATCACGTGATTACGCATGGTAAAGGACGGATGTGGCCACATGGATCACAGATTTCGTCTCAAAACCGTTGGAAAATCGTGTTATATGTACACGAATTACAAAAACAATAATTCTATCAATTAAAATTAAAAACAGATAAAGATGGCGGGACATTCACATTTTTCCCCAGCGAACGTAGAAGAGCATTTTGAGTTTAGCTCGGAAGGTAAGAAAAGAATTATCATAGCTTTCATCGCAGGATTGGTTGCTTTAGCACTTGGCATCTACCTTTTGTCAAAAGGTGAGTCAGGAGGGCATGAGGTAGCTGCGGCAGGTCATGAAGCGGCTAACGCTGGCCATGAAGCGGCGGGTGCTGCAGAACATTTATCCGGAGGAGCGGCTTCGCATCAAGCCAATGCGGAAGAGCATTATGATTGGACGAACCGTATTTGGGCAAACGTTTGGTTGAACGCTGTATTCTTTACTGGAATTGCGGTAATTGGGATGTTTTTTGTTTCCTTGCAATACTTAGCGAAAGCAGGTTGGTCTTCCGTTGTGAAGCGTGTCCCTGAAGCTTTTCCTAAATTTTTATACATTTCATTGCCGATTTTATTGGCTGTATTTTTCTTCAAAGGCGATGTAATTTTCCATTGGATGCACCATGGCGTTACAGAAGTTGGAAGTGAGAATTATGACAAAATCATTGCGGGAAAGGCAGGTTATTTGAACAAGACTTTCTTTATGATTCGTTTAGTAGGTTTTGGAGCTTTGTGGATCATTTTATGGAACATGTTGCGTAAAAAATCGATTGAAGAGGATTTAGTGGGTGGATCTGAAATCTTCACGAAATTAGTACGAATCAGTGTGGCATTTATTGTGATTTTCGGGGCATCTAGTTCGATGTTTGCATGGGATTGGGTGATGTCGATTGATACACACTGGTTTTCGACGATGTTTGGTTGGTATATGTTTGCCTCATGGCACGTAACAGGCTTAGCGATTATTACGTTGACCATCTTATTGTTGAAAGACAAAGGCTACATGGCCTATGTAAATGAAAACCATTTACATGATTTGGGTAAGTTTATGTTTGCCTTTTCGATCTTCTGGTCCTATGTATGGTTCTCTCAATTTTTATTGATTTACTATGCAAATTTACCTGAAGAGACGATCTACTTCTTAGAGCGTTGGGAAGGACACAATAAAATTTACAAAACTTCAGAAGTTTTGAACATTTTCTTTAACTTTTTCTTCCCTTTCTTAGTTCTAATGACAAGGGATGCAAAACGTACCCGCATCTTCTTGAAAATTGCTTGTTTCTTTATCATTAGTGGTCATTACATTGATTTTTATCAAATGATTATGCCAGGTGTATTAGGTAAGCATGGAGGATATGGCTTGGTAGAATTTGGTATGTTGACCGTATTTGCTTCAGCCTTTATTTATGTGGTTTCAAATGAATTAACCAAAGCGAGTTTGGTGGCGAAAAACCATCCTTTCTTGCCAGAAGCATTACATCACGACATTTAATTAACGAACACAGGATTTAAATTAAACAAATATGAATTTCCTAATTGGTCTTTTATCAATCATCTTCTTCGCATTGTCTATTGCTGTGATTAGCAAAAGCATGAAGTTGAACAAAAAATTAAGTGGCGAAGATTCGGATGAAGTAGCCTTAGACTCGGCGAATAATGTGAACGCAACCGGAATGTTATTATTCTGGTTATTCGGAACGATCGCGGGTGTTTGGTCATTCTTACATTCAAAGCCAGATTTTTTACCTGTGGCTGCTTCTGAGCACGGACTTAAAACAGATTCTATGTTTTGGACTTCGATGGCCGTGGTAACATTTGCCTTTTTCATATCCAATACCCTATTGTTTTATTTCGCATTTAGATACCGTCACGACAAAAACAGAAAGGCTACTTTCTATCCAGTCAATCATAAATTGGAATTAATCTGGACGGTAATTCCGGCGATTGTCATGGCAATCTTGGTATTTACAGGCTGGAGAACTTGGCGTGATATTACGTCACAGGCGCCAAGCAATGCAGCGGTGATTGAATTAACCGGCCACCAATTCGGCTGGTATGTGCGTTATGCAGGGGTAGACGATAGCCAATTGGGTCATATCAATTATAAATTGATCGACGAAACCAATAATCTCGGAATCGACTTCACTGATAAAAATTCATTTGATGATTTTACAGCGACTGAATTACACCTTCCAAAAGGCCAACCGGTTTTATTAAAAATCAGAGCACAAGACGTTTTGCACTCCGTTTATTTACCATTCCACCGAGTGAAAATGGATGCGGTTCCAGGTATGCCGACGAAGTTTTGGTTTACACCCAATATTTCCACAGATGAAATGCGCGCTAAATTAGGTAAGCCTGATTTCAACTTTAAATTAAACTGTACGGAGGTTTGTGGCCGTGGTCACTTTGGTATGTCGATCACCGTTTTTGTGGATGAGCCTGAAGATTATAAAAAATGGGTTGCTGAACAAAAACCATTTTTGGCAACAAACCCAAGTTATTTAGACAAAGTACCTGCTAACTTAAAAGCAAAAGCAAGCAAATATATTCCTGCTGAGCCCATTGCAACAGATAGCACAGGAACAGAAGCTGTAAGTGTAAAATAATCGTTTAGAAAAGAGAAAATAATATTCATATGTCAACTGCCTTATCTACTGCCGAGGAAATTCACGCACATGACCATGATCACGATCATGAGCACGAGCACCATGAATTAGGATTTATTCGTAAATACATCTTCTCTGAAGATCACAAGACCATTGCCAAGCAATACTTGATTTCAGGTATTCTTTGGGCGTTTATTGGAGGATCTTTATCGATCATCTTCCGTCTTCAATTGGGATTCCCTGAAATGACTTTAGAATGGTTGAAGCCAATCCTAGGAACTTGGATCGACGAATCAGGAAAACTGGATAAAGAGTTTTACCTAGCCCTCGTGACGATGCATGGAACCATCATGGTGTTCTTTGTATTAACAGCAGGTTTATCGGGAACTTTCTCCAATTTCCTTATCCCATTGCAAATCGGTGCACGTGATATGGCCTCTGGATTTATCAATATGTTATCTTATTGGTTCTTCTTCTTGTCATCTGTAATCATGTTCTCTTCTTTATTCTTGGAAACAGGTCCCGCATCAGGTGGATGGGTAATCTATCCTCCATTAAGTGCATTGCCACAAGCGATGCCTGGTTCAGGATTGGGTATGACGATGTGGTTAATTAGTATGACCTTCTTTATCGTTTCATCGCTAATGGGTGGTATTAATTACATCTGTACAGTAATCAACTTACGTACTCGTGGTATGACGTTTACGCGCATGCCATTAACGATTTGGTCGTTCTTCTTTACTGCGGTATTAGGTTTATTATCATTCCCTGTTTTGCTATCAGCGGCTTTGTTATTGATCTTCGATCGTTCATTCGGAACTTCGTTCTACTTATCTGAAATTTATATTCAAGGTCAAGCCCTGCCAAACGTAGGTGGATCTCCGATCTTATACCAACACTTATTCTGGTTCTTAGGTCACCCTGAGGTTTACATCGTATTGTTGCCAGCCTTGGGTATGACTTCTGAAATTATTGCAACGAACTCGCGTAAGCCAATTTTCGGTTACCGTGCGATGATCGGTTCGATGATGGGTATTACAGTCCTTGCCTTTATCGTTTGGGCGCATCACATGTTTGTGACCGGAATGAATCCGTTCCTAGGTTCGGTTTTTATGTTCTTAACCTTGATTATTGCAGTACCTTCTGCGGTGAAAGCCTTTAATTATATTACTACGTTGTGGAAAGGTAACTTGGTATTTACGCCGGCGATGTTGTTCTCAATCGGTTTAGTTTCCTTGTTTATTTCGGGTGGTGTTACGGGTATAATTTTGGGTAATTCGGCCTTGGACATCAACTTACACGATACGTATTTCGTAGTCGCTCACTTCCACTTAGTAATGGGTGCGGCCTCATTCTTCGGTTTGATGGCGGGTGTATATCACTGGTTCCCTAAGATGTTTGGTCGGATGATGAATAAGACATTGGGCTATGTACATTTCTGGTTTACTTTCGTAGGTGTTTACATGGTATTCTTCCCGATGCACTACATTGGTATTGCCGGTTTCCCTCGTCGATATTATACTTTTACGGCTTTAGGAAATGATGGAATGGCAGCATTTACAAACATGAACTCATTCATTTCCATCGCTGCGATCATCACATTTACTGCACAAGCATTCTTTGCATTCAATTTCTTCTATTCGATTTTCAAAGGCAAAAAAGCCCCACAAAATCCATGGAATTCGAATACATTAGAGTGGACGACACCGGTAAATCCAGGTCATGGCAACTGGGAAGGAGAAATTCCAGCGGTGTATCGTTGGCCATATGATTATAGCAAACCAGGATCGGCCTTAGATTTTATTCCTCAAAACGTTCCGCATTCAGCAACCCCTGAGTCGAATTTACCTGAGGAAAATGAAGAAATCGCCAAAGAAAAAGAGATTGAAGGATTATTAGGCGCTCAAAACGAGAGTTATAATCGTTAAACCCAATTAAATGAAAAAGGTGCATCGAAATGAATTTCATTTGGATGCACCTTTTTTTTAGCCCTATCCATGTCTTTTAGAAAATTTGGTTATATCTCGCTTATCAGTATTTATTTGCTGATCCTCGCTGGGGCAATCGTCCGTAGCACAGGATCTGGAATGGGATGTCCCGACTGGCCTAAATGCTTTGGGCGCTACATTCCTCCTACCCAAGTTTCTGAGCTACCCTTTAATTACCAAGAAATATACAAAGAAAAATTACATGGAGAGGTCGCGTTTAATCCAACCAAAACTTGGATCGAATACATTAATCGACTACTCGGCGCATTAACAGGCCTCTTTGTTTTGATGACTGTGATTTTATCTTTCAAAGAAGGAAGCCGCGTGCGAAATTATTCCATAGCAGCCCTGATTCTTGTACTGGGGAATGCGGTATTGGGTAAATATGTAGTGGATTCCTTTTTGTTGCCAGGCGTTGTTACGGCCCATATGTTATTGTCCATGGGTGTTATCTTTTTTTTAATTAAAGCACTAAACATTCAGTCGGGTTATGTGGTTAAACCTTTGTCGGCACGAAGCTGGGTAGGTATCAATTTGCTAATTATTTTTATCCAAATTTTACTTGGGACGCAAGTTCGAGAAAATATGGATCATGTGATTCTCGAATTAGGAGAAGGAGCCAAAGGGCAATGGGTTTCAAACTTAGATGGGATATACATTGTACATCGGACATTCTCGTGGCTAGTCATGGCGAGTCACTTGGTTTTATGGAGTAAGTTGAAAATGAGCTCCTATCAAACCTACCGACATGGCATGGTGGGCTTGATTGGGATATCCTTCCTGACTGGAATATTAATGGCTTACTTTGCGTTACCTTTGGGAAGCCAAGCGGTACATTTGGTGGTTTCCTTAGTGTTGGTTGGTTGGCATATCCGCACATGGATTGAGACAAAAAAGAGTTAAATGACACATGTAAAACCCTATATCGCCCTTTTAAAATCGAGACTTTCCTTAACGGTAGCCTTTTCGGGCACATTTGGATATTTGCTTGCTCCGGTGGAACATAAGCCATTGGATATTTTGTTGATTACTTTGTCAGGATTTGTGTTGACAGGTGCGGCGAACATTGTGAATCAGTTAAAGGAAATTGAGCTCGATAAATTAATGAAGCGGACGGCGAAACGGCCGTTGCCGACGGAAACTTTACAACCCAAACAAGCCCAGATATACGGCTATGTCTTAGCCATCATTGCCTTGACTTTATTAAGTTATTTCACGTGGAAAGCAGCGGCCATAGGCTTGCTTTCCTATATTTTATATGGGTATGTGTATACGCCTTTGAAGCGTGTGGGGCCTATTTCAGTATTTGTGGGGGCTTTCCCGGGGGCATTTCCGCCGATGATAGGTTGGGTCGCAGCCACTGGACATTTTGGTTGGGAGCCGGGGATTTTATTTGCGATTCAATTTTTCTGGCAGTTCCCCCATTTCTGGGCGATTGCTTGGGTAGCGGATGCGGATTATCGAAAGGCGGGATTTAAAATGCTGCCGAATGATGGAAAAAAGGATATTAAAACTGCCTTCACCATTATGATATATACCTTGTTTTTGGTGCCATTGGGATTTGTGCCTTATTTGATGCACATGACGGGAATTAAATCGGCGATTATTACGGTGATGGCAGGTATTTTATTCCTTTGCCAGACCTTTTATCTCATGATGCGGCCGACGGATAAGGCGGCAAAATGGATGATGTTTGGATCATTTTTTTATTTATTGATTATGCAAATTGCCTTATTATTTGATCAAGTATGAACATGAAAACAGCCAATGAAACCTTCGAGCCACAAGTTACACGCTCGATAAATCCGAAGATTTTTACGATGTGGTTATTTATCGTTTCCATCATTATGCTCTTTGCGGCATTTACAAGTGCGTATTTAGTACGAAAAGCAGAGGGAAACTGGGTGGAATTCAAATTGCCTGATTTGTTTAGTTGGAGCACAGGCGTCCTAATATTAAGCAGTATTTCAATGCATTCGGCACTTTTAGCTGCAAAAAAAGACCAATTTAATGCGTTAAGAATAAGTATTTCTATTACTTTTGTACTCGGATTGCTTTTTTTAGCAATGCAATATTACGGTTGGGTCCAATTAGTGGAAATGAACGTATATTTTGTTGGCAATCCGTCTGGGTCTTTTGTTTATGTGTTGTCTGGATTGCATGGCTTACACATAGTTTCTGGATTAATTGTATTGATATTCGCTTTAGTAGCGGCATTTCGATTCAAGATAAATGCGAAATCATTGACCCAAATTAAGATTTGCTCCACGTATTGGCATTTTTTAGATATACTGTGGCTTTATTTATTTGTATTTTTATTGATTAACAATTAAGCTTTTACTTATGTCAGTTGCACACGCTGCCCCTGCTGTTCCTGAAAATTTATCTTGGTCAGGCGGTTCAGAACCTCTTAAAGCAAGTTACGGAAAACTCATGATGTGGTTTTTCTTACTTTCGGATACATTTACATTTTCGGCCTTATTGGTTACCTATGGTATGATTCGCTTTAGCCAACCGGCTTGGCAAGGAACGCCTGATACCTTTTATTTCTCTACTACGCACTGGCCAATTCCTGAAAAGGTTTTCGAAGCGGTACCATTTTTACATGGGATGTCCTTGCCATTGGTTTTCGTAGGGATTATGACTTTTATTTTGATTGCATCATCGGTAACGATGGTATTGGCGGTTGAAGCTGGTCACCGTGGCGATCGGAAAGATGTTGAAAAATGGATGCTTTGGACAATCGTGGGAGGTTTTACTTTCTTAGGTTCTCAAGCGTGGGAGTGGACACACTTTATTCATGGTCCAGAAGATTTATCTTTAGCTGCTAAACAATTAATTGATGGGGTAACCACTCCAATCGAAGGTGCGAATTTGGTACGTAATCCATATGGTCCTCCGGCCTTTGCTGATTTGTTTTTCTTTATTACAGGTTTTCACGGAACTCACGTATTTTCAGGAGTAATTTTGAATATCTTAATTTTCTTTAATGCGGCCACGGGCGTTTATGAGCGTAGAGGACATTATGAGATGGTTGAGAAAGTAGGTCTTTACTGGCACTTTGTTGACTTGGTATGGGTATTCGTATTTACATTCTTCTATTTAGTTTAATTTTTTAACACAGATATATTATGGCTTCGCACGTTGCACACGAAACCTCAGAAAAAGAAATACCGGCTCCTCAAACAGCGGCTATTTGGAAAACTTTTTGGATTCTATTGGTATTAACCGCCATTGAATTCGTTATTGCTTTTACATTACCAGCGAACACATTGCGGGTAGCTATTTTCTCCGGAATGACCATCGTAAAAGCCTTTTACATTGTGGGTGAATTCATGCACTTAAAGCATGAGGTAAAATCATTGATTTGGATGATATTAATCCCTACTATTTTCGTGGTTTGGCTATTAACTGCCTTAATCTACGAAGGAGGACACCTCTATTGATTTTAATTTCCTATTTATTGGATAATGACGAAGAAGACAGGCATATTATTTATTGTATTAATATTGCCTGTCTTCGTTTATTTGGGACTGAAGCAATTTGGGACCAATCATTACGCGCTTCCCCGCTACATTCCGGCCATCGATTCCACCACGGGGGAAATTAAAATGGCGAAACGCCTGAATCCTCGTTGGAACGAATCCGAACTAGATACCGTTTTTCAAACACTTCCTGCATTTCAATTAATCGACGAGAATGGAAAAACATTTTCATCCTCTGCGCTTAACGGAAAAATTCATGTGGCAAGTTTCTTTTTTACGCGTTGTACCACCATTTGCCCAAAAATTTCCACCCAAATTAGCCGTGTTCAAGATACATTTGAAGGCGATTCAGAAATTAACTTGATTTCGATTTCCGTGGATCCCGTGCATGATCGTCCGGAACAATTGACAGCATATGCGCAGCGCTTTGACGCCAATCCGATGCAATGGAGTTTTTTGACCGGGGAGAAAAAAATTATTTATCCATTAATTTTAAAGGGATACCATGTGCCTTTGGCGGATGCATCTGAATATGATCAGGCAATCAAGAATCCTGACGAAACATTTATTCATTCTGAGCGTTTAGTACTAGTCGATAAAGAGGGAATCATCCGCGGATTCTATGACGGCACGGATAAGAAAGAAGTCGACCGGCTACTTGTCGAAATCAAGGTATTAAAAAGCATGTATTCCATTCCATAATTCGTATGTATAAGACCAACGAAAAAATCATCAACCTACTTTCCATCGCCATCCCCTTAGCTGTAGCGGTCTTAATCGGTATTCCGACTAAATTAGCCCTTGGCGACTGGACCAAAACCCTTCCACATGCCATTGGCTTATTAAATAGCACCACCGCGATTAGTTTGATTTTAGGCTTAATCGCCATCAAAAACAAAAATATCGCGGGTCATCGAAAAGCGATGGGTGCAGCATTTATTCAAGGGTCTTTGTTTTTGGTCTTGTATATTTTGTATCACATTTCAAATCCGTCAACACCTTTTGGTGGGGAAGGAATCATACGGCCCATTTATTATTTCTTATTGATTTCCCACATCGTGTTATCGATTGGCGTAGTTCGACTCGTGTTAAAAGCACTTCATTTTGCACTTAATGACGACATAGCTGCACATAAAAAAGTGGTGAAATGGGCCTATCCGATCTGGTTGTATGTGTCCATTTCGGGCGTTGCTGTTTATTTATTAATCGCTCCCTATTATGTATAAATCATTGACCATTTTGTTGCTGATTTTATTCGTATGCATCGGCATGGATGCCGAGGCGCAATGTGCGATGTGTCGGACGACGGTTGAGAGTACCATCTCCAATGGCCGTTCAAACATCGCCACGGGATTAAATACGGGAATTTTGTATTTGTTGTCAGCCCCTTATTTGGCGGTAGCGGCTGTGGCTTGGTTATGGTTTCGCCAAAGTAAAAAGGAGCAACAGGAGAAAATTGAGAAGTGGAAATTACGTCAACGAGTAAGTCAATTACTCGGGGGTCAATCTTAATCCCAAATCGGGTATTGTGTTAATTTAATCGTTTCGCCAAAAAACAATTGCGTCGACTTTTCGAATGAATCCGTATAGTCGGAGACAAAAAACTGCCGTGTTCCTGGGCTTTCAGTATTCAATAAATTCTGTTCGGTTAAAATTCGTTTGATTTCTTGCGCAACGATTTGAGATGTATCAATAACCTGAACCTTTCCCTGGTAAAATTCCTCGATTTGTTTTTTGATCAGGGGATAATGGGTGCAACCGAGAATAAGGCCATCGATGTCGGCCAACTCAGGCTGTACTAAATATTCCCGAATAATCTGTTCTGAAATCGTTTTACTGAAAAATCCTTCCTCGATCATAGGAGCCAGCAAAGGAGTGGCCAAGGATTTCATTTGAATATTTTTATGTAGCGCAGAGGCCTTGCGGGCATAAATCCCGGAATTAACCGTCTGTTTGGTTCCGATGAGCCCTAGGGTTCGAGATTGCATCTGTTCTCCCAAATAGTCGATGACCGGATCGATGACATTCACAACGATGGCTTTCGTACCTACGTAAGCCTTCACTAAATCATAGGCCGCGGCTGATGCAGAATTACAAGCAATTAAAATCAGTTTACAGTTTTTCTCGAGGAGAAGATTGCAGATTTTAACGGAATAGGCTTGAATAGCCGTGGCGGATTTGTCGCCATAGGGAAGATGTGCCGTATCCCCAAAATAGATGATGGGTTCTTGGGGCATTAATTCGGTGATGGCATGGGCGAGCGTGAGACCCCCGATTCCACTGTCAAAAATTCCGATGGGCGAGCTGTTTGGCATAAACAAAGAATTGCGTACAAAGAACGTGATTTTGGAATTGTTTTCAAACCCGCGCAACCATTTCTGCAAAATGCCCATCTTTGTATTCGTATTCCAAAATTAGCCATTTGACACAGATTTACACTTCCCAAACCATTGAGCGTGACTTAGTCCAAGCCTGTAAAAGGCGGGACCGCAGGGCCCAGGAAGCGGTATTTAAACGCTTCGCGGGAAAGATGATGGCGGTGTGTAAGCGATATCTGGGGGCGGGACCTCTGGCCGAAGATGTGCTGATGGAGGGATTTATGAAGGTCTTTACGAAGATTGATCATTTTAAAGAGCAAGGAAGTTTTGAGGGTTGGGTCCGGAGAATTATGGTCAATGAGGCATTAATGGCGCTTCGAAAAGAGGGAAAGATGCTATTCCAGGAAACGGATTTTAGTTTTGAAGTGGGTCAGGCGGAGGATGCGATCATGCATTTAGAGGTGGAAGAATTGAATAAATTGATTGAAAGTCTTCCAGCGGGTTATAAAACAGTATTTAATTTATATGCCATTGAAGGATATACGCATCAGGAAATTGCGGAGATGTTAGGGATTCAGGAGGGAACATCAAAATCGCAGTTATCGAGGGCGCGTGGCTTACTTCAACAAAAATTAAACGAATTACAGGTATGAAACATTCATCTGAAAAAGACTGGAATTCCATCGAATCCACCTGGCGAAAAAAGATGCAAGAGGATACTTCCCCGGTACCCGAAGGGATGTGGGAGAATCTATCGAACCGACTCGATGCTGAAGAAAAGCCGAACGTATTTTTTGTCAAAACGTGGCCATGGGCGGCGGTATTGGTGATCGGACTTGGGCTGAGCTACCTATGGTTTTTGCCAAAAGCACAGGAATTCACCCAAGTGGCACATTCGTCCACCAAAGGAATCGAGGTACAAAGCTCAGTAAGTCGGGTCCAGGCTAGTTCGAAACCCATGCCAAATGACGTGACTGAGAATCTGCGGACAAATAGATCAAGGGCTGAAATTTTGAAGGTAGATAATCGCCAGATAAAGGCGAATGTCGAAGAGCTTGTTGCGCTAGAACCCGTTAAAGAGGAAGTCGCTGTGCAGAAAAATCCTGCTATCCCAACAAATGCAGTGGAAATAAATACCCCCGACAAGGAAGAAACGGTATGGATTAAGGTGGAAATTGATCCAATCGTTCGGACTTCTGAGGAAGAAAAAGAGCGTTTGACCGAGGTGCCTGAGGTGAAAAAACGGAGTTTGGGTCAGCTTTTAAAAAAAATCAAACAAGTGGTCAAGGGAAATCCTGGGGAATGGAGTGAGATCAAAGAGAATTTCCATTTGGTCGCACATAAATACGTACACACAGAGGAAACAATTAAGCAAAAAATTCAATTTCAATAAATTATGAAAGCAATCGTATTAATGACATGTCTATGGATGGGTTTTGCGGCGCAGGCGGCGCATGTGGGACAGGATTCGGTTTTGTTGAAAATCGACAAACGAAATCAGACCTTGATTGGAGCAAAAACCGATAAGTCGAAAACCTTGAAAGAAGAATTAACTCAAGTATTTGAGAAAAAGGGATTGGTGTTAACGGATAGTTTGTGGCAACAAATTCGCAACGTGATTCGAACTAATTCGGAGGGGGATAGTAGCTTATCAGTACAAATCGGGAATAGTCGAGTGAAAATTGGCATCATCAAATCGGATGCTTATTATGATACTCCGCAGAAGACCTTTAAGATGACAAATCCGAATGAGAAGAAGGAGGATGCGTTTGTCTTTCATGGGGATGGGAAGGAAGAGGTGCAGATTGGCTTACGTGGGATCCATGTGAAGGATGGCAAGGAAGAGGTACATGTGGATTGGAATGGGATACGGGTGAAAGAAGGGAATGGCGAGGAGACGAACGTGATATGGGGAAAGGATTCGACGAAAGTAAAGAAGAAGGAACATATGGATTATTACAGTCGGGATGGATTTAATCTGTATGTGGGATTGAATGGCTTATCGGGGCAGGTTCCGCAGGTGACGACGATGATGTATCCTGCGGTGTTTTTGCCGACGGATCCACAATTAAATCCATTGGGATCGCGCTATGTGAGTTTGGAGGTTTCGGAATCGGCGATGTTGGCGCGAGGCAGAAAAGCTGCGTTTAAATTGGGTTATGGGATTGGCTTTGATTGGTACAATTTCATGTTTGATCATAGTCGGGTCGTTCAAAAAGCTGCTTCTGGGGCGATTTTTCAACCAATAATGGATGCGACGGGTAAGGAATTGAATTTATCAAAAAACAAATTGGTGGTTTCGTACGTGACGATGCCAATCATGCCACATGTGGTTTTTTCGAAAAATTCGGCGGTTCAGATGGTGGGAATAGGGGGATATGTGAGTTATCGAATCGATAGTTGGACCAAAGTGATCGATGCCAAAACAGATCAAATCAAGCGGGAATCGTCGAATTTCAATTTGAATTCGTTTCGATATGGGCTTCGGGCGGAGTTTTCGTTTAAGCATTTTCCTGATTTATTTTTCAATTATGATTTGGTGCCCTTGTTTGAAAAGAATACGGCGCCCCAATTGACTGGATTTAGCTTTGGAATCCGTTTATTATAAAATTTATTATAAAATTTTCGGCAAGGAGTTTGTGGAAATCAAAAAATGAGGTACTTTTGCGAACTATTTCAGTAGAACGTTTTACTGAAAGCTGAATAAGGGGATATACCAGAGCGGCCAAATGGGGCAGACTGTAAATCTGCTGGTGAATGCCTACGGTGGTTCGAATCCATCTGTCCCCACCATTCAAAACGCGAAAACGGGCTTCTAGAGAAGTTTTAGCGTCGAATTATTAACAAGCGGGAGTAGCTCATTTGGTAGAGCGATAGCCTTCCAAGCTATAGGTGGCGGGTTCGAGCCCCGTCTCCCGCTCAGAATAGAAAAATGTATGGAGACTTGTGTCCTCATGGATTTTTTTATTTGTGGGTAGATCGAAAGTGATTTACTTTAGGCCGCAAGGTAATGCCTTTGTAGCTCAGTGGTAGAGCACTTCCTTGGTAAGGAAGAGGTCGGCAGTTCAATCCTGCTCAAAGGCTCTA
>CANFVE010000047.1 GCA_947450365.1 Cytophagaceae bacterium
GAAACGACAACGTTGTCATTCGTATGGTTAATCTTAACCACCTTCACCTCCATGTTTTTGCCTACGAAAATATCGAAGTCACGGATTGGCTTCACGTCAATTTGAGATCCTGGCAAGAACGCCTCGATTCCAAAAATATCCACGATTAAACCGCCTTTGGTACGACGCTTCACAAAACCATTGATAATCGTATCTTCTTCCAACGCACGCTCAATGTTCGTCCAAGCTCCCATTACCTTCGCCAATTTACGCGATAAAGTCAATTGACCATTCGCATCTTCTTGGTTCTCAATGTACACTTCTACTTCATCTCCCGCTTTCAAATCCGGCATATCACGGAATTCAGACGCAGAAACTAAGCCATCAGACTTAAATCCAATGTTAATGATTACTTCACGGTCTGTTTTGCTCACCACAATCCCCTTCACTACCTCTTTCTCAGTTACCGAATTCAAGGTTGCTTCAATCGCAGCCTCCATTTGTTCTTTCAATTCTGCAGTATAACTACCACCGAATCCTTTACCTTCAACTAAATCCCAGTCGAAATCTTTTGGTTGTTTTGACATAAATTTTTTGCCCTGGTTACATCAACATGCTGGGCTAACACGCTGAAATTAAGTGAACTATTAATTTTTAAATCGGGGTGCAAAGATAAATAAAAATATTTCAAATTCAACGGAATTCTTTAAATTCGAATTCGAAAGACCTATAAACCATGAAAAAAATCCTGTTGGGGCTCCTTTTTACCCCCATTTTTTGCCTTTCCTTTTCCCTTTTCTCACAAATTAAGCCTATGTCCATTTCATCCAAAGCCTTTGGCCAAACGCCTGCCGGAGAACCCGTTCAGCTATTTACCCTCAAAAATTCATCCGGCATGGAAGTGCACATCATGAATTATGGAGGAATCATCACCAAAATTTTAACGCCCGACAAAAACGGGAAAATCGAAGATGTGGTCCTAGGTTTTGAAACTCTTGCCGAATACATCAAAGACACCCCCTATTTCGGCGCCACCGTGGGACGCTATGGCAACCGCATCGCCAAAGGAAAATTTTCGCTGGATGGTGTCGCCTATCAACTCGCCACCCAAAACAACGGAAACGCCCTACATGGCGGCCTTAAAGGCTTCGATAAAGTGGTTTGGAAAGTTATTTCCGCCGAAAAAGGCCCGCATGGTCCGGCCTTAACCCTCAGCTACACCTCCAAAGACATGGAAGAAGGGTATCCCGGAACGCTTCACGTGACACTTTCCTATGTCCTAACAGAGGCCAACGAACTTTCCGTTCAATTCAAAGCCTCCACCGATAAAGCCACCGTACTCAATTTGTGCAACCACAGTTATTTCAATCTGAGCGGAAACACCAAGCGCAATATTTTGAACCATACGATGCAATTAAACGCCCCAAAACTGGTAGCCGTAGATCAAACATTAATCCCAACGGGCGAATTAATCCCAACCGCCGGTACGCCTTTCGACTTTTTAACACCGAAAGTAATCGGGTCACGCATCGACCAAACAGACAACGAGCAAATCAAACGCGGTGGTGGATATGACCATTGCTTCGCCTTCGAAAAACCCGCAGGCGAATTTGCACTCGCCGCCATCGCTCACGATCCCGAATCCGGTCGTACACTGAAAGCCTTCACCACCGAACCCGGAGTTCAATTTTACACTGGAAATTTCTTAGATGGCCACCTCACCGGGAAATACGGCGTATCCTACACGAAACGGATGGGTTTCTGTTTGGAAACGGAACACTATCCTGATTCTCCGAACCACCCAAGTTTCCCAAGTACCGTGTTAAGACCAGGAGAAAATTATTCGACACGAACGGTATATCAGTTTTTGGTGAACTAAAGTCCTTTCGCCTCCTCCCAAAACACATCCATTTCCGCAAGCGTCATATCTGGAAGGGCCTTCCCCATTTCGGAGGCCCTTTTTTCTAGGTGCTGAAAACGTTTGATGAACTTTATATTCGTCCGCTCCACAGCCGTTTCCGGGTTTATATCAATAAATCGCGCGAAATTCACCAAACTGAATATTAAATCCCCCAATTCCCCTTCCGCCTCCGCGCGCTGTTCATCACTTAATTCCTTGCCCACAAAAGTCTCCTTAAACTCGCCCATTTCCTCCTCGACTTTCCCCCACACTTGTTCTTTTTCCTCCCAATCAAATCCCGCCCCGCGCGCCTTTTCTTGAATCCGCATCGCCTTCACCAAGGCCGGCAAAGAACCCGGAACTCCCGATAAAACAGATTTATTGCCTTCTTTGAGCTTCAAGGCTTCCCAGTTGGACTTCACCTCTTCCTCCGTCGTCGCCACCACATCCCCATAAATATGCGGATGTCGCGAAATCAACTTTTCACAAATCCCATGCAACACATCCGTGACATCAAAAGCCCCTTTCTCCGAACCGATTTTGCTGTAAAAAACCAAATGCAAAAAAATATCCCCAATCTCCTTTTTAATCTCCGTCAAATCTCCATCCATGATCGCATCTGACAATTCATAAGTTTCCTCAATCGTCAAATGCCGCAAGGAATCCAAGGTTTGTTTCTTATCCCAGGGACATTTTTCACGCAAATCATCCATGATGCACAACAATCGGTCGAAGGCCTCCCCAGCCGCTGGATATCTCATATTTATGGATTTAAACTATACACGCGCACGTAATCAATTAAAAATTTATTGGGGAAAATGCTGTCATCCACTCCTTTTTGACCGCCCCAGTCGCCGCCTACGGCTAAATTAATCAGTACATGTTGCTTCTTATCAAATGGCCATTCTTGCCAACCCTTTCCCGAGTTCTCAAAATAAAAATATTGTTTGCCGTCAATATACGCCTGAATCGTTTGCGGCGTCCATTCAATCGAGTATACATGAAAGGCCGTATCAAAATCGTCGATTTTCGTCGTCGAGGTTTTTTGCGTGCCAATCACATGATTAAACGATTTTGTATGCACGGAAAAGTGCATCACCGTAGGATCATAGCCCACATGTTCCAAAATATCAATTTCGCCATTGTCCGGCCAAAATTGCGTGCCATAGTCCGATTGACTTGCTAGCATCCAAATCGCTGGCCAATTTCCTCGACCAGCCGGAACCTTCGCGCGCACCTCCACTTTGCCATACAACATATCCTTCTTCCCTTTCGTTACAAGACGCGCCGAGGTATAACTTTTGCCTCCTAAACTTTCTTTCTTCGCTTCGATCGTCAAAATGCCATTCTCAATATGCGCATTATCAATGTCCGCATCCGTATAATATTGCAATTCGTTATTGCCCCAGCCTGAACCTCCCACATCGTAGGACCAAATCTTCGAATCGGGCAATCCGGGTGTTTCAAATTCGTCCGACCAAACTGGCGTCGTACTAAAGGTATAGACCTTCGGAGGCGTAACGGGTGTTTGAGGGATTACAATCGGCGCAGGGGCCGGTGATTCAGAGGATTTACAAGCCAGCGAAGTGGCATATAAAAAAAGGGTTAGAGATAAAATTTTAATTCGCATACGTGCCATTTTATGTGCCCAAAAATAAAGAGATTCATTCGCAATCTGCGCATGTCCTTCGTATTTAATTCTGTATATTTAATGTCTCATTTCTCTCACATGGATTTTAAACTCACCTCTTCGTATAGTCCCACGGGCGATCAGCCGGAAGCGATTCGCCAACTTGTCGATGGGATTTCCAAAGAGGAAAAATGTCAAACCCTATTAGGGGTTACGGGATCCGGGAAAACCTTTACGATTGCCAATGTCATCCAGCAAATCAATCGGCCCACGCTGATTTTAAGTCATAACAAAACCCTAGCGGCCCAATTATACGGGGAATTCAAACAATTTTTTCCTGAAAATGCCGTCGAATATTTCATTTCCTATTACGATTATTACCAGCCAGAAGCCTTTATCGCCTCGACGGGTACCTATATCGAAAAGGATTTATCGATCAACCAAGAAATTGAAAAATTACGATTAGCCACCACTTCATCCCTCATGTCGGGCCGGCGAGACATCATCGTCATCGCCTCTGTTTCCTGCATTTATGGCATGGGAAATCCCGACGAATACCGTAATTCCATTCTACGCATCGGGGTGGGGGAAATCGTATCTCGTAACCAATTTTTATTTCGTCTTGTCGAAATTCTCTATGCCCGCACGGAGGGTGAATTTTTACGCGGAACGTTCCGGGTCAAAGGGGATACGGTGGATATCTTTCTGGCCTATGCGGATTTTGGCTATCGGATTATCTTTTTTGGGGATGAAATCGAAGAGATTCATCGGATTGACCCATGGACCGGCAAAAAAATATCGGCCGAGAAAATGATTGCCATTTTTCCAGCGAATTTATTCGTGACCGGACGCGAAACCTTGAACAATGCCATATCAGATATTCAGGCGGATTTGGTGAAACAAATCTCCTATTTCGGTGGAGATGGACGGCTTGCGGAGGCGGAACGGATAAAACAACGAACGGAATTTGATTTAGAAATGATGCGTGAACTGGGGTATTGTTCTGGCATCGAAAACTATTCCCGCTATTTCGATCAGCGGAAACCGGGCCAGCGGCCCTTTTGTCTCCTCGACTTTTTCCCAGAAGATTTCCTGATGGTCGTAGACGAAAGTCATGCCACCATGCCCCAAATTCGGGCGATGTGGGGCGGTGATCGTTCTCGAAAAGAATCGCTTGTGGAATATGGATTCCGGTTGCCTTCGGCGCTGGACAATCGGCCCTTAACCTTTCAAGAATTCGAAGACCTAATCGGCCAAACGATTTTCGTTTCCGCCACGCCTTCCGATTATGAATTAAGGCAATCCGAGGGTGTCGTGGTGGAACAGGTGATTCGTCCCACAGGCCTTTTGGATCCGCTCATCGATGTACGCCCCACTAAAAATCAAATCGATGATTTACTTGAGGAGATTTATGACCGCATTAAAAAGAAGGAGCGCGTCCTGATTACAACCTTGACGAAGCGGATGGCGGAGGAGCTTTCTAAATATTTAGATCGCGTGGGGGTGAAATGTCGCTATATCCATTCGGAGATTAAGTCTTTGGAACGGGTGGAAATTTTACGAGAATTGCGGTTGGGTGTTTTTGATGTGTTGGTTGGGGTGAATTTACTTCGAGAGGGCTTGGATTTGCCTGAAGTTTCGTTGGTAGCGATTATGGATGCGGACAAGGAGGGTTTTTTACGGGACATCCGTTCGTTGATTCAGACGATTGGTCGGGCTGCGCGAAATGAAAATGGTAAGGTGCTGATGTATGCGGATCGGATGACGGGTTCGATGGAGAAGGCGATTTCGGAAACGAACCGTCGGCGTGCGATTCAAATGGCGTATAACGAAAAACATGGCATTTCGCCGAAAACCATTTGGCGGAGCCATGATGAAATTATGGAACAAACGTCCATTGCGGATCGGATGGCGAAACCGATGAAGCGATATGAGACGCCATCGGATTCTTTGCAACAAGCAGCAGATCCGCTATTGGCCTATTTGCCTAAAAAGGATTTGATAAAACAAAAAGAATCCATCCGCAAAGAAATGGAAAAGGCGGCCAGGGAGTTGGATTTCCCGCTAGCCGCCAAATTCAGAGACGAATTACTCGCCGTCGAAAAAATGTTAGAAGAAAAGGTCTAGGCCTTATTCAGCGATGTAGGGATAATCCTCCTGCACATACACATCTTTGTAGGCTTCTGATTTATCTGGGAAAGAAGATGCCTCGGCGAAATCCACAGATTCTTGTACTTGAACCTTGATTTTTGCATCGATTTCATCCAATTCCGCTTGGGTCAAAATCTTGTTTTCCAAAATGGTGTATTTCACCTGCTCGATCGGGTCGCGATCTTTGTAGGCTTCCACTTCTTCTTTTGACCGATATTTTTGTGGATCTGACATCGAGTGACCTCGGTACCGATACGTTCTAAACTCTAAAAAGGTAGGACCTTCGCCCGAGCGAGCACGTGCCGCAGCGCGTGAAACAGCTTCGTGCACAGATTCCACATTCATGGCGTCTACCGGTTCTGAAGGCATGTCATAGGCTTCGCCGATCGTGTATAATTCGGTGACGTTGGACGTACGTGCCACGGAAGTTCCCATCGCGTATCCATTGTTTTCTACCACAAAAATCACGGGCAATTTCCAAGTCATAGCCATGTTAAATGTCTCGTGCAATGCGCCTTGACGCACGGCACCATCCCCGAAATAACAGATCGATACATTACCCGTTTTCTTATATTTCTCAGCAAAGGCTAAGCCAGCGCCTAATGGAATCTGCGCGCCTACGATTCCGTGACCACCTACGAAGCCTACGCTCTTGTCGAAAATGTGCATGGAACCTCCTTTGCCTTTGGAAGCGCCGGTGATTTTTCCGTATAATTCGGCCATAATTGCGTTAGGAGAGGTTCCTAAGGCTAATGGAATTCCGTGGTCACGGTAAGCAGTGATGTATTTATCGCCTTCGATGAGGGCAGATTTTGAACCAGAAGAACAAGCTTCTTGGCCTATGTATAAGTGACAAAAACCTTTGATTTTTTGCATTCCGTACAATTGGCCGCATTTTTCTTCGAATTTGCGTTGTAATTGCATCGACTCGTACCAATACTTGTAGGTCTCTTTAGAATACTTCGGCGCTTGTGTGTCTTTCTTTGCCATCGATTAAATCGGATATGAAATGAAATTAGAATACGAAATTATAACAAAACCTTTTAGAAGCCAAAATTTGCTAGAAATTAGGCCATCGCCACTCAAAAAATCACATTAAATTTCTTTATTTTTACATTTTGCCTCAAATGTCCCTCCTTCATGTACCTAAAATCCTTACAGGTCAAACAGTTTAAATCGTACGAAGAGGCACAATTCGAGTTTATATCGAATATCAACTGCATCGTTGGCGAGAACGGCATCGGCAAAACAAACCTATTGGATGCGATCCATTTTCTTTCCCTCACCAAAAGCGCGCGTGGCATCGCCGATCCGCTTTGCATTAAACATGAGGCGGACTATTTCATGGTGCAGGGAAATTTTGTTTTTCAGGCAAACGACGCCCATAAACAAGTCGAGAGCGAAACACAAATCATGTGCGCCGTGCAAAAAGGGCATAAAAAATCACTTTTGCGCGATCAAAAACCCTATCCCCGCTTAGCCGACCACATCGGAAATTTCCCCATCGTGCTCATGGATCCACATGATACAGATATTGTGCGCGAAGGTGGCGAGGAGCGAAGACGATTTTTTGATGGGATGATGTCGCAATTAGACCGCGCATTTCTGGAACATCTCATTCGCTATAACCGGATTGTACAACAGCGAAATATGCTCCTTAAACAATTCGCCGAACGGGGAAGCGTCGACCGACTTCAATTAGCCAGTTACCACGAACCCATGGCAGAACTCGGCGAAAAAATCAATCAGGCGCGCATCGACTTTTTAGCGGATTTTACCCCACGCTTTCAAGCCCATTATGCGGCCCTTTCGGATGACCGAGAAGCGGTGGCCATTCGATTAGAATCCGGCTTCCTGCCGGGCCAATTTAGTGAGGCACTATCGGCGGCTGAAGCGGTGGATTTAGCGGCGCAACGCAGTACGATTGGCCCGCATCGGGATGATTTTAGCTTTGACATAAAAGGCTTTCCATTAAAGAAATTTGGGTCTCAGGGCCAGCAAAAAAGTTTTGTCGTGGCCATGAAACTGGCACAATTCGATGCGCTTGCAGAGAAAAAACCAAGAAAACCTTTGCTTTTGCTCGATGATATTTTTGATAAATTAGATGATCGCCGCATTCAGCGATTGATTGAAATGATGGCGGAAGATCATTTTGGTCAAGTGTTTATAACGGATGCGAGGCCTGAACGAACCAAAAGTTTGTTGAAAAATTTACGCACCAAAATTCAATACATTTCGCTTTAATCCAGGGCCTTCGCGATGGTAGAGGTAAATGCTTCGACCGAATTTTCTTCAGCAATTTTTTGGGCATTGCTTGGCGAAAAAGAGAAACCGTCGGTCAGAATTTTTACTAGTCCGGTGGCAACTGCGGTGGCGGAGGTGGCATCCACGACAAGTCCGAGTTTGTTTTCGGTTACCATTTCCCCAATCATTCCTGTCTCCGTGGCAAAAGAGGGTTTCCCCGCTTGTGCTGCCCGGATTAAAACCGAGCTCATGTTGAGGAAATTTTGATATAACATCAGGATGAAATCTGCTGATTCAAAAGCGATCTGGCTTTGGTAAGGCGACATATATCCATAGGCTCGAATCACGCTTAGCCGGGGAATTTCGCTTAATTTCCTTTCGATTATTTCCTGATATTCGGATGAAATGGGCCCGACTAAAAACAAACAAAATTTTTCTACTTCTGATTCCTGCAATTTTGCACATGCGTCAATAAATACATCAAGGCCTTTTCTTCCATCTAAATTACCATAACACAGGGCCACCTTTTTATTTGTTGGAATTGGAAATTTACTGGTAAATTTTGCTTTTGCTTCTATGGAAATTGAAAATTGCTTGATAGGGTCAGCCATTGGCCAGATTCCAACTTGATTAGCCATGGGGACTAAATAGGGTATGGAAGATTTCTCTAAACAAAATAGGTGTTTTATTTGCCCCGACTTTAGTACAAGCGCCAGCATCCATTTTTTTATTTTCGGATACAAAGCGGTTGAATCTACTTTGAAATTGGGTCTAAAATAAATCGAAGAAACGGGGCATGGAGAACGTTTTCCAAGTAAAATGCCTACTTGTAAATAATCAAAAAACATCAAAAGGGCGCGATCCGCTTGAAAGCTTTTCGCCGTATCCACGAATAAATTCCATTCCAAGATAGACCTTAAAAAAATCGATTTGGAATGAATCGATTTTAGCTGAGCTTCGGGGAGCGCAATAAACTCGACATTCGTAGCCCACACATTCCCTTCTTCCGCCTGGCGCGCGTCAAAATGAGCCTTGAAAAAGGCACTAGAAGCGACACCTACATGAACATCCGGCTGCGTACTATAATACCCAATCAAATGAATCAAATAATCCGAATGATGCCCATCCGTAACCGTATCAAAAAGGAGAATGCGTTTCTTTGAAGTCATAATTTATCGAGCAAAATTACCCAATAAATTAAGATTCCCGTATACTTGCATTAATTTCCATAAACCTATGACCAAACTACTTTTGAGCCTTTTGGGGCTATTTCTGCTTAATCCTTTGTTCGCGCAAAAATCCCTTCGGTATAAAAATCAGGTTTTTGGACAAATCGACAGTACATTGAATATTCCTTATGGCACGTCTAAAAATATTCAAGGCGAACAAGCCACTTTGTATCTCGACTTTTACGCGCCACACGCAGATACCCTTAAAAAACGGCCTATCGTAGTGTTTGTCCATGGCGGCGGTTTTGTGAATGGCGACAAACGAACCGGCTATTCCCGGATTGTATCGGAAAATTTAACCCGTCGCGGCTTTATCGTCGGGTCGATCAATTACCGCCTTGGGATCGAGGAACCGAAATCAAACGTTTCCTATTTTGAAGCTATGATTCGGGCGGTTCAAGACGCCAAAGCAGCCGTTCGCTTTTTCCGGAAACATGCAGACGCCTATGGGGTGGATACCACAAAAATTTACTTAGCTGGTGGTTCGGCGGGTGCGATGACTGCTTTGCACGCAGCCTATTTGGATCAAAAAGAAGTACCTGGCTTTATTGATTTAGCGAAAAATGGCTTGATGGAAGGGACTTCGGGCAACGAAGGTTTCTCCTCCAAAGTCCACGGCGTTCTTAATTTTTGGGGTTCGATGGTCAATTATGCCTGGATCAATCAAGGCGACGCACCCTTGTTTAACGTCCATGGAACGGCTGATAAAACCGTGCCTTTTGACTCCTCTTTTTCCTACCATGGGTTCAGCTACGGAAGCCAAATTCTCTTCGAGCGGGCATTGCACGAGGGAATTCCTACCGGGATTAAATTGTCTGAAAACCTAGGACATACCTTAGATAATAATAAAGTTGCGATCGAAACTTCCTTGAATGAAGTGGGCCAATTTCTATATGCTTTGGTAAATAAATCCAAAAATTCGGTCGGCATCACGCGCTTCGAAAAAGACATTCAAGCCTTTGAACTAGCGGATCGCCAAGAGAGCTATTCTAAAAATGCTATCCTTTTTACCGGAAGTTCATTCATTCGTTTATGGAAAACAATCAAAACGGATTTGGCTCCGGCGGAAATTATTCACCGGGGTTTTGGGGGTTCGAATATCAACGAGATGGCCTATTACATTCCCCGCATCGCCTATCCACATGACCTAAAAGCCGTGTTTTTTTACACAGGTAGCAATGACCTCACCGTGAGCACGCAGGATAAAAGTCCTTTGCAAATCCTAGAAGCTTACAAATACATCATAAAATTAGTTCGTATCAAATTCCCGACCATCCCAATTTATTACATTCAAATTTCTCCGAATGAACGCCGTTGGGCCGTTTGGGATCAAATCCAAGCGACAAATGAATTACTGAAAAATTATAGCGCCTCGACGCCAAATTTACACTACATCGAAACTGCCAGTAAACTGCTTGGCCCGGATGGAAAATACCAGCCTGAATTACATATCGAGGACAAATTGCATTTCAACGAAAAGGGTTACGTGATTTGGACCAAAATCATGCGCGAGGCCTTGAAGGAAATTAAATAAACCAAGATTCATGCGTTCAAAACCCAAGCTTAGGCGATAGATTACGCTTACATGATCCTGCTTAGGATGATAAGAAAAGTATAAGCTAACATGATTAGGACGCGAAATAAGGGTTTCATTTTGCTTCCAGGAAAATAAAATAAGCCCGACAGATCGCTCCGTCGGGCTTATATTTTACAGGTTGTTTTACAAATTTTTCTTCTTCAATTCACTCACGGCAAAATCCGCCGCGCGAGCGGTCATCGCCATATAGGTCAATGAAGGATTCACGCAAGAAGCTGAAGCCATTGCCGCGCCGTCTGTCATGAACACGTTTTTCACCTCATGGATTTGATTGTGCTTATTGACAATCGAATTTTTCACCGAGGTACCCATTCGTGCCGTACCCATTTCGTGAATACCTAACCCGATGTGGGTATCTGATTTATTATAGGCATTGATATTTTTGAACCCGGCCGCTTCTAACATTTCCGCTGCGTCATTCATCATATCTTCGCGCATTTTCAATTCATTTTGTCCGAAAGAAGTTTCGAATTCCAATACCGGCAATCCCCATTTGTCTTTCGCGGTTTGGCTAAGCACAAAACGGTTATTCGGATCCGGTAAAATTTCCCCGAAACCACCGAAACTTACGGTCCAACGACCCGGATGCGACAAACTTTCCTTGAAGTTTGCCCCGAATCCATCAGCCCCTACGCCGCGGCCCCAGCCCTCACGACTCGCGCCGCCTTGGTAACCAAATCCACGTATGTAAGCCCGTTTGTCATTGCCCCAGTTTCTGAAACGAGGGATGTATAAACCATTCGGCCGACTTCCGAACATGTAATCATCTTCAAAGCCTTCTACCGTGGCACTTGCGCCTACGCCCAAATGGTGATCCATGATGTTGCGGCCTAATTGGTCGCTATCGTTTCCTAAGCCATTTTGGTAACGGTTGGATTTTGAATTCATTAAAATGGAGGTTGACCCAATCGCCCCCGCATTGACGAAAATAATTTTCGCATAATATTCTTTTACCGCTAGCGTATTTTGATCGATCACTCGAACACCTTTTGCTTTTTGACTGGCTTCATCATAGATGATTTCAGACACGATGGCATTGTGAATCATCGTTAAGCGATTCGTCCGCATCGCAGCGGGTAATGTCGCTGAAAGTGAGCTGAAATAGCCGCCGTATGGACAACCGCGCATACATTTGTTGCGGTACTGGCAAGATCCCCGCCCCACGGCAGTATGTTGCGGACCCGGTTTCGTTAAGTGCGCCACACGACCTACCGTGACTGGCCGACCTAATTTCTTATTCATCTCATTTTTGAAATGAATTTCCGGCGCGGTCATTGCCATCGCAGGCAAGAAATCACTATCTGGCAACACGTCCAAGCCTTCCGCTTGGCCTGAAATCCCTGCAAATTTCTCCACATAGGCATACCAAGGTGCTAAGTCTTCATAGCGAATTGGCCAATCGGTACCGATGCCTTCTTTGGCATTCGCCTCGAAATCGGATTTATTCCAACGGTAAGACTGACGGCCCCAAAGCAATGATTTTCCTCCTGTATGGTAGGCGCGCAACCAATCGAAGCCTCCTTTTTTCTCGATATACGGATTTTGCTTGTCATTTTCGAATAGGTAGCGATGCTCCTCGTTGGCCGTATAGCCCGTACGCATCCCCGCCCAATATTCTTCCGCAGCCACATTGTCTGGACGACCGCGGTGCACAAAATCCCATGGATTTTTCAAGGCCGTTTCATAGCCTTCTATGTGTTTAATTTCGCGACCCCGCTCTAAAACGGCCACTTTAAGTCCCTTTTCGGTTAATTCTTTAGCAGCCCAACCACCGGAAATTCCGGATCCCACCACAATGGCGTCAAAGGTTTGGCTTTTGATTGCATCTATATTTAAGTTCATCTTGCTCTTAATTTGAATGATTAGTATTGATAGGCTTTTTGTCCCGGCTTGATTTTAATCGCCTCAAATTTCCCTGGAATAGGCTCATAAATAAAGGCCCCTGCAATTCCCTTTTCGGAGGTATAATAGCCCAAAAGCGTCAATTCTTTCATTAAACGCCAGAAAGGAACGCCCACATTGACAGCGCTTGCTTCTTTGTCTAGATTGTCGCCCACCTTC
>CANFVE010000048.1 GCA_947450365.1 Cytophagaceae bacterium
ACATACTAACTAGTCGACTCTGCATGTCGACGCTCAGAATCCCTCCTCGGCAGAGTTTGGAAGAGGCTGAACGATGGCAATTGGTTAGTCTATCAGACTAAGCAGCCATGGCATACGAAGTATTGCCAGCTATAATTCGAAGGTTTTTTAAACAGGAAATGCCTACAACTCCCGACGTGCTTACAACCGGACTACAAAAGCTGTCAAAACCGGTCGACCCCATTTTATTGGACTGTAAAGATACACATTTATGGTAAGGGCAATGCACTCGTCGTCTTTATTTCATCCATCACAAATAAACTACTAATGTGCGCCACCGATGGTAAAACTGCCAATTTTCCCTGGTAAAATTGATTGTAACTCTCCACATCCGCACTCACAACATTTAAATAATAATCAAAGTTCCCAGATACCAAATGACACGAGATCACCTCCGGAAATTCCCTAATCGATTCCTCAAAAGCCTTGAAATTAGACCGATTCTGCTTTTCTAAGGTCACCTGGCAATGAACCAATAATCCCAAATTCAACTTCTTTCGATTCAATATCCCCACATAGCCCTTTATAAATCCATCCATTTCCAAGCGCTTAATACGCTCATGCGTAGGACTCAACGATAAATTCAATTGCTCCGCTATATCCTTCAAGGTATGCTGACTATTGTTTTGTAAAATTTTTAAAATCTTCAAATCCAACGAATCTAAATTTAATTTTGACGCCATAATCTTTTCTGATTTTTACATTGATTAACTTCTTAAACAATAATTTTTTTCTGAATATATTAAAAATGTTTTATCTATTTACTTATTTATATCTAATAAGCAAGATTTTTTATGGCCTTTTGTATATTTGTAGTGTATTATACTTCATCAATGGTAACGGCCAGCGAATATTTCGTTGGCCGTTCTTTTTTAAACGCAAAAGCTATGGTTATTGGTGTCCCAAAAGAGATTAAATCTCAAGAATTTCGGGTAGGTCTTACGCCTGCTGGTGTTCAAGCTTTTCTTTCTGCTGGTCATTCGGTTTATGTTCAACAAGGGGCTGGACTCGGTTCTGGTTTTCTCGATGCGGATTATGAAAAGGCCGGAGGACATATTCTATCAGATGCTTCAAGTATCTACGCAAAAGCAGATATGATCATTAAAGTGAAGGAGCCGCTACCTTCTGAATATACGTTAATTAAACCTAATCAAATTCTTTTTACCTATTTTCATTTTGCCGCTTCTCAGTCGCTGACGGATGCGATGGTGAAATCCCATGCGATCTGTATTGCCTACGAAACCGTGGAATTAGCCGATCGATCTCTACCGTTGTTAACTCCGATGTCCGAAGTGGCTGGCCGATTAGCCATTCAATATGGCGCCTATTACCTGGGTAAACCTCAGGGAGGAAAAGGGAAACTTATGGGAGGTGTCCCAGGTGTAAAACCTGCTAAAGTCCTTATTTTAGGGGGCGGGGTAGTCGGCACGCAAGCTGCTAAAATGGCCGCTGGTTTAGGTGCTCAAGTAGTCATTTTTGATACAAATTTGGCTCGTTTACGATATTTGACGGATGTACTTCCAGCGAATGTGCAAACGGAATATTCGACCCAACATGCCATCGAGGCTCATTTATCTTCCGCAGATTTAATCGTGGGCGCTGTGCTTTTACATGGTGCGAAAGCCCCTCACTTGATTAAGAAGGAGCATTTGTTAGCTATGGAACCGGGAACTGTTTTAGTGGATGTGGCTGTAGATCAAGGGGGCTGTATCGAAACTTGCCATCCAACCACGCATGACAAACCTGTTTTTGAAGTGGATGGAATATTGCATTATTGTGTCGCCAACATGCCTGGCGCGGTTCCGCAGACGTCCACGATGGCCTTAACCCAAGCGACTTTGCCTTATGCGTTGCAAATTGCCAATTTAGGTTGGGAAAAAGCCTGTGATCAACATGAAGCACTTAAAAAAGGTTTATCCATTAGCCAAGGGAAAATCCTGAAAGCCGAAATTGCATAGGGATTTCAGATGTACGTATTTGGTTGATTCTCCGAAAATCAACGGCTTATTTTGGTTAATTCTCCCAAAAACGAAGGCCTTTTGCTTTTAATAAATCCATTTGCTGGAGTTTCATTTGCAAACGAAAATTTTCCTCCATCAATTGGGCCTCTTCCAAGTTATTTTGCGCTTGATCGATTTCCAATTGCTTAATCGTTCCTTCCTTATACCTAGCTTCTGCCAATTTATAGGCGTATTTTGCTTGTTCAATTACTGTTGCTTGCAAAGCCATTTTGTCTTGTAAGTTCTTCAAATTGACTTCGCCTTGACGCACTTCATAGGCCAATTGTGTATTCTTCTCTTCTTTTAAATAATTCACACGCTCTTGCTGGATTTTGGCGATGTTTTGTTGGTACAAAGCCCGCTTCCCCGAATAAATTGGCACCGTTAATTTTATCCCAAGCATCGAATTTACCTTAAAATCATCCGCTATCGGAGGTGTTTCTCCATTAATTCGAGGCAAATATCCATTACGGATTCCAAGCGTCGCGACACCCGAAAGGGTAGGACTACTCGCCTTGGACTGAACATTGATTTCCTGTTCCAAAATGGCTTTTTCAGCGTCCAATTGTTTGAAACTTGGGTTATTTTCAATGGAACCTTCGCTGCTTTGATTCAATGTCGCCGTATTTGTCAATTCCTTTTTTAATTCTTTTCCCGCTTGGGTCTCTAAAAAATCAATTAGTTTAGCGATTTGCGACTGCGTTTCAGAAACCTTATTTTCCTGATTGCTTACCTTAATGCGCCATCCCATGGCATCTAATTCGATGGCTTCACCAAGTTTAATTTGTTGCTCAACGATCGTAGTTTGATCTTTAATTCGCTTTAATTCAGCCGTTTGAATCGTCAAAACATTTTTTAAATAATGTATTTGATGGTAAATAGTAGCGATTTGATATGCCATGCCGAAGGACATCACATCGATTTGCGATTGCGTTAATTTATTTTCCAAACGGATTTTTTCAATGTTTTGTGCATTTTTCCCCCAATCATACAAGACTTGATTCGCAACGAAATTGGTCGTATAATTCATATTTGGTTGAAATTGTAAAACGGTAGAAGTGGGTCCTGTGGCGAAAGTTGCCTTAGAAACAGGATCTATTCGAGTGATTCCCGCTTCATACCCGATGGTCGGATCTGCGTAGGATTTTTGTATTTGTGATTTCGTTTCACCGACGGTCAACAAGGTTTTTTGACCTTTCAGCGCCGGGGAATATTCTAAAACATGTTTGACGATCGAGTTTAAATCTTGATTGATTTGGGCATTGCCTGAGAAACTTATGGCCCCGAATAAAAGGTAGATGTATTTTTTCATAGGATTAATGTGCTTCTTCGCTGGCTTTGGCAAGTTTGGCCACGTCAACGGTTGTTTTTTTAGGCGTTTTTATCAAAAACACAAATGGGAAAATGAGGATAAATATGATAGATACTAATCTGAAAGTGTCTAAATAAGCCAAATAATAGGCTTGTTTGGTGACCATCAAGTCAATTTGTTTGTAAGCAATATTTCCAGATTCGATGAGTTGTCCCGTTTTTTGTGCCATCGTTTGACTCAATCCTTGCCATCTTTGCTGGAATAATGGATTTTCTGCCGTGATGTTACTTAACAGATCTGAACGATGTTGGGCTGCGCGCGTCGTGGCATAATTATTTGCTACGGCGATTCCGAAGGCGCCTCCGAGCTGGCGAATCATATTCGTTAATGAGATCCCCGCCGCATATTCATTTGGTTTTAAACCAGCCACCGCTTGATTTATTAAAGGCATTTGCAGAAAGGAAACCCCTATCACGCGGAGCATTTGCATCGGAAAAAAATCCCAGCGCCCCATGTCGCTCGTGGATTCACCTCCAATAAATCCGAAAATAATGTAAATCAATATGCCCGCAATCATAAATGGGAGGGGCTTTCCTCCTTTGGAAAGGTAACGACCGATCATTGGGAATAAAAATACACCTAAAAAGGTAGGTACCATGAGCGATAAACCTGTTTCAGTTGGCGTGAGTCCATTGATCCGTTGGACCATAATCGGATACACAAAAACAGAGGTAAATAAGCCAAATCCACCAACCAAGGTGAAAATAGAACTCATGGTGAAGGTTTGATTTTTGAAAATCTTGAGGTTGACAACTGGTTGGTCAATACTAATCTCTCGATAAATAAATGCCGCCAAGCCCGCCACGAATAGGAAAGCGCATATATTGATAAATTTAGAATCAAACCAGCCTTCTGATTCGCCTTTCTCCAACATAAACTGCAATGCGCCAACCGTTATCATCAGGAAAATAATCCCCAGGTAATCGATTTTCATATTCCTTCGATTCGCCCCTTCGCCTTCTTTTCTATCGATATACACTACGGTTAAAATCACCGCGATGATACAAATCGGGATATTCACTAAAAAGATATCAGACCAGTGGAAATTATCGACTAAATAACCGCCCAAAACAGGCCCAAGAGAGGGTCCTAAAATAATTCCCATACCGAAAAAACCAGAGGCCATCGGTCGATCCTCTGGTTCAAAGGCATCAAATAAAATGGCTTGGGAAGTTGACAACAAAGCTCCACCTCCAATGCCCTGTATAAAGCGCCAAAAAACTAATTCCCACAGACTTTCACTCATACCACAGAAATAGGAGGCAATCCCGAAAAGAATCATGGAACCTAAATAGTAATTTTTTCGACCGAAATATTCCCCCAAAAAGCCAGTCATGGGAATAATGATTACATTGGCGATCGCATAACTGGTGATTACCCAGGCAATATCCTCGATGGTGGCTCCTAAGGCACCTGAAATTTGATTCAGGGCGACATTGACAATTGTCGTGTCAAGCAACTCCATCACCGCCGCCGTGATGGTGGTGATTACAATAATAAATTTGGCAAAACCTTGCGGACGCGTCATAAACCTAGTTTAAAGGAATGGATACTTCCAAGGATAAACCTGCACGTAAGAAGGATTTGTATTTTTCGATATGCTCGATTGAGATTTTGACAGGTACCCGTTGCGTTACTTTCACAAAATTTCCTGAAGCATTATCTGGAGGCAACAAAGATGTTTTAGCTCCGGTAGATTCCGAAATCGAGATGATTTTACCCTTGATTTTCTCATTCGGGTAGGCGTCAATGGTCAAATCAGCCACCATACCGGGTTTTAATTGCTTCACCTGGGTTTCCTTGAAATTCGCAATTACCCAAAAGCTACTTTGATCTACCACGGTCATTAGGGGCTGTGAAACTTGAATAAATTGACCTGGTTCGATGGATTTTTTACCAATTTTCCCAGTGGCTGGGGCCACAATGGTGAAATAACTTAGCTTTAATTTTTGTTGGGCTATTTTTACCTCTTTATTTTTAACCATGTTTTCAGCTCGCTTGGTTGCATTTTCCAAGATGGCTAATTTGGATTTACTGCTGTTTAATTCATCGATGGAGCCAAAATACTTGATATTCGCCAATTCCATTTGATCGTTGCCCTCAATCCATTGTTGATGCGTAATCGCTTTCGCCTTTTCTAGTTCCGTGTTTCTTAACACATCGCGTTCTGCTTTCGTTTTTAAATAAGCAGCTGTTTTAACCTGTGCTTGTTGGGCTTGAATGCTTTTTTGAAGACTCGCCACATTCGCACGCGCTGCTGCCACATCGATTTTGGCTTGTTCTAAATCTACCTCAAATTCCGATAATGCTAATTTGGCCTCCTCAGAATCGATTTCCACTAACACATCCCCCTTCTTTACGTCCTCATAATCATGCACATGGACAGATTTGACAAAGCCACCCACCCGCGGCAAAATAGGCACAAAATAGGTTTCAATTTGTGCATTATCTGTTTCCTCATGCGTGGTGGCATGGCGGTATTTCGTGATTCCGACATAGGTGCCTATCAACAAAACAATGGCTAATATAATCTTAGGTAAATTCTTTTTGGGTTTGGGAGCGGTAGTCATAGTATATGTTTAAAGCACAAATCTACATATTTATTTATAAAGTCAACTTGGTTGACTATTATTTTTATGATACTTTTGTTTTATGCTTGAAACTCAAAAGGATCCGCATTTGTTTTTATCCCGGCAATTTGGTCGGTCATATCGGGTTATAAAAGCATTGAATGCGCGTTATTTAGCTGAATTGGGATATAATGATTTTAAAATTGGGCATTGCATGGTGATGTTGAATTTGGAATTAGAGGGAATCACAGCAGCGGAACTTGCCAAAAAGGTGAATGTGTCTAAGCAGGCGATGAGTAAACTGGTTCAAGAATTAATTGAAAAGGGCTTCGTGATTTCAGTCAAACATCCACAGGACCATCGGGCTACGTTGATTCGTGCTACGGAAGAGGGATTTAAATTTTTGGATGCGTTAATGATTTGCCGGAAAAAGGTTGAAATGAATATGAGTCAAGTGATTGGGGAAGAAAAATTAGGCCAGTTACATCAAATATTACGCGAAATTCTAGATCATTATGAACAAGAACCTGGCATTGATTTGCAGAATGAATCCATCGCGCAAACTAAGTTGACGTAAAAAACCGTTCATGGAAGTTGACCAAAAATAATTCATGACTCGCCCGCGTAATGGCTGTATATAACCAGCGAATGTATTCAGCATCTACTTGATCCTCTTTTAAATAGCCTTGATCGATAAAAACAGCCTTCCATTGGCCCCCTTGTGATTTATGGGTTGTTAATGCATAGGCAAATTTAACCTGTAAGGCATTCAAAAAAGGGTCTTTACGAATGGCCTCCATACGGTCCTTTTTTTTCGTGATATGGGTATAATCTTCGCACACAGAATCGTAAAGTTTTTTATTGGCTTCCTTACCCAAGGCGGATTCTGGCGAATGTAAGGTCTCGAGCATGATTTTGGCCTCAATTTCAGGATGCTCCTCATAATCGCACAGACGAAGACTCACATTCAAAAAACGCATTCCGTGCATCTCTTCCTCTTTTTTGATGCGCATGATTTCCACAAAATCTCCATTTGCCAAAAAGCCGGCCGGGCTATCCTCATCGAGCCAATGGTAATTATTACGAACAATCATTAATAAATCACCGGAGGAAATTTCATCTTCTTGGTATAAAATCGTTCTTCGGACAAATTCATTGAATTGTACCGCACTTTTATTGGAACGCGTCAGCACGATGGTGTCCTCCTTGCCAAATTTCCGATAGGCATATTGCATCCCATCTTCCATTTTTTCGCCAGTCATCCGGTAAAAATCCTTAAATGAAGCGGTATTGAATTTAATTTCGAGCGAGTTTTGGGCTAATAAGTTTCTTAATTGGGTCGCATTAAACAGAATTCCTGAATGAATATCTTGCCGCATGACATCGATTAATTCATGCGATTGAACTTCCATGTGAAATTCTTTGGATATATAATCGGCTGAAAGGGCAGGGGAAAGAGATTTTCCGACGGGCGGTAGTTGGGCCGTATCTCCCACAAATATCAATTTATTACCCGTATGCCCATTTTCTGGATTGGTGAATACGAATTCAATTAAATCAGTCAATAAACTATTCGTTCCAAAATCCGATTCATCCGTTATCATCGAGGCCTCATCTATGATAAAAATGGTATTAGTTGCGTAATTCGGCATGCGCTGAAATACTAATGCGCCGGAATTTGGATGACTGACTTGTCGGTATATTTTTTTGTGAATCGTAAACGCTTTCTTTTTGGAGTAGTTCGCCATGACTTTGGCAGCTCTCCCCGTGGGCGCTAATAACTGTGTTTTATACCCAAATGACCCTAAAATTTTGATTAAAGTTGAAATGACCGTCGTTTTCCCCGTTCCTGCATATCCTTTAATAATAAATGTCAAAGCAGCCCATTCATCTTGATTTAAAATAAAAGAATCCAATTTTGAGAACAAAGCCGATTGAGACGGCGTGGGTTCAAATGGAAACTTTTGATTCAATAAAAAAGCTGGACTTTTCGTTAGGCTCATGGATTAAATGTACAAAATCGCTTCGGCTACTAAAAGTGAATGTGCGAGATCTAATGGTCTAAATACATTAATGAGGCAAATTCGCTCATATTGATCAAGTTCCTCCACGAAAATATCAGCTTCTTCTATTTTTTCCTCCACGATTAGTCGCGCCCGTGTCGTTCCCCAATGCAAGGGATCTTCAGGAGTATACCAAATTCCCTCTTTTAAGAAGGCCAAATTTGCAATTGAACAATCTTGAATCTTTCCGTCTTTGGTGAAAATCACCTCATCGACATCCGAATGAAGCCCCAAAATTTGGGTAAAAAATTCCCGGTCTGACCATTTAAATCCATAATCGATTTCCCCACTGTCCACTAAGTGAAATGACTTGATCACTTTCTCCACATAGGGGATAATTTCGATTTGAATGGGGTCTTCCTCATACACAATTCGTAGTCGATGGGTGCCATGATCTGGAATTTCCAATGAATGAACGAGTTCAACGACATCAAAGGATTCCCATTCGGGATAGAATTGTTCAAAGGTCTCATCAATGCGCAATTGATGAAAATCGAGGTGCTGAGCTTTTCCGTCTTGAATGCAAATCGTTTCTAAAAACATATTAGAAAGGTAAATATACTTTTTGAATTAATTCTTGGTATTCGGTTTCTGCCTCGGAAAAAACAGTAATTCCCCCACCACTTTTAAAAACTAAGTTCTCATTTTGTTGTTCGATGAAACGAATCATGACTCCCGTATTTAATTCCTGGCCATCAAATTGCCCCATAATTCCCGTATAAAAGCCCCGTTCATAGCCTTCAATTTCCTCGATAATCTGAAGGGTAGAAGGTTTCGGTGCCCCACTAATGGAACCAGCGGGTAAGAGTTTTTGAAGAATGGATCCCAATTTCCCTCGATATTCAGGTAATAATTCTCCCGAAATTTGGGAAGACATTTGCCATAAATCACCTTCATGGGATTTGATTTGATCAATGTACTTGTATTTTTCGACCTGTATGGGAAAAGCAACCTGACTCACATCATTTCGAATTAAATCCACAATCGTCGCATGTTCGGCCTGTTCTTTCGCATTGGATTGTAGGGCTGCTGGACTTGGGTTGTTTTTCACAGACAAGGTCCCTTTCATCGGATAGGAAGAAATTGTCGTCTTATTTACCTTAATAAAGGTTTCGGGTGAAAATACAACGAATTGTCCAGGTACATACAATTTATACAGAGCCTGCGCAGATTCGAATATTTCTTTTAAAGTCAATGAGCAATTTATCGGGGTGGCTTGAGTTAAATTGACCAAAAATGAATCGCCACGGTGTAAGGCTTCTTTGACTGCCCTAAATTTTATACCATAGGTTTCCGGTAAAATAGGATATTTTTCAAAATGAAAATCTGGAATGGCTTTTGGTTTTATGGGCTTTTCGGCGATCGAAAAAGCGATACCCATTCTCTTGGCCTCATCCAATGTCCCAATCCAGCCCTGGTTTGCTTTGTAATCAATGAAAAAAACAAAAGCTTCGCCCTTGATTCCTTTTTCATCCATGTAGTGGCACATGTCTGTAAAAGAAATGTAGGGAACCGGTGGTGCATGCATGCTATAGTAACAAAATAGCTTTGTTGATCAAGTTGGAAATACCTCCTGGATTTTGTCCGCCGGCCGTAGCCAAGAAAGGCTGACCTCCGCCGCCTCCTTGCACTTCTTTGGCTAATTCGCGCAATAAATTTCCCGCATGAAATCCTCGACTATCAATCAAATCCTTTGAAATCGCCAAAGCTAAACTTGCTTTTCCATCAATTTCAGAGGCCAATAAACAGAATAGGCTATTATTTTCAGTTTGCAAATCAAAGGCTAGGTTTTTCAACGCATCCGCATGGGGAACCTGAACTTGTTGTATCAAGTAATTGACCTCGTTTTTTGTGCTTATTTGCGAGGCTAATTGTCCTTTTAAGGCATTGATTTCTTTTGCTTGATAGGCCGCAATGGCTTTTTGAAGGCTATTGTTCTGTTCAATAACCTGGCTGACAGCTTTCACTAAATCTTTAGGGGCCTTTAACAGGTCGTTAATTTCACCTAATTGACGGTCCTGATCCCTTAATAATTCATAGGCTTTTTGGGAGGTGATGGCCTCGATCCGACGAACACCCGTTGCCACCGAACTCTCCGACGTAATTTTGCATAAACCAATTTCACCCGTAGCGGGTACATGCGTTCCCCCACATAATTCGACCGAATAGTCTTTATCAAAGGTAATCACCCGCACAAAATCACCATATTTCTCTCCAAAAAGAGCCATGGCCCCTTTTTCTTTCGCTTGAGCAATGGGTACATTGCGTTCCTCAAGCAACGGAATATTCTCCGAAATCTTCGCATTGACGATTTTTTCTATTGCCAAAATTTCCTCATCACTTACTTTTTGGAAATGTGAAAAGTCGAAACGTAATAAATCTTCATTCACCAAACTACCTTTTTGGGCCACATGAGATCCTAAAACTTCTTGTAATGCGGCTTGCAATAAATGTGTCGCACTATGATGATGCGTAATGGCTCTTCTACGAGTTACCTGAATTTCAGCCATAATCACATCCTCTTGAGCCAATTCCTCAATGCGCGGATCAGTCACCAAATGAACAATGAGGTCATTTTCTTTCTTTGTATCCACCACGGCTACTTCCATACCCGACGTTTTACCTCGTAACACACCCGTATCACCCACTTGACCACCCGATTCCGCATAGAATGGAGTGGTTTCTAACACCACTTTGTATTGCAAACCGGTCTTATTTTCGACCTTTTGGTATTTTAAAATCTGTGTTTCGGCGGTATTTTCATCATATCCGACAAACGAAACCTCATCTCCATCCCGAACAATCACCCAGTCCCCGGTACTCGAACCGGCATCTTTTCTCGAACGAGCTTTTTGCGCTTGCAAGGCTTGATTAAACCCAGCCTCATCGATATCCATTCCCTTTTCCCGAGCAATTAAAGCCGTTAAATCCACTGGAAATCCATAGGTATCATTCAATTCAAATACATCTTCACCCGATAATATCTTGCCCGAACAATCCTCAATTAACTTATCTAAGCGAATCAAACCTGTCGAAAGTGTCCGTAAAAAGGAAACCTCCTCTTCATAGATGACTTTTGCTACAAAAGCTTCTTGTGCAATTAATTCATCAAATACGCCGGTAAATTGTTTCGCCAACAGAGGAACTAATTCATGTAAAAATGGTTCTTTGAATCCTAAATACGTATATCCATAGCGTACGGCCCGACGTAAAATTCGACGAATCACATAACCGGCCTTCGCATTCGAAGGCAATTGGCCATCTGCTATACAAAAAGCAATAGCACGAATATGGTCCGCAATTACACGCATTGCAATATCTGGCCATTTGTTAGCTCCGTAGGATTGACCTGATTTACTCGCTAAATACTGAATCGTTCCTTGAAATACATCGGTATCATAATTCGACTGCTTCCCTTGAATCGCCATGCACAAACGCTCAAATCCCATCCCAGTATCCACATGTTTCGAAGGCAAAGGAACCAATGAGCCATCCGCCATCCGCTCAAATTGCATGAATACATTATTCCAAATTTCAACCACCTGGGGATGATCGGCGTTGACCAATGATTTTCCATCAATTTTCGCAACTTCAGAAGCATCGCGTAAGTCAATATGGATTTCCGAACAAGGTCCGCAAGGCCCCGTTTCTCCCATCTCCCAGAAATTATCTTTTTTATTTCCAAAAATAATTCGCTCTTCACCCACGATGGCCTTCCAAATGTCAAAGGCTTCTTGGTCAAATGGAACGCCATCTTTTTGATCCCCTTCAAATACGGATACATAAATGCGGTCTTTGGGTAATTTAAAAACCTCGGTTAAGAGCTCCCAAGACCAAGTTAGCGCTTCTTGTTTGAAATAATCGCCAAAGGACCAGTTGCCCAACATCTCAAACATCGTATGGTGATATGTGTCAAAACCCACATCTTCCAAGTCATTGTGCTTTCCAGAAACCCGCAAACATTTCTGTGTGTCCGCAATTCGCTTCGACGGCGGAGTTCCATTTCCAAGAAAAAAGTCCTTAAACTGTGCCATTCCCGAATTGTTAAATAGGAGAGTAGGGTCATTTTTTGCCACCAATGGGGCAGAAGGAACAATTAGATGGCCTTTTGATTTAAAAAAATCTAAAAATTGCTGGCGGATCTCTGAAGAGGTCATTGCGGTTTATTTTGTAATTTAATGGGTAAATTCGAGTGAACTTGATTATTTTTGATCAAACGAATTACAAAATTAGTTTTTTTATCCGAATTCTTAATTTCAATCCGTGGAATACGAAAAACAATATTATTCTATTTCTGA
>CANFVE010000049.1 GCA_947450365.1 Cytophagaceae bacterium
AAGATGGGTCCGGAAACTTATGGCAGGAGGCACATGTTTTTTTGGCGAGGGCTTCTGCTCGCTCCTCTTTTGATTGTTGGCAAGCATACGTGATAATACTCAGAACACAAATGGAAAGTAGTAATCGCATGTTATTGAATTGTATTTTCAGGAACAGCGAGTGAATCTACCCCTAATTTTCCATTGCACGTAAAATCAAATGTAAAATTTTCGGGTTTTGTAAATGGCATTTTTCGATAGCCCTCAATTGATAAACTCGCATCGCCATATACCTTTTCCATAAATTTGGCATAGACCGGCATGGCCATTTTTGCCCCTTGGCCCAGCGCCAAACTCCGAAAGTGAATGCTTCGATCATCGCCACCTACCCACACGCCAGCGACTAATTTTTGGGTTACGCCCATAAACCAACCATCTGAAAAGTTCGAGGTGGTTCCCGTTTTTGCCCCTATTTCATTGCCCGCCACGATACCAGTCCGTTTTAAACCTTCCGCCGTACCTCCGGGTTCTAACACCGCGCCTTGCAACATATAGGTCATCAAATATGCAGTTTCCGGTTTAATCACAGCCTTCGCCGGTGGCGAAAATTCACGTAATACATTCCCTACTTTATCGGTAATTTTTAAAATCAAAATTGGATCCGTTTTTTCCCCTCCATTGGCCAAGGTACTGTAGGCTGTTACTTGGTCCATCAACGAAACCTCCGACGCCCCCAAACACAGCGAAGGAACTTCATTCAACGGACTCGTAATCCCACATTTATGCGCAAAATCAGCAATCTTCTCGGGACCTAATTGCTTCATTAATTTGGCCGAAATGGAATTGATCGACAAACCCATCGCCCGCCGCATTTTTAATTTTTCATAACTGTATTTTCCATCTGAGTTCTGGGGTGTCCAGGTCGTGCCTGTCAAGCCATCCTCCTCGCCAAACGTCACCGGCTCATCCACCAATTCATCGCATGGGGTTATGACTTCATTTTCAATCGCCGCCCCATACACAAAGGGTTTAAAAGTAGAACCCGGCTGACGCCTACTTTGAGATATATGATCAAACTTAAAGTATTTGTAATTTATTCCCCCGATCCAGGCCTTTACATGGCCGTTCGTCGGATCCATCGCCATAAATCCGCAATTCAAAATTTTCTTATAATAGCGCAAAGAATCCATCGAACTGAATGTCGTATCCTTATCCCCATCATAGGTAAATACGCTCATCCGCACGGGTTTATTCAACTCCTCCCAGACCTTAAATTCATCATTTTCATAGGCCTCCATCAAATCCCGGTAATGCTGCGTGCGTTTCATAGCATCCCGTAAGAATCCCTTGATTTCCTTCATTTCCTCATTCACCCAAGGATTTCGACCTTGCCAATGCGCATAAAATAATTTTTGCTCCGCCTGCATATGCTCCCGAACAGATTCCTCCGCAAATTTCTGCATCCGCGAATCGATGCTGGTATAAATTCGAAGCCCGCTCGTGTATAAATTTAACTGCTGATCTTCCGGCCGGTCCTTATTAATCTCCTTTAACGTTCTCAACACTTCGGATCGAATCGCCTCCCGGAAATAGGGTGCCGCTCCTGTATTTTGATTCTCCACTTTATAATGCAAATTCAGCGGTGTTTCGCGCAATTTGTCTAGCTCCTCAGGTAGAATGAAATCGTATTTGGCCAATTGACCCAAGACCGTATTCCGCCGATCCAAGGTTTTCTCTGGCCGTACCCGAGGATCATACAACGATGGATTTTGCAACAAACCAATCAGTGTCGCCGCCTCCGTCAAGGAAACATGTTGAATATCTTTTTGGAAATAGGTCCGACAAGCCACCTGTATCCCATAGGCATTATTCCCGAAACTGACCTCGTTCAAATACATGGCCATGATTTCTTGCTTCGTATAGCGACGCTCTAGTTTTATCGCTAAAATCCATTCTTTTACCTTCGCAATCACGGTTCGAAGGCCGTCAACTTTCATCAACAAGCCAATATAGACCGGATCGTCCTCCCCAAATTCGATCGAACGGGTATGAAATAAATTTTTTGCTAATTGTTGGGATATCGTACTACCTCCCCCCGCCGTACCCAGGGAAAATACCACCCGCATCATCGAGCGAATGTCAATGCCCGAATGAGACGTAAACCGCGCATCCTCCGTGGAAACGAGGGTATTAATGATGTTAAGGGGCAATTGCTCGAATTCTAACGGATTCCGATTTTCCCTAAAATATTTCCCGATTTCCTGACCATCCTCCGAAATAATCAAAGAGGCGTTTTGACTTTTGGGATTTTCCAATTCCTGCAGGCTTGGCATGCCCCCAAATAACCAAAGGAAATTCACATTGACCGCCACGATGAATAAAATGGCCGCCACGGTTCCTCCGATAAAAAATCGATAAAGGAATTTGATGAATTTCGCATATTTACCTGGTTCGAATGTGAGCATATTAGCGAGTATTTAAGGTGATGGACTTCAGCAGCGCCTCCGCCTCAGGCTTTAAGGGACTTGAGGGAAATGCCATCGTGAAGTTTTTTAATTGTAAGGTGTACGCACTTAAATCTTTTTGCCCCCCTTTACAAAGCGCCATTAAAAATACGATTTTATCTTCCAATTTACTATTCGGGTAGCGTTGTTGAATCCCCAAACATTCCTTAAAACAATCGGAATAATTCCCGAGCTTAAACGTAGCATAGGCCATTTCGTATGTTTTTTGAACTTCTAATTCCTTTGATTGGCTCAATTGGCCATTTTCCATTTTTAAAATCATTTGCCTAAAATAGGATTCAGGATATCGATCGGCCAAGCGGTCCTTAAATTCCTTTTTATCCGCGCTCATGTAGCTACTTAAATACAATAAATACAAACTTTCCGCCTCATAGGCCGTCGATGGATAATTCAGCAACAAACTTATCAAAGTCTTTTTAGCTAATTCATTTTCATTTAACTCCAGTTTCGCAAATTTCCCTAAGGTGAAAAGCGTTTGTTCGATTTTTTTGTTAGAAGCGAATAGTTGTGCGTCCGTCCTCGGAATGCCTGCTAACCATATCGCCAAAGAATCCGTGCTTGTTACGGGTTTTGTTTCGGCCGAGGGGCTAGCTTGCGCGGTGATTTTTTCAGGGCTGGAAGCCGTCGTACTCAGATTCGTGTTTTTATTTTTTCGGTTCCAAAAATCCTCTAGGGTTCGATTGCCCCATTTGAACATAAATTCTTGGGTCCCTTGATTTCGCGCCATGTCGTTGTAGAAATAGAAACTTTGCTGCTCTGGGCTTGGACTTCTCCGGGTGAAAATTAGCGCTTGGGCCACAGGCGCCACGGATTTTTTTTGGTTATTTAATGAATCAAGTTTTCGTTTTTGATTTGCCTTGATTTGGGTATAAAACGCGTCTAACTCGGTCAGTGATTTCCGACCCAGGATTTGCAAGGAATCTTCTTTTCGAATGACCGTGGTCATTTGTACATAATCAAGCCATGATTTTTTTAATTTTTGTGCCTTCGCATAGGAAGGATGCGTGCTGGCTAAATAAGTCGCTGCGGAATCATAATACTGCGCGGCTTCCGGGTATTTTTTTAATTGACGCACAAACATATTGCCTACCTGAAGATACAATTCGCCCTTGTTGGGGTTATTTACACTGGCTTTTTCCCAATAAACCTTCGCCTGATTAAATTCATTTTTCTCATACTGCATCTGTCCGAGGGCCATGTAGATTTCCGACTTTTTATCCTCATTTTTCGGCTCCTTCAGCATTTTTTCTAAGGCCGATTCATCCCCAATCAATTTTTGTTGGGCTATCTGCGCATGTAATTGTAAGTCATAATTCGACTTAATTTGCCTGCTTTTTTCAAAGTTCTCCTTTGCCAAGCTGTATTTCCCTTGGTTTTGGAATAATTGGCCCAACAAGTAAAAAGTTCTCGCGCGTTCGTACCGACTTCCCAAGCTTGGCGCCACTTCTTCCAATAGGGCAATAGCCAGCACGATTTCACCTTTTTCCTGATGATAAAAAGCCTTGGAACGCAAAAATTCAGTTTTTTGGCTATTGTTTAGTGGGGCTTCTTTGATGAATTCCTCCACTTTTTCCGCATTCTCAAAATCCTTTTGGTAGGTATAAATTTGGTATAAGCGAATCAGCGCTTGTATTTGCGTATCCTGATCCGGCTCGATGGAATTAATGTATTTGTAGGTTTCAACTGCATTTTTGAGATCCCCCAATAGAAAACGACCATGGCCAATGAGCAAATAGGCATCGTCGATGTATCGTGAATTTTGATGCCGATTAATGACCAATGAGGCCTTGCGTATCAAATTCGTAATTTCTTGCTGATGTGCCTGACCGAAGGTAGAATCAATCGGGGGTAAAATGGAAAGCGTATTCGCATAATTTTCCTTGCGTTCTTCCCAGGCCTTTTTTTCTAGTTCCTGGTATAATCTGTCCGCTTGCCAAATGGCATTGAATTTCGAATTGATGTTATGAAAAGCTACCGCCGCAGGTCGAGTACTTTGTTGCGAACATGAAAACGCAAGAAGGCCGAGAAATAGGAGTGCAAAAGCTTTGGTCATGGAGCTTATTCAAACAATTTTCAAATTTACAATATATATAAATGAAAAAGGGATAATTTTAGTATGTGCAAGACTAAAATTGTGCGAAAATTTTATGAATTCATATCAAAAGTTTGTGGGTGCTGCCTTTCAAATGCTCATTACCATTTTATTGGGCGTGTGGTTAGGACAATATTTGGATGGCTATTTCCACTTGGGAAAGCCATGGTGCACGATTGGATTCTCCTTGGGCTCGATTGCGCTTTCGATGTATGCGTTGATTAAAAGCCTTCCCAAATAAATCAGGATATTTCCGTAAATTGCTTTGTTATTAAATTTCTGATTTTTTTTACGTGTTAGAAGGTCGCCGAATCATTATCTTTCTTGTGTTTCTTGCCATTGGAATGGTTTTCATCGGAAAATTATTTTACCTCCAAATGGTCGATGATACCTATGAAAAGGCAGCCGATAATAATGCGATTCGGAAAATCATTCAAATTCCTTTTCGTGGCGAAGTCTATGATCGCAAGGGAAAATTAATCGTCTACAATACGCCCGTTTACGACCTTTATGTGACCCCGCGCAAAGCCTTGGTACAGGATACGAATCGTTTTTGTGCACTTTTTGGCGTTAGCAAAGGCTATTTCGATAGCACGATGCGTCAAGCCCGTGCCTATTCACGCGTGAAACCGTCCTTGTTTTTGAAGCATTTATCTAAAGAGGATTTTGCCCGCATTCAAGATGCGTTGGTCGATTATCCAGGTTTTTCCATTTCCACCACCGCCTTTCGAACCTATCAATCCAGAGCCTTATCCAATGCCTTAGGCTATGTCGCGGAGATTAATCCGAATTCCTTGGTGGATCAGCGGGATGATTATTACCGACAAGGTGACTACGTGGGGATTTCTGGATTAGAAGCCTTTTATGAGGAATCCTTGCGGGGGAATCGCGGGGTGAAATACCGCATGGTGAATAGCAATGGGGTGGAAAAGGGGGAATATAAAAAGGGCCAATTGGACATTAATCCCATTGCCGGTCAAAACCTATATACGAGTATTGATATCCGTTTACAGGAATATGCGGATAGTTTGATGATGCACAAGGTAGGTAGTGTCGTGGCGATTGAACCCTCGACAGGGGAAGTGTTAACCATGGTTTCCGCACCTTCCTATGATCCAAGTTTATTAGCCGGTCGAAACTTTTCAAAATACTACCAAAAATTAGCCTTAGATCCCTTGAAGCCGTTGATCAATCGTCCCCCATCTGCTTATTACCGGCCGGGTTCCACGTTTAAATTGGTGCAAGCTTTAGTGGGGATGCAACTGGGTTCGTTAAGTCCTGGTACCGTATTCACCCATGCCGGCGCGCCGGTGAAATGCCATAGCCATAATACCTCGCACAACGATTTACATAATGCGATTCAATGGTCCTGTAATCCTTATTTTTACCATGCGTTTCGGAAAATATTGTATGATAATACACAGGGGAATACCTATAAGCGGTCGGCGCAAGGTCTTCAGCGCTGGTCGGATTTGGTGGCCAATTTTGGTTTTGGGCGGAAATTAGGGGTGGATTTGAATAATGAAAAGAAGGGGAATTTGCCCAATGTCGACTATTACAATAAGATTTACAAAGGAGAAAATACGTGGAAATTTTCGAACATTTATTCCTTGAGTATTGGGGAAGGGGAACTGGTGGTGAGTCCGTTGAAAATGGCGAATTTTGCCGCGATTTTGGCAAATAAGGGTTGGTATATCCCCCCTCATTTAGTCAAAGGGGTTGGCGATAAAAAGGCGATTGATCCCTTTTATAAGACGCCGGTTTCGGTGGGAGTGGATGCCAAGTATTTTGGTGTTGTCCATCAGGGAATGCTGGATGCTGTTTTGCATGGAACCGTGGGGGCGGATGGCCGGATTCCAGATATTCAGATGTGTGGTAAGACGGGTACATCGCAGAATCAAAAGGGCAAAGATCACTCGGTATTTATTGCCTTTGCACCCAAGGACAATCCAAAAATTGCGATTGCGGTATTTGTGGAAAATGCGGGATTTGGGGGATTTGCGGCGGCGCCGATTGCCTCTTTAATCATCGAGAAATATTTAAAAGGCCGCGTGGACCGCAAAAATGTGGAAACGAAGTTTATGAATATGAGTTATTTGGCCAATGTGACCTATCGTAGGCCCGTTAAAAAAGACAGTTTAGTAAAATGAACGGATCCTCATCGAATCAAATCGTAAAATTGGATTGGCTGACGGTAGGCATGTATGCGCTATTCGTTTTGCTGGGCTGGATGAGCGTGTATTCGGCGGTATATAATCCGGAGGCGCCCTTGGGAATTTTAGATGCGGCATTTTATACGGGCAATGCGGGGAAACAATTGATTTGGATTGGGACGAGTTTTGTCTTGATTATGTTGATTTATGCGCTCGATTTTCGTTTTTTTGAATCGTTCGCCCTGATTATTTATGGGGCATTTATTCTGTCCTTGATTGCTGTTCCCTTTTTGGGGGTGACGATCAATGGCTCTCATTCCTGGTTCAAGTTTGGAGGGGTGACGATCCAACCGGCTGAATTTGCCAAAACAGCCACCGCCTTATTACTCGCCAAATACCTCAATGACCCACAGGTGAATTTAACGCGGTTTAAGAATCAATATGTGGCGGCGGCGATTATTGCCTTGCCGATGTTGCTGATCATTGCTTCCAATGAAACCGGTTCCGCCCTCGTTTTTGCTTCCTTCATTATTTTATTGTACCGCGAAGGCCTTCCGGGGGAATTTCCGGGTCTGTTAATCGGTCTGATTTTATTGTTTGTCAGTTCCTTGCTCATGAAGCCTTTGACCATTTTCTTGGTTTTATTGGCCTTAGCGGGAATTTTTATTGTGTTATTGCCCATTTATGAGCAACGAAAACCACAAACCTATCTTCGCATCGCAGGAGCCATTGCCATGATCATGACGCTCTCGACCTTGGTGGATTTTAGCGTAAATCATATTTTAAAAGAACATCAGCGCAATCGGATTAAGGTTTTATTAGATCCCTCTTTTGATCGCCGAGGCTTAGGATATCAAGTCACGCAGTCAAAAATTGCGATTGGTTCGGGTGGATTTTGGGGCAAAGGATATTTGGGAGGTACGCAAACGAAATTCGATTTTGTGCCTGAACAAAGTACCGATTTTATTTTCTGTACGATCGGAGAGGAATTCGGATTTGTGGGAGTAATGGGCGTAATTGTGTTGTTTTTGTTTTTCCTTTGGCGACTCTTGTATTTGGCGGATCAACAGCGGTCCCGCTTTGCTCGGGCCTATGGCTATGGCGTGGTAGGGATTTTATTCTTCCATTTTTTGGTGAATATCGGGATGACTATCGGGCTTATGCCCATCATGGGAATTCCTTTGCCTTTTTTTAGTTATGGAGGCTCATCGCTTTGGTCCTTTACGATTTTATTATTTATTTTCCTGAAATTGGACTCGCATCGGTCGGATATGTTGTCCCGTTAATGAACCCTTATGGAAACGACCCCACTTAGCTCGAAACAAAAAATGCTCATCGCTGTAGCCGCACTAGGTTATTTTGTGGATGTGTATGACCTCATTCTTTTCTCTGTCGTTCGCAATCCCAGTTTAAAAAGTTTGGGTCTCAGCGGTTCTGAGCTGCTAGATCAGGGCCTAAATCTGATGAATATTCAAATGGGCGGTATGCTCATCGGAGGTATTTTATGGGGCATCTATGGCGATAAGAAAGGACGTAAATCGGTGTTATTTGGTTCGATTTTGATGTATTCTATTGCGAATGCCTTGAATGGCTTCGTTACCGACATGAATACCTACGCCATCCTACGTTTCATTGCGGGTATCGGTTTGGCCGGAGAATTAGGTGCGGGGATTACCCTCGTGAATGAAACGCTTCCTCCTTCCAAACGAGGTATTGGAACGTTGATCATTGCGGGTATTGGGGCATCTGGGGCGATCGTGGCGCCGATCATTTCAAATTTAAGTCCAGATCCAGAATGGTGGAGAACCTGTTATTTCATTGGCGGGGGCATGGGCTTGGCTTTATTGCTTTTGCGTTTAGGGACGTTTGAATCGGCGATGTACAAAGACCTAGGACAGGACGTAAAACGGGGGAATTTCTTCCAGTTATTTTCGAATGCCGCCACCTTTAAAAAATACCTCTACTGTATTTTTATGGGCCTGCCGATCTGGTATATCATTGGAATTTTGGTTTTTGCCTCACCAGAAATCACCCAGTCTTTTGGAATCGATGGCCAAATAAGTGGGGGTGATGCGATTATGTATTGTTATTTAGGTTTGACCTTTGGGGATTTTGCGAGTGGAGCATTAAGCCAGGTGTTGAAAAGTCGGAACAAAGCCGTACTCACCTATTTAGTCCTTGTCAGTTTTCTTTGTATTTATTTCCTTTATTTCCTTTCGAATATCACGGTCGCTTTTGGACATGTCATCATTACGGCTTTGGGATTTTTTGGGGGCTATTGGGCGGTATTTTTAACGAGCTCGTCGGAACAATTTGGGACTAATTTGCGGATGACGGTGACGACGACGGTGCCCAATTTTGTTCGGGGTGCGCTGATTCCAATTACGCTTGTGTTTAAGGCCTTGATTCCACAGGTAGGATTGATTCATTCGGCGGCGATTGTAGGGGCGGTTTGTTTTACCTTGGCTATTTATTCGGTTTCTCAATTGAAGGAGACCTATGGAAAATCTCTTGATTTCGTTGAATAATGGCCCTTATTTCAAAGAAAAAGACACTTTATCGGATTAATAACCAGTTGCGCCGTTACCTGCATAAGTACAATCGGGAACATCCGATGCACATAAGTTATGCGGATTTGTTGCGCTACGACAATTCGATCACCTTGTACGACAAGAACGGAATCGATACGCTGTGGGAAACGGTTTTTTACTCGCCAGGCGACCAGGACGAGGTATATGAAAACCTCAAACAAATTTACGCGGATTTAAAGACGGATGGGAATGAGGAGGTGATTAAACATTTAGTCATCGACCGGGTGGATTATTGTACCTATGGAAATACGCATCCCTTTCGGATTCGGATTGTGAATCGGGTGAATGATAATTTTGATTATTTCTACATAAAAATTGCCGATGCTTCTCGGGTATATGGGCTCGAATTGGAACACATTTTATCGCCTAATCGGATTAATTATGTCACGCATGAAAACACGCTTGTGGAGGAACATATTGCGGGCGTACCGGGCGATATCTTTCTAAATCAGGATTTGGATCATGATTTAGAAGCGCCCATTCGCTTGGCGAAGGAATTTGTGAAATTTAATGAGCGCTGTTTGGTCCAATTGCTCGGCGATATGCATAGCGCGAATTATGTCGTTATTACCACGCCGGATTTTGAGGAAATTTATTACCGGATTCGGCCGATTGATTTCGACCAACAATGCTACGAGGGTAAAAAATCTGTCTACTTACCCCAATATTTCAAGCAAAACAATGCACTCATCGAATTGGGGATGAAGTATATGACGCCGGAATCGGTTTGGCAATACCAAATTGAAGAGCGTTCGATGATCGCGAGTCGGCTAAAATCGGAGAGTCAGCGTGTTTATGATTTAATGCAAGTAATGGCGAAAGACGACATCGCCCCCGAGGAAAATGTGGCCCAATTGAAAAATGAATTGGCCAAACATTACCAAGATGATCGTTTTTTGGTCTGTCAAACGATGGGCGAAATCGTTTGGCATAGCCTAGAACTTGTGATGCGGCATTAATTCTTGCGTAAAACGCTAAAGGCCATAATTCCGTAACTAATCATCATCGACAAACCTCCTAATGGAGCTACGGCGCCCCAAATGGTTTGTTGGGTGATGCAAATTAAATAAAGGGACCCCGAAAAGATCAAGGTGCCGAAAAACTGAAAATAAGCTGCTGTTTTAAGCGTTTTGGTCGTGGCCATCGTTTGCCAAACGCCCAAAATCAATAAGACAATACCGCCATACATTTGATATCGTGCCGCGGTTTCAAAGGTCTCGAGGCGATTGATTCCTCGCAAATAATCCTTCCAGGCATGTGCCCCAAAAGCCCCTAGTGCCACAGACAAACCTGCTAATAGGGAACCGGTAAATAGTGCAAATTTTTTCATAAGGAAGGGTATAAAAAAAGCCTTGAAATCAAGGCTTTTTCATTTAGGAGGCTAAAGTAACCTTTAAATCATTTAGTTTTCGTTTGATGGAATCATCGACTTGTTGGTCACCCACCCGTAGAATAAATCCTCCAATCAAGGATTCATCAATGGTCTCTGTTAATTCCACTTCTTTACCAGAAAACTCTTTCACGATCGCGGTAACCTTCACTTTTTGATCTGCTGTTAAGGCGCTTGCGCTCGTGATTTGTGCTTTTTGAATGCCTTTGTAATCCGTGTACAAGGAAATAAATTCCGTCGCAACTGCGGGCAAAATGCTTTCTCTATTCTTGTTTGTGATGATCACAAAAATGGAATAGGTTACTTCATTGAATATTTTTTTGAATAATTTATTCAAGATGGCCAATTTCGTGTGGTGTTTAATGATCGGACTTTTCAGCGCAAGCACTAATTCCTTACTTCCTTGACAAGTTTCTTTGAAACTCAACATATCCTGATAAACGACCTCCACCACTTTTTTCTCTACCGCGAAGTCGAGCAGGGATTTTGCATATCGATGGGCAACAATTAATTCAGACATTTTTTTAAATTTTATTGCTCAATGATTACAATTTCACATCAGCGATCCACTCAGAAACTAATTTTTCCTGAGCTGATTTATCTTTTAATTGATTTTTCAACACTTTTTCAGCCAAATCCAATGACAAGCTTGCCGCTTCCTTGCGAATGGCCGCTACTGCTGCTACCTTTTCTTGTTCGAACGCCACACGTGCCTTTTCGATTTCTTGAGCCGCGGCTGTTTGGGCATCTAATTTCGCTTGTGAAATCATCGCATCAGCTGCTTCTTTCGCTTGCTTGATTAAGGCATCCCGATCGGCACGTGCAGAATTGATTAATTGCTCATTACCCGCCTTTAACTCAGCCATTTCTTGGCGGGTTGTTTCGGATAATTTGATTGCATCATCGATGGATTGCTCGCGCTCATCCAAGGATTGAATGATAGGTTTCCAAGCAAATTTGGCCAACAGGAAAAATAAAATTCCAAAAACCAATAATTGCCAAAATATTAAACCAAAGTCTGGGGTAATTAACTCCATAGCTTATTTTTATTTTAAATTATTTTCAAGGGTAAAAACGCAATTTGGCACCTAGCGTAACCAAATTGCGTTTCAAATCTTTTTGAGTTGGATTCCAAAGCTAACCTTTGGGAAACTCAGTTGGACTTCTTATTTCAAAGTTACCAACAAACAAATTACAGCTGCGAAAAGAGCAACCGCCTCAACGAAGGCAGCTACGATCAACATCGCACCTTGAATTTTTCCAGACGCTTCTGGTTGACGAGCGATAGCTTCCATGGCAGAACCACCAATGTTACCGATACCAACACCAGCACCAATAGCAGCTAAACCAGCTCCAATACCT
>CANFVE010000050.1 GCA_947450365.1 Cytophagaceae bacterium
AAGGCCAGTTACGTGTACGAAAATGTCTTCACCTGTTTGATCGTCAACGATGAATCCGAAACCTTTCGTCTCGTTGAAAAATTTTACTTTACCAGTTTGCATAAAAAAAATGTTAAAAATTTAATACTCTCGAGAAATTAACGGGAATTAGGCCAACAACATGTAGAATCAAAAAGCAGGAAAATCTGTAGGAGAAACTAGAAGATGAAGAGTAATTCGTGTCGTTTAAAATCTTTTAAGTGCTCAAATGTATAAAAAATTACATTGCATGCAAGATAATTGGAATTAATTTTCAGTTTATTGAAAATTTAATATAATTTTAAATATAATTTATATAATTATTTTTATGTATTATAAATTTATGTGGATTATCTGTGGAATTAATTATTTTTGTGCGTCCAATTTATCGCATCATGGAAAAAATTAAATACTTCGTTGAAAATCAGGCTTTTGGAGTTTGTACTCGATTGGGGGAAAAGTTTAAAATTTCCACCAGTAGCATTCGACTTTATTTTATTTATACATCGTTTTTGACCATGGGTTCTCCGGTCATTATTTATTTGATTCTTGCTTTTTGGATGAATATTCGCCGCTATTTGCGTCAGCGAAATAATCCTACGATATGGGATTTTTAAAATTTTAAATCCCTAAATCCCTTTTTCTTTTTGAGAAAATAATCAAGCAAAATACTGTTTGGGTAGCTGCTGATGTATTTTTTTTGTAAGTCAGGCGATAAATTTTGTTTTTTTGCATGAAAGAAGACATATCCGTAAAAGTCGCGATGCGCTTTTAATACGGATAGAAATTGGCGTATTTCTCCTTCCGCGAGAAATTTCAATCCAGCTACCCCATCTAATAGCATGCGGAGGAATAATGTTACGAACAAACTCCCTGGCGCCAAGTTTTTATACAATAGGATTAAGTTATTTCGGAAATTCAAATAGGTTTTGAATGGATTTCCTTGAGCCAATGTCCCTCCGCCCACGTGCAATACTTCACTTTCTGCGACTGCGGCGATGTGATGCCCGGCGCGTTGGAGGCGCCAGCATAAATCGATTTCCTCCATGTGCGCAAAAAAATCAGTATCTAATCCTCCCACTTCCCAATAGGCCTTGGACCGAACCATCAAACAAGCTCCCGTGGCCCAACTGACCTTAGACGTTTGATATTGTCCTTCGTTTTTTTCTATTTGATCAAAAAGGCGGCCCCGACAAAAGGGATATCCGTGAATGTCCCAATATCCCCCAGCCGCTCCGGCATATTCAAAATAATCAGGTTTTTGATAATCTAGTAAAAATGGTTGGGCCGCTGCTACCTCAGGTTTCTGTACAAAATATGCGTTTAGGGCATTTAGCCAATTTTTCTTCGGTTCTATGTCCGAGTTCATTAATACATAATAATCGGCATCAATTTGTTGTAATGCATGATTATAGCCACCTGCATAGCCCAGGTTTTCTGCCCAGTGAATGCATGTGATGTGTGGAAAATGTGTTTGAAGAAAGCTTACGGAATCATCGCTTGATCCATTGTCGGCTACATAAATCTTTCCTTCAGGAGAGGTTTCGATGACTTTGGGTAAGAATTTGGCTAAAAAATCCTTTCCGTTGAAATTTAAAATGACAATGGCGACTGACATGTCACAAAGGTAAGAGAAAAGATGTATTTTTGTTTCCCTTATTCATCTCAAACAAAAGGCTATGTGGGCTTCTTTTTTTCGTAAAAAATCGATCGATAAAATCATTTCGGACCAGTTGGACATCGAAAAATTAGAAGGTTATTCCATGGTTCGCAACCTCGGTGTTCGAGACCTGACCTTCATGGGGGTGGCCGCAATTATCGGGGCAAGTATTTTTTCTGCCATCGGTCAGGCATCAGCCAATGGCGGCCCCGCAGTGTCCATGTTATTTGTTTTTACGGCCTTGGCCTGCATGTTTACTGCTTTTTGTTATGCACGATTTGCAGCGACGGTGCCCATCTCAGGTAGCGCCTACACCTATGCCTATACGAGTTTAGGTGAAATTGTGGCCTGGATTTTGGGTTGGAATTTATTGTTGGAATATGCGATTTCCAATGTGGCGGTAGCCATTTCATGGTCCAAGTATTTTGTTGATCTCCTTGAGGGCCTCGGTGTTCATGTGCCTGAATTTTTGACGATGGACTATTTATCTGCCAAAAGAGCCTTTATCGCAGCTCAAGAGGCATTGCAACAAGGACAACTACTTCCTGAATTAAGCGTAAATGTTCGAGAGGGATATATGGCCTATACGAGTGCTCCGGTGATTTTGGGTTGGCATTTCGTAGCTAATTTGCCTGCTTTGCTGATTACGGTCGGGATTACTTATTTGGTTTACATCGGTATTCGGGAATCTAAGAATATGAATAATATCTTGGTGGTCTTGAAATTAGGCGTTATTGCGATTGTTATTGGCGTTGGGGCCTTTTATGTCCAAGTAGAAAATTGGACGCCTTTTGCACCCAATGGAATCTCAGGAGTACTGAAAAGTGTGGCGGCAGTGTGTTTTGCGTACATTGGTTTTGATTCGATTTCGACAACTGCCGAGGAATGTAAAAACCCGCAGCGCGATATTCCCAAAGCCATGATGTGGGCTTTGATTATATGCACGGTTCTCTATGTAATGGTTACATTAGTGTTGACCGGAATCGTTCCCTCGTCCCAATTGGCAGGCATCGAAGATCCCTTGGCTTTTATGTTCATGAAAGTGAATTTGCCGGGCGTGGCGGGCGTTGTGGCCGCGAGTGCGGTGATTGCGTTAACAAGTGCTTTGCTGGTCTATCAATTAGGCCAACCACGTATCTGGATGACTATGTCCCGTGACGGTTTATTGCCCAAAGCCTTTTCTCGAATACATCCCAAATACCGGACCCCCTCATTTTCTACGATAATGACGGGTGTTTTAGTCGGGGTGCCTGCATTATTTGCAAATTTGGAAGAAGTGATCAACCTAAGTAGCATCGGAACCTTATTTGCCTTCGTTCTTGTGTGTGGCGGCGTGTTGATTTTGGATTTGGATCCCGAAAATCAAAAAAAATCAAAGTTTAAGATTCCTTATGTGAATGCGGGTTATTGGGTAGGAATTAGTTTATTCATTGCTTTATATCTTAGTTTTCCAAGCATGGATTCGGCAAGCCAATGGTTTTCAGGGATCTTTACTGGCAAAAATAAGGCTGACCACGTGATTATGGGAGGATTTTTCTTGATTTGGGCAGTGCTTTCCGTTTACAGTGTTCGGAACAAATTATCGTTAATTCCGGTTTTGGGATTGTTAGTGAATTTGTATTTGATGACCCAAATGGGCGCAATGAACTGGGAACGCTTTTTGTATTGGTGTTTGGCGGGTATCTTAATTTATTTTGGGTATAGCTATCGCAAAAGCAAATTGCACGTATAAAAAAATGGCGACACATTTGCTGCGTCGCCATCCAAGAAAAAGATAAAGAATCCCCTGGAAGGGAATGAGTCGCCAGCAAGGGAATAAATCCCCCGGAAAAGAATGAGTCGCCAGCAAGGGAATAAATCCCCCGGAAGGGAATGAATCGCCTGGAAGGCAAATTAATCGTCGCTCCGACGTCCTCCTAATAGGTTCAAATAATAAAGTAATTGGGCCAACATACCCAAGGCAGCCACCACATAGGTCATTGCTGCCCACCAAAGGGCATCTTTAGACATCTCATATTCGCTTGGGGTTACAATTCCTTCCGATTTTATCCAAGCAAGCGCCCGATTCGATGCATCAAATTCCACAGGTAAAGTTACAAAACTAAAAAGGGTGGCTAAGGCAAAAAGGGCTACGCCGATACTTAATAAAAGGGCATTTCCCGTTGAGTATAAAATCATCATCCCGATCATCAATAAAATGGGCATGAATCCATTGGCGACATTCAGCATGGGAACCATAGCACTTCTAAATTGTAAAAAGGCATAGGCGCGCGCATGTTGGACCGCATGGCCACATTCGTGGGCGGCCACTGCTGCTGCAGCTGCATTTCGGCCATGAAATACGTCATTGCTGAGGTTCACGGTTTTGTCTGCCGGATTGTAGTGGTCGGTTAATTGACCTTCCACGGAAATCACTCGAACATCATGAATGCCATGGTCCGCCAGCATTTTAACGGCAATTTCTTCTCCTGAAAAATTACTTCGTAAAGGTTCTTGCGCGTATTTTTGAAATTTCGACTTTAATCGCCAAGAGATCAACATACCTCCTAGGCCAAAAACAATAGTTAATAAATACAATCCAGGCATAATATTAGTTTTTTAATTTTTGAATAATTCCAGTTGTTGAATAATTAGGGACTAAGTCAATCGTGCAAACCTCTCCGCCCATGTCGATCACTTCTTTTGCCCCTACGATGGTATCAATCGAATAATCATTCCCCTTTATCAGCACATCGGGGGCTAGACTTTTGATAAGTTCCAAGGGTGTATCTTCATCAAAAATAATGACCATGGATACAAAACCAAGGGCTGCGATTAGTCTTGCACGTGCATATTCGGAATGAATGGGTCTTTCGGGACCTTTGAGAGCTTTGACCGAGCGGTCGGTATTGACTCCCACGATTAATTGGCTTCCGGTTTGACTTGCTTTTTCTAAATAATCGACATGGCCTAGGTGTAAAATATCAAAACAGCCATTGGTGAAAACGACTTTTTCCTGCCGATCAGCCCAATGCCTCCGTATTTCTAAGGCTTTAGTTAGGTCTACTATTTTTTGCTCACTTGCCATTCGTTAGGTTAATTTTAGGAAGAAAAAGGGTTAAAATGAAACTCAATCCCCCGAAAAACAAAATTGTAGCCATTTGAGTTCCATGGAAAAAAGTGGCTAACACAGTCGCTTCTTTCAAAGGTATGTGGTAAAAAACCAAGGCCGCTGCGACTAATTTGTGATAGGCACCTATGCCTCCTTGGGTAGGTGTAGCCATGCCAAAAGTTCCCAAAACTAAGACGATCAAGCCGGCATCCATGCCTAAATGCATGCTGGCGGGAAAGGCCAACAAAAGTATATAGGTATTGGCGAAATAAGCAATCCAGATTCCAAGGGTGTATATGATGAATAGGAAGGGGTTTTCTAAGTCTTTGATACTGATGATTCCGCTGAGCCAGCCATCGATTATTTTTCCAATTTTGGAGGAGCTGGCAAATTTAGTCCAAGTTTCGGCAACGAGTTCCCTTTTGCGCCAAAGAATGAAAAGCGTTCCCATGCCTGTAAGTCCAAGGCCTATCCAGATTGGGAGGGAAGGGACTTGGAAATGGGGGAATAGATTTTGTTGGATTGGTTCCCAGCCAACAAAAAATACGAGTCCAACCAGAATAAGTAAACATAAAAGATCTACCACCCGTTCCGTAATGACAGTTCCAAAGGATTTCTCAAAGGGGATTCCGGCGGTTTTGGTCAAGGATCCACATCGTGAAACTTCACCCATGCGAGGCACGATGAAATTAGCAAAATAGCCTATCAGAACGGCGGAAAGGGTTCGAGTGACACCGGGATGGTGGTGGAGAGCGCCGAGTAATTGTTGCCACCGTAATGCGCGAAGCCAATGCGATAAAAGGGAAATGAAGATGGCTAGACTTACCCAGCGGTAATCAGCTTGTTGGAGCGTCTGGTAAATATCCTCCCATTCTAAGTGACTGCTAGAAAAGGCCCAGTACAACAAGCCTATGGCTAAAATGGTCGAAAAAAGATAGGTAAGAATGGATTTTACCATGAAGGAGCTTCTGTAAACAATATCAATTGGCAAAATAAAGACCTTTGTCCGAATAATGGTGAGGAAATTTGATAATTTTTTTGTACTTTTGCATTGTTTTTTTGGGATAATTTTTCCCTGTAAATAAATTTAGAATGGCCAAATTACGTATTCTTTACGTTTCGAGCGAGGTTGATCCCTTTCTAAACACATCACAAATTGCCAATTTCGTTCGCAATCTTCCGACAGCGATGCAGGAACGAGGAATGGAAATTCGGATTTTGGTTCCGAGATTCGGATCCATCAATGAACGAAAAAATCGTTTACATGAGGTGGTTCGATTATCAGGAATTACGATTCCGATGGGCGAAGAGGAGAAACCCTTGACAATCAAAGTAGCGAGTATTCCGGCTGCGAAGTTGCAAGTCTATTTTATTGATAACGAAGATTATTATCAACGAAAATATGTCTTAACTGACAAAGAAGGCGCTTTTTATCCAGATAATCATGAGCGTGCCATTTTCTTCTGCAAAGGAGCATTGGAAACCGTTGTGAAATTAGGCTGGGCGCCGGATGTGATTCATTGCAACGATTGGATGTCGAGTCTGGTCCCATTATATATTTCTACCCATTACCGGAATCATCCGATTTATAAAGATTCAAAAACAATATTTTCTCCACACAATTCGGAGTTTGATTTTACGTTTTCAAGTGACGATTTAATTGAAAAGGTTAAAATTGGCGATTTAGATGAAGCTAATTTGGGCAGTTTAGCTGGTTCAAATTATGAGGCATTTATTAAGATTGGTGCAGAATATGCCGATAAAGTAGTTTCCTTAGTTAATGTGGATAATTCCCGCATTCAATCCATTATTGATGAATTTCAAGATAAAACCTACCAAAATATTGCCGAAAATGACCTCGATTTCTTCGAAAAAGCCTACGTGGAATTGGCTGGCAATTAAATGGCTTGGGATTATATCCCTGTTCCTTTCTTCTTGTGATGCACCCAAAGAAATTGGTGCGGATTTGTTTAGCGTAGAGGTAGGCTTGAATTACACAGATACCCTAACAATAAAATCAGGCACAGTTTTAATGGATTCCATTCAAACAGGAGGAAATAGCACCTTTTTGCTAGGGTCTTTTTATCATCCAGATTTGGGCTATGTCTCATCCAATGTCTATGCCCAATTAGCCAATGCGGATACCTTAAATTCGAAAGAAACCTCGGTTGTCGATTCTTTGCAAATGCATTTAATTTATAAGAATACACAAGGGGATTTGAGCCAGCCGCAGACGATTGAATTGTATCGATTGTCTGATAGTTTGAGTAGATCGACGACCTATTTATCAAACTCTTCCGTTGCGATTAAACCTGAATTATTAAAAAGATATACGTTTGTTCCAAAACCAATCAAAAAAGAGTCGGCGAATGGAGATTCTGTACAATTTGACACGTTAAAGTTTCAAATGCCGCTTGCGCTAGGGAAAGAATTAATTTCAAAATATACAGATAAAAATATTTCTGGGGGTGGTTCTGCTTTCCGCGATTATTTTAGGGGTTTATTTATCAAGTCGGAAACAGGGAAAAAAGCTGCCTTATTGGCTTTTTCGCCCACCTATTCTCGGATGACCTTGCATTGGCATAATCCAGGTGATACGACCAAGTATTATTTAAATTACTATTTCAGTTTATCTAATGCATATGTAACGGAGATTAATGCACGTTTTAATCAAATTACTGCACAGCGAATAGGACCCCTAGCTTCTTTAGCCAAGCCGGGTGACAAGGTTTCCTCTTTAAAAACCAATAATTTGACCTATGTGCAATCAGGTACTGGCGTAGTTACTAAAATTGAATTGCCCTATTTGTTAAATCTTAAAGGGAATCGAAATATTGCGGTGAACAAGGCTGAGTTGGTTTTTACAGGAAAGGATAATTTAGATTTCAATCAGACAATTGGTCAATTATCCTTAATTGAATCGGATGGTTCGAATAAGCCCTTGCGCAATTCTTATGGGTTAAAATATATTTACTCAGAAGGAGGAGCTGGTGTGGCTACGTCAACCTATGATATTGCCACAAATTCATTTACATTTAACGTGACGACTTTGATGCAAAGTATGCTTTCTGGTAAAAAGGCAAATCTGGGTTATTTATTAACTCCTGCGATTTCTGCGGATGCGTCTGGGAATGCCAAGATTTTAAATGAAAGTGGTCGTTACATCGCCTTAAACTCGTTAAAGGCTAAATTGAAAATCTATTATTCGTATATTGCCAAATAAGCTTTTCAATCCATGGCAAATCCCCAAGATTCTTTGCGGGTAAGTTTGGTTCAAACGGAAATTGTTTGGGAAAATCCTTCGGCTAATTTGGCCATTTTGGAGGAAAAATTACAAGTACTTCAGGGGCAAACGGATGTCGTTGTTTTGCCTGAAATGTTCAATACAGGCTTTAGTATGAATGCGCATGGGGCAGAAATCGGACAAGGTCCAAGCACCCAGTGGATGCAAATCATGGCCAAACGTCTCCATGTTCTTCTCTTGGGAAGTTTTAAATGCCAGGAGGGAAATCTCTTTTATAATCGGTTGTTGGCCGTAGAGCCCAATGGGAAAATTCATCGGTATGATAAGCGTCATTTGTTTCGCATGGGCGGGGAGCATGAATTTTATGCGGGAGGAACTGAATCGATTATTGTTTCTTACCTAGGTTGGCATATCGCCCCTTTTATTTGCTATGATTTACGCTTTCCTGTTTGGTCACGTAATGTGGCTATGCGATATGATTTAGCGATTTATGTAGCGAATTGGCCTGCGGCCCGTGCGCATGCTTGGTCTACTTTATTAAAAGCCCGCGCCATCGAAAACCTCGCCTACGTGGCTGGGGTTAATCGAACGGGGGAAGATGGGAATGGATTAGCCTATCAAGGTGATTCTGCCTTGAATCATTTTAAAGGCGTTGGATTAGTGGAGATGGGGCAATTAGCAGACATCCAAACGTATCGGCTTTCATATGCAGATTTATTCCAATTTAGGACCCAATTCCCCGCTCATTTGGATGCGGATGAATTTGAAATTAAGCGTTAGTTGTATTTTCTTTAAAAAAGGCTGACAATCCACCGCGGTGTTCTTGGGCTTCTTTCAGGCTGCAATTGGCCTTTAATTCCCCTTGGTTGATGATAATGATTCGATCACAAATGGCCTCGACTTCACTCAGAATATGACTCGAAAACAAAATGGTTTTTTGTTTGGCTAAGGATTTAATCAAGGATCTGATTTCCTCCATTTGATTCGGATCCAGGCCACTGGTAGGTTCATCGAGTAAAAGGACTTTTGGGTCATGCAGGATGGCTTGGGCGATTCCGACACGTTGTTGGTAACCCTTCGATAATGCATGGATTTTTTTGGCTTGCTCTTGGGTCAATCCCGTTAATTCGATGACTTCTTTGATCCGATTTTTTAATCGATCAGCGGGTATTTGATGAATTTTTCCAATGAAGGTCAAAAATTCTTTTACATACATGTCAGGATATAGCGGATTATGTTCCGCCAAATAACCCACTTGTTTTTTGATTGTGTCAATTTCGCTTTGGACGGATAAACCTAGGATGGAAGCAGAGCCTTGGTCTGCCTCTAATAAACCCATTAGGATTTGTAGGCAGGTCGATTTGCCAGCCCCATTTGGTCCTAGAAATCCGGTAATTTCTCCCGCTTTGATGTCAAAACTAATATCCTTGACGGCCGGAGTGGCGCCATAGGATTTTGAAATATGGGATACTTGGATGGACATAAAGTGCCTAGATTTATTCTTACAAAGGTAGGTAAAATGGGAACTAATTCTGCGTACCTTTGTGTTTTCGTTTAAAAATCGAGTAAAATATGGAAGAGGAATTGATACGATTAGACCGAATTGAAGATGCGATTGCCGATATCCGCCAAGGAAAAATTATTATCGTAGCGGATGATGAAGATCGTGAAAATGAGGGGGATATGATTTGTGCCTCGGAGGCAATTACGCCGGAATTGGTCAATTTTATGATTCGGGAAGCGAGGGGTTTGATGTGTGTTTCTTTGACTGAAGAACGTTGCCGAACCCTAGGTTTAGAAATGATGGTGGATCAAAATACTACCTCCCATGAAACGCCTTTTACGGTTTCAGTTGATTTATTGGGTCATGGCTGCACGACGGGTATTTCGGCATCAGATCGTTCCAAAACCATTCAGGCCTTAGTGGATTTGAATACACAGCCGGCGGATTTGGGTCGGCCTGGACATATTTTTCCTTTAAAGAGTAAATCGGAAGGGGTATTGCGCCGGACGGGTCATACGGAGGCATCGATGGATTTTGCCAAATTAGCGGGCTTTCAGCCATCGGGTGTTTTAATTGAGGTGTTGAATGAGGATGGAAGTATGGCACGATTGCCGGATTTGAGAAAGATTGCCGATAAATTTGATTTAAAATTAGTCACGATTAAAGACTTGATTGAATACCGTTTGCATACGGAATCTTTGATTACGCGGGAGATTGGGGTGAATATGCCGACCGAATGGGGTCAGTTTGATCTTATTGCCTTCAAACAAAAGAATACGGGAGATACGCATTTAGCCTTGATTAAAGGGGAATGGACGAAAGGTGAACCTGTCCTCGTTCGGGTACATAGTTCATGTGTGACGGGGGATATTTTTGGGAGTTGTCGCTGTGATTGTGGCGGTCAGTTACATGCCGCGATGGAAATGGTTGAAAAAGAGGGGAAAGGGGTGATTTTATATATGTTTCAGGAGGGAAGGGGAATTGGTTTGTTGAATAAGTTGAAGGCCTATAAACTCCAAGAATTAGGTCGGGATACCGTAGAAGCGAATTTAGAATTAGGTTTTTCCATGGATGAACGTGATTATGGCGTAGGAGCTCAGATTTTACGGGATCTGGGTGTGCATAAATTGCGGCTTATTTCAAATAACCCTAAAAAACGGGCAGGTTTATTAGGCTATGGTTTGGAAATTGTCGAATCTGTGCCGATTGAAACGATACCGAATATTCATAACGAGACCTATCTAAAAACCAAACGGGATAAAATGGGACATACCATTTTGAAGAAATAGAAAAAGGCGCTACTGGGCGCCTTTTTTGATATCAAACAGCAATTTATTCGTTATTGATTAATTGTTTCCTAAAATAATCGGTGTGCCTTTTCCTGATCCCATGATGATGACTTTAGCATTTGGAGATTTGGCTAATTCTTTTTGGGCGATGATGGATTCGTATTGCAATTGTTTATCGCTCAAGCCTGTGGATAGAATTTTTTGGTAATCGGCGATCCCTTGTGCCTCTACGCGTTTGCGTTCGGCTTCTTGTTTTTCTTTTTGAAGGACGAACTGCATTTTTTGGGCATCTTGTTCGGCATTGATTTTCGATTCGATGGTAGTCTTCACGGACGTGGGTAAATTGATATTTCGGATCAATAATTGTTCCAAGACCAATCCACGCTTTTTGAAATTTTTCTCAATGTCATTGTAAATCCGAGTTTGGAACTCATTTCTTTTTAAGGAATAAAGTGCCACCGCATCATAATAAACGGCATTGTCACGGATCATGGTGCGCGTAATGGGACGAACGACTTTGTCTTTGTAGTCGGTCCCGATTTCCTTTAAAATTCGAGGTGCTTCGCTCGGGACAATGCGGAAAAGAACCGTAAGGTCAACGACCACTTCTAATCCATCCGCTGTCAAGACCCGAATCGCATCATCCCCATTTCGATCGCCTTCATCATGAACTGCCGACATCGTATAGTTTTGTGTTTTGGCATCGAATGAATACACGGTGGCGATTGGATTAACAAAATTTAATCCACTCGTTAATGTTTCGGGAACCACTTTTCCGAATACACTTTGGACGCCTACTTCTCCGGCGTCAATTTGTTTAATGGTCGAACTTCCTAAGCCTAAAATGGCTAATACAATCCCTGCAATTTTAAGGGTAGGGCTATATTTGGAGAAAACAAGATTGGGACTTGAAATGCTTCTGCCCGCTACGAATAGCAAAATACCTAAAAAAATAAAAAACATACTAGTCGGGTTTATGTGATTTTAATTCCGTGCAATGTACATAATAAAGGGGATATGTGTGAATGAATTTTTGCCAAAATATGCCTAATTTTGAACATGATTGAAATTAAAGGCATTCACAAGGAGTTTGAGGGAAGGGTGGTTTTGGATGGGATCAATGGGACTTTTCATAAAGGAAAGACCAACATGATCATTGGAGGAAGTGGAA
>CANFVE010000051.1 GCA_947450365.1 Cytophagaceae bacterium
GTAGTCACCCCTTGCTCCACCAATGACTGCATAATCGCCTGTGCACCGGTTAAGAAATTAGGTTGGTCGGATTGGGTCTGTCCCATATTCAAAATTTTTAATTAAAAAGCTAAATTAAGGTAATTCACTATTTTTTACAAATCAGTCACACAGCCTAAGCTTGCTGGGCCTACATTTTTAATGTATTTCCGCAAAACCCCTGAGGTATGTGGCGAAACCAATGGCTTCCACAAGGCCCGACGCGCCGCTAATTCTTCATCTGACACATGCAAGATGATTTTATTATCGACCGCATCAATCGTGATTTTATCTCCATCTTTCACCAAGCCAATATTTCCTCCTTCTTGCGCCTCTGGCGTTACGTGACCCACCACGAATCCATGTGTTCCGCCTGAAAAACGGCCGTCTGTGATCATGGCGACACTATTTCCAAGACCTGCCCCCATCAAGGCGGAGGTTGGTTTCAACATTTCCGGCATGCCGGGACCGCCCTTCGGACCTTCGTTGCGAATCACAACGACATGTCCCGCTTTGATTTCTCCCTTGGCCAAAAACTCCATCACCTCTTCCTCGCGCTCACATACTTTGGCAATTCCCTCAAAGCGCTCTCCTTCTTTCCCAGTGATTTTTGCCACCGCGCCGTCCGGAGCCAAATTGCCATATAAAATCTGCAAGTGACCCGTTGCTTTCAATGGGCTTGAGAACGGATGAATGATTTTTTGCGTCTCAAAATTCAAATCAGGCGCATCGGCTAAATTCTCCGACATCGTTTTACCGGTTACGGTCATGCAATCGCCATGCAAATAGCCTTCTTTGTACAAATATTTTAAAATGGCTGGCAATCCTCCGATGGCCAACACGTCTTCCATGTAATACTTCCCTGATGGCTTCAAATCCGCAATCAAAGGTGTTTTATCTGAAATATCTTGAATATCTTTCAGGGTAAAGCTGATGCCCGCCGAATGCGCGATGGCCAAATAATGGAGCACCGCGTTTGTCGATCCTCCCAAGGCCATCACCACGGTCATCGCATTTTCAAAGGATTTGCGCGTCATGATGTCGCGTGGGCAAATGTTTTTCTCTAACAAGACCTTCATCGCCGCCCCAATCGCCAAACATTCCGCTTTTTTCCCTTCATGGGTTGCTGGATAAGTCGAGGAATTCGGTAAAACCAAACCCATCGCTTCCATCGATGAAGCCATCGTATTCGCCGTATACATTCCCCCACAAGCCCCAGGACCTGGAATGGAATTACGAATCACGCCTTCATAATCTTCATCGGAGATATTCCCCGCAAATTTCTTTCCTAAGGCCTCAAAGGCCGAAACGATATCTAATTTTTCTCCTTTGTAAGAACCCGAACGGATCGTTCCTCCGTAGACCAACATCCCCGGGCGATTCAAACGCGCCAAAGCCATCATGGCTCCCGGCATATTTTTATCACAACCCACCACAGCAATCACCCCATCATACCACTGCGCACCCACCACATTTTCGATCGAATCGGCAATAATATCCCGCGAAGGCAAGGAATAACTCATGCCATCATTTCCATTCGTCATCCCGTCCGAAACGCCAATCGTATGGAAAATCAAGCCCACCATGCCATTTTCTTGAATCCCTTTTTTCACGTGTACGGAAAGTCCGTTTAGGTGCATATTGCAGGGATTTCCTTCATAACCGGTACTGGCAATCCCAATTTGGGCCTTGTCCATATCTTCCGGTTGCAAGCCAATGCCGTATAACATGGCCTTCGCTGCTGGATTCGTAATTTCCTGTGTTAAGGTTCTTGAAAATTTATTTAATGACATATGCTGAATGGTTCAAATTTTTTCAAACTACAAATATACACGATAGCATTCGTTCAAAACGAATAAATGCCAAATAATCTATGGCAAAAAGCCTAATTTAACTATTTTCTCCCACTTGTTGGCGCCACATCGCATAGTACAATCCTTTTTGCGCCAATAAATCCGCATGATCCCCTTGCTCCACGATTTTTCCTTTTTCCAAGACATAAATCCGAGTGGCGTGCATGATCGTTGACAAGCGATGCGCAATTAAAATCGTCAAGTGCGCCGAATCTTGTGACACCGCCCGAATTGTTTCCGAGATCTCTTCTTCCGTTAAGGAATCTAAGGAGGAAGTGGCTTCATCGAAAACCAATAAATTCGGTTCGCGCAACAAGGCCCTCGCAATGCTCAAGCGCTGCTTTTCTCCTCCAGAGACTTTTACGCCTCCTTCGCCGATGAGCGTGTCGAGGCCTTTGTCAGCCCGGGCCAATAAGGTCTGGCAAGCTGCCTTTTCCAAGACCGCCAAACATTGGGCGTCGGTGGCCAAGGGATTCACAAATAATAAATTCTCCCGAATAGATCCCGAAAACAATTGCGTGTCTTGAGTGACGAATCCGATTTTTTTCCGCAATTGGTCAAAATCAATCGCATCTCCCGCCTCCCCATTGTAATAGACTTGCCCTTTTTTCGGTCGGTAAAGGCCGACGAGCAATTTCACCAAGGTCGATTTGCCCGCACCTGAGGGTCCCACAAAAGCGATGGTTTCGCCGCCTTTGACATCGAAACAGATTTCTTTGAGTGCCTCTTGAGTGGCGGATTGATGTTGAAATGTTACGTGATCGAAGGCAAGCGTATTGATTTGTTGGATCGCCTTGGGATTTTCAGGCTTACGTTCCGTTGGGATCGACAAAATCTTCTCAAAATTCTGAAGAGACACCTCCGCCTCTCGATACGAATTCACCACATTGCCGATCTCCTGCAAGGGATTAAATAGGAAGAAGGAATAAATATTCAAAGAATAAAATTGGCCAATGGTGATTTTGCCTTCATAGATTAAATAGATCAACACGACCACCATCAGCATGCGCAATAAATTTACGCAGGTTCCTTGGACAAAGGCCATCGAACGCACGTAGCGCACTTTTTTCAATTCTAATTTGAGGATTTTCTCTGTCGTGGCGTTTAGATGTGCGATTTCTTGTTCAGCTAAACCGAGGGATTTGACCAATTCAATGTTACGCAAGGACTCCGTCGTCGAACCCGCCAAACCGGTGGATTCCCGCACGATTTCCACTTGGATCACTTTGATTTTCTTGCTCAATACCGAGGAAATAATGGCAATCAGCGGACCCGTCAACAAAAACAAGGGCATCACCATCCAATGCACCGAAAAGGCATAGACCGAAATAAAGATCAAGGCGATGATCGATTGGAACAAAATATTTATTCCGATCGTGATTAATTTCTCCACGTCCACCCGAACCTTTTGCAATTTCCCTAGGGTTTCTCCCGAGCGTTGGTCTTCAAAAGTCTCATAAGGTAATTCCAAGGAATGCCGAATCCCATCCGAATATAAATTCGCTCCCACCTTTTGGGTCACCGTATTAATCACATAATCCTGAAAATTTTTCGCCACCCGACTCACAAAAGCCACACCCACCGAGGCGAGCGCCAAAGGCCATATCGCCGCGATGAACTGATCCATCGAATGCGTATCCGAGCGGTACACGGCCGCGACATCATCTATGATCTTCCGAAAGATGTAAGGGTCCATCAAGGAGAAAATCTGATTCGTTGCGGCTAGGGCCAATGCCCCAATGACGCGCCAACGGTAATGCGATAAATAGCTAAACAATAATTTCATTTCTTCTTTTTAATTGCGCCTTCGCGCCATGAAAATCCTGTGGCTCTCCTGGCCCATGTGGGTACATAAGCCTTTTCCATGGTTGCCAGCAACCCACCGATTCGCCTAAAAACGCGTCAAAGCCATTTCCGCCACCGTCTTGCCAATCGACAAAGACGAGGTAGCCGCCGGACTCGGTGCATTTAATATATTGATGACCTTCGCATCTTCCACGATGGAGAAATCGTCCAACAAACCTCCGTTTCGATCACATGCCTGCGCACGAACGCCCGCGCCCCCTTCCACTAAATCCGTGATTTTAATTTCGGGAATTAGGACTTGTAGCGCTTTGGTAAAGGCTTCTTTGGAGAAACTGCGATACATTTCGCCGAGACCGGTTTCCCAATATTTCGCGGCCACTTTCTGAAAGCCTGGCCAGGTCAGCGTATTCCATAATTCCTTTACATCGATGCCTAATTTCTTGTATCCTTCTTTTTTGAACGCCAATACCGCATTCGGCCCTGCCTCCACGCCTCCTCGCATCATGCGGGTAAAATGAACGCCCAAGAATGGGAAATTCGGGTCAGGTACGGGATAAATGAGGTTTTTGACGAGGTATTCTTTGTCGGGCCGCAATTTAAAATACTCCCCACGGAATGGCACAATGCGTACGTCCAGGGGCTCTTTTTGCGTCCATTGGGCCACCTGATCTGAGTACAAACCGGCGCAATTAATGATCAATTTCGCCTCGTACACCGCCTTGGTTGTTTCGACAATTGAATAGGTCAATCCTTTGGTAATATTTGTTACCCCTTCACCCAAATGCACTTCGCAACCATTGACCTGAATGAGAGCGGCCAATTTCGCCGCCACGGCCCGGTAATCCACGATGCCCGTTTGAGGAACCCACATGCCCTCGACACCGGTGACATAGGGTTCGTGTTCCTGCATTTCGGCAAGACTTAGTTTTTTGAGTCCTTCGAGGCCGTTTTGTTGGCCTCTTTGGTATAAATTCTCCAATTGACCGCGCTGTTCCTCCGTGGACGCGACGACAATTTTACCCGTAAGTTCGTACGGAATTTGTTGGGCTTCACAAAATTCAATCAATTGGTGATAACCCTCAATGCAATTTTTCGCCTTCAAAGAACCCGGTTTGTAATATAATCCGGAGTGAATTACTCCTGAATTATTACCCGTTTGGTGCATGGAAACCATGTTTTCTTTCTCAAACAATGCGATTTTTAGGTCTGGTTTTTGTTCCAACAAGCGATGCGCCGTGGCCAATCCCACAATGCCACCTCCGACAATGATTACATCTAAAGCCATGAAAATTTGGGTCAAAATTGAATCACAAAGATAGTCAAATGAAGCGGTAGAATGGAGAAAAAATAATCAGAAAGCTGATTAAATAAATTAGTCAAGGGCTTTTTTTGTAGATTTGTTTCCTTAATAAGCTTTGGCAAAGGAAAGAAGGAATGAATCCACAGATTGCGCGTTTGCATGAGATTTCGGGAAAGTCCAAAAAACTGATTTTGGGCCTCATGTCGGGTACCTCCTTGGATGGCCTGGACATGGCACTTTGTCGCTTTGAGGGCTATGGGGTGGACACTCACTATGAGATTTTAGCATTCAAAACAGCCGAATATTCTCCGGAGTTTAAGACCAACATCCAAGCGGTTTTCGCCAAAGAACAGATTCACTTTCCGAGTTTAAGTACTTTGAATGCGGAAATTGGGCGAACACATGCCCGATTGATCCAAGAAACCCTAGCCTCCTGGAACATCAATCCGGCTGACATCGACGTCATCGCTTCCCATGGGCAGACGGTGATGCACCGACCGGTCCGCGATGGGCATTTGCCGCATTCGACCCTACAAATCGGCGATGGGGACCATATCGCGGCGGGAACCGGGATTATCACTTTGTCGGATTTTCGCCAAAAACATGTGGCAGCCGGCGGGGAAGGTGCGCCATTAGCTGTGTATGGCGATTATTTTTTATTCTCCAAAGCGGGTCAAGACCGCATGTTGTTGAACATGGGCGGCATCGGAAATTTTACCTATTTACCGGCGAGTGGCGATGCGGCTCAAGTTTTGGTAACCGATACGGGTCCTGGAAATACCTTGATCGATGCCTGTGTGCGAAAACATTTTTCGGATTTATCATATGATGAAGATGGAAAGATCGGATTGAGCGGGGAATGTCATCAGGGTCTATTGGATGCTTTGATGGCCAAAGATTTTTTTCGAGAGGCTTTTCCGAAAAGTACGGGGCCTGAATATTTTCATTTGTCGGTGGTGGAGGATTTAATCGAGCAAAACAGCTGGTCGATTTCACCTGAAGATTTAGTCCGAACTTTAACGGAATTTACGGCCCAAAGCATTGTTTTGGCCTTAAAAACCTATGTTCCTGTGCGTAAAGGGGAATTGATCGCGAGTGGTGGCGGAAGTCGAAATCCTTTGATTATGCAACGTTTGGCGGAACTTTTACCAACTTGGGATACGAAAATCAGTGATGCCATCGGGATTCCGTCGGGGGCGAAGGAGGCCTTGTTATTTGCCTTATTGGCCAATGAAACCCTGTCCGATGCGGGTGCGCAGGCGGGTCGGCGATTGGGGGATTCGCCCTGGGTGACGATGGGCAAAATTAGTTTTCCGTTTTAATTGGATATGAAATACGATATACGCGAGTACCTCTTGTTTGAGAATGAGGATTTTATGGTGATTAATAAGCCGGCGGGGATTGCGACCTTGGATGAGCGGAAGGATGTGTTTGCGCCGTCGATTTTGCGGATGGCGAAAGCATATGTAGAAGATGCGCAGGTGGGACATCGGCTGGATAAGGAGACGACGGGGGCTTTGGTGATTGCCAAAAATCCGGAGGCTTATCGGCATATTTCGATGCAATTTGAGCATCGGGAGACGGCGAAGCGATATCATGCGGTGGTGGAGGGGATGCATGATTGGGAGGGGATGTTGGTGAATTTACCCATACTTCCCCTGAAAGATGGCAAGGTGGTGATAGACCGGCAACGGGGCAAAGATGCAGAGACTTGGTTTCGGACATTGCAGGTTTTTCGGGGCTATACCTTGGTTGAGTGCATGCCCATCACGGGACGGATGCATCAGATTCGGATTCATTTGACATGCTTGAAGGCGCCGATTGTGGCGGATTCGATGTATGGGGGTCCGGAGGTATATTTATCGGATTTGAAGCGTAATTATTCGTTGAAAAAAAACACGGAGGAGTTGCCATTAATGCGCCGAGTGGCCTTGCATGCGCATAGTTTGAGTTTTAAATTGCTGGATGACAGTCCGATAACGGTGGAGGCGCCATATCCAAAAGATTTTGGGGTGTTGGTAAAACAGTTGGGCAATTTTTCGTAAATTTGCAGCCTTGGCTTCGTAGTTCAATGGATAGAATGTAGGTTTCCGGTACCTAAGATGAAGGTTCGATTCCTTCCGAGGCTACAAAACGGATCGTGAAAACGGTCCGTTTTTTTTGTTTTTGGATGGTGGAGGATGGGGGGTTCTTTGGCAAAGGTGCTATGGCAAAGGGTTGGGGCGGCTCTTTGGGGGCAGCTCTTTGGCAAAGGCACTTTGCCAAAGGTTTCACAGCCACCTAAAAAGTGATTAGCTATTTAAAGGAAAGGGGGATGTTCCTTAGCAAGGATTGCCAAAGTACCTTTGGCAAACCGAATACCCCAAAATACCCAACGAAAGGGTACCAGTTTCACCCTTAGCAAGGATTGCCAAAGTGCCTTTGGCAAACCACGCCTTTGCCTAAGGGTTGGGGCAGCTCTTTGGCAAAGGCCACTTTGCCAAAGGTTTCACAGCCGCCTAAAAAGAGATTAGATATTTGAAGGAAAGGGGATTTTCCTTAGCAAGGATTGCCAAAGTGCCTTTGGCAAACCGAATACCCCAAAATACCCAACGAAAGAGTTCCTATTACACCCTTAGCAAGGATTGCCAAAGTGCCTTTGGCAAACCACGCCTTTGCCTAAGGGTTGGGGCGGCTCTTTGGCAAAGGCCACTTTGCCAAAGGTTTCACAGCCACCTAAAAAGAGATTAGGTATTTATAGGAAAGGTGCTTTGCCAAAGGGGTGCCCAAACCAAACTCCTAAATACCCAACGAAAGGGTACCAGTTTCACCCTTAGCAAGGATTGCCAAAGTGCCTTTGGCAAACCGACTACCCCAAAATACCCAACGAAAGAGTTCCAATTATTCCCTTAACAAGGTTTGCCAAAGTTCCTTTGGCAAACCGACTGCCCCAAAGTGCCTTTGCCTAAGGCTTACCCCCCTACTCCACCTCCAGCACCCAGGCCTTTTTGGCAGGGACTTGCAAGGTCTTTCCTAAAATAAACGATGATTGCTTAGCCGAAAGCACATCTCGCACGCGAGCGCCAGATGGGAGAATTTCCGCAAAACGATCCAATGCCAAATCCACCGAAGTGGAATTTTTATTTACGATCACCATCACCTTGCCTTTGTCGGAATAACGGAAATAGACATAGACTCCGTCCGAAGGACCGAAGTGCAAGAGTTTGCCCTTATGAATCACCTCGTTTGTTTTACGCCAATTCAATATTTTCTTAAAAAAGGCCTGCGCATCTTGTTCCGCAGGCGTTAGGCCTTGGCCGGTAAAGGCAGATTTAGTATCGCCAGCCCAGCCCCCATACATATCCCCCCGAATCTCCCCATGCTCATTCGATTTTGGGTTCGCCATCAATACCTCCGTCCCATAAAATACCTGCGGAATGCCCCGCGTCGTAAACAAGATCGTCATACCCATTTTCAATAAATCCACATCATGCTTCATCTGCGTATAAAAACGACTCATGTCATGATTATCCCCGAAAATGACCAAATTTTCCGGATTTGCATAGACCAAATCATTGGCCAATACCTCATATACCTTATTCAATCCCTGACCCCAATCTTTGTCATTCCCGCGCATGCCTTCGGATAAACCGTTTTGAAAAGGAAAATCCATCAAAGAAGGCAATTCGCCCACAAAGCCATCCCGATTTTTTTGGCCTTTTTGGTAGTAAGCCGGGAAAACTGGGTTGGAGATCCACTCCTCGCCCACTAAATTGAAATTCGGGTATTCCGTCATAAGGGCTTTGGCCCAAGCCGCACTGTATTCTTTCCACGAATAGGGCCAAGTGTCAATTCGCAAGCCGCCCAACGAAGCATATTCCACCCACCAAATCGCGTTTTGGATGAGATAGGTGCCCAAAAAGGGATTGCGCGTGTTCAGGTCGGGCATGGTGGGCACGAACCAACCATCGGTTTCCAATTTCTTATCATAGGCCGACGCATGCGGATCCTGAGCCGTTTCCCGACGGTGACTCGTCGACACAAATTTTCCCTCCATATTAATCCAATCCCTAAACGGCTTATCCTTCATCCACCAATGCCCATCGCCACAGTGATTAATCACGACGTCCATGATGGTCTTGATGCCTTTGGCCTGCGCTTTTTCCGAAAATTCCTTAAACAATTCATTCGTCCCAAAACGCGGATCTACCCGGTAATAATCCGTGATCGAATAGCCGTGATAACTTTCTTTGGCCTGATCATTTACTTGAACCGGCATATTCCAAATCGCCGTGAAGCCCATGTCTTTCACATAGTCCAAATGATTCATCAGACCCTTCAAATCCCCCCCATGTCGATCATACATTGCCCCCCGATTCAAAGAGGTTTCCTTCATCCCAGCCACCACATCGTTGGTCGGATCGCCATTCGAAAAACGATCCGGAGTCACCAAATAGATCACATCGGATGCATTGAATCCTTGTCGTTGGGCAGAATTAGCCTTGCGAGCTAGCAAAGGATATTCGATCGTATGCAATAGCTTTCCCCCTTTTTGAATGACCAAAGAATATTTTCCCGGCTTTGCCTTGGCGCTGATGAGCATGTCCACAAAAAGGTAATTGGGGCTATCGGCCGTATGCACCTTGACAATCTGGATGCCGGCTTGGGACGAGGTGACTGTGGCACCGCGAAGATTCTCGCCCTGAATGAGCAATTGCACCTTTGGATTTTTCATCCCTACCCACCAGTTCATGGGCTCGACGCGAAGGTTTTGTTGGGCAGCAGCTAGCTGACTAAGTAAGACAAAAAATAAGAGGAATATTTGTTTCATAAGATGAATGATTGATGCCAAATGGCATACGATATTTTTACATGTTGATAGCTTAATAGTCATAGCCGCATGGGCATCTAATTGGTTACATTTAACAAGATTTACATGGATTAGGCTACCTTTGACATGCCAAAAATAATCAAAATATAGCCCCTGACCCAACAGTTCCACACTGTATCCCATACATTAAAATAATTCAAAATTACCGATTAATAAATCCGTAATTTATTACCTAAAAAATTGGAATTTATCGGCCATTTGAAGATATTTGTGACTATTATAGTGCAAACCCTGAAATTATCATTTATATAAATAGTACAAAAATATGTGTGGAATTGTTGCGTACATTGGCTCCCGACCCGCCTTCCCGGTCATTTTAAAAGGTTTAAAACGCTTGGAATATCGAGGCTATGACAGCTCGGGAATCGCTTTGTTTGGGGAAGAGGTGACATGCTTTAAGCGCAAAGGACGGGTCGCGGAATTAGAAGCCTGGACGGAATCTGTGACGGCCACGGCGCAAGTGGGCATCGGCCATACCCGCTGGGCAACACACGGCGAACCTTCTGACGCGAACGCACATCCACATACGTCGAATTCCGGCCGATTGACCCTCGTACACAACGGCATCATCGAAAATTACGCATCCTTAAAACAAGAATTAATCGCCAAAGGCTATACCTTCAAAAGCGAAACCGATAC
>CANFVE010000052.1 GCA_947450365.1 Cytophagaceae bacterium
TATAATCCCTATTATGCCACCATGGTCGAAAGCATGGATGATGGCGTGGGTCGAATCATGGAGTCTTTGAAGAAACAAGGGCTACTGAAAAATACCTTGGTGATTTTTGCCTCGGACAATGGCGGTGTGGGTTTGCCTGAATTAGGGCCAATCCCTACTCAAAATGATAGCTTGAGAAAATGGAAAGGACATGTCTATGAAGGGGGTATTCGTATTCCGACCCTCATGTTTTGGGAAGGCAAGATTTTGCCCAAACAAGTCAATGATACCTATTTCATGAATACGGATTATACGGCTACGATTTTAGATTTGTTGGGCGAAAAATCCCCTGAACTTACCGACGGAATCAGTATTTGGCCCATAATCAATAAACCTACTTCCAAAGATCAAAATAGGCCATTATTTTGGCATTATCCCCATTTTTCGAACCAATTGGGTCGACCGGCTGGCGCCGTGCGCTTAGGCAATTGGAAACTTGTGGACAATTTCGAATTGGCACGTTTAGAGCTGTATAATTTAAAGGAAGACGTGGGGGAGCGTCATGATGTAGCAAATCAATTTCCTGCCAAACGAGATGAATTACATCGACTTTTAATCGACTGGAGACAACAGGTTCAGGCAAATATGCCGATAAAGAAATAGATGCTTCTTAATCGGCATAAGCAAATCTTCGATTTACAAGATATCCAACAAATCCTTGAACTGAAATCCATGTTCCAGCCGGTCCTTGCTCAATTTATTGAATTCAACCAAGCCCCACAACACAAATTCCTTCAGAAAATGAATATCCTCCGGTAAGCTAGTTCCCTGGTATTTCTCCACCAAGGCCGTTAAGGCCTTCACGGAATCCAACGTTTCTTGGTACTCTTGGTCACTGCAATCATCCAAAAGCACCAAGCCTCCTTCCGCAAAAACCGCTTCCATTAAGGCCGAATAAGGCGTTTCTGTATTTTGTTTACTTAATTTTTCGACCTTCGGGAAAAGGGTGGGGAAGATGCGTTTAATTGCATTTCCGATCAATTGCTCCGCCACAAAGGCCGCTCCTTCTTGTTCACCTTCATACACCAATTCCACCTTACCCGTAATCGCCGGCACAATGCCCATGAAGTCTGATAGCCGAACACTCGTTTTATCCAAGCCGGCCAATAAAGCTCTTCTTTCCGCCGTACTCATCAAATTCTCCAAAGCCGAAATGCTCATTCGCGCACTCACGCCACTCTTGTGGTCGATGTATTCACTTTCCCGAGCCTCAAAACTGATCTGCTCCAGCATATCGCGCGCCAAAGAAGGCACATAGACAATTTCCTCCTGAATCGGATCTAATTTAGCTTCTTGGGCCGAAATTTTCCGAGCAATCTCGATCGTGGCCGGATAATGCGTCAAAATTTGCGAACCAATCCGATCCTTTAAGGGCGTCACAATACTACCCCGATTTGTATAATCTTCCGGATTTGCGGTAAAGACAAATTGTAGATCCAAAGGCATACGCACCTTAAAACCACGGATTTGAATATCCCCTTCTTGTAAAATATTAAATAAAGCAACTTGAATACGCGCCTGTAAATCAGGGAGTTCGTTGATTACGAAAATACAACGATTCGCCCGTGGAATCATTCCAAAATGAATCACCCGGTCATCTGCATAGGATAATTTGAGATTGGCCGCTTTAATCGGATCCACATCCCCGATTAAATCCGCTACCGTCACATCAGGTGTGGCTAATTTTTCAAAAAAGCGCTCGGAGCGGGGCAACCAGGCAATCGGGCAATCATCTCCCTTCTCCTTTAAAAGATCCTTTGCAAACCGAGATATGGGCGCGAAAGGATCATCGTTGATTTCAGAACCTTCCACATAGGGAATGTATTCGTCCAATAATTCCACCATCAAACGCGCCAATCGCGTTTTGGCCTGTCCGCGTAAACCCAATAAATTGATGTGGTGTTTGGATAATATTGCCCGCTCTAATTCGGGAATAACCGTATTCTCAAATCCATGAACACCCTCGAACACGGGTTCACCTGCCTTGATTTTGGCACGCAAATTTTGCCTTAATTCTTCTTTGATACTTTTTGAAACGTATCCTGATTGTTTAAGGGCGCCTAATGTGTTGATATTGGGTTGGTTCATCTTATTTAATTCGTTTTTTTCTATTGTTTTCGTAATCTTCAAATATCATTTCACCAAGGCCTTTTAAGCCTGTATAAAAGGCTTTTCCTTGGTTCGCTTCCGTAAAGGCATTCACAAATTTTTGCAAATAGGAATCGCGCGCAATCATAAAGGTCGTGATGGGGATATGTAATTTTCGGGCATGCTGGGCCTGTGTGTAACATTTTTCCACGATGTATTCATCCAAGCCATTGCTATTCATGTAATAGGTGCCGTCTTTTTCTTTGACGCAACTCGGCTTCCCATCCGTAATCATAAAAATTTGCTTATTCGTATTTCGCTTTCTACGCAAGATATCCATGGCCAATTGCAGCCCTGCCACCGTATTTGTATGATAAGGTCCCACTTTTAAATAGGGGAGATCCTGAATGGAAATGGTCCAGGCATCGTTCCCGAATACCAAAATATCCAAGGTATCCTTCGGATAGCGCGTTGTAATTAATTCCGCGAGGGCCATGGCCACTTTTTTCGCTGGGGTAATGCGATCTTCGCCGTATAAAATCATGCTATGGCTAATATCGATCATGAGCACGGTGCTCATTTGGGATTTAAACTGGGAATCCTCGACGATCAAATCCGATTCATGTAGTTCAAATTCCCCAATGCCATGATTGATTTGCGCATTCTTAAGGCTTTCGGTCAAGGAGATTTTTTCCAAAGAATCCCCGAAATGATAATCCCGAAATTCCCCTGTATGTTCATCGCCCGCGCCGGATTGTTTGGTTTTATGGTTGCCGGCACCGCTTTTTTTGAGGTTTCCGAAGATGGTATCGAGGGCTTGTTGGCGTATCGCCCGCTCCGTCTTCGCTGTAATCCCCAAGCCGCTGCTTCCATCTTCCCGCGTTTCATCGCGGATATAGCCTCGTTTCTTTAAATCTTCGATGAAATCATCGATCGTGTAATGCTCATCTGTCAGTTCATATTCCTTATCTAATTCCCTAAGCCAATCGATGGCCTCGTCAAAATCCCCGGACGTATGAACAATTAGTTCTTTGAATATCGCAAATAACTTATCAAAAGGGGATTGATTCGGTGCTTCATATGCTTTAAAATAAAATCCCTTTTTGTTTTCGTTTTTCATGCCTTAAAAATACGAGGTAAAATGTATAAATTGACAACCCATTTACTTATCTATTTGTTCAAATATTTTATAATTATTCGTGCCAACTTTCATCACCGTCCGTTTTTTACATTTCTCCGGTTTTTGGGCCAAACGAAAAGCCTTCGCCCTCATGGGTAAATCGCTCGTTTCCCCCTGGAAAGCGCATGGTTTATTGTTTGCCAAACATTTGGGAAGTGGAGCAGGTAACGGATTTTCCATTTGGCCAGATTTTTCAACCTATGCGTGGATTGGGGTATGGGAAAAAGAAAAAGATGCACTTGATTTTTTTGACAAGGATAAGCGCTGGCTCGAATTAAGCAATCCATCCAATGCCACAAAAGGCTGGGACGCGGAAGCGATTCGGGCCCATGGATCTTGGAATGGCTTGAATCCTTTTGTGTTATCGGAAGATGCCACCTGGGAAGGTCGGGTAGCGGTGATAACGCGCGCGTCGATTCGCTGGTCTCAGGCCTGGCGTTTCTGGTGGAATGTGCCGGCTTCGAGTAAGCACATGGAAAATCGAGCCGGTTTGTTGTTTGCCAAAGGTGTTGGTGAATTTCCTCTTACCGAGCAGGCAACCTGTAGTTTATGGGAAAGCGCAGCACATATCGATGCATTTGCCTATAAAAGCAAGGAACATAGCCCGATGATTAAAAAGACCAGACAATTTAATTGGTACCGAGAGGAAATGTTTGTCCGCATGAAAGTGCTGCGGACTTTATGATTTCTTTAGCGAATGGCCTCGATTCCCCGAGTTTTGGTACGGATTCGAATCGCGTCTTGCACATCATAGACGAAGATTTTCCCATCCCCCACATTGCCTTCTGAGGCATTATCTAAAATGACATCAAGACATTTTTCGAGGTTTTCATCCGAAACGACACAGACAATCATGACTTTGGGAAGTAAAATCATGGACTTTTCGGTGCCGCGATAGATTTCGGAATATCCTTGTTGGAGCCCCGCCCCCTTCACCGGAATTACGGTCATGCAAGGGATATCGGCGTCAATGAGGCCTTTTTGAATCGCCTTTAATTTCGATGGTTTAACGATAGCTTCTACCTTTTTCATATATATAGCGATTATTCAAATGTTGTATATGCTTCTACTCCAAATTCCACGGCATCTATTCCGGCTGATTCAGCTTTAAGACTTAAGCGAATACCCATCGTTCTTTTTAGTGCATGAAATATACCGAATGTCAGCACAAATGAAAATAAACTAATCACGCTAACCCCCAGTAGCTGTGTGATGAACTGAGCGGATTCTCCTGTGAAAAACAAGCCATTTTTCTCTGAGAATAAACCGACAGCCACTGTGCCAAAAAATCCATTGACTCCGTGTACCGCAATGGCACCTACAGGATCATCGATTTTCATTTTATCCACAACGACCACAGCCATATCGACAATAGTGCCTGCGATCAATCCGATCATCAAAGCACTCGTTGGACTCACCACATTACACCCCGCCGTAATCGCTACCAAACCTGCTAAAACCCCGTTAATCACCATGGTGATATCCACTTTTTTGTAACGCATAAAGGTGTAACAAATCGTAGCTATTCCCCCCATCGCCGAAGCTAAAAAAGTATTGGTGGCCACGGTGCCGATTAATTCCCATTTGCCCACCGCGCCTAAGGTGGAACCGGGATTAAAGCCGAACCAACCAAACCACAAGATAAACGCTCCCACCGCTGATAAAGTTAAATTATGGCCAGGAATGGCATTGATACTTCCATCTTCATTGTATTTTCCCAAGCGGGGTCCTAAAACGATGGCGCCAGCCAAAGCTGCAAAACCACCCATCGCGTGAACAGCTGCGGAACCGGCGAAGTCATTAAAGCCGCGGAGTGCAAGCCATCCATTGGGATTCCAAACCCAATTCGCCGCCAAGGGATACATAAACGCACAAAAAATCGTTACATACACCGCGTATGACCACATTTTCATGCGTTCGGCAACTCCGCCAGACACGATGGAAATGGCCGCAACGGCGAAGCCCATTTGGATAAACCAAAATAAACGGTTAGAAACAGTCAGACCTAAACCTAAATCGCCATCAGAAATTCCGAGATCGAAGGCCCACCAACCATTGGATTTCCCATAGGCGATGCCGAAACCGACCACAAAAAAGGCAATACCACCGAACATAATATCAATCATTACTTTCGCAATAATGCTGACGGCGTTTTTGGAACGGACAAATCCAGCCTCCAATAAGGCGAATCCCCCTTCCATTTGGAAGATAAGTGCGGCGCAAAGTGCAACCCAAACAGAATCAATGGCGTGTGTTAATTCAACTTGCTGAGCAGCAAGAGAGGCAGTTTCATTCATGGTTTTGTTTCGTATATAATGCTTGTGTTACAAAAATAAACAAGGATTTGGAATTGTTCACATTTTACATGAAATTTAACCGAATTCTAAACCTGAGCCATTCGAAATATGAAATACCTGATTTTTTGTGCGAGTCTAATCCTGTTTTTTCCATCCCTTGCACAAAAACCGGCGCTGATTCCCGTACCCCAACAAGCTGAATATCCCCTAGGTCAATTCCCAATCCCCTTTCAATTAACTATTTCTGGTCCTCAGATTCCTCAATTAAAAGCAGCATATGCCTTATTGGAAGTTCGCTTATCCCAAAATGCCCAACGAAAAGTTACCTGGATCACTGACCAAGAGCACGCAGGTAAATTAGCCCACATTCAATTTCAAATTCTCAAAAATCCCATTCAATCCTTAGGTTTCGAAGGATATACCCTACAAGTGAATGCCAAGGGCGTAGTTATTCAGGCAAATCAAGCAGCCGGATTGTTTTATGGCATCCAGACTTTATACCAATTATTACCCAAAGAAATCGAAGCCAAACAGGCGAAAGCGAATGTCAAATGGCAAATCCCCTTTGCGAATATTCAGGATGCCCCTCGGTTTGCTTGGCGTGGCTTGATGTTCGATGTAGCGCGGCATTTCTTTACGAAACAACAAGTTATGCAGTTCATCGACGAAATGGTCGCCTATAAATATAATGTTTTGCATTTGCACCTAACGGATGATGAAGGCTGGCGGATTGAGATAAAATCATTTCCCAATTTGACTAAAAAAGGGGCTTGGAACGTACCTAAAGTAGGTCGATTCACCGAATTTTCAAAACCAGAACCCAATGAACCTCGTACCCAAGGCGGCTTTTTTACCCAAGACGATATTCGGGAATTAGTTGCCTATGCCAAAGATCGTTTTGTGGATATTATGCCGGAAATCGATGTGCCTGGACATTCGATGGCCGCCATCGCATCGTATCCGGAGCTCTCTTGTACTCCAGAGGCCGTGAATTATCAGGTGATTTCTGGCGAGCCCTTTATTGATTGGTCCACTGATCATCCTATTGCGCTTCAAGATAATACCTTGTGTCCGGCGAATGAGAAGGTTTATACATTTTTAGATAAGGTATTTACAGAGGTGGCATCCCTATTTCCATTCGAATATATCCACATGGGGGGCGATGAATGTCCCAAGAATTATTGGGATAAAAATCCCCAAGTGCAAGCTATGCGAATCAAAGAGGGTTTGAAGAATTCTCAAGAAGTCCAGGCCTTTTTTACCCGTCGCTTGGAGAAAATCATTACGTCTAAGGGCAAAAAAATGATGGGTTGGGACGAAATTTTAGAAGGCGGTGGCCTACCTAAAAACACGGCTGTGATGTCTTGGCGCGGTATCGCCGGGGGTGTTCAAGCAGCTAAAGACGGCCATCAGGTAGTCATGACCCCGAATTCCAATGTTTATGTGGATTTAATGCAAGGCGATGCGATTATCGAGCCTCCCGTGTATCAAACAGTCCGTTTAAAGGACTCCTATGCTTTTAATCCAGTGCCAGATGGGGTGGATGCGCGTTTAATCAAAGGAGGGCAGGCAAATTTGTGGTCGGAGCAATTATTTACCTACCGACATTTACAATATATGTTATACCCTCGTGCTTGGGCAGTCGCGGAGGGGCTTTGGTCAAATCCGATGAATAAAAATTGGGATTCATTTACATCTCGGGTGGAATCGCATTTTGAACGATTTGACCAGGCGGAGAAAAAATATGCCCGCAGTATGTATGATCCTATTTTTAGCTTTGAGAAAAATGCGGCGGGCCGAATTATCGTCGATATGAAGCCGGAGGTGAAGGATTTAAGTTTGCATTATAGTTTTGATCATTCCTATCCGGATGCATTTTATCCGGTGGCTACCGGTAAAATTGAGGTGCCAAAGGATGCAGTAGAAATGAAGGTAATTAGTTATCGGGCCGGAAAGCCCATCGGTCGGATGATTAGTTTTCCGATCACAGAAATGAAAAAACGTATCAAATAATGGTTATTTACGGAGTTACTTTTTTAGGGGCCTGTTACATCATTGGCCAATTAATCGGGGATTATCTCGCGAAATTTTTAGGTGTTCAGGCGAACGTAGGTGGCGTAGGTTTTGCCATGTTATTGCTCATCCTATGTCATGATTTTTTGCACAAAAGACATTTTTTTCCGGCAGAATCGGAGAAAGGGGTATTGTTTTGGAGTCAAATGTACATTCCGGTGATTGTGGCCATGTCGGCTACTCAAAACGCGGCTTTAGCGATTAATTCAGGTGTTTTAGCTTTATTGGCCGGAATTATTCCCGTGCTCATGTGCTTTGCCTGCATTCCTATGTTAAGCAAATTGTCAAACAAAAATCTGAGCGCCGATGGAAATTTTCTATAAGTTTTTAGATAAAAATGCGCTGGTTGTTGCCTTCGTAGCCGTGGGTGGAATCATGTATCTAGGGGAACTGATTTCTAAATACATCTTGCGCAAAAAAATACCAGGTTCAGCCGTGGCCATATTTTTAGGTTTGGTTTTTGCTTACGTGGCAGGGATTTCAACCGGAGGAGAAAAAGGAGTGGCAGATATCAAAGGACTTTCGGGCATGTCCTTATTAGGTGGTTCCATGTTTCGGGATTTCGCCATCGTATCCACAGCGATGGGGGCAAGTTTTGTGCTAATCAAGCGGACGGGCTGGATTGGGGTGGTCTCTCTTTTTTTAGGAATTTTTGTTTCATTTGTGGGAGGAATGGCCTTGGCTTGGATGTTTGGGTATCATGATGCTAAAAGTTTGGCGACGATTGGTGCCGGTGCCTGTACGTTTATTGTAGGTCCGGTGACAGGTGCGGCGGTGCAAGCGAGTTCAGATGTCATTGCCTTAAGTATTGCCGCCGGTGTGGTTAAATCGATTTTGGTGACGATCGGAACGCCTTGGCTAGCGCCTTACATTGGTTTAAATAATCCGAATACCGCGATGATTTATGGTGGAATGCTAGGAACTACTTCTGGTGTTTCGGCGGGATTAGCGGCCACGGATCCGGCATTAGTGCCCTATGGAGCCTTGACGGCCACGTTTTACACGGGTTTGGGTTGTTTGTTATGTCCTTCAGTTTTGTATTTATTAATAGAAAATTTACTATGAAAAAATTACTTGCATGTTTGCTGTTCTCGCTGGCGATTCACGCACAAAGCTTTGAAAAAAAAACCTATACAGATGCATCTGGGCATGTTTTACCTTATCAGATTTTGATGCCGGCGAATTACAATCCTTCCGTGAAATATCCTGTCGTTTTAGTCTTACATGGGGCAGGGGAGCGAGGTGATGATAATGTAGCTCAAATGAAGTACGGTACATCTGTATTTTTAAATGCTGAAAACCGTGAAAAATATCCGGCCATTGTTATTTTTCCCCAATGTCCGAAGGACTCCTATTGGTCTTCTGTGACGATTGACCGAACGACTAAACCCACGACATTCCTGTTTAATTATACACCTGAGGCGAACTGGCCGCTGCAATCCGCCGTGGATTTGGTGAAGTCTTTCGTTAAGGATAAGAAGGCCGATAAAAAACGCTTGTACATCATGGGCCTATCCATGGGTGGGATGGGAACGATGGAAGCGGTTTCCCGCAATCCCAAATTATTTGCGGCGGCGAATCCTATATGTGGCGGGGCGGATTTGACCTATGTGAAAAAATACGCCAAAAAATTACCTTTTTGGGTACACCACGGGGATGTGGATGCAGTGGTTCCGGTGAAGCATTCGCGGGAATTGGTTGACGCGCTGAAAGCGGCTGGAGCGGATGTTACCTACACAGAATACCCGGGTGTGAATCATAATTCATGGGATAATGCGTTTGCACAACCTCAATTATTGGCTTGGCTATTCTCGCATAAAAAATAAGCAATGCTGATTTCCATCCTATTTTCTCTATTCCTGCAGGTACTACCTGTGGGAATTTTTAATATCTCGGGGGCCAGTACGGCTTCTACGACGAATTACTTGTCGGTCAAAAAAGGCTATGCCATGTCCTATGATGGAAAAATGGGGAAGGCGAATTGGGTGGCGTGGACATTAAGGTCTGCCGACATGGGGGATGTTCCTCGAACCAATAAATTTAAACAAGACGATTCTTTGCCCCGTGGATTTGTGATCGCGGATGAACAAGATTATAAATACACAGGCTATGACCGAGGGCATCTTTGTAATTCGGAGGATCGAACGGGCACCTATTTTTTAAATGAGGAGACTTTTTTGATGTCGAATATGTTGCCGCAAACCCCTCAATTAAATCGGGGA
>CANFVE010000053.1 GCA_947450365.1 Cytophagaceae bacterium
AAATATTTAAAAAATGTCAGATATTGCAGAAAAAGTAAAAAGCATCATCGTTGAGAAATTAGGAGTTGAAGCATCAGAAGTTACTCCTGAGGCATCTTTCACAAACGATTTGGGAGCTGACTCCTTAGATACGGTAGAATTGATCATGGAATTTGAAAAAGAATTCAGTGTTTCTATCCCAGATGACCAAGCTGAGAATATCCAAACCGTAGGTCAAGCGATTGCCTATTTGGAAAACGCAAAGTAATCGAATCACGATAATAATTATGTCAATTGGTAATAGGCGATGAGAGAGGATTTTTCCTACCTGATTTCCCCTACTAATTGACATTTTTTATTGTAAAGGTTTAATCAAAACACAATTATGGAGTTAAAACGAGTTGTAGTGACGGGCCTTGGAGCTCTTACACCGATTGGAAATACAGTAGCGGAATATTGGGATGGTTTATCCAAGGGCCAAAGTGGCTGTGGACCTATCACCAAATTTGACGCTGAAAAATTCAGAACTCGTTTTGCCTGTGAATTAAAGAATTTTAAAGTAGAGGATTTTATCAATCCCAAAGAAGCGCGTAAAATGGATCCATTCACCCAATATGCGGTGGTGGCATCCGATGAAGCGATTGCGGATGCGGGATTTGATATGGAGACTTTAAATAAGAATAAAGTTGGCGTCATCTGGGGATCCGGCATCGGAGGCTTAAAGACCTTTGAAGACGAAATGATCTATTTCGGACAAGGCGATGGCACCCCTAAAATCAATCCCTTCTTTATTCCAAAAATGATCGCGGATTCAAGTTCTGGCCAAATTTCCATTCGAAATGGTTTCCGCGGACCCAATTATGTAACCGTTTCAGCCTGTTCTTCTGCCAACAACGCCATCATCGATGCCTTTAATTACATTCGTACTGGACGTATACATGTATGCGTTACAGGGGGATCTGAGGCGCCGGTGACGATTGCATCGGTGGGAGGATTTACGGCGATGCATGCGATGTCGACGAGGAATGATGATCCGGCAACGGCATCTCGTCCATACGATGTGGACCGGGATGGATTCGTGGTAGGTGAAGGCGCGGGTGCCTTGATTTTAGAGGAGTATGAACACGCGAAGTCACGAGGAGCCAAGATCTATGCCGAATTAATTGGCGGTGGTTTTTCTTCGGATGCGCACCATATTACAGCACCTCATCCCGAAGGATACGGCGCCTTACTTTCGATGATTGATGCGCTAGAAGATGCGCAAATTAAACCCGAGGAAGTAGATTACATCAACACCCACGGAACTTCGACACCCATCGGTGATCCACAAGAAATCAAAGCAATCGTGGATTGTTTTGGCGAGCATGCCTACAATATGGCTATTTCATCTACCAAATCCATGACCGGCCATTTATTAGGTGGTGCGGGTGCGGTGGAAGCAGTAGCTTCCGTATTAGCCATTCAGCATCAATTTGTACCGCCAACGATCAACGTATTTACGCGCGATCCCGAAATAGACCAGCGCATCGATTTAACTGAGAACGTTGGTAAATCACGTAAAATCGACGTGGCGCTGAGCAACGGCTTTGGATTTGGAGGACATAATGCCACCGTAATTTTCCGAAAAATTTAATATGGCTTTAAACTCTCTTTTTCATTGGTTCAACCCAAATCGACTCGATGAACGAGAGAAATTTTTAAAGAAATCCGTCCGACATCTCATCGGCGCGAATCCATCCAACTTACAATTATACCGGCTCGCCTTTTTGCACGCTTCCGCGTCTAAAGAAAGCGTTTCCAAGTCCTACAAAGAATCGAATGAACGCCTCGAATATTTAGGCGATTCGGTCTTGGGCATGATCACAGCCGCCTATCTGTTTAAAAAATACCCCTTTAAAGACGAAGGTTTTTTGACCGAAATTCGATCTAGGATGGTCAGTCGGGAATCCCTGAATGCCTTAGGACGCAAATTAGGACTGGACGAAATCATCGAATTTGAAAGCCAAAAAAGAACTATTTTATCCCGCTCCAGCATGTATGGAGATGCGCTCGAGGCATTTATCGGAGCAGTCTATTTGGATAAAGGCTTTAAGTTTACCCAACAATTCATCATCAAAAAAATATTAACCCAATATTTCGATTTGGAAACGGTTGTTCAAAATAACCCTAATTTCAAATCCATATTAATCGAATGGGCGCAAAAAGAGGGCAAAAAAGCACAATTTAGCTTGGAGGAAGAGGGATTACATCACAACAAAGAATTTACAGCGTTTGTCCTCATCGAGGGCGAGAAAATCGCCGAGGGTAAAGGATATTCGAAGAAAAAAGCCGAACAAACCGCAGCTATGAAGGCCTGCGATGTGTTGGGCCTAACGTAAGCCTATCATGAAAACACCAAATATCTTTCTTCATTATTGGAACGCGGAGGATATACGCCTATCCTTTCAGGAAATCTTGCAATGGGAAGTAGATCCTTCGATCATCCAAAAGATTCAAGATGATTTATTGAGCCAATTTACCGAGTCGCACATCCAACAAATCTTACCCAATTTTACATGGGAATCTCCGCGATTTCTTGAGAAATGGGACTCAATTAGTCAATCGCTGATTTTGCACGTACAATTGCCCGAGCAAATTTGGGCTGATTGGATACAGCAACTTGGTGGAAACAGAGCAAGCCAAGAAAGGCCTGCTGCTCCTTTAGAAGAGGTTTACCCGAGTTTTGAAGAATTATTAACGGCTGAAATTTATTATGCCCGCCCATCGGATTCCTTGGAGGAAATCGGTGATGATATGGATCAACCATCAGATTCGTTGGAGAATATCGACGCTGAAATAGATGACATGCATCCATCAGATTTGATCGTTTCAAACAAGGAAAAAGAACCTGAATCATATTCGAACTCACAAGAAGCGGACCTACTAACTTTTGACGTAGAAAGCGGGCCAATGAATGATTCAATTCCCGAAACCGCCAAAGCCATTAGGCAAGAACCCACACCGGCAGATGAACCAGTGGAACAAAAGGCTGAAATAGCCGAGGAGAAAACTACCGAACCACCCATAGCAACAAATACAGCTATGCCTATTTTGGAGGTCAAGAATATCATGGAAATGTATGCCGAATCGCCGGAGGAACGTGTTTTTGAATCCATCAAAACGGAAGACCCAAGCCTGAAAGATCGGATTCATACGAATATGACCTCTTCGTTGGCCGAAACCCTCCCGCTTTTCCAAAAAATCAATTATATCCAACATTTATTTGACGGACAAGCAGAACATTTAGATCATATCATTCGCTACATTGACCATGAATATGCCCAAGAAGACTGGAAAGCCTATTTAAATGATCGATTTGCAGCGTACCAACGAGCAGAAAATGCCGAGATTTGGCAAGAATTATTCAATACCATCGAACGAAAATTCAGTTAATCGATCTAATTGATCAGTTTTTTAGCGACCTAAAAAAGTAAAACCAAGTAGTTTCATATCATGATGAAACTACTTTTTTTATGTGTGGGAATTTTGCTTAGCCAAGGGATTTGGGGCCAAGAACCGGAGCTCATCGAAGCAGAAGAAAAGCAGGCTACGTGGAATTATTATTTACAAAATCCGATTGACATCAATCAAGTCAAGCCATCGGAACTCGAAAATCTACAAATTCTGAGCCCTCAGCAAATCAAATCCTTTATGGAGCATCGCGCCACGATCGGTTTTTTTGAATCGATTTATGAATTACAAACGATCCCCTTTTGGGATGTGACGTCGTTAAGGCAATTAAAGGTCTTTTTGATCTGTCATCAGCCCTCCCCAACATGGTTCAAACCCAATCAAGCACATCATCAAATGTTACTTCGCTGGGAACAAAGCCTCGAACAAAAAAAAGGATTTACTCCTCCAGATGCGCGAAGTAAAACGCGCTATGAAGGGGGGCCTTGGTCTCAATTGATTCGCTACCGAGGCCAATATAATTCTTTTATTCGAGGTGGATTTCTCCTTCAAAAAGATGCGGGTGAGGCTTCATGGAGCGATTTTGCCAGTTTTTTTATCGAGATAAAACCACTTAAATTGATCGACAAACTGATTATTGGGGATTTTGTGAACCAATGGGGACAGGGACTTCTGCAAGCAGGTGGATTTTCGTTGGGCAAAAGTTATGAGAGTATTAAGTCCACGCAAAAATTTCATATGGGTGCGATTCCTTACAGTTCTGCTGGGGAAAGTGGATTTTATCGAGGGATCAATCTCATGTTTCATATGGGATTATTGCAGGTGCAAGGATTTTATTCGCATCGCACATTAGATGCCTATGTGCGCGGTGACAGTACGTTTAGCTCCTTCATAACGGATGGTTATCATCGTACGCCGACGGAAAAGAGTCACCAAGAAAATCTCCAAGAATCATCAAGTGGATTTCATGTGCAATGGAATTGGCCACAAAGTCGTACACAAATCTATGCGAATCATACGTTGACCAGGTACAACCTACCCAAAGCCCTTTCCAACCTCGCCTATAAGCAAGATGAATGGTATGGAAATGCGGTAGTCAATTCGTCCGTAGGAATTCAAATACCCTATCGATCGGTTCGTTGGATGGCGGAACTGGCCAGTCAAGGAAATAGAGGCATTGCTTTTATCCAAGGAGGAGCGACGGCATTTAGCAAGCAAGTTGATTTTTCATATGTTCTCCGAATGTATTCACCGGCCTTTTATAGCCCGATGGCACAGGCTTTTTCAGAGAATTCGACCACAGGAAATGAATTGGGATTATTCATCGGAAATCAGATAGCTTTTTCCAAGCGAAGCAAACTCTCCTCCTACCTGGATATGTTTGTTTTTCCCACTCAAAAATTTCAGGTAAGCAAAGAAAATACATGGGGATGGGAATATGTAAGTCGGTATCAATATGAGAAAAAATCTCGTTGGCGCTTTTTCGGCCAAGTCAAATGGACCAGCAAGCAAGAAGATGGGCCGAAGGATAATCCATCGATTATTAGACATCACAACCTCCAGATGAATCTGGATATCCATCGTTTTTGGGGTCCTCGGGTAGACTGGCATTCTCGCCTGATGGCGAGCTTGGATGGGAATCGCTGGCCTTTTGACAGCGGTTTTTTAGTCATTCAGGACCTTAGTCTGAAAATTAACCATTGGAAAATACAGTCGCGATTAGCCATGTTCAACACAAGTTCGTACGATGCACGCTTATATGCCTACGAGCCAAGTTTACCCACTGCCTTTTTATTACCCGCCTATGCAGGACACGGACTTCGAAGTGCCATGGTTGGTTCCTATGCATTAAGTAATCGGATCCAATTGGCACTCAAAATAGGCCGAACCGATTATTGGGACCGAGCGGAAATTGGAAGTAGTTTAGACGTCATTGCAGGCACGCACAAAACAGATGTGAGTATCCAATGCATCGGACAATGGTAATCTGATTTATAGAATTGCCTCTCGAATGCGGAGGAGTTTTTCTAATAAACCTTCCAATTGGTCCAAAGGAAGCATATTTGCCCCATCGGATTTTGCCACCGCTGGATTTGGATGCGTCTCGATAAATAAGCCATGAGCACCTACGGCAATGGCCGCTTTAGCAATCGTCTCGATTAATGCCGGTTGGCCACCCGTAACCCCAGAACCCTGATTAGGGCGCTGCAAAGAATGCGTACAATCCATGATGATAGGCACTTGAAAAGCTGCCATTTCAGGAATATTTCGATAATCGACAATAAGATCCCCATATCCAAAAGAATTCCCCCGATCCGTCAAATACACCTGAGCATTTGGGTTTTCATGCAATACCTTTTCCACCGCAAATTTCATCGATGCCCCCGACATAAACTGGCCTTTTTTAATATTGACCGCTTTGCCCGTTTGGGCGGCAGCCGCTAAAAGGTCTGTTTGCCGACAAAGAAATGCCGGAATCTGTAAAACATCCACATAAGCCGCCGCCATGACCGCCTCAGCACTTTCATGAATATCCGTCACCGTGGGAACCCCGATATGAGTACCCACCTCCTTCAATATCTCCAAGGCTTTGATATCCCCGATCCCTGTAAACGAATCGATTTTAGTTCGATTGGCCTTCCGATAGGAACCTTTGAAAATAAAAGGTATACCTAAACGCTGAGTCATTTCAGCAATTTTCTCCCCTATTTCAAAAGCCAAATCACGACTTTCAATCGCACAACTCCCTGCCATTAAAAAAAAGGGGGCACCTTTGATGGTATCAATACTTGGTAATGTCATATTATATAATATTCACTTCGGTTTCTAAAGAAACACCGAATTTAGATCGGACGGATTGTTTAATTTTTTCGGACAGGTCGAGCAATTGAAGGCCCGTCGCATGTCCATAATTCACTAATACCAAAGCCTGTTTCGCATGAACTCCCGCATCTCCATCCCGAAAACCTTTCCAGCCCGCTTGCTCGATGAACCAACCCGCCGGAAATTTCACATCCGTACTTCCCACCACGGGATAGGAAGGAATCGCCGGATTTTCTGCGTGTAAGCGTTTTGCCTCCTCGGCGGAAACGGTCGGATTTTTAAAAAAACTGCCTGAATTTCCGATGTCTTTGGGATCGGGTAACTTACTTTGGCGAATCTCAATGACGGCATTTGCCACATCTTGAATCCCCGGCTGAATAATTCCCCTTGCTTGCAAAATATCCTGAATAGCGCCGTATGAAGTATGTAATTGCGCTTTTTTGGCTAATTTGAAACAAACAGAAGAAATCAAATAAAGACCTTTCCCTGCATGTTTGAAAAAACTTTCTCGGTACCCAAATTGGCAAGCCTCCTCATCAAAACGCTCTAACTTGCTCGTTTCCAAATTCAAGGCCTCCAAATGATCAAACGTATCTTTGATTTCCACCCCATAGGCCCCAATATTTTGCATGGGCGCAGCACCTACCGTCCCGGGAATTAAAGCTAGGTTTTCGATGCCAGCCCATTGATGTTGGACCGCATACATTACAAAATCATGCCATATCACACCCGCACCTGCACGTACCCATATAAAATCCTCCGTCTCCTGGGTCACTTCAATACCCTGAATATCCATTTTCAATACCAAGGCTTCCACATCCTTAGTCAACAGTATATTACTGCCCCCTCCCAAAAACAGATGGGGTACATGCGCATATTTTCCGGATTCACATACCATCAGATAGCTCTCCAAACTCGATATTTCAGCGAAATAGCGGGCTTTTACATCCAAACCGAAGGTGTTGTAGGATTTCAACGAAACATGTTCAAACACCTTCATATTAAATTAATTTGGTCGATAAAAATTCCTGTAAATCAGGAACATCCGTTGTCAACAAATTACCTGAATTCCCTTCCCACAATTTCTTTCCTCCCTTCAAAAACATAATGTATTCTCCCATGCGCATCACGGAATTCATATCGTGGGAAATCACGATGGTTGTAATGCCATATTCGGCCGTAATTTCTTGAATCAACAAATCGATTTTAACTGCATTTAATGGATCTAGGCCCGAATTAGGCTCATCGATAAACAAATATTTAGGATTCATCACGATGGCCCGGGCGATTCCTACCCGCTTTTTCATCCCCCCGGAAATTTCCGAAGGCATTTGATTCGCCGCCGCTTCCAAGCCCACCCGTTTTAAACACAACATCGCCTGTGCATTTTTTTCATCCGCCGGCAAGGAAGTTAAAGTGTCTAATGGAAAACGAACGTTTTCTAACACAGTTTTAGAATCAAATAAAGCACCCCCTTGAAATAACACCCCCATTTCCCGTCGAATCGCCTTCACCGTATCTTGATCCGCTTTCACAAAATCCCTCCCATCATACAACACCTCCCCTTTCTCCGGCGTTAAAATCCCGATCATACACTTCAGCAATACACTTTTTCCTGTTCCACTTCCTCCAATGATCATGTTGGTCTTTCCTTTATGAAAAGTCCCATTGATCCCATCCAAAACCACCCTTCCCTCAAACTCCTTGTGAATGCCTTTAATTTCAATCATGTTCAA
>CANFVE010000054.1 GCA_947450365.1 Cytophagaceae bacterium
AATCATCGATAAGGGAACTGTAGCTGGATTGTAATCATGACAAGAGAAGAAAAAAATCAGATTATTGATGAGTTGAGCGAAAAGTTCGCGGCAACTCCGTACTTCTACATTGCAAGTACAGCCGGTTTATCGGTCGCTGAGGCAAATCAATTCCGTAGCCTTTGTTTTCAAAGAGGGGTAGAATACAAAGTATTCAAAAATACCTTGATTTCGAAAGCTTTAGCAAAAACGGGAACCGATTATTCGTCATTAGACGCTGAGGTGTTAACGGGAATGTCAGGCATTATTTTTGCTACTGAAAATGCAAAAGTACCTGCTAAATTGATCAAAGACTTCCGTAAAGAAGCTGGAAAAGACAAAATTGCTTTCAAAGCAGCGTCTATCGAAGGTGGAATTTACATTGGTGAGGCTCAATTGGTCAACCTAGAAAACATCAAGTCGAAAAACGAGATGATTGGCGAAGTGATTGGCCTATTGCAATCGCCTGCTAAAAATGTTGTTTCAGCATTGCTTAGCGGTGAGAAGAAATTAGCTGGTCTCGTGAAGACTTTGTCTGAGCGCCCTGAATAATTTACACGTTTATCCGGAGTGAAAACTCCAACAAATAATTAATTCTTAACAATTAAATTTTCAAAAAATGGCAGATTTAAAAGCGTTCGCTGAACAATTAGTGAACTTAACTGTAAAAGAAGTAAATGAATTAGCAGCTATCCTTAAGGATGAGTATGGCATCGAACCAGCTGCTGCTGGTGCAGTAATGGTAGCAGGTCCTGCGGCTGGTGCTGGTGATGGCGCTGAGGCTGTAGCTGAGAAAACATCTTTCGATGTTATCTTGAAAGCAGCGGGTCCTAACAAATTAGCGATCGTTAAATTAGTTAAAGACTTAACTGGTTTAGGTTTGAAAGAAGCGAAAGATGTAGTTGATGCTGCACCGAAAGCTGTTAAAGAAGGTGTATCTAAAGACGAAGCTGAAGGTTTGAAAAAATCTTTAGAAGAGGCGGGTGCTGAAGTTGAATTGAAATAATTCAATTACCTGATTTTATAAAAAAGGGGATGGCAACATTCCCTTTTTTTTGCTTTATTTGAGTTTAATTCCATGCACGATATCATTCAACTTCTTCCTGATGCCATAGCCAATCAAATTGCGGCCGGAGAAGTCGTGCAAAGACCCGCTTCCGTCGTCAAAGAACTCATGGAAAACTCCATCGATGCCGGAGCCACCGCTATCCAATTAATCATCAAAGATGCCGGAAAAGCATCGATTCAAGTCATCGACAACGGCCTAGGCATGTCCGAAACCGACGCGCGTATGTGCTTCGAACGACACGCCACCTCCAAAATCCGAAAAGCCGAAGATCTTTTTAGCATCAAAACCATGGGATTCCGAGGAGAAGCCATGGCCTCCATTTCCTCCGTCGCACAAGTCGAACTAAAAACCAAACGCGCCGAAGACGAATTAGGAACCCTCATCAAAATCGATGCCTCTGTCCTAAAAACTCAAGAGAACATCGCTTGCCCACAAGGAACCTCCATCAGCGTTCGGAATTTGTTTTACAACATCCCCGCCCGCCGAAATTTCCTAAAATCGAATCCCGTTGAAATCCGCCACATCTTAGACGAATTCCAACGTATCGCCCTGGCACACCCAAGCATCAAATTCTCTTTGGTCCAAAACGACCAAGAAACCTATTCATTACCCCCCGAAAAATTAGGCAAACGCATCGTCGACCTATTCGGAAAAGGGTACCGAGAACAACTCGCTGCCTGCGAAGAAGATACCACCTATGTTAGCATCAAAGGCTACGTAGGCAAACCCGAACACGCCAAAAAAACACGCGGAGAACAATATTTCTTTGTCAACGACCGATTCATCAAGAATAGCTACCTCAATCACGCCGTCATGAGCGCCTACGAACGCTTATTGCCCGAGGGTGCCTTTCCCTTCTATGTGTTGTTCCTCAGCATCGATCCGAGCTACATTGACATCAACGTACACCCAACCAAAACCGAAATCAAATTCGACGACGAAAGGTCCATCTATGCCATCGTCCAAGCCGCTGTTCGCAAAACCCTTAGTATCCACAACCTTATTCCTAGCCTCGACTTCGAAAGCGACGTTAATTTCAACGCACCCACCAGAAGTTTTGTTCCGCAGGGAAATACCCAGAATACCTATAAACCCAAACCGATTCAAGACGCTTGGAAAAAACTGTATGAAGGCCTTCAAAATAATATTGATGCCTTTGAAAGTCAAGCTCCTTTAAGCCAAGAAACATTATTTGCGAGTACAGGAAACCCTGAGGATGAACCAAAAACCATTCAAAGTAAGGCCAACCAATGGAATTACGAAATCAATAAACCCAATGGCTTTCAAGTCATTCAAGTCCTTCAAAAATATTTAGCCATCTCCATGGCGGACGGCCTCTTGGTCATCGACCAGAAACGCGCCTATCAACGCATTCTGTACGATCAATTCATCGAAAATTTGTCGAAGAAAAATGGAGCGGCCCAACAACTCCTTTTCCCTAAAATCATCCACATCAATCCCGCCGATCAAATCCTTTTGAACGAGATTCATACCGACATGATTGACCTTGGATTTCGCCTCGAAATCGATGCCGAAAAAAATCTAAGTATCCAAGGAATCCCGGCCGGTTTAGGGGAAGAAGACGGACAAGTTTTGTTAGAAGGGATTTTGGAACAATTAAAACATGAGGCCAGCGACCTAACCGCTCACCGGCACGAAAAAATAGCCAAAGCCATGGCAAATCGAAGCGCGGCGCGTTTCCAGCAGCGCAAACTCAATCCCGAAGAAATGAACTCACTCATCGGGCAATTATTTGCCAGCAGTAACCCTAATTACTCCCCCAATGGCGAAGAAATCAGTCAATTACTGCCTGAAATGTCATTGAAAAATTTATTTAGCTAGTTCTACCGCCCGATCCCGCGCAGCAAAAATACCTTGTTGCAATCCAGCACCCACACCTAATTCCCCAAAGGTTTTCAATGCCGCCTCCGTCGTACCCCCTTTTGAGGCCACCGCTTGAATCAATTCATCTAAGGACTTATCACTCGTCTGCATCAAATGGTAGGACCCCAACATCGTTTGTTTAACCAATAAGGCCGACATCGCCGCATCAAAGCCCATCGCCACCCCCGCATCGATCATCGATTTGATCAAATAAAAGAAATAGGCTGGTCCACTCCCACTTAAGCCCGTCACGGCATCTAACAAAGATTCGTCCTCTAAAAATACCGCCCGGCCCGTCGAATTAATCAAGTTTTCTACTTTCCGAATATCGGAAAGACCCACCGTACCCGCCGCCGCAAAGGCCGTCATGCCCATTCCCAACAAGGCAGGGGTATTTGGCATTGCCCGAATAATCAAATCATGGCCTAAGCTCAATTGTATCTGAGTGATGGGAATACCCGCCATAATGGATAGAATCAATTGGCCCGGTTGGATGACCTTTGCCAATTCGCTTGACACAGACGGATAATCCTGTGGCTTCACGGATAAAATAATTAAATCCACTCCACCGATTCGATCGGAAATCGTATCTACCACCACACCTGCCTTTTGTTCCTGCAAAATATCCCCACGCTCTTTGTTTTTTTCGATCAGCAATAGATCTTCTTTGCTCACCAAATTATATTGGATAAAGGAATTGGCGAAAGCCATACCCATATTGCCACAACCAATGATCGCTATTTTCATATACGTCTATTTTTTATCGGAAAATAAATTTGCCAAATATTGATCCAAGGCTGCACCCCGAAGGCCCTTGGCCATAATTTTGCCTTCCTTATCTAGTAAAAAAGTCATGGGAATCGCTGACACTTGATAGGCCTGCGCCGCGACAGAATTCCAATATTGTAAGTCCGACACATGTTTCCAAACCAATTGATCCGTTTCAATCGCCTTCAACCAAGCCGCCCTATCCTGATCCAAACTCACGCCATAAATTTCAAAACCCTTGTCCTTGTAGGCCGCATAGGTTTTAATGACATTGGGGTTTTCGCGCCGACAGGGTCCGCACCAACTTGCCCAAAAATCAATTAATACATATTTTCCGCGCAACGAAGAAAGGGCTAATCGCTCACCCGTCGGGGTATTTAATGCAATCTCAGGCGCTTCTGATCCAACACCCACGCCTTTTAAGCGCTTCAAATTTTCCAAAAATGGCTTCACCTGAGGGTGATTAGGTCGCACTTTGCGAAATCGGTCTCCCACCGCTTCTAAGGTGGCTAATTCGGAATCAGACGGCAGAAAATTGGTGGCCCAAAGCGCCACTAAATGGGTTCCCATCGCCGGAATTAATGCCTTAATTTTTTCTAAGGTTTCCGCTTGCGCCTTGATAAATTCTTTTTGAATGCGATCTTGGGAAGCGGGAGTTTTTTCAATTTCAAGATTCCAAGCTGCCACTCGATTTTCCAAGAATTTCGAGATGGCTAATAATTGATTCATAAAAGTGAAATTCGGGGTATTCCCTGTCACCGTAAAGGTCCCTGGTTTTTCAGGCAAATTAATTCCTTCCGCCTGAACTTGTACTTTTTCGCCACCTTCAAGAATTAAAAGGACCTTTTGGGGATTTGGAATGTCGTAGAAATTTAGCAAATAAAATCCGCCTTGGTCTAGGACTTTGCCTTTAAAAAAAGCTTCTTTTTGGGCGTTTGGCAGCATGGAATCAACCTTCACCGCCTGACCACGGGCATTGATAAATTCTAAATAAATTTTCCGACCAGGTGCCACTTGGTTTGCTTTGACCGTGACCGCAAAATCCTGCGCCAACAAGCTAAAACAGGTCAACAAGAAGGCAAAACAAAGGCTAATGATCTTCTTCATTGTGGTTTATTTTAAGGCTTGAAGCGCTTCGGACATCAATTGATTCACTCGTTTCGGGTCCGCGGTGCCTTTGGATTTTTTCATCACTTCTCCAATAAACAGCGCGATAAGTCCTTTTTTTCCTTGGTGGTATTCTTTCACTTTGTCCGGATATGCCGCCAAGGCTTCTTGGACAAAAACGGTCAATTGGTCTTCGGATTGGCCTTGTGACCAGCCCTGTTTTTCCACGAGGGAGGTGGGTGATTCGCTAGGATTTTGAAGGCAAAGCGGAAAAACTTGCTGGGCTGCCAAATTATGTGAAATCGTTCCTTTCTCGACTAATTCAATCAATTCGGCCAAATGAACCGGTGTCATTTGAAAATCAGAAATCGACAAATTATGTTCATTCAGATATGATTTTACAGGTCCCAAAAGCCAATTTGACACTGCTTTATATTGCTTGGTGTAATAGGCTGTGGCTTCAAAATAAGTTGCTAATTCCCGTGAATCTGCTAAAATATGCGCGTCGTAAGCGGGTAATTGGTAGACCTGCATTAATTTTTCCTCTTGTTCCCAGGGCAGGAGGGGCATGGTGGATTTGATATCAGCCAACCAAGCCTCCGAAATTTCCAAGGGCGCCAAATCCGGTTCAGGAAAATAGCGGTAATCGTTCATGGATTCCTTGACGCGCATAGAATGGGTGATGCCGGCATGGGCGTCAAAGGTCCGTGTTTCTTGGATAACCAGTCCACCTGTATTTAAAAGTTGCTCTTGGCGTACGCATTCATGTTCGATGGCGCGCTGAATATTGCGCAGGGAATTCATATTTTTAATTTCGACTTTTGTCCCTAAGGTGCTGGACCCTTTTTTTCGAAGGGAAACGTTGACATCACAACGAAGCGACCCCTCTTCCATATTTCCATCACAAATCCCTAAGTAGCGGACCAATTTCCTGACTTCAGAGACCATAGCAAAAGCTTCCTCCGATGAATGAATCGCTGGCTCGGTCACCATTTCGATTAAGGGTGTTCCTGCGCGGTTATAGTCTAAAAAACTGAATGGATTATCGCCTTCGTGTAATGATTTCCCAGCATCTTCTTCCAAGTGCACATGATGAAAGGGTAGGGATTTTTCACCGGAGGCTAATCGCACCCGAATCGAGCCACCGATACAAATGGGCGTTTTATCTTGGGTAATTTGGTATCCTTTGGGAAGATCGGGGTAAAAATAATTTTTGCGATCAAAATTTTGCCAAGGGGCAATTTTTGAACCTAAGGCAATGCCCATTTTTATGGCAAATTCTACGGCTTTTTTATTCAGTTTGGGCAAGGTTCCCGGATGACCTAGGGTAATCGCGGAAATTAGGGTATTAGACTCTTGGCCAAAAAGGACAGGGTCACTGGCAAAAATTTTGGAACGAGTTTGTAATTGGGCGTGAATTTCCAGGCCAATGACAGGTTCGTACACAGAAGATTGAAATGAACTCACGCTACGATCTTTAAAAACAATAGGTTAAAGATACAAAAAGCTAGGCTTTTATTTAGCTTACGAACTTATTTTACACGTACATTCGCTTTTATGCTGGTAGTTGACCCAATAGGCAATGGCCACAAAAATCCCCAATAATAAACCGAAGATCCACTCGATGGATTGGTTCGAAATAAGAATATCTAACACTTTACAAAACAAGGCAAAACCCAAAAAATACAATGGCAAGGGCTTCCGGTGTTTTAGGAAATCTTGGATTAACAAAAAGGCCGCTAGTCCAAAGCTCGTGGCGACTAAAACCCATTCCATCCGTGTACTAAAGGCTAAAGAACTCATGAAATAAGGTGCAAAGAAAAACAACAAGGGCATGGAAAGACAATGCACGGCACAGACGAAAGAAAGGAATAATCCCATCTTTTCTAGGGGTACCATGGATTTAATCTTTTTTAATTTAGACATTTGTTGAATTACTTAACTATTAGATCGAATTCCAAATCGACATCTGTACTGCCGCCCTCTTCGTCACCTGTTTTTACTTTTTTGCCGTTTACGGGAGGTTGATGTTTCAGGATCAACCGAAATTTGCCTGAACCTGGGGCATATTGTGATTTTCCTTTGGATTTTAGGCCTAGAGCTAAGCCATATTTATCTACATCAGTAGGAAGTATTGATAGTAAAGAATTGGGATTCACTTTGAAAACGAACAGATGTGCGTCACCTTCATCTTCAATCTGTTTGGTCAAATCGAGGGCTGGAGATTTTGTTTCGTCCAAAATTTTAATTGCCAGTGTATAATCTGTGTTTTTAGTAAGTGTTATTTTATCAAATTTTTCGGGGGCTGTTTTGGGATCTCCGTCTTTGTCTTGAAAAGTAAATGTAGTGGATTGGTTAGCTGCGTCGGTAAAAATTAATTGAACGGAGGTGATTAATTCATTGTCGTCCGTTGGAACCACATCGTCTTGTTTCTTACATTGAAGAAATAGGATAGAGAAACTCAAAAGGAAAAATAGCTGCTTCATAACAAGAATAATTTCTGTGCAATACTGTTGCAAATATACGATAAAATACTAAAATGCAATAGTGTTGCAAGAAAAATAGTCTCCGTAGGCAATAGTCCGAAGCCATTAGGCCGGAGGCCATTCCTTTGGCAATCCTATAGGTTTGCCAAAGTTTGAGACGCAGCATGCGTCGATTCATATCCTTTACTAGCTAGTCAAAAGGGATTAGTCCAGAGGCCGAAGTCATTAGTCCGGAGGCCATTCCTTTGGCAATCCTATAGGTTTGCCAAAGTTTGAGACGCAGCATGCGTCGATTTATATCCTTTTATTAGAAGGCTGGAAGGCAATGAGTTCTTCGGACTTTTTTACCTATGGCCTCTTCTAATTATTGGTCAA
>CANFVE010000055.1 GCA_947450365.1 Cytophagaceae bacterium
ATGCCTGCGCATTGGTCATGCAAACATCAAAAATTTCATCGACCAATACGTCGATATCAAAAATAGATTTTAATGAATTTTGGCGGGTCAAATAAGCCGATTTGACCTCTTGTTTTTGTAAGTGATTTAACTCCATTTTTTGTTCCATTGTTTCCGAATTTTAATACTTAAAAATACGATTTGGAGGTTTTAAATTGGGGATTTTTAGATTAAGAAATTATAAATTTTTTAATGAAAATTCGCGTGTTTAAAATGCTTAGTTTAAAATACATATATCATTGATTATCAGACAAATTTTAAAAAAAGTGGTTTGTAAACCGAAAGGTTTTGTCCTTGAATAATGGCCTTTAGATTTTCGAATATTTTTACATTATCATATTGAAGATTTTATATCCGAAACCTAAGTTTGCTGCCGATAAACCAGGCCTATATGGAATTGCGAATTAGCCCATTTGGGGCCATCTCAGAAAAAGAACAAATCGCTATTATAAACTTAATAAAAATCGGTAATGAGGCGAATGCAGATCTCATTCTTGAGCGCTTAGAAAATTCATTGTTTACAGCTTGTCTTCATCAAGAAAATAGGATTGTTGGAACAGCTACCATTAAACGTCCGGAATTACCTTATCGAACATATGTATTTGATCAGGCTGGACTAACCTATCCCCTAGAAAATTTTACGCTGGAATTGGGTTATATTTTTATCGAGAATGAATTTAGAAATCAAGGTCTTGCCTTGTCAATATGTCGAGCTCTTATTAGTCTTATTCCCAAAGAAACAATTTTTGCGACGACACGCATAGACAATAGGGGAATGCAATCTATCCTTCAACAACTTTATTTTACCGCAGAGGGAAGGGCCTATAAAAATAGGTCTAAAACAAAATTACTTCAATTTTATTTGCGCAATAATTTCTTGAATTAATGCAAAAAAGTCTTTTCTATTCATGGGAAGGCATTAAATGTTTCCTTAGTGTTTCCCGAATATTGTCTTTATGTTAAAACATAATTTAAGGGCAAATTTTACTTTAAAACATGAATACTTTTGAACAAAATTCTTTAAGTGTCTCTTTTTAACTAGTTTATCAATGAAGGTTATTCTTCCAATTCAAGTTTTGCTTTTTGTATTAATAACAACGATTGTTTCAGCTGGGCCTCTAAAAGGAATCGTAATAGATAAAGTTACCAAAGAGCCTTTGGTGGGGGCTAGTGTTACCATTAAAAATTCTAAATTAGGTGCATCTGCTGGTTTAGATGGTTCATTCGTTTTTAAGCAATTAAGTCCGGGTGAATATGATATTACGGTAAAGTATGTTGGATATGAGCCGATGACTAAAAAAGTAAAAGTTTTAGCGTCCAATTCGCCAATAGTTATGGAGTTTCCCCTCAGTGAAAAATCAAATTATTTACAAGAAGCAGTCGTGACATCAAAGAGTTTAGGGGAAAGCGATGATTTTGCTCGTAAATCCGAACAAAAAGCGGAAAATGTAATGAATATTATTGGAGCAAAAGCAATCGAATTGCTCCCGGATGTGACAGTCGGAAATTTGTTACAACGCGTATCTGGGGTTTCCGTTGTACGAAACAGTTCAGGGGACGGACAATATGCTATTATCCGTGGGATGGACAAGCGATATAATTATACGGCAGTCAATGGAATTAAAATTCCCAGCCCAGATGACAAAAACCGTTACGTGCCGATGGACATTTTCCCATCTAATTTATTAGGACGCTTGGAAGTTGTGAAGGCCTTAACACCAAGTATGGAAGGGGACGCCATAGGCGGTGCGATGAACATGGTGATGAAAAGTGTACCTGATTATTTAATTATTTCAGGGACGGCTTCAGGGGGATATAGCCAAATTTTCAATTCTCAGGATTTTATGGGTTTTGATAAAACAACGAACCTAGATCCACCCTCCGTTTTAAAGGGTATTAATTACATGGCAAAACCAAGTGATTTCTCCATTAATACATTACAATATAAAAAAGCCCCGACTCCTATCAATAGTTTACTTAGCTTTTCTATTGGTAATCGGATATTGAATCATAAACTTGGGTTTCTTTTTGGAGGAAGTTATCAATCTACCTATCGAGGAAGTAAATCGTCTTTTTTCAGCTTAAATGGCCAGCCTAACGCCGACCCAAAACCGAATACCCCCATTTTTGAATCGGTTCAAAACCGTACGTATTCGAATCAACAGGCGCGTCTGGGTTTGAATTTGAAATTTGATTATGAATTTAATAAGGCGAATAAAATTTCATTATATAGCCTGTTTATGCAATTGGAAGATTGGCAACATCGCCAAATGCTTTCCAATCAATTAACCAAATATGGGGATGTTGGTCTGAATGATCGCTCCGTCTACCGAATTCAAACGATAAATAATTACACGCTCCATGGAGACCACGCATTGTCTGATCGTTTAAAGGTTGATTGGTCCGCCGCGTATTCTTTTGCTGGAAGTAAGACACCCGATTGGACAAATTTATCTGTGACCTCTCGTACAGCACCCGATATCAATGGAAATGCCGTAGAATCCGCGCGCTATGTGGATAATGTAAGCCATATCTGGACACATAATGAAGACCATGATTTCACGGGATTCTTGAATTTCAATTATGCTTTGCGGAAAAATATTGAACTCGCCGCTGGAGGAATGATTCGCCGGAAGGATCGCAAAAATTATTACAATGATTATTCCTTAGCAACTGTACTTCCTGGGGCAGTTCGTCAAATCTTCTCATCCATTGATAAAGTAATATTCTCCTTTCCGCAAGATTCTTATGCGTATGCCGACAGTACCAATGCAAATAATTATACTGCGAATGAAAATATTACGGCTGCATATGGACAGGCAAAAATAAATGTTGGTGGTCTACAAATCTTAGGTGGTGTTCGGTTTGAAAATACAGAACAATCCTACAAATCAAAGTTACCCGAAACTGCCATTGGTCGAAATGGTAGTGTTAGTTATTTAGACATTTTACCGAGTCTTCATTTGCGCTACACCTTGTCGACTAAAGAAAATTTGCGCTTCTCGTATTTTAAAGGAATTTCCCGGCCCGGTTATTTTGAATTGGTGCCGGCTAGTTTCCCAGGGGAATATTTTACCGAACAGGGAAACTTTAATTTGAAACATACCCAGGCAGATAATATCGATTTGCGTTATGAATTATTTCCTAGTGGATCAGAACAATTATTGATCGGTGCATTTTATAAAAATATAGTCAATCCGATTGAATATGGATTTACTCAATATGGTAATAATACTTACGTTTATACTCCTTTGAATTTTGGTAATGCTCAAAATTATGGCTTCGAATTGGTTTTTAATAAATTCATTAAAAACTGGGGCGTTTCTGGAAACTATACCTACACGCATTCGAGCATAACGACTACGAAACGAATTTATGGACGTGACAATGCGGGGAATATCGTCAATACATTGGGCGAACAAACAAGACCTCTTCAAGGACAATCCGATCACATTGCAAACCTTTCTTTGATTTATAAAGCACCGAAAATTGGGGCAGATGCACAATTGTCGTGGGTGTATACAGGCCAACGAATTAACATCGTTTCGCCCTACTTAGGCCTTGATTATTGGCAACATGGAACGTCTCAATTAGACTTTTCGGCCGAAAAATCATTAGGGAAAAGCAAATTTGCGATTTTCACAAAAATCACGAATCTATTAAACAACCCGATTATTGTCGAAGTATTAAAAGAAAACACCCTAGCTGGTTTGCCCGAACAAACGAGTAGTGATCGAATCGTCGTACAAAAAGATATTATTCAACAATCATATCTAATCGGTATTCGATTCAAATATTAGCCTAAACAAAATTTAAAATAAATCAAAAAATGAAAAAATCAATTACAATGAAGTTTGCAATTATTGCAGCATCTTTGGCGTTTTTCACACTATTTTTAGTGGGATGTCAAAAATCATCCGATGAAGTTGTGTCGGTTTCTGAGCCTTTATTCCAAGTAGGTAAAGCGGTAAGTACAAAAACCCCTTTATCTGGATCTATTAAAGGAACCTTGTTGAGTGACTCAACTTATACTGTGGGTGGTGACGTATTTATTAATGAGTCAGATACCTTGGTAATTCAACCAGGTGCTAAGATTAATTTCCCAGGAAATGCACCTTATTGTTTTGTTGTAAAAGGTTCTTTGCTTTCCTTGGGTACGCAGGCTAAGCCCATTTATTTTACCGTTCCTTCTGCTGTCAGAACAGACACTTATGGCGCAGATCCGACAAAGGATCCGGCTTACAAAGGTTTATGGGGAGGAATTTATGGCGAAACGATGTTTAAAAACATTATTCTTAAATGGACGCACGTTGAATTTGGCGGTGGTAAATTAGGAACTTCCCCCGTTTCATTTATGGCAAATGGGGCTACTTCATATGCAATTTCATCGATGAATCCAGATGGTATTTTAGTTATAGAAGATTCTTGGATTTATGGATCGATTGATGATCCGATTCGTCCCTTTGGATGTAAAATGAACGTAATGCGTAACACGTTTGAAAAATGTGGATTTACAGGCGGAGAGGCCTTGAATATTAAATCCGGTGTAACTGGAATTTTTGCGTATAATTTGGTGATTGGTATGGCAACAAACGGCCCGAAAGCATCAAACAATGGGGGTCGTAATCCACAAACGAACATTCAAATGTATAACAACACGATGATTCACAATGGCTACAGACGTTCTTCTGCGGGCCGTGGTGGTTCATTGAACTTTGAAGAAGGTGCACGTGGTGGATACTGGAACAATTTGATGGTTAATTGTAAATATGGCCCACGTATTGTCGGCGCTACGGCGAACTATAGCGGAAACGCCTTGGTCGTTGCGGATACAGCTAACATCAAATACAGCAATAACTATAACTATGTAGATAGTTTGAAATTAGCGAACGAAATTTATCCAACTGGTTTTGCAACGAAACCACAGGCATCTGATATTCCTGCGCCAAGCTCATTCTTGCCTGCTGGTTACAAGCCTGGTGCGGTGTATGATGGTTCTGCTGTAGTTGGAAAAAACAATCCATTGTTTGTTAATTTCCCATTGCCAATGACAGCCAGTCGTTTAGAACATATCAATTTTGTAGGACAATATAACTTCCGTTTACAATCAACTTCTCCAGCTTTAGGCAAGGGAACTACGGATGTTACTATCTTAAATGTGGTTCCTGTGAATGCCCGTTTCGGTGCCACTGTGTTAACTCCTCCCAACAAAGATATGGGTTGTTATCCATCAGACGGTTCCGGTAACAAACACTAATTTTATTCATTAGATCAAAATCAGGAGGCGAATGCCTCCTGATTTTTTATAACCAAAAAACAATGAAACTAACAAGACGCGACCTGCATCGTGACTTAGGCTATTTCTATATGGGCTTAATTATTTCGTTTGCATTTTCTGGAATTTTACAAAATCACAGAGACGCTTGGAAACCTGAAAAATATACAGCCTCTGAAAAATCCGTTATTATTGCACCCATGGCCATCGAGAAAATGGAGGAGAATCAAGCAAAGGAACTAGGCAAATCATTGGGGATAGAAGATAAATTTCGTCGAGTAATGATCAAAGAAGGGAAATTAAAAATTTCCTACGAAAATAATGACCTTGAAATTGACTTAAAATCTGGTAAAGGTGACATTGTCACGTACGGGAAAACGCCTTTGATTTCTCAAATGCATTACCTGCACAAAAGCACGTCTAATTGGTGGATTTATTATTCAGATATTTTTGGCATTTCATTAATCATACTTGCTATTTCGGGTTCATTAATGATCGAAAAAGGTAAAAATACATTTCGTTTACGGGGTTGGAAATTAGCCGTTGCAGGTTTAGTTTTTCCTATTCTAATTGTACTCTTTTTTGCTCTTTAAGATTATTTTTCAACAACTTTCTTTAAAGGAATTAGGATGGAAAGGCATGGCCTATTTTTACTAATCCCTTAAAGTAATTTTTTATAAAGAAAAAAATGGGATGGGCTGCTCGTCAATGATTCAGAAATCGTTACAAAAGCACTGCCCGTCGTATTAAAGGAAATGGCTTCTCCTTGTGGCTCAACCAAATACTCAATATTTTTACTTGGCCGCATTAAGGCGTCTTCGATACTTTCCCCAGATTTTCTTCGCCAATAATATAATTGCGAATAACTCTTAATGATGATTTCCGAATTATCTTTTGACACCGTACCCGAAGTAATATAGGACGCTTTTTGAAGTGAATTATCCAAAGAAGGAGGGATGGAAAAATTGAGCTCTTCGATAAATTCTGCAACCACACGTGCGGAAGGCACTAATTTGTTAGCAGCAATTTTATAAAGTCTTTTTTTGAAATCCCGTTTTGAAACAAGGTAAATATCTTTCGATTTTTGATCGATTAACATACATTCAATATCTCGAGAACCATCAGGAATTGTAAAAGTTATATTTAAGCTATTAACGGAAAAAATATTTGGTAACGAAGAAACATCCGGCTCAGTTATCCAATATAAAATACAAAATGGCCATGCACTATTATTGTCGCCAAAATCCCCTAAAAATATAGTGCTAATTCCATTGCTTTCTACAAACAGACTAATGTCTTCCCAATCTCTATTCGCAGCTCCCTTTATAGTAACTTCCTTTGTGCCCTTGCCCGCACTATCCAATAAATATATTGTATTGGGATTTCCAGAATCATTTTGACCCCAAAAAAAACCTGGAAATTTTTTGCTTGAAACAATTCCTGAGACCTCTAAAAGGTGGGTGTTTTCAATTTCCCCCAAATCAATTGCTTTTGAAAAATTAGCTTCGACTACATTTTCAGGTGCGACATCATCCCCTTTTTTACAAGACAGTGCACTAAAGAATAGGAAAATTAAAATAAGATATTTTAATACAAGCATTTTATATGATTTACCCTAAATGAAGAACATTTGTTTATCTCCAAGGCCCCCCTAATTTATATTTACAAGATCCACATTTTCAATCAAAATCAATTTAAACTTATTGTAAATTTAACAGGATGATATGAATTATGTCTTAAACTTTTATTCGCATCATGCATAACAAATGTAACATATTTTTCAATCGGGATTGATTTCAGAATTTATGATGATGTTGGGCTCTTGATAGGTAAGTGCAGGTAAAAAGAAGAATTCGCCTGTGTTCATTTTAATGCTTCTTACATGGGCAAAAAAAAGCCTCCTTGTAACAGGAGGCTCAAAAATAATTTATTCTTGCAAACGAATTAAAATAACTTTTCTGCAGGAGGCGTTCCACCAGCTAAACGGATGTAAACCGTCGTTTGTCCGCGGTGATGCGTTTGATGTTCGAAACATTTATGGATCGCTTGCAAGCGAGTCGCATCGAAACGGCCGAACAATTTAATCGGC
>CANFVE010000056.1 GCA_947450365.1 Cytophagaceae bacterium
ACCTGAAACCTTGCGGTCTTGGGCAAATGACGAAAAACTTCCAAGCATCACAATTGCGAGCATCAAGAAGCCTCGTAGACTTTGGTAAAATTTGTTTTTCATAATAAAGTTTTAAATGGTTTTCAAAAAATAAAAATTAGTTTTTAAGGTTTAATTGATCAAATGTGGTCCCTCCTTTCTATTTTAGTTTAACAAATATTTCTTAGCACTCGTATAAATATTTATTCAAAAAATACAATAAAAGCAATTAAACAATTCATAAATGCCTCCTATGTAATTCAAATATTTAGCACATCGCTACATTACACTAGCCTCTAAATATCTAAAAGAAGTACAGAGTAAACAAGTAGAAAACTGATTTTTTTTAAATTTTACCTTTGAATTATACATAAATGCCAAAAATTCGATTTTTCAATTTATTAAATTGATACAATTGAGAAAAATGATATTAAAAAATAGTTTAATGACAACTTGAAATGATTTGACTTAGCTATTGTTTTTCCATAAGAAATGCATTGAATTTCCGATCAAGCACAAAAAATGAAATATTCGAAAAACACAATTTTATCCTTATTTTTGAGGCAATGATTTCCTTCGACCCAAAATCCATGCTGAGCAGTCTTCCCGAAGAACCTGGGGTATACCGGTATTTTGACGAGGCGAATACAATTATTTATATAGGCAAAGCCAAAAATTTAAAGAATCGAGTCAACAGTTATTTTAGCAATCTCAAAAACCACGATACCAAAACCCGAAAATTAGTTTCACAGATTCGTCGGGTTGAATTCACGATTGTGCATTCGGAATTCGACGCGCTTTTGTTGGAAAATACACTCATCAAACAATTCCAACCGAAGTACAACATCCTCCTGCGGGACGATAAAACCTATCCATTTATCTGTTTAACCAAAGAACATTTTCCGCGCCTGATCACTTCGAGACGAATCGACCACCAAATCGGCACCTATTTTGGACCCTTCGCAAACCCGAAATCGATGCATGCGCTGTTGGAATTACTGCATCAATTATACCCCCTTCGCACCTGCGCGCTTGCTTTAAAACCTGGAAACATCGAACAAGGGAAGTTTAAGGTCTGTTTGGAATACCACATCGGAAATTGCAAAGGTCCCTGCGAAGGCTTACAAAGCGAATCGACCTATTTGGAATACATCGATTCAGTCACCCAAATTCTCAAAGGCCATTTTCAAAAACCGAAACAATATTTCGTCGAGAAAATGAACGAGGCCTCCGCCCGTTTGGCATTCGAAGTGGCCCAAGAAATGAAGGAAAAATGGGAACTGCTGGAAAATTACCAGGCACGTTCCACCGTCGTCAACCCCGCCATTCACGATGTGGATGTGTTTAGTATGGTGGCCGATGATTCCTTGGCCTACATTAATTTCATGAAGGTCATCAATGGCACGATTACCCAATCCCAAACCTGGGAAGTCAAAAAGAAATTAAATGAAGACGAAGCCGAACTTCTTACCATGCTTATTTGGGAAAAAAGAGATCAATTTCAAAGCGAAGCCAAAGAGATTTTGACCAATATCCCCATGGCCATCGAATTCAAAGGGGTCAAAAATACCGTCCCGGTCATGAGTGACAAAAAGAAATTGCTCGACATGTCCCTCAAAAACGTCCTCTATTTCCGCAAAGAAAAGGCCGACCGAAAAGCCGCCGAAGAAAGTGGCGGAGATCGAAAAATGCGCGTTATGCTTACCCTTAAAAATGACCTTCGTCTCAGCACGCTTCCGAAACACATCGAATGCTTCGATAATTCAAACCTCCAAGGCACGAATCCCGTGTCCGCCATGGTTTGTTTCCTGCAAGGCGTTCCCGCCAAAAAAGAATACCGTCTCTTCACCCCAAAAACCGTGGTTGGTCCCGACGACTTCACCACCATGCGCGAGGTGGTCGCCCGAAGATATACCCGCTTAGTCGAAGAGGAAAGCGATTTGCCAGATCTCATCATCATCGACGGAGGCAAGGGCCAATTATCCGCCGCCTGCGAAGCCCTGAAATCAATCGGACTCTATGGAAAAATTCCTGTGATAGGCATCGCCAAACGTCTCGAAGAAATCTATTTCCCGGAAGATACGTTGCCTTTATATATTGATAAAAAATCGGAATCCTTAAAACTGATTCAGCAATTGCGCGACGAAGCCCATCGCTTCGGAATCACCGCCCATCGAAATAAACGAAGTAAACATTTTATTGTGAGCCAATTGGAAGAATTGGAAGGCATTGGAAAATTAACCGCCCAAAAACTATTGAAGCATTTTGGTACCATCCGAAATATGTTTGATGCGCCGGTGGAAGAACTCGAAAAGGTTGTTGGGAAAGCCAAAACACCCCAATTACGTGTTCAGATCAAGCGATGGCTCGACGAAAAAAATTAATTCCGACTTGAAAATTGATCAATATCAATGCCTTTGAATTGTCGATACACCTGAATAATCACCGCCAAAGCAATCGCCATTTCACAAACCCCCACCACCAAAATAAATAGTCCCATCATCATCCCCTGATTTTGTTCATCCGAACGCGAAAAAGCGACTAAATTTAAATTTGCGGCATTTAACATGAGTTCGATGCCCATCAACACAAAAATCGTATTGCGCTTCAGCACCATCATCGCAAAACCCGTCGCAAATAAAAAGGCACCTACCCACAGGAAAAAGATGACTGGTATGTTATCCATGATTTTTAGCGATAAAGGTGGCGCCCACTAAGGCAATCAATAAAAATACCCCTGTCAATTCAAATGGAAACGAGTATTCAGTCAAAAAGGCAATACCCGTTTGCACGATTTTAGAATCTGTGTTGGCGATTTCATTCGACCAATTCCGATGCCCCAGCACCCAAAATAGTCCCATGAATATACTGAGCCCCATCGAAAAGGGCCAAAACCATCCCGATTGTTCGGATCGTAACTCATTCACCGATTCCGCGGATTTTGCTGACGTTTGCGTCATCATAATCCCGAACAGGATCAATATCAAAACACCTCCCACATAAATCAACAGGTGTGATACCGCCATGACATCCGCAAAAGCCATCACATAAAGCCCCGCCAACCCAAGCATACATAAAAACATAGCCAAAGCCGCATGTAACAAATTCTTTGAAATCAGCATATACAAGGCACTTCCGCAGGTCAACAAGGCTAATACCAAAAAACCAAGAGCGATCGGATTAAGCATCTGTCGACGGTTTAGGTGGCATTTTCGGCTTGAAACTTGGCTTAAAGGCAGGTTTTGCCGCGGCGGGTTTTTCGGAAATGTTTTCCTGCGCTACTTCTACGTCCGCAGATTTGGCAGCTAATTTTAACGCCTCTTTTTCCGCCACAAAATGTTCATACAAGCGCTTCTTTTCCGCTGCCTCTTCCGGACTTAAATTCCCAAAGGCGAAATTATGTTCCTTAATATCAAATACGGAAAAATCATACTCGGATGTCATGGTTAAACATTCCGTCGGGCAAACGGTTGTACATAGGCCACAAAAGCAACATTTAGCCATGTCAATATCAAATTTGGCGGCATATAAACGAATGGGCGAACCATCTGAGGTATGCCCAACCAAACCGGTGGCTTTGATTGGCTCAATATCAATGCAATCGACCGGACAAACTTTCACGCATTTGTCGCAGACGATGCAATCATCCATTTCATTGTGCAATTGATAGCGGCCGTTGACCGGCGTAGGAATTTCCTGATGTGGATATTGCAAAGTAAAAATCCCTTCATTCGTATCGAAATAACCCGAATCTTGAATGTGTTGATTTTCCCTCGATTTTCGTGCCGCCCATGCATGTTTCCACGTCAAAGCCATCCCCTTTCGGGTACTTTGAATCCCATGCACTAATTCATTCCAATAGGCCTTGAATGTCGACATCTTAAAAATATATGGCTGGAAAAGTAGATGGATCCGCTTCACGCATCATTTCATACACGGTGTCGACCACATTTTCGACATTAGGTTTTGAAAAATAATCCCCGTCCGAACTGTAAGCTGGTCGATGCGGCCGCGCCGCCAAGCATTTCGCAGGAGTATCCAACCACGTAAATCCACCTTGTTTGTCTATCACCTCTTGCATCATATACGCGGTGGTCCCGCCGGGCATATCCTCATCCGCAAAAAGGACACGATGCGTTTTTTGAATAGACGTCAATATTTGATGATGCCGATCAAAAGGCAATAAGGTTTGTACATCGATCACCTCCACCGAAATACCCATGTCCGCCAAAGTCTCCGCCGCCTCCATCACAATCCTGCACATCGACCCATACGTCACCACAGTTAAATCACCTCCCTCGCGTAAGATTTCAGGAATCCCTAAAGGCACCTGAATGTCCAACAAATTCTCAGGCATCGGCTCTTTCAATCGATACCCATTCAAACATTCGATTACCAGACCCGGATCGTCGCCGGCCAACAAAGTTCGGTACATCCCAGCCGCCTGCGTCATATTTCTCGGTACACAAAAATGTACCCCACGCAATCCATTAATTAATACGGCCATCGGACTACCCGAATGCCAAATGCCTTCCAATCGATGTCCCCGTGTCCGAAGAATCATGGGCGATTTTTGTCCACCCGCCGTCCGATAATGCAAGCAAGCCCAATCATCTGACAAAATGGCGAAAGGGTAAAAAATATAATCAAGGTATTGAATCTCGACAATCGGTCGGAGCCCGCGCATCGCCGCTCCGATTCCCTGCCCCACAATACTCACTTCCCGAATACCGGTATCCGTTACTTTCAAGGGCCCAAATTTCTCCTGTAAGCCAGCCAAGGTTTGATTCACATCCCCAATATTCCCGACATCCTCCCCCAATATGAATACCCGAGGATCCTCTAAGAAATCCGAAAAACTTTTGTTCAAAATTTCACGTCCATCGACCTGAACTGGTTCCTTCGCATATTGCGGCTTGACTTCGGCGACATGCAAGGGCGAATGAACGGATTCACTCATTTGATGCGAGCTAAAACGGCGATGATTTCGTGCTTCTAATTCGGCCAACCATTTCCGGAGTAATTTTACGGCTGGCCCTTGATAAAAACGAAAAGCCCGAAGCGTTTTACGGCCTGCACGTACTAAATCACTGAAGATTGGATAGGTCAGTTGGTTTAATTCTTCCAAAATCGGCTCTAACAAAGCAGGCTCATTCGTCGAATCATAGAGATTTTTCGCAATCCGCAAAAAGGCCTTTTTATCGGAATCAATCGAGGCCATATAGGCCGAAAAGGCGTCTTTTTGATATTTTCTTGCCTGTAAAACAGCCGCGTCATCGATCTCTTTTAGCGTGGATTCATCGGCAAATTTTTGCTCCAAAATCCATTGTCTAAACAATAGGTTGCAATCCGCCTCATGTTCCCAGGCCAATCGCTCCTCAGATTTATAGCGCTCATGGGACCCGGATGCGGAATGCCCTTGAGGCTGCGTACATTCGATCACGTGCACGAGGCAAGGAACGAATTCTTCACGGGCTAATGTGGCCGCTCGTCGATATGCGTCTACCAAACCCGGATAATCCCATGCTTTGACTTGAATAATTTCCAATCCTTTCCCGTCTTCATTCCGTTGAAAACCTGCTAAGGCTTTTGAGATGGAGGATTTTGTTGTTTGAAATTCGATGGGAACGGATATGCCATAGCCATCGTCCCACACGGAAAATATCATAGGCACTTGCAAAACCCCTGCCGCATTGATGCATTCAAAATACATACCTTCGGAGGTGCTGGCATCGCCAATCGTCGTGTAACAAATTTCCCGTCCTCCTTTGGAAAACAAGGTGGCATATTCAGCCAAATCTGGCCGTTCACGGTATAATTTTGAGGCATAGGCGATTCCCAGGGCCCGTGGGGTTTGACCCGCGGTGGAGGAAATTCCGGCTACGGAATTCATGCGATGCGTTTGATCTAGCCATTCGCCATGTTCGTCTAGCCAGCGTGTGGCGTGGTGATTATTCATTTGTCGGCCACCGGAATGGGGGTCGAATTGAATATCAGGATGCCCGTATAATTGCGCAAAATATTGTGGCCAGGTTAAATCCCCAACGGCCACTCCGATCGTCTGATCGCGGTAATAACCAGAAATATAATCGCCTTCTTGCATGGAACGCGCCAAAGCAATTTGGCATAATTCCTTTCCATCGCCATAAATACCAAATTTGGCTCTTCCCGAGAAAACCTCTTTACGAACGATGAGGCTGCATTGCCGACTGATGGCCGCTAATCGATAATCCTCCAGTACTTTGGCTGCATCAAATGTACTCGCTGACGTAGAAAATGTATATGATTGCTGGGGAACCAAAGGCTGCTGGTTTTATTAAACGTGTAAAAATACAACAAAATTAGCATGAGCCAAAAACTATGGCTTTATAAAAAATAAAGGGCTTTTCTTTTGTTCAATCTGCGCTTTGTTATAGATTTGTCGCTCATTCAATTAACCAACAACGTAACAACATGAAGAAGTTTTTAGGAATTCTCGCATTAGTCGTGGGTTTTGCATTTCAGTCAAATGCACAAGGTGCCATCAAATTCAAAGCTGAAAAACACGATTTTGGGAAAATCGTTGAAGGCACACAGGCCTCCTATAGTTTTGAATTCACGAACACAGGAAAAGCCCCTGTGGTGATTTCAAATGTTCAACCTTCTTGCGGTTGCACTACCCCTGAATGGACACGTGAGCCGATTATGCCAGGAAAAACAGGTAAAGTAACCGCTTCCTATAACTCCGCTGGCCGACCAGGAAACTTCAATAAAACCATTACTGTGGTTAATAATGGAGAAGTTTCTCAAATTATTTTGACGATCCAAGGCTCTGTAGAACCTAAAAAATAGATGGTCGATGTGTTAAGTCCTAGGACTTAACATTCAAGTTTTATCTATTTTGTTATCCAACAAAAAGGGGAATTTCGTTCGAAATTCCCCTTTTTTAATAACTTTTTAATAACTGATTTTTTCCACTTAATTGCTTCGGACTGGCTCCAAATTTCATTCTTCAGCCTCCAGACTTTTGCCTTCGGACATTTCCCACCTCCGGCCTCCCGACTTCGGCCTCCGGCCTTTTGCCTCCCGACTTAATCGCCCTCCCTAATCCCGATTCAACAATTTCTCCTTCGACTTATCCAAGGAATTTATCCATCCCGCTATTTTCAATACATCTTTCGCAGGAATATGGCTCATCGGCGCCATCTCCGTCGCATAATCTGGCCAGTTTTGTGGATTCGGCTTATACACTAAATCCAAAATCTGCTTACTCGTATATCCTCGTTTCGCAATGTCCTCATAGGAAGGCCC
>CANFVE010000057.1 GCA_947450365.1 Cytophagaceae bacterium
ATCGATGCGCGAAGTAGCCAACAAAAATTAAGTTATGTAGGCGCTATTCAAACCGAAAATCGATATACAGAAATCATCACGGCTCCCGAACAAGCTCAAGGGAATTATTCCTATGTCCAAAGACCTGATTTTAATGGTGCTTACGTCATATCAAATTATGAAAACCCGAACCAAGCACTCATGTGTGATTATGTTTGGTGCCAGTTTAACCTGAAATCAAACTTCGTGCCTAATGAAAAAATCTATGTAGTGGGCGCCTTTAATTCCTATCAAAAAAACTTGGCCAGTGAAATGACTTACCAAGCAAACCAAGGTCAGTACATGAATCGGATTTTAATCAAACAGGGAATCTATAATTATCAATTTACAAGTGATTCACCAAGTAACTCAATGTTAGAGGGGAATCACGCGCAAACTGAAAATTTGTATGAGGTGTTAATCTATTTTCGAAAACCTGGCCAACGAAATGATTCGCTCGTGGGCTATCAAAAAATTCAATTTCCCTAATTACACATTAAAACGGAAATGCATAATGTCGCCATCGTGTACGACATAATCCTTTCCCTCAACGCCTAATTTACCTGCTTCCTTACACGCCGCCTCAGATTTATAGGTCTGATAATCAGCCATTTTTATCACTTCGGCACGAATAAAGCCTCGCTCAAAGTCCGTATGAATGACACCGGCTGCCTGAGGAGCTTTCCAACCCTTTTGAATCGTCCATGCCCGAACTTCCTGAACACCCGCAGTAAAATAGGTAATTAAATTTAACAAGGAATAAGAACTTTTGATCAATTTACTCAAACCTGATTCCTGCAAGCCATATTCATTTAAAAACATGTCGCGCTCTTCCATATCCTCAATTTCGGCAATTTGTGCTTCAATTGCCGCACAAACTACAATCACTTCTGCGTTTTCGGCGGCTACGTTTTGTTTCAATTGATCTACAAATTGATTACCTCCCTCGGCCAGCGAATTTTCATCCACATTCGCCACATAAATCACGGGTTTATCGGTCAACAAACATAATTCACCAATTGATGTCTCACGCAAATCTGGATCCATTTGAACCGTTCTTGCCGATTTCCCTTCTTCGAGGGTTGATTTAAACAATTGCAAGGCCCCTAATTCTTGTTTCGCTTTCGCATCACCTGCTTTCGCGGCCCTTTCAATTTTACCAATTTTTTTATCAATGGATTCCAAATCTTTCAATTGTAATTCCATGTCGATGATTTCCTTGTCCGATACAGGATTCACCCGACCTTCCACATGGATAATATTTTCATCTTCAAAACAACGGACCACATGAATAATCGCATCCACCTCCCGAATATTTGCTAAAAACTTGTTTCCTAAACCGGCACCTTGAGAGGCGCCCTTGACTAACCCGGCAATATCCGTAAACTCAATGACGGTTGGCAAAATCCGATTCGGCTTAACAAAACCAGCTAAAATATCTAAACGTTCATCAGGAACTGTCACAATCCCAACATTGGGTTCAATCGTACAAAATGGATAATTAGCCGCTTCAGCTTTGTTCGACGAAATAGCACTAAATAAAGTAGACTTGCCCACATTTGGAAGACCTACAATTCCACACGTTAATCCCATAGATGATTTTTTAAAGAAGCCACAAAAATACGGCTAAAAATTAAAAAGCCCCTGCTTTCGCAGAGGCTTTTTTAAAGATTTAGAAATTTATTCCCATTTGAGGTCTGTTCCTCCGAATTCTTCGTCATCCCGATTAAACTGACTGAAGTCTACATCTGGCATCAATTCCGTTTTTACGTGATCAATTGCCTCTTTTAAACCTTCCGAAAATTTATCAAAATCCTCTTTATACAAGAACATTTTATGTTTTTCATACACAAATCCATCTTCCTTTTGATGACGACGACTTTCTGTGATTGTAATGTAATAATCTTGTGAACGCGTTGACTTTACATCAAAAAAATAAGTCCGCTTACCCGCTCTGATTCGTTTTGAAAACAATTCTTCTCTATCTCGTTCTTCCACTTTTTACGTAATTTTTAGTTTTAAGATGCGTAAATCTACTATTATTTCTGAATCACTCAAAAAAAACAAGAAATTTTTAATTGTTGAATTGATAGAATCGCGAGTCAATGCAGGCTTTTGACTAAAAGGAGTGAATTTTTACTTAAGTTTGTCAAATCAAGAACAACAGAAAATTGCTTAGAATCACATTCCTACTGTTCATTTTTTGGCCCCAATTCATGTTTTCACAAGAATTAGGTGAAGAAAGTTATGGAATTGCATCCTTTTATTCAAATAGTTTTTATAAGCAAAAAACAGCCAACCAAGAACTATTAAAAAAGACAAGCTTAACCGCCGCGCATCGTATCTATGCATTCAATACGCTCGTAGAGGTAACCAATTTATCCAATCGAAAATCAATCATCGTTCGAATCAATGATCGGGGGCCTTATAAACGTGGACGAATCATCGATTTAACAGAAATTGGGGCTAAAAAATTACAATTAAGAAAACAAGGATTAGCCAAGGTTAAAATCAAGGTGGTTGGGTTTGAGAATGAACAGATGTTGATTCCTTATCAGCAACTTACCCTCGAAACGAGCCCTAAATTCAGTCGGAAATATTACCAAAAAACACGACTCAAATACCGAAAAAAATACCGCATCAAACGGAATATCAAACACAAAAAATACCTCAAAAAGCGTAAACCTAGTAAACGTAAAGTCACAAAGCGGAAAAAGAAACAAGTACATGCAAAGCCTAAACGAACTATTCGAAAAAAAAGAAAATAGATCCCTCGAAATCATAGCCAAGGAAAATTCAGAGGGGCTTTATCATGGAAAACACAAAAGCCCATTTCATGGCTTTTCATCCGAATTTAAAGAGTATACGCATTTCCAAACAGGTGACAATCCAAGGCAAATCGACTGGAAGTTATACGGAAAAACAGAAAAGCTCTATAAAAAACGGCATCAAGACGAACGGAACATTCAAGTTATTTTTGTTTTAGACACCTCCTCTTCCATGTATTTCCCAGTAGAAAATACCTTAAAAATGGAAAAAGCCATTCAGTGGATTGCCATCATGTGTCATATTTTGCATTTACAACATGATGCCTTTGGCCTAGTTCTTTTTCAAAATAACACAATCACGGAAACACCTATTTCGAACTCAAAAGCTCATTTGCAACGAACTCTAGAGCAATTAGAACAACTAAGACATAGTCCGACAAAACCCAATGAAACAAATTTTTCAGAAGGATTTTTAACCGTCATGGAATCCTTAGGCAAAAAAAAAATGATCTTCTTGCTTAGCGATTTACTATTCCCAAGTTCAGAATATGCTGAATTTATTCAAGCTTGTCGATCTTTAGCCTTTCGGAATAATCAATTAACGCTTTTACACGTATTTCATCCCTCAGAGGAATCTGTAAACGAATTAAAGGAAGGCCAACAAATCACGCTTTCCGACCTTGAAACCAAAGAAGTTGTTCAAATTTCAAATAGTGTTTTGAATCAAACTTTACAGCAATTAAAAAAGCAGATCGACGAAGAAATAATCTATCCCTTATTACAAAAAGGAATTAGGTCAAGGAAATTTAATTGCGAAAAACCTATCGGTTTATTAATCAAAGAAACTATTTAAGCGATTTCGACTTCTTCTCAGTAAACTCGATAAATTCTTGAATTTTATCCACGGGAATTCGCTTACCAATGATTTTCTTATTCTTATCTAAAATATAAACAATAGGAGTCGAATATACATCGAACGTATTTCTAAAGTCCGTATAATATTCTTCCTTGCCCGATTTTTGATTTTTATGAATATCAATCCCATTAATCCATGACTGAATTTTAAACTCCGAAATAAATTTTTTCCACAAATCCATATCTCGAACGATGGATGCAGCAAATACCTGAATGCCTTTGCTTTTAAAATACGCATTTTGCGCAAGTAATTTTGGCGTTTCTTCTTTGCAATGGCTACAATCAGGATCATATAGAAACATGACTGTATAATTACCACCTGTGGCATGCAATTGAATCAATTTACCCTGGGGATCAGTCAAAAACATATTAGGAATTCGTTTCCCGATTAAAAGAGGCTTTAATACTTGAACTCTTTCTTTCATTCGTCGGACCGTAGATGTATCCCACAAAGCTGGTTCTCCTAAATAATACTTCTCCGCCATATGCACGAAAGCCGCATCTGTACCCACTACATTGTGGTTTTCGTAGGTACTCGCTATTTTATAAATGACATACTTACGTACATCCGCATTCTGGATAGGTCTTAATAGATTATCAGCCTCTTTACGAATTGAATCTGATTCTTGAACAACTAAATCTTCAAAAAACTTATCAATCTTCCTTTGCAGAAAAGGCGTCCGAATAAATCGATCATCGTTTAGATCTATATTATCAAAATAGTGTTTTTTATAGTAACCATATTGATATTGATATAAATCCGCACTATCTTTTTTAGTCTTAACGATCCTTTTAAACGCTGGGATTTCAGGGTCAAAAGTGGCTTTAATCAATTTTGACACAAATAAATTCTTATTGGTCTGTAGCCACGTGTCTTGATACTTCTTGATGCTTTGGCGAAGTGAATTAATTTGTGCAGGAGCTAAACTAGGATCCCTTAATACCCCATATTGTTTCATCATTTCATTCTGGAAGGCATAAAAAGCCTCATTTTCTGGACTGCCTTTGACTTTCATATGAGCGATGGCTTCTAAGGTGTCTGTCTCAAAAGAAAAATTAGAATTCCCTAAGATAAAATCTAGAAACTTAGTCTTTTGAAATGAAATCAAATACAAACCAAGCGGCAGATCCTCGGTACCTTGAAAATGGAAATTACCTTGTTCATCTACGGAGGCGGTATCTTTAATCACTTGTTGGGTCGATCCAAAATAATGCGCTAAATAAACTTCCGTATTTTTCAAACCTTGCATTTTTCCTTTGATGGAAAAACCGGACTGATACCCTTGTCCAAACAATGGCCCAGAAAGCATTAAAATAAGTGAACAAAACCCAATAAATTTCATAGAATAGCGATAATTTTACTGACTAACGAATTTAAAATTACAATGTTTTTTGCGCTATCTAAAATTATCGACTTCATACTTTTACCAATTTCTTGGATATTTCTTTTGATGCTCATTGCATTGCTAAGTAAGAAAGAAAAGAATCGAAAAAAAGCCTTAGTGGCTAACCTAATTATCTTGTTTCTATTAAGCAATGAGGCTTTTATTAATTTTTTTCAAAGCCAATATGAAAGCCAAGAAATTCAGCTTAAACCCGCTGAAAAATATACATGGGCTGTTGTTTTAGGTGGCGGAATGATTCGTGGTGGCCGCCAAGATGAACAAGCCATTCATGTGGGAGAAACCGCGGATCGAATGATGCAACCCATTTTATTATACAAACAAGGTCAGATAAAAAAGATATTAATTACAGGAGGAAATACGAGCATAGGTAAATTAAGAATTGATCGCACGGAAGAATCTAAAAAAACGAAAGCGCTCATGGTCGCTATGGGTGTCAAAGAATCGGACATTTTTTTAGAGACACAAGCCAGAAATACACATGAAAATGCGAGTTATACAGCGAAAAAATTAGCTCATTTTAGCAAAAAAGACAGCATTCTTCTGATTACCTCCGCGATGCACATGCCCCGCTCCATCGCCTGCTTTGAAAAAGTTGGTTTTAAGGTTAAAGCGTTTCCGGTAGACTTCAAAAAAAAGGATACCCCTCAAGGTATCCTCTCCTATGTTTTTCCTACCTCCGAAAACCTAGACAAGATGTCAGATTTAATTCGTGAGGCGGCAGGTTTTGTAATTTATAAGATGGTTGGCTATTGTTAAATAGATAATATTTCCACCATTCGAATCAAATCTTCCGAGACCGGTTTTTTCTTTGTAATCGTATCATGAAAAGGTGTATAAATCAATTGATTGTTCACCACACCTGCCATCACATTTTTCTCCCCACGCAACAAACCTTCCAACGCTCCTAATCCTAATCGTGAGGCTAAAATACGATCAAAGGCGGTGGGAATACCACCTCGTTGGATATGACCCAAAGTCGTCACGCGAATATCCAAATCCCGATTGATACTTTCTTTAATCTTTTTAGCGATAATTTGCGCATTTCCTTCTTCATCTCCTTCCGCCACGACGACGATCGAAGAGGATTTCGCTTTGGAAATGCCTTGTTCTAAAATATTCACAATTTCAGAAATTGGCGTTAAATTCTCTGGAATCATCACCGCTTCCGCCCCACCAGCAATCCCGCATTCAATGGCAATATAACCCGAATCACGCCCCATGACCTCAATAAAAAATACACGGTCATGCGAATCTGCTGTGTCCCGAATTTTATCGATGGCATCTAATGCTGTATTGACAGCCGTATCGTAACCAATCGTATAATCCGTTCCATACAAATCATTATCTATCGTACCAGGAGCTCCTACGGTAGGAATTTTAAACTCATTGTAAAAAATCTCAGCACCTGTAAACGTTCCGTTGCCACCGATGGCCACGAGGCCTTCGATGCCTTTTTCTTTTAATTGTTGATATGC
>CANFVE010000058.1 GCA_947450365.1 Cytophagaceae bacterium
ATCCCTTTCCAATACCTCTTGTTCGAATTTTCCATATAATCTTTCGTATTCAGACTAATTTTGAATCTATTTTTAAGCTATTAATAATGGCACTTAGAACACTCTAAGCCACCGATGTTTTGCACTTTCAAAGGAGTTTTGCTGTCCTTGTTGTGAATCTCTACCAATTTGTCATAGTATGCATTTCCTTTTGCATTTACGTCTGTTTGACGGTGACAATCAATACACCATCCCATCGTTAAAGATGAGCGTTGTTCTACCACTTCCATTTTTTCGATTTCGCCGTGGCAACTTTTACATTCCAAACCACCCACATTCGTATGTTGCGAGTGATTGAAATAAGCTAAATCTGGCAAATTGTGCACGCGAACCCATTGAATCGGCTCATCGTTTTCTAAAGCACGATAGATTTTTTGAATTTCAGGAGATTCACGTTTGATGGCATTGTGGCAATTCATACAAATGTTCGCCGAAGGCACATTTCCTCCTTTTCCTTCATATACGCCAGTATGGCAATAGTTACAGTTGATCTGGTATTGTCCAGCGTGTAATTTATGTGAAAATTTAATCGGCTGCTCTGGTGCATATCCTTGGTGGATTCCTACGCCATACGCCGCATCAATCGTCGCTTTCCCTCCCAATAATAAAACCAAAACAATAATTCCTGTCTTAATCGCAGAGTTCGCTGCTAACGTTTTTGCATTTTCAGCAAAGCGCTTCAATAAAGGAACTTCAGAAGTACTTGCATCCGTACCAGAAAGTTTACCTAACGTATTTACAATCGATAATAAGGCGATTAACACCAATACCATGATGATCAATAAGCCAACTAATAAAACTTCCATCATCCCTCCCGAGCTTTTGCCTCCTTCTGCCGGTGCCGCGCCCGCTGCTGGAGCTGCGCCTGCTGCCGGAGCTGCCGGAGCTGCATTTGATGCATCGATGTAAGCTACAATTCCTTTGATTTGTGCCTCAGAAAAATTTGGATATGGTGTCATAGCCGCTTTATTGAACTTATTATAAAGCTCATTCGCGTATTTGTCCCCCGAAGCAATAACTGCTTGTGGATTATGTACCCATTTCACGATCCATTCAATCGGACGACGCTCCGTAATTCCCTTTAAACCAGGACCTACTAAAACCTCATCAGATGTGTTGTGACATGCGGCACAGTTGTTTTTAAATAACGATTCTCCTTCTGCCGCATCTTGGGCAATCGTAGCGCTAGCGGAAGCTAAAAACAAGACGATGGAAAAAAGAAAGGTAACGAGAGTTGATTTTTTACAAAACATAAGCTTGGAATTCTCATTTTAATTCAGTCCGCAAAACTACAATCCGATTTTTTAGGAAACAATTAATTTTGAAATCAATTTCAGGATTTTTTAAGGATTGAACGGTTATTTAGAATTTTTCAAAATAAGGCCAAATCAAATTTGAATTATTTAAAGAAGGATTTGTAAGATATCGGGTGAAACAAAAAAACCTCCCGCTTGGGAGGTTTTTTGAGGTTTCGAGCGGATTCGAACCGCTGTAGAAGGTTTTGCAGACCTCTGCCTAGCCACTCGGCCACGAAACCATGATTAGGGACACAAAATTAGGATTTTTTTGCTAATCGGCAAATTTAAAATCTAAATTTGGTTGATTCATTTAACTCAAGGTGAAGATTGAAATTTCTGGGGGCATACCTACCCGCCCCGGATAACCCAAGTAGCCGTATCCTCGATTCACATACAACTGTTGGTCATCCTCATGGTACAAGCCAGCCCATTGCTTGTAGATGTATTGTGATGGGGACCATCTGAAATCCCCTATTTTAACTCCGAATTGCGAACCATGTGTATGTCCCGCAAAGGCTACATCAATATCCTTGTACTTTTTCGTCACCTCCGCATTCCAATGGGATGGATCATGTGAGAGCAATAATTTGGCCGCCGCCTCCTCAGTTCCCTTCTGGGCCTTTTCTAAATTACCATACCATGGGAATCTTCCCACGCCGATATTTTGTACCCCAATGATCGCTAATTTCTCCCCAGACTCCTCCAAAAAGCGATGTTCATCCATCAATAAATCATAGCCCATTAATTCATGCGCCTTCATTAAATCCTTTAAATTTTGCTTTTTGGCAGCTGGCGATTTCCAACGCACATAATCCCCATAATCATGGTTCCCCAAGGTGCTATAAACACCCCGAGGCGCTTTTAATTTAGAGAAAATCTCAAAATAATCCGTTACTTCCTTAGCCTCATTATTCACCAAATCCCCCGTAAAAAAGATGACATCGGGTTTTTCGCGCATCAACATCTCCACGCCTCCCTTCACCGCCGTCTTATTAAAAAAACTGCCCGTATGTATATCCGAAACCTGGGCTATCCTCATGCCACGAAAGGCCTTGGGTAATTTTGGAATCTTCAAAGAAATCTGTTCCACCCGATAATCATGGGCCCCCGAAATAATTCCAAATGCAAAAGTCGCCGCCGGAACAGCACCCACCGCCAAGGCCGCCTTGGATAAAAATTCACTTCTTGAAATGTCGCCCGGTGCATAATCGGTCGAACTTATCCGCATTTTTACCCCATGAAAAGCCCAGCGAATAATCCGCGTAATATCTTCGATCAATAAAAAGATCACAATAAACAATTTTGATATCACCGAAATCATCACCAAGGCCATAAAGGTGATCCGAATCTCATTTTTCCATACATGCAAGGGGAGAAAATTATATCCCCAAATACCCAATATAACCAAGCTTGTAAAACCCCAATACGCCCATTTTACGCCCATTTGAAGCCCGGACGAACTTTGGAGTGTCGCCGTTTTTACCGCCTGCCATACATAGTAGTCAACCGCAAAAATCAATAAAGAAATAAAGGGGACAAAAATCAATTTATTCATGGCTTGCCTGCGCTAATGAGGTTTACAACTAATTTTGTTGTTCTTTTGTTCCAAAGGTGCAAAAAATTATGAAAAAGACAGTGAGTATTTTTGGTGGTGGTTGGGTCGGAGCACCTCTCGCATTTAAATTAGCACTTGCCGATTTCCAGGTGCAAGTTTCCGCTTCTTCCGCACATAAACAAGCCGCTCATCCGAATATCAAGGTCTTGGATTTTCGTGCCGAACCCGGCATGCCGGAACAAGCCTGGGTCTCCATGTGCGAATCGGAGATTCACATTTGGGCCATTCCTCTTCGTCGGAAGAAAAATTCAGAAGAACATTACCTGGAAATTTTACAGGATTGGATCCAACAAATCAACCCTAGCATCACCAGCAAAATTATTTTCCTCTCTTCCACATCCGTTTATCAAAATGTGTCTGATATCGTGACCGAAGATTCTGAAATTCAAGTAAGCTCGTTAATGGCTAAAGCCGAAGCCATCGTTCAGTCCTCTAAAATCCCCTCACTTATCCTTCGTTTAGGAGGCCTCATGGGCGGAGATCGCTATGTAGCGAAATATTTCTCTGGGAAACGAAATGATGGTGCGAATTGCCCTGTGAATTATATTCATAAGGATGATGTAGTTGCGCTTATTGCGCAAGCTACGGAATCGATTTCCACAGGTATATATAATCTTGTCGCACCTCAGCACCCGAGTAAAATGGAGGTGGGTATTCATGACTGCGAACAAAGAGGCCTACCTATCGGGCTTTGGGATGATTCCCAGCCTTGTTTGGGTGGGAAAATAGTTTCTGGAGACGCTCTAGCAGAACGCTTGAATTATACGTTCAAATGGCCAGATCCGCTCGAATTTCCTAAGTAAGTTGTAATTCCTGAATGGCCAACCAGGCCATCAATCCCGGACCAATTTCCAAGGCTTCTTCATCGATGTCAAACGTAGGCGTGTGCACACCACTGATGATTCCTCGTGCCTCATTCCGCGTGCCCAATCGATAAAAACAAGCATCCACATGGTGCGTATACCAAGCGAAGTCCTCCGCAGCCATCCAAATATCCAAGTCGATCACCTGGTCCGCGCCCATGTAGGCAATCGCCGCTTCCTTCATTCGGCGAGTTAGTTCCGGATTATTTTGTAAAAAGGGATATCCTTTTAACACCTCGAATTCACAGGTACCGCCCATGGCTTCAGCCATTCCTTCGGCTAATTTTTTCATTTTGGCCAGTCCGTCCGCGCGCCATTCCTCATCCATGGCCCGGAAAGTACCTTGGATTTTCACTTCATCCGGAATGATGTTGGTCGCACCCAAGCCTTCGATTTTCCCAAAGGTTAATACGGATGGCAAACGCGGGTTTTTATTTCGAGAAATGATTTGTTGCATCGCCACAATAATATGGGAAGCAATCAAAATCGGATCTACACAAATGTCCGGCATGGCTCCGTGGCCACCTTTCCCCTTCACCGTTAGGTATAATTCATCCGCACTGGCCATGTACATGCCTTCTCGGAAACCTATTTTCCCAACGGGTATATTCGGCGCCACATGTTGCCCTAAAATCCCCGAGGGAATCGGATTTTGCAAAGCCCCATCCCGAATCATAAAACTAGCTCCGCCCGGTGCTTTTTCCTCGGCAGGTTGAAATAATAATTTAACGGTCCCTTCAAATTCTCCCCGAATTTCTTGTAAAATTTTGGCTGTACCGAGCAAAGATGATGTATGTACATCATGCCCACAAGCATGCATAACGCCTTCCCGCTGGGATTTATAAGGGACTTGATTAGCTTCGAAGATAGGCAAGGCATCCATGTCGGCCCGTAGGGCAACCACCTTTTTCGACGGATTTTTTCCCTCAATTAACGCAATCAGGCCCGTATCCGCAATACGGCTCGACGAAATTCCCATCGCCTGCAATTGAGCTTCCACATAGGCCTGTGTCTCTTTTTCTTGGTAAGAGAGTTCTGGATTTTGATGCAAATGATGCCGGTTTTTGACCGTTTCTTGGGCATTTGCGAGGGAGAGGGATTTGATTCGTTCCAACAAAGTTGACATCACGCGCGTTCTTTTTTTTGCAAATTTACACATTCTGTTTCATTCCCTCGAATGTGCCCAAATTTTATCTTCAAGCCCTTGGGATTCAGTCGATTATTTTACTAACTTTAAAAGGTATTCTAATCCCGTTTCTATGAGTCAAAAGGTATTAGTTCTGAATCAAGATTACAGCGCTCTCACGATTTGTTCAATGCCCAAAGCCTTCCTTTTGGTCTACCTGAACAAAGCCGAATTAGTCGCCGAATCCAGCACCGCCAAATTGCACTCCATTTCCCAAACTTTTCCCTTTCCTTCCGTCATCCGATTAAATCGCTACGTCTATTTTCCTTACAAAGGCGTGGTGCTAACCCGGCAAAATATTTTTAAACGTGACGGAAATATGTGCCAATATTGCGGTTCCAAAGATCATTTGACCTTAGATCACGTGATGCCAAAATCCCGTCAGGGAAGAACCTCCTGGGATAATTTAACCACCGCTTGTAAATATTGCAATGCCAAAAAAGGGGATCAAACACCCGAGGAAGCGGGCATGCATTTAGCCCGACTTCCATTTAAGCCTTCATTCGTTATGTTTTTGCGAAATTTTTCAGGAATTTTGGATACGCAATGGATTCCATTTGTCGGTTCCAAACGCGAAACCATTTACTAATCTATGAAGATTTCATTCATCGGCGCCGGACATGTCGCCTGGCATTTAGCCCAAGCCTTAGAAAA
>CANFVE010000059.1 GCA_947450365.1 Cytophagaceae bacterium
AAATTGATCAATACCTTTGAATCTGTTTACCTTGAAAATATCGGAGGCGGTAAATTTAAGATGAGCGCATTGCCTAGTTTAGCCCAAGTGTCCAAAATTATGGTACTCCGTAGCGAGGATGTGGACAAAGACGGAAAATTAGATGTGATCATTGGGGGTAATTTTAATGGCGCTTCTATGTACCAAGCCCGGTACGATGCGTTTTTTGGCTTGATTTTGAAAGGCGATGGCAAAGGTCATTTTAAGGCCTTAGTTCCTACCGATACTGGGTTTTTACAAGAAGGCGATGTGCGGGATATCAAAACCGTCCGTACCCCAAAAGGCCCTTTGTATTTTGTGACGCGGAATAATGAAAACATCCAACTTTTCAGAAAACTCCCTTAATGCACCTCAATAAACGCCTGTTTTTCGGTTTATTGTTGCTTGTAGGCCTGGCCGAAATAAGTTTATGGTCCTGTGGGAAAAAAGTGGAAGAAGGGGAAGCGCTGGCGAAAACCTATTGTACCTCTTGCCATGTATTGCCTTCGCCGGGGATGTTGCCCAAAAACGTATGGCAATTAAGCACCCTTCCTTACATGGGAATTTTGATGGGCATTGAGGAAGAAATTGCAAATTTACCAGCCCCCTTAAAGGATTATACTATTTTAAGGCCTTCCACGCCGATGATTTCCAAGGAAGATTACGAGAAAATCAAAGCCTATTACATCGATCAGGCACCTGAAAGTTTGCCGGAAGCGAGTTACGCACCTTTGTCGGAGTTAACTGGGCAGTTTGTGGTGGAGGATGTGAAACTTGAGATTCCCAATGCTACATTTCCGAATATGACGGGTATTTCGATTGATGCGGCGGGCCGACAAATCCTAGCCGGTGATCAATCCAATCGGATTATCTGGCAATTGGATTCCAAAGGACACGTGCTCCAACAAATTTCCAATCAAAACGCCTTAACACACATCGAAAAAATGGGCCTTAATCACTATTTTTTCACCTACATCGGTACCACGACGCAAGCGAATCCAGAGGTAAATGGCTACACCAATTGGGTCGATTTATCCCATGGAAAATTTGTAGTCAAAAAGTCTATCTTAAAAGGCTTGAATCGACCGATATATTTATCCGCCCAAAACCTGGATTCCGAGGCGGGCGACGAATTGATTTTGAGCGAATTTGGCTTTAAAGAAGGGGGACTAACCGTGTGGAAAAGTGATCGCAAAGGCCTATATCAAAAAACGGTTTTAAATCCGCAGACCGGCGCTACGCGCACCATCGTTCGGGATTTTAATCAAGACGGGCGTTTGGACATTGCGAGTTTGTTTGCACAAGGAGATGAACGAGTGATTTTGTATGTGAATGAAGGAAATTTGACATTTAAGGAACGTGTATTGCAACGCTTCCCTTCTATTTATGGAACCTCATCCTTTGATTTAGTCGACATGGACGGCGACGGTGATCTGGATTTAGTATGCACGGCCGGGGATAATGCCGATTTTTCAACGGTTTTAAAACCCTACCACGGAATTTATATCTATCAAAATACAGGAAATTTCACCTTTAAACCTTGGCAATTTTTTCCACAAAATGGTGCGACCAAAGCAATTGCTGCCGATTTTGATGGCGACGGAGATCAAGATATTGCATCGATTGCCCTTTTTCCAGATGTGGCCAAACGACCTTTGGAAGGTTTTATGTACATCGAAAACCAAGGAAAAACCTTTCTCCAAAAAACAATGCCGATCAATCATTTAGGCCGCTGGAGCGTCATGGACGCGGGTGATATCGACGGAGATGGCGACATCGACCTGGTGCTGGGAAGTCACGCGGTGGCTAAATTTCCGGCAGGGGGGTTTGATCCCGAGTGGAAGCAGGCAAAAGGCTTGCTCATTTTACGAAATACACACAAATGAGGGCTATCCTATTGATTCTTTTATTTTGCTTGCCTCTCAGCGCATGGGCCCAAAAAAATGGCTATGTGATTTTATCGGGTCGGGTGACTGATCTCGAGACGAAAGCGCCCTTAGAAGGTGCTAATGTCCTTTTTTCGGGTTTGTCGATTGGAGCAAAAACAGATTCTTCGGGCCGATTTTCCCTCACGCTTCCCGCCAGAACCTACCAAATTGTTGTGCGTAGTTTGGGTTATAAATTCAAATTAGAGCGGATTGAACTAACGAAATCGATGGATATTTCGGTGGCATTGCAACGGGCGGAACAGTTACTCGATGAAGTTGTTATTACCGCCGAAAAAGCCGATGCCAATGTCAATCGAACCCTCATGGGCGTGGAAAAAATGTCTTCCAAAACCCTAAAGAAATTACCCAATCTAATGGGCGAGGCAGATGTAATACGAAGTATTATGTTGTTGCCAGGTGTTTCTACCATCGGGGAGGGGGCCTCTGGTTTTAATGTGCGGGGCGGAAATGTGGATCAAAATTTGGTGCTTTTGGACGGCGTGCCCTTATTTAATACGTCTCATTTGTTTGGCTTTTTTACCGGTTTTAATGCCGATATGGTCCAGGATTTGAGTTTATTTAAGGGGGGTATTCCATCCATGTATGGCGGTCGGGCATCTTCGGTTTTAGATGTGCGATTAAAGGAAGGGAATGTGGAAAAATGGGGAGTTGAAGGGGGTGTCGGGCCGATTTCCAGCCGTTTACTTTTCGATGGTCCGCTGATCAAAGGAAAAACATCTTTAATTGTCGGAGCCCGTGGATCCTTGTCTGACTTCTACATGAAGTATTTTCCAAATCCGGCTTTGGCAAAAAGTAAGGCTGATTTTTATGATGTCAATGTGAAATTGACGCATCGATTTGGGAAGAACCAACGTATTTCTTTATCCGCCTATGTAAGTAATGATGGATTTAAATTCGCATCGGATACCCTGTATTCCTGGAATACAAAAGTGTTTAGTTTTAAACACAATGCGCTCATCGGTACGAAGATTTCTCATAATTTTACCGCTTTCATGAGTGATTATGCCTATGGAATTGAAGGCTTGAAACAGGGGGTTGAATTTATTTGGCGGCCCTCCATTATTCAGAAATCTATAAAAGAGGATCTGAGCTGGGAAATCAATCCTAAAAATCGCTTGGATCTCGGATTTGAATTCAGTGCTTTCCAAAATGATGCGGGAAGTTTTCTGCCAAATGCGCCGGGGTCCGCGATTGAAAAATTTCCGATGACAACGGAAAATTCGAGGGAAATGTCTGCCTATATCGGTCATAGCACGCGTTTGACAGAGAAAATTAGTTTAGATTATGGATTGCGCTATGCAATGTACCAACTCGTCGGCCCTCTCGACTTTTATACCTACAAAACCGGTACTCCCCGCGCCTTTAATACGTTAAAAGACACGACTCAATATGCGGCAGGATCCGTCATTCAGACCTATGGGGGTTTTGAGCCTCGATTGTCTCTGGCATTTAAAGTAGACACAAGTCTTTCCATTAAAGCAGGATTTACACGTATGCAGCAGTTTAGGCATTTGTTGTCAAACACCATGGCCATTTCCCCGGTAGATGTTTGGAAGAATGCTAATCCGTATTTACCCCAACAAATAGCCGATCAATACTCACTCGGTATCTTTAAGAATTTTACCAATGACCAAAATGCTGTTTTCGAAACGTCCCTAGAGGTATATTACAAGGATTTGAAAAACGTGGTCGATTATGTGGATGGGGCCGCTTTGTATTTAAACCCGACGGTGGAAACCGAATTATTAGTCGGCAAAGGACGCGCCTATGGCGCTGAACTTTTCTTGAAAAAGGCCCGTGGAATTCGTTTGACCGGCTGGATTTCGTATACCTATGCACGAACGTTCCGACAAATCGAAGCCACTGCCGATCAAGCACCTGCGAATTTCGGGCTCGAGTTTCCGGCGAATTTTGATACGCCCCATACCTTTAAATTTGTCCTGAATAATCGCTTTACGAAGCGCATTTCCTTTAATGCGAATTTTACTTACATGACGGGTCGGCCGATCACCTACCCGAATGGCCGATATAAGTTATATGCCTACAATGAATTATTGGACTATGCGAATGCCAACGGCATCTTTCCTCGCCCCGGTCTCACGCCTACTACCTATAAATATGGTGGTTCCACGAATACCTATTTAGTAGGCTCCACCATCACGCAGGTATTGGATGGCTATTCGAGTCCCAGTTTTACCTTGCGGAATGA
>CANFVE010000060.1 GCA_947450365.1 Cytophagaceae bacterium
CAAAATACTTCATCGATGGCTTCTGGACTTTCTTCATTTACCAATATAGAATCTCCATGAGCTCTTTCCTTAAATGTTTTATTTATTTTAGGGCTGTATATTTTTTTTGAAAGACTTGGCATCATGATAAAAGGCAGATTTTTATATCCTAATGAGAAAAATGAACCTTCATTTACTAAATTGTTCAAAATTGATGTAGTTCCGGATCTTGATAAGCCTGAAATAAAAACCTTTGGAATTTTAGGCGCCGCCTTTAAATAATATTTCTGAATTTCTTTTTCCAAATGAAAGCTTGCTTCTAAAAATATACCATTTTCCAATGATATTTTATGAAGTATTCTTTGAAGAAATGTATAACTATTTTTCAACTTTTTTAAAGATTAAGTGACTTATAAAAAAGCCAAATACTTGAAAAAAACTTAGTATAATTAGAGAGTAGATTTGCTGTTTATTACTTATAATTAAATAGTAATTTAAAAATGTCGGCAGTAAAATAAGAATTGAATAGCACCCTAGAAATAGGGATTGAATTAATAAGTTCAAAGAATTAGAAAATAATTCTTTTTGTTTAATGTCATCTGGTAATGTTTTATCGATTATAATCGATAAAACAGTTTTATTTATCGTTATAATATCTTTCAAACTCCTATTTAAAGGAATTTTCTTTAAAAGAACATATGTTAGGATTCCAGAAATTATGGATAAAATGAAATTCAATTTATTTTACTTTTAATAAATTGAATTAGTTTTTTGAAAGGATACCATAATATAGCAAACAGGGAAATAATGAGTGAAAGTAAAATTCCTAAAGTTGCCGCAATGACTCCAGCTCCCATACCAGGGCCAATGTATAATAATTCCATATATTTTATTTTTTGAAAATTGCTTTCATTTCTTCATTACTGTAATATCTTGACCACCCGAGCATAGCAATGTGATCTTTATCCATTCTGTCAACAAAAATAGCATTAACTCCATTTTTGTCTCCAAAAATTATTCTCCCATAATTTGTTTCCTCGACATATAAATCGCCATTTGGTAAAATATCAGATCTGCCTTCAGTTTTGGTTATTATTCGACCTTCTCGAAACATTTTTGTATAAATCGTTGATGTTTTTTTCGTCTCAAAGTTGTAAATATATTGATTATTATGTCCATTAAGCAGATCGTCTACTGGTCTAACTAAATCATTTCCCAATACCCCTATTTTATTATTGCCAATGAAATCACAATCATGTTGATTTAGCCAAGGTCCTGTTTTTAACCATAACACTTTATTTGTTGAAGGCCGATATAGAAATACAGTACTTTTGTGTCTCAAACTAATTAATAAATCTCCAATTCTCCAGTAATTCGAATTAGTTGTTGCTGGTTGTATATCATTTGTGTGTATAAAGTCAGTTTCTGCATTACTACTAAAGAGTAAAGTTTGATATCCATTTTCTATTAAAATTTTACCAATGGATTTTTTATTAATAGTTTTTCCTGTATTTGAATTTATTTTTGTTATATAGTCATTATCTAACTTTAGAATTGGTTCGGTGGTTTTTAAAACATCTTTTTTTATTGATCGACTAGGTGCATAAAGGTTTCCATCGTGATCATTTTCTAATGAATGGTGGGTAATTGCGTCACTTTTCCAAATTAAATTACCTTGGGAATTAATTCTATATGTTTTTAGTGAAGTATTTGTAATAATAGAAGAATCATTCAGTAAAAGTGGATGAATAAATCTAAAACTAGTTTTTGAAATTTCATTTGTGTTAAGGGGGAAATTTATTTTCCATTTTTTTAAAAATTTATTGGAATTTAAATCGAACAATTTCACCTCAGGAAGTAAGGTTTTAGAATTTATTGAAGATAAAAGCAAAAAACCTGTGGCATGATATTTTTTGTTAAGCTTTGTAAGTGATTGCTTATAATTTTTATTTTTTATAAATGTTGGAATATTATCTTCATCAGTTGACGCTAAAATTTCCCTTAAATTCGCAGGAAATTTTGCTAGGTTAATTACAACTGTTGAATATGGCTCTTTAATTAACTGACCCCCGTTGACTATGTGCCAAACTGCCCAACCAAAAATAATTAGTGAAACAAAAAATAACCAAATTATTAATCCTATTTTCCAGATTTTCATTTTTTAAACTATTTTTCAAATAGATTTGAAAGGCGTATAATGATATTTATTAACCTTGTTTCTATAAATCCTATTGGAAAAAAAATAGAAATATTGATGTTATCATTATTGTTATAACGCAATTTATCAATAAAAATTGAATTTATTCCACCGTCACACTTTTTGCTAAATTTCTCGGTTTATCCACATCCAAGCCTCTGAGGACACCGATATAATATGACAATAACTGCGTAGGCAAAACACTCAAAAGAGGCGCTAGGAGCTCATCCACCGCCGGGACTTCTAAGACATGATCCGCCATGCCGCTGATGAGCGTGTCGCCTTCGGTGACCACGGCGATGACTTTACCTTTGCGGGCTTTGATTTCCTGAATATTGCTGACAATTTTCTCGTAATAGGCGTCTTGGGTCGCGATGAAGAGGACGGGTAGGTTTTCGTCCACGAGGGCAATTGGGCCATGTTTCATCTCCGCAGCTGGATAGCCTTCCGCGTGGATGTAGGAGATTTCCTTTAATTTCAAGGCCCCTTCCAGCGCCACCGGGAAATTATAGCCCCGGCCCAAAAACAAGAAATCCCGCGCTTCTGCATAATGTGCCGCTACGGCTTTGACTTGCTCGTGGGTGGCTAGGGTTTTCTCTACTTTCGCTGGGATTTGGGCTAATTCAGCCAGGTAGCGATTGTATTCTTCAGAAGACAATGTTCCTTTTTCCTTCCCGATCTTCATAGCCATCATGGCTAAGACGTTCAATTGCGCCGTAAAGGCCTTTGTGCTCGCCACGCCTATCTCCGGACCCGCATGGGTATAGGCACCGGAATGGGAGAGTCGGGCAATGGAAGAGCCCACCGCATTCACGACCCCAAAAATAAAGGCGCCTTGTTCTTTAGCGCGCTCGATGGCGACTAAAGTATCCGCGGTTTCCCCGCTTTGGGATATGGCAATAATCACATCGCCCGGGCCAATCACCGGATTACGATACCGGAATTCCGAGGCATATTCCACCTCCACCGGGATCCGACAAAGGGTTTCGATCATGTATTCGGCAACGAGGCCAGCGTGCCAACTCGTCCCACAGGCCACAATCACAATCCGTTTGGCCTGCGTAAATACCGATAAATGATCTTCCACACCCGCCAGCGTCAAGCTCAAATGCTCCATATCCAATCGACCCCGAAGGCAATCGGTCAAACTGGCCGGTTGGTCAAAAATCTCCTTCAACATAAAATGGTCATAGCCACCCTTTTCGATTTGGGCTAATTCCATGTCCAATTGCTGGATATAGGGTGTAATCGGCTCATTGCCCAGGTTTTTGAGGATAATCTCGTCCTTGGAAATGATGGCCAATTCATAATCGTTCACATAAATCACCCGCTTCGTATACTCGATAATCGGGGAGGCGTCGGAGGCCAAA
>CANFVE010000061.1 GCA_947450365.1 Cytophagaceae bacterium
AAGAACTCTTGCGCCTTCAAAAAAATCCAAACAAGCAACCCGCTCATCCTGGCGATCCTAAAATCACCCCGTTTTTTCTCCAGCCTCGCGCTAACAATCTTGCTTGTCAGCTAATGGGAGTGCAAAGATGTAGGATTATTTTTTTAAACGCAAATATGTTATCAAATCTTTTAGCCTATTCCAACCTAATACCCTGAAAATCAAGCACATCTTTTCAAAGGTTTTTTTAAGAAATTTTGAAATACTCGCATTTAAACACAATTGGACCATTTTAACCTAAACAAGGCCTCTTTAAAAATTATCAATTTTCAACGACTCCTTTGGCTAAATCCTGATCCTTATTATTCCTTATAATGATCAAGAATAACCTAATTTTCTATATAACTCCACATCAGATTAAGGCAAAAAAAGAGGGCCAAAAGCCCTCTTATCCATATCGAAATTTCAACTCCTAAGATTCTAAAAACGGATACCGATAATCCACCGGAGAAACAAATACCTCCTTCACCGTCTGCGGAGACACCCAACGCAATAAATTCAAATAAGACCCCGCCTTATCATTCGTCCCCGATGCACGCGCCCCGCCAAAAGGCTGCTGGCCAACCACCGCCCCCGTACACTTATCATTCAAATATAAATTCCCCGCCGCATTCACCAACACACGCTTTGCCTCCTCCAACGCATAGGAATCCTGCGCAAAAATAGCACCGGTTAACGCATAAGCGGATGTCTCATCCACCAAACGCAACGTATCCATCCATTCCGCATCCTCATACACATAGACCGTTAACACAGGCCCAAATATCTCCTCCTCCATCGTTTGACTATGTGGATTGCGCGTCAACAGCACCGTCGGCTCCACAAAATAACCCTTCGAACCATCATAGCCCCCACCCGCAATCACCTCTACCTCCGCCGAATTTTTCGCCACCTGTATATAGGACGTGATTTTATCAAAGGCCTTTTGGTCAATCACCGCATTCACAAAATTTCCAAAATCCTCCGTGCCACCCATGTGGATCGAGGCTAAATCGGCCAATAAACCCTTCTTAACCTCTGGCCATAACGACGCAGGTACATAGGCCCGCGAAGCCGCCGAACATTTCTGCCCCTGGTATTCAAATGCCCCCCGAATCAAGCCCGTCACCAAAGCCTTCACATCCGCCGAAGCATGTGCCACCACAAAATCCTTTCCACCCGTCTCCCCCACAATGCGAGGATACGATTTGTAACTACCTATATTATTACCGATTTGTTTCCAAATGGTTTGAAACACCTTCGTTGATCCCGTAAAATGGATCCCCGCAAATTCCCGATGCGAAAATACCACAGCACCCGCCGCCGGACCATCCGCGAAAACTAAATTAATAACCCCTGCCGGCAAACCCGCCTCCTCTAAAATTTGCATGAGTAAACCCGCCGAATAGACCTGTTGAGGCGCCGGCTTCCACACCACCACATTCCCCATCAAGGCTGGAGCCGCAGGTAAATTTCCCGCAATCGCCGTAAAATTAAACGGAGTCAAGGCATAGACAAAACCCTCCAAAGGCCGATATTCCAATCGATTCCACACTCCGGCCGAAGAAACCGGTTGGTCTGCATATATCTGCGAAGCAAAATGGACATTGAACCGCAAAAAATCTACCCACTCACACGCGGCGTCAATTTCCGCTTGGTACACATTCTTCGATTGCCCAAGCATCGTCCTAGCATTCAATTCCAATCTATATTTCGTCGCCGACAATTCAGCCGCCTTCAAAAATATCGCAGCCCGACGCTCCCAAGGCATCTCTGCCCACGTCTTTCTTGCCGCCAAAGCCGCCTCGATCGCCTGGGAAATCTCTTCCTCTCCTCCCTCCTCATAATAACCCAAAATATGCTGATGATCATGCGGACATACCATCGGTACTTTCGTAGACCCGGAAACCGAACGCCCAGCGATTCGCATCGAAATATGAATTTGTTTGCCGCGCAAATCGGCCAAGGTCTCTTGCAAACGTAAACGCTCCGGACTCCCCTTTCCATAAGCCCAAATAGGCTCGTTCACGGGATTTGGCACTTTAAAAAATCCTGCCGACATAATTTTGATTTTGTTTGTTGTGAATATTGTAGCCAAAATTACCAATTTCCTTCGAATTCTCAAGGTTCAAACGACAGGTAAGGCCGCAAACGATTCCACATCAAATGGTCCAATAATTTGATTTGTTCCAAGGCTTGAAAATCCTGCAAAACAGGATGATGCTTTCGATACGCCAAAAAAACCTTCACCTGTGCATAACTTATATAAGGATGTCGAAACGCATTCCAATCCACCCGATTCACCGCGATTTTTTTATAAATTCCCGCACCGACCAACAAATGCCCCTTATTCGCCTCCACCCATAGGGTATCCATTCCATATATCTCCTTCAATTGGTCCACCGCATAAAAACCACCCAATCGCTCCCGATAGCTCAATATCCGCTTTGCATATCCCGGCCCAATCCCCTTCAAGCCCACCCAAGCCACAGAATCAGCCTGGTTTATATCCAAGGTCCAAGCAGCCGATTGAGATTTGCTCCTTTTCTCTCTGACCATCAACTTCCCAGTAAGCCCACGAGCATACACCGATCTTCCCAACTCGATTTCGCCTGCCAAAATTCGTTTTTGAACATATGCCCTAGTCCGCGCCCCCGAACTCGCCTCCCCGAACGAAACCCCAGAACCCTTTTTTCGAGAATAATTTTTACTATAGGTATCAAATCGCCCTTTTGAATTCGGCATCCATTTCCTAGATTCCGGAATCTTTACCAATTCCCCCGACCAAAATGCCGGCCGATAGTCAAATCCCTCCTCCTGTACTTCGACACATGCACGTAGCCATTCATATCCGATAAACAAACTGATTAAAATGAATATGGAATACATCGCAAGTAATTCAGACCTACTCAGTCCAAAGACAAAACGTATATAATAATGGATTTTAGCGCGCATAGGCTGTTTTATGATTAGGCTACCCAAGCTTAGAAAAAATTCCCAACAAATAATTGCTTTCCAAAATATTATCAGTAATTTTGCAGGCTATTTTAGGGTACAAGCCTTCGGGCCTATCCGAAATTTAAATTCCGAAACACAATTTCTTTATCGTAGGGAATGCGCAAAGGGGGTTTAAATTTTTCCATCTACGAGGCATTCAGCTTTTAATTTTCGTCGAAAACGGCGAGAAATTGTGCCCTAGGGCCATTTTTCATTTTAATTTAAAACGTATAAAGCCTTGAGTAACATCACTGCCACAGGAAGACACAGCTTTGCGAAAACGCAGTCTGTGATCAATTATCCAGATTTTCTGGATATCCAAGTCCAATCCTTCCAGGATTTTTTCCAGCTTGAGACAGCTGCGGAAAACCGTACT